>CAYPKG010000032.1:0-22304 GCA_964411275.1 uncultured Oscillospiraceae bacterium | reverse complement strand
CGGCGAACTGGGCATCAGAGTGCATACGGCCCATGGTGTCGGTCATGCCGTAGGAAGCGGGGCCCGCGGCCATGTTGTCGGGGTGCAGGGTACGGCCGGTGCCGCCGCCGCTGGCCACGGAGAAATATTTTTTGCCGTTCTCCGCGCACCACTTTTTATAGGTGCCTGCTACGGGATGCTGGAATCTGGTGGGGTTGGTGGAGTTGCCGGTGATGGAAACATCCACATTCTCGTGGCGCATGATGGCCACGCCCTCGTTTACATCGTCCGCGCCGTAGCAGCGCACTTTCGCCCGGTCGCCGTCGGAGAACGCCTTTTCATAAGCGATCTTCAATTCCCCGGTGTAGTAATCGAAGTTTGTCTCCACATAGGTAAAGCCGTTAATCCGGGAGATGACATACGCCGCGTCCTTGCCAAGGCCGTTCAGGATAACCTGGAGAGGCACCTTGCGCACCTTGTTGGCGGTGCGGGCGATGCCGATGGCGCCTTCCGCCGCGGCAAAGCTTTCGTGTCCAGCCAGGAACGCGAAGCACCTGGTGTCTTCCCGAAGGAGCATGGCCGCCAGATTGCCGTGGCCCAGGCCCACCTGCCGCTGGTCCGCCACAGAACCGGGGATGCAGAACGCCTGCAGGCCCAGGCCGATGGCGTCCGCCGCGTCCGCCGCGTTGGTTACGCCCTTTTTGAGGGCGATGGCCGCGCCGGCCGTGTACGCCCAAACCGCGTTTTCAAAGGCGATGGGCTGAATGCCGCGCACGATGGCCCCCACCTCCACGTCCTTTTCATCGCAGATGGCCTTCGCCTGCTCAAGCCCCGAGATCCCGTACCCGGAAAGGGCCTTTTCGATTTTCGCGATGCGTCTTTCGTAGCCTTCAAACATAATCATACTGCAAGGCCTCCTTTCTTACTGATGCCGGGGATCGATCACCTTTGCGGCCTGCGCGAAGCGGCCATAGGTGCCGATGTTCTTTTCATACGCTTCCTTGGGGTCCGTGCCCTTTTTGATGGCGTCCATCATCTTGCCAAGGTTTACGAACTGATAGCCGATGATCTCATTGTTTTCGTCAAGGCCGATTTTCAATACATAGCCTTCCGCCATTTCCAGGTACCGGGGCCCTTTTAAGCGGGTGCCGTACATGGTGCCGATCTGGGAGCGAAGGCCCTTGCCCAGGTCCTCCAGCCCCGCGCCGACGGGCAGGCCGCCCTCAGAGAACGCGCTCTGGCTGCGGCCGTATACGATTTGCAAAAACAGCTCGCGCATGGCGGTGTTGATGGCGTCGCACACCAGGTCGGTGTTCAGCGCCTCTAAAATCGTTTTGCCGGGCAGTATTTCAGATGTCATGGCGGCGGAATGGGTCATGCCGGAGCAACCCAGCGTCTCCACCAGAGCCTCTTCGATGATGCCGTCCTTGATGTTGAGCGTAAGCTTGCACGCGCCCTGCTGGGGGGCGCACCAGCCCACACCGTGGGTCAGGCCGGAGATGTCGCCAATCTGTTTGGCTTTCACCCATTTGCCTTCTTCGGGGATGGGCGAGGGGTCATGCTTTGCCCCCTTGGCGACGCATACCATTTCCTCCACTTCGCGGGAATATTGCATAATGGAAACCTCCTTTATAATGTCATCATTATCCTCGCAGTTTTCGGCAGGGTTATACCTTTGCAACCTATAGTATAGCACGTCCTTATCACCGGGTTCCATATGTTTTTTGCGGCATCCGTATGATATAATGAAAAAAAGCAATGACAACCCGGACTAAAACGGACATTTGCAGGAAAACGGACACAATCCGTCATTCGCGGGTATCATAATAGGAGGTTAGATCAATGACCCTTCAGCTTTCGGCGCTGTGCTGCTTGGCGTCCATGCTCATCAGCGCGGACGCGCTGCTGCTTGGCGGAAAATATCTTGGCGTGCTTCCTGCCTTCACGGCGGCGGCGGCGGCGGTGGTTGGGCTTTTGATCGCGTATTTGGAGTGGCGGGCCCGAAAGGGCAAAAAAAAGCGCCGCTGGCCCATGTTTTGGATGTTCAGCAATACGTTCGCGGGCATGGCGGGCGCGGCGCTTTGGATTTTAAGCCTGCTGTCCATATTAAACTTTCAATGATAACAAAAAAATGCGGCCCGGAGCGAAATTGCTCCGGGCCATTTAGGATGTATCAGACTTCGAGTTCTATGTATTGGGGCCCCAATTCATTTTCCGACGCAGCGATGACCACAGAGCAGGCCAAGTCGCCCGTAACGTTGACGCTGGTGCGGGCCATGTCCAGAATACGCTCGACGCCCATTATGATGGCCACAGCGTCCAGCGGGAGGCCTACGGTGGTCAGCACCATGCCCAACATAACGGTACCGGCGCCCGGAACGCCCGCGGTGCCGATGGAAGCCAGCGTTGCGGAGAGAACGATCATCCCCATCTGGCCCAGCGTCAGGTCGATGCCGTATACCGCCCCGCCACAAACAGGGCGCAGATGCCCTGGAACGCCGCTGTACCGTCCATGTTGATGGTTGCGCCCAGCGGAAGCACAAAGGAGCGCACCTGGGGAGAAACCCCAAGCTTTCTCGCGCTTTCCATGGAGAAGGGAAGCGTGGCCGAGGAGCTGGCGGTGGTAAATGCAAACAGGGACGCGGGAGCCACCGCTTTAAAGAAGGCCACAGGGCTCATTTTTGCGAATATCTTAACCGTTGCGGAGTACACGATCACTGCATGGAGAATGCAGGCAAGATATACCGCCAATATCAGCATGGCCAGCGGCCCCAGCACCGATACGCCCTGGCCGGCCACAACGGGGATGATCATGCAGAACACAGCATAAGGGGCCAGCTTCATGATACTGCCGATGATGGCATACATGACTTCCGCAAAGCCTTCCATGCCCCGCTTGAAGCCTTCCGCCTTTTCGCCGACGATGTTGATGCCGATGCCGACAAACAGTGCAAATGCGATGATCTGGAGCATGTTACCTTCCACTAGTGCCGCAAATGGGTTTGTGGGGATGATATTGAGCAGGGTATCCACAAAACCGGTGGCTTCTTTCGCCTCGTAAGAAGCGTCTGTGGGCAGGGAAATGCCTGCACCGACGTTGAAGACCTTGCCGATGATTAGGCCCAGGACAACCGCGAACGCGGTGGTACACAGGAAATAGAGGAGGGTTTTTCCGCCGACGCGGCCAACTTTCCTGATGTCGCCAAGGCCGCAGGCGCCCATGACCAGAGAGGCAAATACCAGCGGGACGATCACCATTTTAATAAGATTTAAAAATAGCGTGCCAAAAGGCTTGATCCATGTGTTTGCGATATCCACCGCGCCCGTCATATTTAATATGACGCCAACGATGATACCTGCAATCAATCCGATTAGTATTTTGACGGTTAGATGCAGTTTCTTTTTTTCCATATTCTGTTCCATTTTGGCCCCTCCTGTTAATTAGAAATTCGACAAAACAACCCTGTTCGACACTGAAACGATGTAGAGATGGAGAAACAGACTTCACTAGATAGGGATAATAATGCTCTAATTTAATTATAGCAACTTCCAGTTTTTTCATCAAGGTGTTTATAAAGAATTTATAAAGAAAATTGCCACTATTCTTTACGAATAAGATCGAATGCTGGATTGTGCCATAATTATGGCGTTAAATACATATGCTTTCATAACAGCAATGGCATGATATACGAGGTGTGAAATGAACGCGTCCTTTTCCGGGTTTTTCCAGGCGATTTTTGAGATGCCGGCGCTGCTTGCGGCGGTGGTGCTGACAATCGGCGTGATATTCGTGAACGGCTGGACGGACGCGCCCAACGCGGTTGCCACCTGCGTTTGCACCCGATGCATGGAAGTAGGGCCCGCCATCCTCCTTTCAGCGGTGATGAACATTTTAGGTGTGCTGGTGATGACCCTTTATAATGATACCGTGGCCATGACAATCACAGGAATGGTGGACTTTGGCCCGGACATGCAATCCGCACGGCTCGCGCTGTTTGCAGCGCTTGTAGCCATCATACTCTGGGCGGTGGCCGCCTGGTGGTTTGGCATTCCAACAAGCGAAAGCCACGCGCTGATCGCAGGGCTGTCGGGCGCGGCAATCGCCATAAACGGCGGGCTTTCCGGGATCAGCTTTTCGGCCTGGGGAAAGGTGCTTTACGGTCTTGGAATGTCGGCGTTTACCGGGTTTGCGGGGGGGATGCTCATCAGCTTCATGATGGCGTTTTTGTTTCGAAACGTGCAGAGACAGCGGGCAAACCGGTTTTTTCAAGGCGCGCAAATATTTTCAGCGGCGGCCATGTCCTTTATGCATGGGGCCCAGGACGGGCAGAAATTTTTAGGCGTGCTGCTGCTGGGCCTTCGCCTGGCGGGCAGGGAGGCCGCAGGGCCCGCGCCCCTTTGGATGCTTGTGTTGTGTGCCGCCGTGATGGGGCTTGGCACCGCTCTGGGCGGGAAAAAAATCATCAAAAGCGTGGGAATGGACATGGCGAAAATCGAGAAATATCAGGGGTTCAGCGCGGATCTCGCGTCCGCAGGGTGCCTGCTGTTGTGCTCCATTTTCGGCATTCCCGCCAGCACCACCCATACGAAGACAACCGCCATTATGGGAGCGGCGGCAGCTAGGCGCGGGTCTGCCGTGGACAAAAGCGTGGTGGGGGAAATGGCGGCAGCCTGGGTATTGACGTTCCCAGGCTGCGGATTGATCGGGTTTCTACTGACCAAGCTGTTTCTTCTTTTCGGCTAAGGTAAGGAGAGTCGAACCCGTATGGTTTTCGTTTGTGCTGCACTCGCTTGTGTGTTGTTGCCGCAGCTTGCCGTGGCGCCACCACGCCTGCGCCACGGCGTCTAGCACAAGCAAGCACTTCACAAACGAAAACTCTCTGACCCAAAGTAGTCGAGTATGAGGCCATTTCGAGGCCGAGGAGGAAGGTGTAGCGGGGCTACACCGACGCACGAGAACAAAGAAACGGCCCATAAACGGCACTTTGGGCACACGGGTTCAATTCTCCTTACCTTAGCCTAAGCAATGTAATCCGAACTCGCTGAAAATGGCACCATTTGTCGTATTGCTTTGTCTTCATCAGTCGGCATAGCGCCGCTATGCCCTCCTTCTTCATCCTTGCACTCCATCCAAATGGAGGCATTTTCGGTCTTCGAGTTTCCGGCGGCCAATTGCTGGTCGATGCAAGGAAGGGGGCCGCAGGCGTAGCGGGGCTACGGCAAGGGCCGCTGACACAGTAGCGGCCTGTAATCCGCCGCCGCAAACCGGGTTCGGATTACATTGCTTAGGCTAGCCGTCTCCGCGCAGAAGGTTTTCGGCATAATCCCTTAGCCCGGAATAGGTGTTTACGCTGTTGGCACGGGTGCCGATCTGTTCGCGCACATAATCAGGCAGCTTGTCAAAATACGATTTTGCATCCGGATTTTCTCTGAGCATGACATGCATGCTTTCGTACTTCTGTTCCAAATTCCATCACCTCAATGGGTAGTATGTCCCGGTACAGACAGCGCAATACCCGGTGTTTGTTGCTGTACATCGGCGAGGAAAACCAGAATGAAAAAAATGCCCATTGGGCATTTTTTTCATGGTCGAGGTGACTGGATTTGAACCAGCGGCCTCTGCGTCCCGAACGCAGCGCTCTACCAAACTGAGCCACACCTCGAGATGGAGCCAACGAGGGGACTCGGACCCCTGACCTGCTGATTACGAATCAGCTGCTCTACCGGCTGAGCTACGTTGGCGCTTTGCCGGATAAGCCGGCACCCAATTAATTATAGGGAAACAAGCCCGAAACGTCAAGCATTTTTTGTGCCCTCCTGCATTCGGCGCACTGCACAAAATACTTTATGTGACCACAAAGAATTTTCACCATCATCATAACACAGCCAAGGCAGTTTGAACAGGGCGCTGGGGACGTGCAAAAAGACCAATCTCATGGTATACTTTTATCACAGCATTGCATAGGAGGCGGCTATGACCCATTATTTCAGCCCCTATATCCCTATATTTAAGGCGTTATCAGACGAAACACGCCTGCAAATCGTGCAAATGCTCACCTGCCAGCGCATGTGCGCCAATGAAATACTCGACTGCTTCAGCATGACCCAGCCGTCGTTGTCGTATCACATGAAAATACTCACCGGCTGCGGGCTTGTCCACGCGAAACGCGAGGCGGGTTTTACCATATACAGCGTGGACCCCGGGGAGCTGAAGAAGGTGCGGGCGTTGATGGACACGCTGCTGGACGGTTCGGAACTAAAATGAGAAAAAAACAACCGTAAAATATGAGACAAATCACATTAGGCCTACCTCAAAAGCCGCTGTCATGGTAAAATATAGATATTCCGCGAAGCGGGAACAAACATAAAGGAGAAAGTGGGGTATTTGCAGATGAGAAAACGGATACTGGTACTATTGTTGGCGCTTGTTATGGTACTGTCGCTCCTGCCCACGGCCCTGGCCGCAGAGACGACACAAAAACAGATCACAATCCTGCACACCAACGACATTCACTCTTATTATGCGGAAGATGAAGGCAACACACAGATCGGCATGGCTAAAATTGCTGGCTATAAAAAGCAATTGCTGGCGGAGGGCAAAAACGTATTGCTGATGGACGCCGGCGACAGCATGCAGGGGACGCTGCTCACAACGCTTTACAAAGGCGAGACAGCCCCCGCCGTAATCAACGCGGCAGGCTATGACTATTTTACGCTGGGCAACCATGAATTCGATTATGGCGGAGCCCAGTACAAAAAGCTGACGAAGAAGCTGAAGGCGAAAACACTGGTGGCCAACCTGGTGAAGGAAGGCACGAACCAGCTTTTATTCCCCAGCAGCGATATCATCACGGTGGAAGGGGTTAAAATCGGAATATTCGGCCTTTCGACTCCGGAAACCAAGTACAAGGCCCACCCGGACAACACAAAGGGTTTGGATTTCCTTGACCCGGCCACCATCGCCCGTGCTATGGTCAAAAAGCTTAAGGGCAAGGGTGCTGATTATATCATCTGCCTGGCGCATCTGGGCATGGATGAGGAAAGCAAGGGCAACCGCTCCACCGATGTGGCGGGCAATGTCAGCGGCATCGACCTTATCATCGACGGCCACAGCCATACCGTATTGAAAAATGGCAAGAAGGTAAAAGATACCCTGATCGTATCCACCGGCGAAAAGGGCAACAACATCGGTGAAGTGACCCTGACCATCGGCGAGAGGGGCAAGATCAGCACCAGCGCAAGGCTCGTGGGCTATGCGGATGTTGCGGAAGTTGCCTCCGACGCAAAGACACTGAAGCTTGTGGATAAGCTGGTGGCGAAGAAGGACAAGGCCACAAAGGGCGTCATCGGCAAAACAGACGTGATGCTTGACGGCGAACGCGGCAGCGTGCGCACAGGCGAAACCAACCTGGCCCGGTTCGCGACGGACGCGTTTCGCGAGATCACCGGCGCGGACGTGGCGCTGACCAACGGCGGCGGCATTCGTGCCAGCATCCAGCCAGGGAACATCACCGTGGGCGATATATTCACGGTATTCCCCTTTGGCAACACCCTCACGGTGAAGAGCGTGACAGGCAAGCAGCTTTACGAGGCGCTGTGCTTTGGCCTTGAAGCGTTCCCCAACGAGGCGGGCAAGATGCCCCAGGTGTCCGGCATCACCTACAAGATCAAGGCCACCGGCGGAAAGCCTTATGACATCATGGTGGGTGACGAGGCCCTGGACATGGGCAAGACCTATCAGCTGGTGACAAACGACTTTATGGCTGTCGGCGGCGACGGATATACCATGTTCGCGTCCGCGCCCACTGTGGCGTTCTACGGCGGCATGGAGGAGTCCCTGATCAACTACATCAAGGAGAACGGCGTGAAGTACGACGATACCCCGCGCCTGACTGTTGTGGAGTAGTTCCGGTTTGTAAAACATAAGGGTCAATACATCCGCCGCGCGAGCTTGGTTCGCGCGGCGGTTCCAATAAAAAAGGGGGCGGCAGAGGATGACCTGGAACAAAAGGCTGATGATGCTGGCGCTGGGGTTGCTGTTGCTTGTTTCCTCCGGGTGCAGTGCAAAAGCGGCGGGGGTGGTGAAGCTGTCCCGCGATGGGAACATCCCCCTTTCCCTGCTGGCAATCCCGGAACAGGACGCACACGGGAACCTGCTTGCGGTAAACGGCTTGATCATCCCCTTGGACGATGAAAATGAGTATCCGGAAGCGGAACGGCTTCGATGGCGGCAACCGCCTGTTTTTCACCAGGGGAAGCTGTACTATATCAACATCGACGATGGCAACCGCGTATATGTTTATGATCCGGCGGACGCAAGCCAGGTGGCCGTTTCGCAGGAGGGCGTCCGGGATTTTTGCATATTCGGGGAGAGCCTTTATTATATCGACCTCGCCCACTCCGTAAAGCGCATGGAGGCGTCGGGGGCGCCTGTGGAAATTCTCCCGGGCGATTGGGACGCCCGGTACCTAACGGCAGGGGCGGAGGAGGTATATCTTTATACAAAAAGCGATTGGAGCGTCAAAGCATATCGTCAAGGGGAATGGCATATTTTGGCGGAGCAGACATCGCTGCTGGAGGATTTTTACGGGACGGGAGACAGCGTCTATTACCGGTCCGGAGACGGCAGCGGGCATCTGTGGGGATGGGACGGCGGCTTTTTCGAGGATACGGGTATCGCGCCCTCAATTGTGTATATGGAGGCGCAAACGCTATATTATTGCGGCGCTGACGGCAAGATTTACCGTTGGGCGGACCGGCAAAGCGTGCCTGTGGCCGACTTAAAAACACCGGCTGAGGACGTGCAGGCATTCTGCGTTCTTGGCGATATGGTCTGTTGGGCGCAGGTGAAGGGGGAGGAAATCCTGTTGTTTCAGGCCAACACCAAGGATTATATTGCTTAGGCTGCTGAAAGATATAGAAAAAAAGCTGAGAAACGCAGCTTTTTTCTATGCGCCAAAACTTGCTTCAAAGCATAGGCGTGGCGTATAATATTCATTTAAGGGCCATAAGATTGGCAGATATTTCAAAGACAAGGGCGGTGGATGGCATTGAACATGACCACGGAACAAATTATGCGTGTGGCGCTGTTGGCGCGGCTCCAGTTAAGCGACGCGGATGCCCAGCGCTTCGCGAAGGACATGGGTCATGTCCTTCAAATGGCGAACCGGATTGCGGGGCTTAATACCGACGACCTAGAGCCCATGACCCATGCGGTGGCCATCACCAACGTGTTTCGCGAGGATGTAAGCAAGCCTTCCTTTGACCGGGAAGCGATCCTATTAAATTCTGCTGGGCATGACGAGGTTTCCTTTACCGTGCCCCAGGTTGTGGAATAGGAGGAGCTTCAAATGGAATTGTATGAATATACCGCGGCTGCGCTGGCCGGGATGATCCAGTCCGGCGAGGTGTCCGCCAGGGAAGCAACCGAGGCCTACCTCGCCCGGATGGAGGAGACGGACTACCTCATCAACGCGTATATCACGAAAACGCCGGAGCGGGCGCTCAAACAGGCGGATCAGATAGACCGGATGCGCAAGAACAAGGAAGCGCTTCCCCCCTTGGCGGGAGTGCCTTACGCCCTTAAAGACCTCATTTGCACAAACGGCATCCGCACCACGGCGGCGTCGAAAATGCTCAAGGATTTTGTTCCGCCCTATGACGCGACGGTATTTAAAAAGCTCAACGCCAATGGCGCTGTTTTGCTGGGCAAGGCGAACATGGACGAGTTCGCCATGGGCTCCGGGAACGAGAACAGCTTTTTCGGGCCTACCCACAACCCCCACGACCTTGAGAGGGTCACCGGCGGCTCCTCCGGCGGCAGCGCCGGGGCGGTGGCCGCGAAGGAAGCGGCGTTCGCCCTCGGTACGGACACCGGCGGCTCCATCCGCCAGCCCGCCAGCCTGTGCGGGGTGGTGGGCATGCGGCCTACCTACGGCACCGTCAGCCGGTTCGGGGTGATCGCGTTCGCCTCCAGCCTAGATCAGGTGGGGCCGCTGACCCGGGACGTGACAGACTGCGCCCTTGTGATGAACGCCATTTGCGGCAGGGACCCCATGGACGCCACGTCTATGGACATCCCCTACCCCGATTACACAACCGCCCTCAACAGGGATGTCAAGGGCATGCGCTTTGGCCTTCCCAAGGAGTATTTCACCTCCGCCATCAATCCGGAGGTGCGCAGGGCTGTGATGGCTGCGGCAAAGCGGTATGAAAGCATGGGCGCTACGATCGAGGAAATTAGCCTGCCCAGCATGGAGTATGCCCTGGCGGCACATTACATCGTGTCCTCCGCCGAGGCCGCCAGCAACCTTGCCCGGTATGACGGGGTGGAGTTTGGCTACCGGGCAGAGAACGTCAAGAACCCGCTGGAGCTGTATATGCGCTCCCGCTCCGAGGGGTTCGGCGACGAGGTGAAGATGCGGATATTATTGGGGACGTACATGCTGTCCTCCGGGTATTATGACGCGTACTATAAAAAGGCGCAAAAGGCGCGCACGCTGTTAAAGCGGGAGTTTGACGCGGTGTATGAACATTGCGACCTGCTGCTGACCCCGGTGTGCCCCACAACCGCCTGGAAGATCGGGCGGCAGGTGGCCACCCATGACGAAATATACGCCGCAGACGTTTGCACGGTGTCCATCAATGCCGCCGGGCTTTGCGGGATGTCCGTGCCCTGCGGGGCGGACGAGGCGGGCCTGCCCATCGGCATGCAGCTCATTGGCCCGGCGCTGTCCGAGAAGACGCTTCTTCGCGCGGCACACGCGTACGAACAGGAGGTGGCGGCACAATGACCAAGTATGAAACGGTGGTGGGCCTGGAAGTTCACTGCGAGCTGAATACACAAAGCAAGATATTCTGCACCTGCACCACCGCATTTGGCGGGGAGGAAAACACCCATGTTTGCCCCATCTGCACCGGCATGCCCGGCATGCTGCCGGTACAAAACAAGGCGGTCGTGGAAAGCGGGATGCTGGCGGGCTTGGCCACCCATGGGGAAATTCCTAAGCTCATGCGAAACGACCGCAAGCATTATTTTTATCCGGACCTCGCCAAGGGGTTTCAGACCAGCCAGAGCGACATGCCGGTATCCGTGGGCGGGTATGTGACAATCGATCTGCCAGACGGCGGCACAAAGGATATTCGCCTGCACCATATTCATTTCGAGGAGGACGCGGGCAAGCTCTTCCATGAGCCATGGGGGGAAACGCGGGTGGACCTCAACCGGTCCGGCGTACCCCTTCTTGAGATCGTCAGCGAGCCGGACATGCGCTCCTCCGCCGAGGCGAAGGCGTTTGTGGAGACGCTGCGGGAAATTCTCATGTACATCGGCGTGTCCGATTGCCGCATGGAAGAGGGCAGCCTGCGCTGCGACGTGAATGTGTCCGTGCGCCCGGAGGGGCAGGCGGAGTACGGCGTGCGCACCGAGATGAAAAACCTCAATTCCTTCCGGAGCGTGGTGCGGGCCGTGGAGTTTGAAAGCAAGCGGCAGATGAAAGAGCTTGAAAGCGGCGGGGTGATCCGCCGGGAAACCCTGCGGTGGGACGACGGGAAGGGGATCGCGTATCCCATGCGCTCCAAAGAGGACGCGGACGATTACCTATATTTTCCGGAGCCGGACCTGCCCGCTATCGTGGTGGACGACGCCTGGGTGCAACAGATCAGGGAGCGGCTGCCGGAGCTGCCCCGGCCCCGCCGGGCGCGGCTGATACGTGAATACAATCTGCCGGAGTATGACGCACAGATCATTACCGCAACGAGACATTTGGCAGAGCTGTTTGAAAACACCGTAAAGCTGGGGGCGGAGCCCAAGACCGCCAGCAATTATCTGATGAGCGACGTGCTGCGCATCTTAAACGACCGGGGCATGGAAGCAAGCCAAATCCCATTTGGCGCTACCGAGCTGTATGAATTGATTTCCATGGTGGAGGCGGGAAGCATCAGCCGGTCTGTGGGCAGCAAGATCATGGACTATCTCTTCGATGGCGAGGGCAGCCCCAAGGAGATCGCCGACAAGCGCGGCCTTGCCCAAGTCAGCGACGAGGGCGCAATCCGCGACCTGTGCATCGAGGCGATGGAGCTTGCGCCCAAGGCCGTCGCGGACTACCGAAACGGCAACAAAAAAGCGCTGACAAGTCTCGTGGGCCGGGTTATGAAGCTCAGCCGCGGCAAGGCGAACCCCGGGCTTGTAAACGCGCTGTTGACGGAGTTACTAGAGGAACGTTAGGGGACGCTATCCCTTAAAACTATAAATATATTGATTAAAGTTTTTAGGTTCATAGAATCTTTTTTCAAAAAGATCCTATGCCGCCGGAGGCAAAAAAGATGCTGATCTACCCAGCGATTGATATGAAGGACGGCCGGTGTGTGCGGCTGTTGCAGGGCAGGGCGGAGGACGCCACCGTGTACGGGGACGACCCGGCGGCCATGGCCGTAAAATGGGCGGAGGCGGGGGCAAAGCGGCTGCATGTTGTGGATTTGGACGGCGCGTTTACCGGGGAAAGCCGGAATGTGGAGGCTGTCAGCCGCATCCGCGAGGCTGTGCCGGGAGTGCTGCTGCAATTGGGCGGCGGCATCCGCGCCATGCGCGACATCGAGGATAGGCTCAAGCGCGGCGTGCACCGGGTGATACTGGGCACCGCCGCCATCAAAAACCCCGGGTTGGCGGGGGAGGCGGTGAAGGAGTTTGGCGCGGCGCATATCGTGGTGGGCATCGACGCGAAGGATGGCGTCGCCGCCGCTCACGGCTGGACGGAGGCCTCCGGCGTAAACGCTGTGGAGCTGGGGCAAAAGATGTTCGATCTTGGGGTAACACAATGCGTGTACACCGACATTGCCCGGGACGGGATGCTCACCGGGCCGAACGTAGAGAGAACCCAGGAAATGATCATGAAAACCGGCCTCAATGTCATCGCGTCCGGCGGGATGAGCCGGATGGAGGACCTCACGGCCTGCGCCGAAATCGGCTGTGCCGGGTCCATCGTGGGCAAGGCCATGTATGATGGGCGCATCGACATCGCACAAGCCATCAGGATGTTTGAATAGGAAAGAGGATACAACAATGGACAGGAACGCCATTTTGAAAGAGATCAAATTCGACGAGAAGGGGCTGGTGCCCGCCATCGCCCAGGACGTGAAGACCGGCGCTGTGCTGATGCTGGCGTACATGAACGAGGAAAGCCTCAACATGACATTGGACACCGGGCTTGCCACGTACTTCTCCCGCTCCAGGCAGGAGCTGTGGGTCAAGGGCAAGACCTCCGGGCATCTCCAGCATGTGGAGGAGCTGTATTACGACTGCGACGGGGACGCGCTTTTATTGAAGGTGCGCCAGGACGGGAACGCCTGTCACACGGGGGAATATTCCTGTTTCCATCATCCGGTGCTCGACAACGACGCCGTGTCCAAGCGCGGCGCGTCCATCCTGCAGGAGGAGTTCGACGTCATTCTTTCCCGCAAGGAAAACCCGAAAGAAGGCTCCTACACCAACTACCTTTTCGACAAGGGAGTGGACAAAATCTGCAAGAAGGTGGGCGAGGAGTCCGCAGAGGTCATCATCGCCGCCAAGAACCGCGCGCCGGATGAGCTGCGCTACGAGGTGGCCGACCTGTTTTATCACGTGATGGTGCTGCTGGCCGAGCAGGGCATGACCCCGGAAGAGATTTTTGCGGAGATGGAGCGGCGGCGCAAGGACTGAGGGCGATTGTACGGTTTGCCTCCGGCGGCCAGGAACCCTTTTTAAACAAAAAGGGTTCCTGGACCTCCGAAAAACTGAAAGGGAAGCCTCCTTATTCGAGAAGGAACGCTTCTGTGGTGGGTAGGTTTTCCCAGAGATTACCGTCTGAGCGGTAATACTTTCTTTCCACGGTTTTGTCGGTTTTTGTATAATCGATCACATAGACCTCTCCGGTATCGATCACCATCGGATATTGATCATAGGGCAGCACCTCGCCTGTTTTCGGGCAATCCTTATAATCGTCATATGCGTCTTCCAACCGCCAGAATTCACGGTGCAGATATCCCTCCAGCCACGATAGATCCCAGGTTCCATAATAGGTGGCTCGGTATTCCTTTTCACCGATCTTTATGGTATCAACCCTTATAATTGATAAATCCTCCGAATACAGCGCGTCGCCATAGACTTCTTTCAGCTGGGTGGCCATATTGGGTACGGACTGGGTCGTGAAGTCCATCGCGTCGAGCTGCGTGTGCGCACTTCCGTAAATCCCCATCACATCCGCGTCCACAAGCGCGTCAAATTCCTGGATGAAGTTCTCAGCCATCATGTTTTCGCGATACGCATGATCATTTTTTCTGTAATATCGCTTTCCTTGCGCAATGGCCTCTTGTGCCAGGGCATACTGCGCCGAGTCTTTTTGCCCGTTGTCTTTGAGATACTGCAGATACCGCTTGCCGGTGGACTGGTGTTGGTGACCCACATCCGTGCCATGAAATACTGTTTCCGGGCATTCGCGTTTGATCTTCTGATAAAATTCTTTGGTATATGGGTTTTGGCTCAGCGCACCGGCCAAGTCAGCATACAACGCGTCCAGAATATCGTCGTTGTCCGATTGCATCCAGATGTTTAGAAACTCCGCGGTATAGTACGGAGATTCATCGAATAAATGCCGCATACCCTCTTCATGATAGTATCCATGCCACAACTCGAATTCCTCTTTCAAAATTCGTTCTATGCCATGTTGCTCTCCATACAGGTAAATGTGCCCTGTGGCGTGGGGCAAAATATTTTCCGGCGCGGCGGCAGGGGAGCAGGCCACCGATATGATCAGCATCATGAACGCAACAACAAACGCTAGTACTCGTTTCATAGCGTCTCCTCCTTTCTTCATTTAACTGTGTGTGGGCTACGCGATATTGAGCGCGATTTCCATCATGGCCGTAAATGTGTTTTGCCGCTCCTCCGGCGTGCATTCCTCCCCGGTAAAGGGAAGATCGGAGATGGTGCACAGGCAAAGCGCTTTCTTGCCCGCCCGGGCGGCGTTGATATACAGAGACGGAAACCGGCTTTCCCTGATAGGTTCCGGTGTATCCCTGAATGCCCCGGATGTTGTTGATCAGCCTTATTCGAGAAGGAACGCTTCTGTGGTGGGTAGGTTTTCCCAGAGATTACCGTCTGAGCGGTAATACTTTCTTTCCACGGTTTTGTCGGTTTTTGTATAATCGATCACATAGACCTCTCCGGTATCGATCACCATCGGATATTGATCATAGGGCAGCACCTCGCCTGTTTTCGGGCAATCCTTATAATCGTCATATGCGTCTTCCAACCGCCAGAATTCACGCTGCGCATATCCCGCAAACCCCGCCAGATTCTGAGTTCCATAATAGGCGGCCTGATAGTCTTTTCCATTGACCGTGATCGTGTCTACGCGAGTAGGCGCAATATCTTTTGACAGCCAGGACAAATCCTCCGTATAAAGGAAATCACCGTAAATCTCCTTGAGCTGGGTGGCCATATTGGGTACGGACTGAGTCGTGAAGTCCATGGCGTCGAGCTGCGTGTGCGCGCGTCCGTAAATTCCCATTACATCCGCGTCCACAAGCGCGTCAAATTCCCGGATGAAGTTCTCAGCCATCATATTTTCGCGATACGCATGATCATTTTTTCTGTAATATCGCTTTCCCTGCGCAATGGCCTCTTGTGCCAGGGCATACTGCACCGAGTCTTTTTGCCCGTTGTCTTTGAGATACTGCAGATACCGCTTGCCGGTGGACTGGTGTTGGTGACCCACATCCGTGCCATGAAATACTGTTTCCGGGCATTCGCGTTTGATCTTCTGATAAAATTCTTTGGTATATGGGTTTTGGCTCAGCGCACCGGCCAAGTCAGCATACAACGCGTCCAGAATATCGTCGTTGTCCGATTGCATCCAGATGTTTAGAAACTCCGCGGTATAGTACGGAGATTCATCGAATAAATGCCGCATACCCTCTTCATGATAGTATCCATGCCACAACTCGAATTCCTCTTTCAAAATTCGTTCTATGCCATGTTGCTCTCCATACAGGTAAATGTGCCCTGTGGCGTGGGGCAAAATATTTTCCGGCGCGGCGGCAGGGGAGCAGGCCACCGATATGATCAGCATCATGAACGCAACAACAAACGCTAGTACTCGTTTCATAGCGTCTCCTCCTTTCTTCATTTAACTGTGTGTGGGCTACGCGATATTGAGCGCGATTTCCATCATGGCCGTAAATGTGTTTTGCCGCTCCTCCGGCGTGCATTCCTCCCCGGTAAAGGGAAGATCGGAGATGGTGCACAGGCAAAGCGCTTTCTTGCCCGTCCGGGCGGCGTTCATGTATAGCGCCGCGGCCTCCATTTCCACCGCCAGAACCCCCATCTTCACCCATTGCCCCAGGGAGCTTGCGTCGTCATAAAAGCAGTCGGAGGAGAGCACATTCCCCACCATCATCCGGCAGCCTTTTTTCTCTCCCGCCTCCACCGCCGCCTTCACAAGCCCGTAGTCCGCGATGGGCGCGAAGGTACCCGGCAGGCGGAACTGGTTGGCATAACTGGAGTTTGTGCACGCGCCCATGCCAACCACGATGTCGCGAAGCTTCAGCGACGGGTGCATGGCCCCGGCGGTACCCACCCGGATGATGGCCTCCACGCCGAACACATTGAAAAGCTCATGGGAATAGATGCCCATGGAGGGCATGCCCATGCCGCTTGCCATGACGGAAACCGGCTTTCCCTGATAGGTTCCGGTGTATCCCTGAATGCCCCGGATGTTGTTGATCAGCCGGGCGCCCGACAGAAAGTTTTCCGCGATGAATTTCGCCCGCAGCGGATCCCCGGGCATGAGTACGGTCTTAGCGAAATCCCCCTTTTGCGCTTCAATATGGGGTGTGAGATGCGTGCTTGTCATGACGAAATACCTCCTTGTTCTCTTGGGATTAGTATAACACAAACGGGAAAAGCAGCATACCATGGGATAGGATTGTTTGTGGAAAGCGGGGGGACAGTATGATATTGCAGCCATATGACCGCCAAAAGGCGGTGGATTACGCGCACCAATGGGCCATGTCGAGAAACCCGGCATTTTTTGATTTTTCAGAGCTGGGGGGCGACTGCACCAACTTCGCATCACAATGCGTATACGCGGGCGCGGGGGTGATGAATTTTACGCGGGAGGTGGGCTGGTTTTACATCAACGCCAACGACCGGACGCCCAGCTGGACCGGTGTGGAATTCTTTTATAATTTTATGGTCAACAACCGGGGCCTGGGCCCTGTCATGCGGGAGGTACCCCTATTGTTTATCCGGCCAGGGGATGTGATACAGCTTCGCTTTAAGACCGAGGGCGTGTTTGAGCACGCGCCGGTGGTGGTGTCGGCGGGCTTCCCGCCCAGGCCGGACAACATTCTCGTGGCTGCTCACTCCTACGACAGCGACAACCGGCCCCTGAACACATACGAGTACAACGCCCTTCGACCGCTGCATGTGGTGGGGGTTTGGCATCCGGATAACGAAACTATGCAATCTGAAACGAACCTGATATAATACAGGGACGCACAAAAGATAAGGATACAATGTAATGGAGAAAAAAGAGGTATTACAAAAGGAAAACAAGATGGGCGTGATGCCCGTCCCCAAGCTGCTGTTCAGCATGTCGCTGCCCATGGTCATATCCATGCTTATTCAGGCATGCTATAACATCGTGGACAGCATATTCGTAGCAAGGGTCAGCGACAACGCCCTGACCGCGGTGTCGCTGGCTTATCCCATTCAAATGCTGATGATCTCCGTGGCCGTGGGCACGGGCGTGGGCATGAACTCGCTGATCTCCCGCCGGCTGGGGGAAAAACACTTTGAGGCGGCCAACGACGGCGCGGCTAACGGCCTGTTTCTGCTGCTCATCAGCTCTGTGGTATTCATGCTGTTAGGGCTGACGTTATCCGGCCCGTTTTTTAAGATGTTTACACAAGACCCGGAAATCCAGCAGCTGGGCGCCAGCTATTTGACAATCTGCATGGGCCTGTCCTTCGGCGTGTTTTTGCAGATCGGCTGCGAGAGGGTTTTACAGGCCACGGGCAACACCGTGTATCCCATGTTCATGCAGCTCACGGGCGCTATCATCAACATCATACTGGATCCCATTCTGATATTCGGCTATTTCGGGTTTCCGGCAATGGGCGTGGCGGGCGCCGCGATTGCAACCGTCGCTGGGCAGATACTCGCCATGTTTTTTAGTTTGTACCTGCTGTTTGGCAAAAAGCACGCGGTTAGTATCAAATTAAAGGGTTTTAAGCCCAACAGGCGTAGTATCCGGGATATCTACGCCGTGGGTGTGCCCTCCATCGCCATGCAATCCATCGGTACGGTGATGTCACTGGGGATGAACAAAATACTGGTGGCGTTTACGCCCATTGCGGTAAACGTGTTCGGGGTTTATTTCAAACTGAATTCGTTTATATTTATGCCTGTATTCGGCATGACCAACGGGGCCATGAGCATCATGGGCTACAACTATGGCGCGAGAAACCGCAAGAGGCTGATGGAAACCTGGCGGGTGGCCATCATCACGGCGTTTCTTATCATGCTGGCGGGGACAATCACGTTTCACCTGATCCCGGACAAGCTGCTGCTGCTGTTTGACGCATCGGAGGAGATGTTAGCCATCGGCATGCCTGCCCTGCGCATCATCAGCCTCAGCTTCCCCAGCGCCGCGCTGTGTATCGTCTGCTCCACCATGTTCCAGGCGGTGGCAAAGGGGGTGTACAGCCTCGTGATGAGCCTGCTTAGGCAGATCATCGTGCTGCTGCCGGTGGCGTTCCTGATGTCGCGGCTGAGCGGGCTGCTGGCGGTGTGGTGGGCGTTCCCCGTTTCGGAGGTGGTGGCATTCGCGTTTTGCGCCATCATGTTCCTTTGGGTATACAGGCGCATGATCCTGCCGTTGGGCGAGGCGCTGTGATCAATATTGCGCAAGCTTAAGGAGGAGGCCGATCCCGCATGAACCCATTTTTTCAACAGGTATACGTGCTGGTGGGGAATATCCCCTATGGTAAGGTGGCCTCCTATGGCCAGATCGCGAGGGCGCTTGGCCGGCCTCGCGCCGCCCGGGAGGTGGGCTGGGCCATGCGCTGCTGCCCGGAAAACCTGCCCTGGCAGAGGGTGGTGATGGCGGACGGTGCCATCGCCGGGGGGCTGTATGCGGACATGCGCCGCGCCCTGCTGGAAGGGGAGGGCGTCCCTTTCCTGCCCGACGGGCGGGTGGATATGGCGGCGTGCCGCTGGCAAATCGAGATGGAATAAAATATTTGCAACAAGGTGTAAAACAGAAGAACCGTCTTCTCTTTTAGGAGGCTAGCTTGGCGGTTCGTTTAATAATTTCAACCCCAATGGCAAAAACGGAACAGAGAATGCAGCGATAATAAGAGGAAGAAACCAGATGGTTTCATGGTTTTGACCGACTATATCCATGTTGTAAATGAGCGATACCATGGCCGCCGATAAATTTATGATTGTATGTGCTATCATAGCGGGAGCTATTCGATTTTCACGAATAAAGATAGCGCAAAGGAAGGCGCCGATACAGGTAGCTGTGATGCATTGGCTGACGCTATCAATATTCAAAATGCCATAATTGAGATAATGCGCAACACCAAATACAACGCCACAAATAATGACAATTGCTTTTTTTGTATTGATAATTTTGCTCAAATAATTGACGAGGAAAGCCCTTGCAATGACTTCCTCAAACAAACTGATTGCAAAAAGCAACAGCAATGTTGGAAAAATGGAATTCGTATTGAATTGAAAATGCTGCGTCCCAAACACAATAGCATATACAGAAATATATGTTATGAGGTAGAGGCATGAAAATATAATTGGATACTTGTATATTTGAAATGATTTGTTTGCAATGCCCTTGAGCTGTTCCACAGGCATTATTTTTGTCAACAACAATATTATGCCGATGAATCCAGCCATAATTATTCTGATGAAAGATGGTGCTATATTCGGGAAATTTCGTTCAAACAGAAATATGCCATTTACAGCAAATACATATAGTATGATGCTCATCAATGCCAATATTGACTTTTTTGCGGTCTGCAATTTAACACCGCCCATATAAATTATTTCATTTCATTGTACCATAACCATCCGGCAAAACAACAAAGACGGAAGGACGAACTAAGACAATTCTCCAAAGCCACAATGGGTTCGACTCTCACCTTATCATGAACATGATTCCCGCCGCTGTCATAAAATAATAGAGCAATATATTGATATTGCAAAATGGAAGGAGCTGAATAAAATGGCGTTTAGCACTAATTGCTGCTGCCGTGGAGATAGTGATGATCGTATGCAAACACACGTTCACGAGGTTGTGGGTAGTGTGCGTCTTGCAGAGCTTGAGGAAGACCCGCATAATCACCGGTTTGCAGGCTTAACCGATCAGGTCATCCCTGTTCCCGGTGGTCACATCCACGAGTTTAGGACGAAGACAGATTTCTATGAGGATCATTTCCATCCTATCTGTGTGAAAACGGGGCCTCCTGTTCGGGTGGGCAGTGGAGAAGATGCGCGTCATGTACACTTTATCGATAACGATACCGAAGTGGTAGATGACCATTTACACGAGTTTATTGTTGCAACCCTGATCGAAAACCCAATTGGCGATTAAGCTAAGCGATCTGTTGCAAATTTGATTTAGAATAATAAAAAAGCGAAAAGCCTGGAAAACATAGTTTTTCGAGGCTTTTCAATTGCCCATACGGTATAATTACGACAAAGGGGAAGACCCGCATAGAATCAGGGTTTTCAGGAGTTCAGGTCTGACTTTCGCTCTTTTCCCGACGAAATTCACCACGAAATTCAACCCTTTAGAAAGTGAGGTGGCATGCTCACGACAAAAACGCTACTATTATGGAGGCTTACGAGATATAAACGACATAAAGCCGCAATAACGCAGGAACGGAGGGCCCTCTT
The DNA here is from genome assembly GCA_964411275.1 of uncultured Oscillospiraceae bacterium. Classification (GTDB taxonomy): domain Bacteria; phylum Bacillota; class Clostridia; order Christensenellales; family CAG-138; genus CAYPKG01. Next base: position 1,369 of record CAYPKG010000032.1, on the reverse strand, counting down.
ACCCTCCGTTCCTGCCCTTATAGTTTGACTTCTTCTATCATCCGAAACAAGATATAACTAGCTTACTGTTCCGGCACCCTCAGCACATCACCGGGATGAATTAAATCAAACCGGCTCTTGTTATTCAACCGCTCCAATTCGCTCATGGTGCAGCCCAGCTTGTGGGCAATCAACCAGAAGCTATCGCCTTTTTGTACGGTGTAGGTGGTGTACCGCAAATTCTTCGGCACATCCGCCGTCACGCCGTACTGGTCAAAGGTGTAGGCTGATCCGTCGATGTTATTCTTGCCTGTAACGGGCTTGCCATCTTTGAAGTACATCCATTTGCCGGAATCGTTCATTGTCCAGCCCTGCGCTGTGTCGCTGGAAATTGCCAGCTCCACAAAGCGGCGCAGTACAGCAGACACCTCGGCTCTTGTGGCTGTACCCTGCGGGTCAAAGAGATTGCTGTTTTTGCCGCTGATTACACCTGCCATCTGCATTTGTTTTACGGCTTCCTTTGCGTATGCACTGATCTTAGCGCTGTCGGCAAAGGTGTTTTCCGCATGGACTTTCGGCAGTGCAAAGCCGATGACTTTCGCATAGTTGCTCATCATAACCGCCATCTGCTCACGGGTGATGGACTGATCCGGGGCAAATCTTCCATTGCCAACGCCGTTGATGATATTATTTTTGTTTGCCCATTCAACATAGCCCATGTAGTAGGCGTCGCTTTTCACATCGCTAAAGCTGCTCTTTTTGTAGCTGCTTACATCGGCGTTTGCCAGTCTGCCAAGGGCGGTGACGAACATTCCTCTGGTCATGGCGGTGTTGGGGCTGAAGGTCGTGTTGGAAGTGCCGCTAAACAGTCCCCGATTTGCTACAAAGGCAATATCATCCTTTGCCCAATGGGTGCTGATGTCGGTGAAGGCTGGCGCATCCTGCTTGTAACCCACACCGTAGGTGGAAAAATGGTTGGTGCTGAAGCGCAACACGCCATTGATGCGGTCATAGACAGAGCTTATCAGCCACTGCACCCTGCCATTTGCGTCCACATAGACAGTCTGTATATTCCCAGCATTTTCGTTTGCACCAAGAGGGTAGGGAATCGTCACCGATACACTGCCTGCGCCGAAGTTTTGTACTTGTCTGCCGCCGTATCTTGCTCTTAGGTCAAACACAGGGCGGGAACCGATGGCGGCCCCGGCGCTGCCTGTGAGGGTGCTGTTCGCTATGCGGGTGGCGGTAAGGTTCACATTGCCGTTTGCCTGCCTGCTGATTTCTTTCAGCGCAGCTAAATCCATGCTGATATGAAGCATCATATTATTCTGGTTACCCACCGCAAAGGTAACACTTGCAACACCCCTTGCGATGAGAGCATCCTGCACCG
>CAYPKG010000031.1:0-22413 GCA_964411275.1 uncultured Oscillospiraceae bacterium | reverse complement strand
TAAACTTCTGATACGCCACCTGTGTCTGCTGCCCCCAAACGCCATCTGCCCTTATGGCTGGGCAGCGGCCGGTCCTGGACCCACTGCATGGTAGAGCCCGGCGGCACCGTGGTGGCGATGACCTCTTTTTCATAGTCCTTGAGGTCGTCCATATCGCAGGAGCCCTCCATCACCAGAAACCGGTTGTGCCCGGCAGTCAGCGCGTTCTTCAATATGATCTGGTCGATCTTGTCGCTGTACTGCTGTGCGGACTTAAACATATCCACCACGCCCAGCCCCAGAGGGGAGCCCTTCTGCTCATAGAGGGGCGTCACCACGAAGGGGTACAGTCCGTGGAGAAAATACCCCTCTGGTTTGACAAGCGCGCTGTTTTCCAGCACGCACCCGCCGGAAAGCTTCACCATGTGCACGCTGTGCCGCTGGGTCGCGGGATCGAAAAAGCGGAACCAGGCCTCCACCAGTACATTGAAGTCCTGCTCCTGTGTGGGTACCGAATTGTCAAACTCCCCGTGATGGGGGTCGATTAATGATAAATCATCCTGCATAAACGGATACGCCTTAGGATAATGCTGGCGAAACCATTCCCTGGGCAGCCGGTCGAACTTAAATACCGCCCGCCCCTTTTGAATGTCCGCGCAGTACGGGTCAAACAGGATATTTTTGTTGGACACATATCGCAAAAACGCACCGCCCAGGCCGTTGTTCAGCTCCGGGTCCCAGCCCGCTTCCTGGGCCATCCATCCCCCAACCAGCAGGTCGTGGGTCAGCTCATCGTATTCCTTTTCGTAGTCCATGGCCTCCAGGCTTTGTGCCACCAGCTTTGTCAGCACCTTCGCCATCACCTCGTCCCCCGCGTCTTCGGGCTTTATGACAGCCTCCGGGTATTCGTCCGTCAGGTCCGCCCGGATGTTCTCGATGGTGGAAAACAGGATGGGCGTCACCGGGCGCGGGTCGCTGTTTTCCCTGTCCAAATCATGCCAGTGATCCCCCTTGTACATCCGTTCGCAGGTGTCAAGTCGCGGCCATTCCCGCTGCCTGTACGCGTCGCGAAACTCCTCAAACAGCGCGTACACCGCATCGCTAAACCCGTCCTTCGCCCCCGGCGCATGCTCCTTCATAATCCCTTCCTGAATGCTCTGCATATTCTTACCCCTTTCCTTTTATGCCCGCCCCTAAAACGGCTCAATCCCCTTCTTTGCGCCCTTCACGCGCTCCTCCTCCCGGCTTTTCCCTGGCCGGGACATCAATCCGTAGCGCAGTGCCTCCGCCGCGTGATCCTCGCCGTCCGCCGCGTCCTCCCGGTCGGTGAGGCTAAACTGCAACCTTGGCATGGTGCGGATCAAATTTTCGCAATTGGAAAACACCTGCAGATACGGCTTCCCATCCGGCGCGTCGCGAAGATACTCCCTCACCCGCTGCCAGCCCACCACTCTGGAATTATCCGCGGGAAGCACCGGCACGCCGGACTTCAAAAACACCTCCGCGATGTTCTCCCCATCAAACCCGCCGTCCGCCTTCAGCACCGTCCCCCGCTTTTGCCACATGTCCGGGGAGGCCACGGTATAATCGATCTTTTCGTCCTTGGATCGCGCCCGTATGGTGTCCGCCACCGTGTGCGCCAGTGTCTCCCGCTTGTAATACTCGTCGTACACATACACCCGCCCGTCCGGCCCAACCGCGAACCACAGTACGCAGCAGGGGTCGTTATAGCCCCAGTCCATCCCCCGAAACCGCTTCCAGTAGGCCGGGATGGAAAACGGCTCAACCACGTGCCGGTCCCGCCGCCATTCCCGGAAATATTGGCCCATCAGCGCGTCCCAATCCCCCTCAAGATGCGCCCGTCTGAGCTCCTCCGGCAGGTTGTGCAGCATGTCCACATACTCGGGGTTGGCTTGCAGCAGCACCTGGTTGTCGTACACGCTGGCCCGAATAAACACATAATCCTCCCCCCGCTCCCGGTTCTGGTACTCCCGGTCGACGAACAGCCGCTTCACCCATCCGTGACCGATGCCCCCGGGGTTGCAGGTGTAATACATTCGGGGCTTAAAGTCCGTCCGGGTGGAGCGGTTGCAGGTGGATATAAACTGCACCTGGCTTTCGGAAAACTGGGTTGCTTCCTCCAGGCCAATCACATCGTATTCCTGCCCCTGATACTGGAACACATCCTTTTCCACGTCGCAGTATCCCATTTTGATCATGGAGCCGTTGCTAAATGCAAACATCCGCTTCGCCTCCGTGTATTTCACAACCCCCGCCTGCAGCCATGGCACAAGCTCCGCCTGCAAGGGCTTGATGTGGTTTGCCTCCAATTCAGGAAATGTGCGCCGCAGCAGCAGCAGCTTTAGCCCCGGATATCCCATAGCCAGCAGCAGAAACTTCCGCCGCATCGCCCAGGACTTGCCGCCGCCCCTAGCCCCGCCATAAGCGATGTGCCGGGCGGTGGCTTTGAAAAACGCCTCCTGTTTCGGGTTCGGCCGCCCCGTCAGTCTCAGCTTCATTGGCTCCACTCCTCTGCCTCAACGGGTTCTACCCCTTCCCATTCCACCGTGAAATTGCCCCTGTGTTCCGGTTCAGCCTTTGTGGAATACCCCCACGCGCCCATCATCAGCTGGGCAATCCTCGCGTCCATGTCCCCCAGCGCGGCCAGCTCCACCACATTCTGCTCCACCCTGCCCCGGGCGCTTTCAAGAAGTATCTGCACCCGCAGCCGGGTCTGCTCCCCCTTCTCCCCGCCGTCGCTGGGATAGCCTCCGTTTAAATATTCATAAAGCGTCGTCCGGCTGATCTCCAGGGCGTTGGCGATGCCGATCATGGTGTATGGCTTCTGCCGCACCTTAAACACGCCGGACTTGGTGGTAATTTCCACCCGGGTCGCGTCCATCGCCGCGAAATACTCTTCTATGCGCTTCTCCATCCGCTCCGGCGTAATCCGCCCCCTCGCCTTCCTCATGCCGTCCCTCCTCAAAACATCCTCTGCCTATTTATATCCGCAAAAATCGTATCATTTCGTATCATTTTCATCCAAAGCGAATTAAATTCACAATTGAGAATCATTATGGCAAAAAAACAGCTGCCTTTCGGCAGCCGTTTAAAATGATTTCTCTAAAACACCCTGCGCGCAACAATGAAATTGCGCTGATAATACCCGGAGCACTGGCTGATGACCACCTTCTCCTGGGAGCTGGACGCGTGGACAAACGAGCCGTTGCCAAGGTAAATGCCCGTGTGGTTCACATTTGGGTTATCATCCGACTTATAGAACAACAGGTCCCCAGCCCTGCATTCCGCAAGGCTTCCAACGGCCTCCCACTGGGAATAGGTGCTATACGAGATGGCGTTCTTCCGCCCAACGCTGACCCCGGCCTGCTTCAGGGAATAATACACCAAGCCGGAGCAGTCAAACCCGTCGTCCGGCGTCGTCCCGCCCCAGACATACGGCCTTCCCAGCTGTGCCTTCGCAGCCGCGATCAAGCCGCTGGCGCCGCTTGTGTAGGAACCGTGCTCTTCACCAAACATCGTCCCCTTGGGTGTTGCCTTGGGCTTTGGCGTGGGCACCACGATGGGGATATCGTCCTCCCCTATGGTCTTGGGCGTGGCTGTGGGCTTGGGCTTGGGCGTAGGTTTTATGGTAGGTGTCGGCGTCGGGTCAACGAGATACCGGGCCTTGCTGGAATACAGTAGCTCCCGCATGTCGTGGTCAACCTCGCCCGTCTCTGGCAGCTTATTGCGCTTCTGGAATTGTGTCACCGCCCGCTTTGTAGCGACGCCAAAATAGCCGTTGATCATGTCCTCATAATAGTCAAGCTCGTGAAGCCGCACCTGCATGCCCCGCACGTCGGAACCCTCATCCCCCTGCCGGATGCAATAAGCGGGCATTTCATCAGAAAACAGCAGCGCCTGCAACGCGGGATCGGCTTCCCCCGTCTGCTCGATCCCCAACACCCGCTGCACCATTTTCACGCCGTCTCTTGTCACCGTCCCATAATAGGCCGTGGGCTCGTCATAATCAAAATATCCAAGCTCCATCAGCCGCTCCTGCAGCGCCTTCACCGCCTGATCCTCATCCTCATGTTTCAGCAGGGAATACTGCCCCACATTTTGAAGATATAAGGGTTCCGGGTCTTCAATCTCAACTTCTTGGGGCGCAACGGGGATTTCAGGCGTGGTTTCCGGCATGGGCGTGGGCGCGGGGGTGATTGTGGGCGGCGCCGTCAACTCGATTGGCGCATTGGCGCGGCCCGCGGCGTACACGGACTGCCCTTCAAAGAGATAGCCATTGATCCAAAGGGGCAACATAACAAACCCGATCACCGCCGCGCCAATTAAAACCACCAGCAATCCGCGCATACGCTTGCTGATCGTTCGAAGCGCCTTTCCCTTTTGTCTGCGGTTGGGCATGCTGCATCCTTCCTAAACGTCACAAATTGTAACACACTGAGAGTGTATACACATTCATTATATACGGAATTATTTCAAATTCCAACATAAAAATGCAAAATATGAAAAGTATTCGTATTTGCTTCAATTTAAGCAAAAAATAAGTATCAAAAAAGGCGGCCCGGCCTCGTGGCCAAAGAACCGCCTCCGCAATAGAACCCACTATATAACAATCTCCAGTCCCTCGGGCCCGAACGCCTCAATGGCCTTGAGCGCCTCATTCCTTGTCAAGCCATGTAGCCGGAGCTTAAACCGGTCCGCCTCTTCATACGTTTGCGGCATGCGAAACACATTCAGCCGCCAGCGGGCAAGCCCTTTGGGCGCCATCGCGATTAGCGTCTGCAACTCCTCCCCCTTCATCCCAGGGTACAGCGTGGTTCGCGCCTCGCAGGGCACTCCCCCATCAATCGATATGGAAAGGCTCTCCATGGCCAAGTCAAACCCGTCCGCGCCGCACACATCCTCGTACGCTTCCGGCATCGCCTTTACGTCCACCGCCACATAATCCACAGCCCTTGCGGCCACCGCCGCCGCCACAACATCCGGCAGTTGTCCGTTGGTGTCCAGCTTTACCGCATACCCCATCCCCTTGAGGCGTAGCAGATACTCCACAAGCCCCGCCTGTCTGGTAGGCTCGCCCCCGCTTACGACAACGCCATCGAGAAGCCCCCTGCGTTTTTCTAAAAACGCCATGACGTCCTCCTCCGGCATCGCCTCTCCCGGTGCTAAAAGCTCCCGGTTGTGGCAGTAAAAGCAGTTGAGGTCGCATCCTTTGGTAAACAGCACGCAGGCGAGCCGCCCTGGAAAATCGATGGTACTGGTGCGCTGGATGCCCGCGATCCTCATTTGGCCTCCAATTCCTCCGGCTTAATCACGTACTTCACCCGCTGCCGGTACTCCTCCTGCTTGCCCTTGTGGTAATTCTGCACAGGCCTGAGATACCCTACCACCCGGCTCCAAACCTCGGTGTGTGCGCCGCAGTCCGGGCAGGTAAACTCCTCGCCCTTGATATAGCCATGCTCCTGGCATACGGAGAACGTAGGCGTTAACGACAGGTATGGAAGTTTATAGTTCGTAAACGCCTTTTTCAACAGCTTTTTCGCCACCTCAATATCTTCAATCTGTTCTCCCAGATACAAATGCAGCACAGTGCCGCCGGTATACTTGCACTGCAGCTCGTCCTGTAAATCCAGCGTCTCAAATATGTCGTCTGTATACCCCACCGGCAATTGGGTGGAGTTGGTGTAATACGGGGCCTTCTCCCCAGCCGTGATGATGTCCGGATACCGCTCCTTGTCCAGGTTTGCCAGGCGGTAGCTGGTTCCCTCAGCCGGCGTCGCCTCAAGATTGTAGAAATTCCCCGTCTCTTCCTGTATCCCCGCGATCACCTCGCGCATGTAATCGAGTATCTCGTTGGCAAACACCTGCCCTTCAGTCGTGGTAAGGTCTTTGTCAAGGAAGTTGAGGCAAGCCTCGTTCATGCCCACAAGGCCGATGGTGTTGAAATGGTTGTACCAGTAATGCCCCGTGCGCTCCGCCACGTTCTTGAGATAATTGGCGGAATACGGGTACATGCCGTTTCGCGTCTGCTCCTCGATCGTCTTGCGCTTGATTTCCAGCGAGGTTTTCGCCACCTGCATCATCCGCCACAAACGGCTCTTAAACTCCTCCTTGCTATTGGCCAAATATCCAATCCTCGGCAGATTGACCGTCACCACCCCGATGGAGCCCGTCAGCGGGTTGGAGCCAAACAGCCCGCCCCCCCGCTTTCTTAGTTCCGAGGTGTCAAGGCGCAGCCTGCAGCACATGGACAGCGCGTCCTCTGGGGACAGGTCGGAGTTGATGTAGTTGGAGAAGTACGGGATGCCGTACTTGCAGGTGATCTCCATAAACCGGTTGACCACAGGGCTGTCCCAGTCAAACTCGTTTGTCACGTTGATTGTGGGGATGGGGAATGTAAACACCCGGCCCTTTTTGTCCCCCTCCATCATGGCGTCACAAAAGGCCATGTTGATCATGTCCATTTCCTTCTGGAACTCACCGTATGTTTCCTCCCGGATTTCGCCGCCCACAATGACGTTCACATTCTGCAATGTCCTTGGCGGCACGATATCAAATGTGAGGTTGGAAAACGGGCACTGGAAGCCCACCCGGGTAGGCACATTCAGGTTGAATATAAACTCCTGCATCGCCTGCTTCACGGCTTTATAATCGAGATTATCATAGCGGATGAACGGTGCGCAGTACGTGTCAAACGAGCTCCATGCCTGGGCCCCGGCAGTCTCCCCCTGTGTGGTAAATGTGGAATTGACCACCTGGCCCAAAAACGAGCGCAGATGCTTGGCGGGCTTCGATTCCACCTTTCCGGGCACGCCGCCAAAGCCGTCCGTCAGCAGCTGCTTGAGATCCCACCCCGCACAGTACGGGCCAAAAAAGCCCAGGTCGTGCAAATGCAGGTCGCCGCTCAAGTGGGCGTTTCGCACCTCTTCGGGGTAAACCTCATGCAGCCAGTACTGCTTTGTAAACGTCTCCCGGATATAGTTGTTCATGCCGTTTACAGATTTCTGGGCGTTGGCGTTTTCCTTGATCTTCCAGTCGCCGTCGCCGATATAGTTATGAAACATTTCGATCGTCGCGCCGATCAAAGCATTGGCCTCCCGTGCGCTCCTGCGCTTTTCCCGATACAGGATGAATGCCTTGGCGGTGCGGACATGCCCGTTCTCGATGAGCACCTTTTCCACAATGTCCTGAATGTCTTCCACGTCAACAGGCGCGTCCCCATATTTCAGCGTCGCCATATCCACAACCTGGCGGCACAAAACCTCCGCCCGGTCCCAGTCATCGCCGCCAACCGCATTGGCCGCCTTAAAAATCGCCCATGTTATCTTCTGGGGCTCAAAATTAACCACCGACCCGTCGCGTTTTCTGATTTTCTTAAGCATTTTATATCCCCCTGTATTTTCCCGAAAACTCAATATATAGGTTTTGTTGCGATATAATAATACAATATATTGTGTTTTATGTCAACAGTAAACCGGCCCCCGAAAATAGGTTGGCCGGTTTTATAAGTCAAATGCTTTTCCTTAAGCTTTCAGCTTTTAATTGGTCTTTTTCGGGGCGCTCTTATTCTTCGTGTGCTTGCGATAGCCGCCCTTGTCCTTTTTAGCCTCAGGCGGCGCGGGCATTTTTACGATCTCCGGGATCATCTCCCGGCCTGTCCCGTTTCTCCCGCGCTTTTCCCTCCCGGTTGTAACCAGTTCAAAATCAATCGTCCGGGCGTCCATGTTCACCGCCGCTACCCGCACATTCACTTCATCGCCAAGCCGAAAAACCCGCCCGCGGCTGCGGCCTACGATACGGTAGTTCTTTTCATCCGCCACATAAAAATCATCGTCCAGCGCGTTCATCCGCACCAGTCCTTCTACCGTATTGCCCAGCTCGACAAAAAAACCAAAGGAGGTTACCCCGGCGATTACGCCCGCGCAGGTTTCCCCGATGCGCGCCTTCATATATTCGCATTTCTTAAGATCCTCCACAGCCCGCTCCGCCTCGGTGGCCCGGCGCTCCAGCTCGCTGCACTGCTGGGCGATGGCCGGCAGCCGTTCCATCAGCTTCGCTACCCGCTTCTCATCCAGCTCACCGTGGATAAACTCCTTCAAAATCCGGTGTCCCATCAGGTCCGGATACCGGCGGATGGGGGATGTGAAATGGCAGTAATACTTTGCGGCCAGCCCAAAGTGCCCCAGGCATGTTTCGCTATACCGCGCCCGCTTCATGGAGCGCAGCACCACCTTAGACACCACGTTCTCTTCCTTGGTGCCTTTAGCAGCCTCCAGCACCCGCTGAAACGCCCGGGGCTGAATATCCCGGATGTTCCGGATGCCGTATCCCAGGGTCTGCAAAAACGCGTTCAACTCCGTCAGCCGCTCCTTGTCCGGTGTTTCGTGCACCCGATAAAGATACGGCACGTGCATGTACGCCATATGCTGGGCCACCGTCTCGTTGGCGATCAGCATACATTCCTCTATGATGCGGTTGGCAATCCCCCGCTCCTCGATGTCCACCGCCACCGTCCGGCCGTTGCTGTCAAGGGCAATCTTGGCCTCGTCCAGGTCAAAATCGATGCTGCCCCGCTTCACGCGCCGGGCATTCAAAAGTCCGGCGAGGGTCTCCAGATCCCGCAGCATGGGCGCAATCCCGGCATAGCGCTTCCCCTGCTCCTCGTCGCCCTGCAGCAGCTTCGTCACGTCGTCATATACAAGCCGGTGCTTGGAGCGGATGATCGTCTTGGCAATCCGGTGGCATACCACCTTGCCGCCCGCGTCGATCTCCATAAAACAGGATAATGTCAGCCGGTCTGCTCCCTCGTTCAGAGAGCAGATACCGTTCGAAAGCTCCGCAGGCAGCATGGGAAGCACCCGGTCTGGGAAATACACGCTGGTGCCCCGCTCCAGCGCGTCCCGGTCAAGGGTACTCCCCTCCTTGACGTATTCGGACACGTCGGCGATGTGCACGCCGAGATAATAGTTCCCGTTCTTCAGCCGTTCCAGGCTCACCGCGTCGTCAAGGTCACGGGCGTCCGCGCCGTCGATTGTGACGATGAGCTTATCCTTAATGTTCTCCCTTGTCAGCATGTCGTCCTTGGTCAAAGCCTGTTTTATAAGCTTCGCTTGACGCGCCGCGCCCTTTGAAAACTGCTCCGGAAGCTGGTATTGCCGGATCACCGAGAGTATGTCCGTGCCCGCGTTGTCCTTGTTGCCAAGCACCTCGCTGATGCTGCCCAGCATCGGCCTGCGCCCGTCGGGGTACTCCAATACTTCCGCCACAACCTTGTCCCCAGGCTGCGCCTTTTTGGTTCTGTCCTTGGGGATGATCACGTCCATGGGGATGTGGGTGTCGTCCGGCACCACATATCCGCCCAGCTTCTGGTCTGTTTCAAACGTGCCCACAATCCGGGACATCCCGCGCTGTGCGATGCACGCCACCTCCGCCTCCGGCGAACCGTTGCGGCTTGTCTCGCCGGTCAGCCGCACCCATACCATGTCCGTATGAATGGCCCCGTGCATAGCGTCTGCCGGCACGAACGCGTCATGGGACCCGTCCTGGGGCCTGAAAAATCCAAATCCCCGGGCATGGCCCTGTATTTTTCCAAACACCAGTTCGGTCTGCTCCGGAAGCGCAAGCCTGCGCTTTCTCGTAAGCATCACCTGCCCGGTTTTAATCAGTTCCTGCACCGCTTCTTCCAGCTTAGGCTGCTCCGCCTCCAGTGCTTCCATAAGCGCCTGGGCGTCCAGCGGCTTTCCCGCACTGCGCAGCGCCTCCAATATTTGTTCCTGCATACCTATCGTTTGTTCCTTTCTCCTACCCAAATGGCCTTCGGCCCGTAACTTACAATCTACTCAGAAGTATACCCTCTCAATAATCAACTCACACATATATGAGCGCCAATCTCATGACAAAAAAACAAAGCGGCACGCACCAGGCGCGCCGCATGTTCGTTTCCCTGTTTCGTTTACCCTATAATGGGCATCGCCATGACGAGGGCCAATACGCCCACGACAATGGAAAAGATAACGGTAAGCTTTTGCAGCTTCGCTTCTTTGCTGGCCGCCTTGTTCCGGCTGGAAAACGCCTGGCCTTCGCCGCCAAACGCCGCACCAAGCCCGCCGGACTTAGACTTCTGCATCAGCACCACCACGATCAAAAGCACCGAAAAAATCAACAGGATCGCTGTAATAATCATACGTACCACGCTCATCAACACATACCTCCATCGATGACTGCGTCTGCTATTGTATCATGTCCAATTTGAAATGACAAGGAAAACTTATTCTATATTTTAACTAATCAGCGATTTTCCCGTCATTTCCGGCGGAACCGGCAATCCCATCAATGTAAGCAGCGTGGGTGCTAGATCAGACAGCCTGCCATCCTCCCTTAGTTTGCCGCCTACATGCGCCGGATCCACAAGTATGCAGGGCACCGGGCCTGTGGTATGGGCTGTAAATGGCCCGCCACTCTCGTCAAACATGCGCTCCGCGTTGCCATGGTCGGCTGTGATGATGCACCGGCCGCCGGCGGACAAAATGGCTTGCACCACCCTGCCCACGCAGGCGTCCACCGCGTGAATAGCAGCAGCAGCCGCAGGCATCACCCCGGTGTGGCCCACCATATCCGGGTTCGCAAAATTCAATATCATCACGTCGTACTGCCCGCTTTTGACCCGCCTGACCGCTTCCTCAGCCACCTCATAAGCGCTCATCTGGGGCTGCAGGTCGTAGGTAGCCACCTTGGGCGAGGGGATCAGGCACCGATCCTCGCCGGAGGAAGCCGCCTCCACGCCGCCGTTAAAGAAAAACGTCACATGGGCGTATTTCTCCGTTTCCGCGATCCTCAGCTGGGTTTTCCCCATCCGGCTCAAATACTCACCCAACGTGTTTCTAAGGCCCACCGGCGCAAACGCCACCATCAGATAATCGTTGAATGTCTTGTCGTACTGGGTCATGGACACATATTTTAACGGGAAATGCCCGTTCTTTCGCACGAACCCGTCAAACTCCGGGAACAAAAACGCCCTGGTGATTTCCCTGGCCCGGTCGGGGCGGAAATTGAAAAATATCGCGCTGTCGTTTGCCTTTATGGTAGCTACAAGCTTCCCGTCCTTCATGACTACGCTTGGCTTTACAAACTCGTCGGTATCCCCAATCGAATAGGACTGCTCCATGGCCTTGGCCGCACTGTCCGCTTGCGTCCCCTCCCCGTATACCATGGCGGCATATGCCTGCTCCACCCGCTCATACCGGTTGTCCCGATCCATGGCGTAATACCGGCCAATCACCGTGGCGATCCTCCCACAGCCGATTTTCGCCAGCATATGCTCCAGCTCCTTGATGTATCCAAGCCCGCTCTTGGGCGGCACGTCCCGGCCGTCCATAAAGCAGTGAATATACACCCGGTCAAGGCCCTTATCCCGGCATAACTCCAGGAGCGCGTAAAGATGCTCCAGATGGCTGTGCACGCCCCCGTCCGAGCAAAGGCCCAACAGATGCAGATCCGTCTCGTTTTTCAAGCAATTCTCAATTGCCGATAAAAACGCCTTGTTTGTAAAGAAATCACCATCCGCAATGGACTTGGAAATCCTCGTAAACTCCTGATACACGATGCGCCCCGCGCCGATGTTCAGGTGCCCCACCTCGGAATTCCCCATCTGGCCCATTGGCAAGCCCACGTCCATCCCGCTTGCCGCAATCTTCGCGTGGGGGTATTTATGCCACAGCGCGGAAATGTTCTTCGCGCCGTCCGCTTTGATGGCGTTGCCCTCGGTTTCTTCCCGGCAGCCAAAGCCATCGAGTATCATCAATGCCGTAATCGGTTTCATGCTTCTCCTTATACCTCGAGCAGCCATCGCCCAATTAATACTTCACTACCTTGGCGAAATCCTCAGCCTTCAACGCCGCGCCGCCGATGAGCCCGCCGTCGATCTCAGGCATTGCCATGAGCTCGCTGGCGTTCTTGGGGTTCATGCTGCCGCCGTACTGGATGCGCACCTTGTCCGCAACCGCCTGGCCATAGACTCCGGCAATGGCGGCGCGCACTACGCCTACCGTCTGGTTGGCCTGCTCCTTTGTGGCGGTGACGCCGGTGCCGATTGCCCAGATGGGCTCGTACGCGATCACGAGCTTCTCCACCTCCACCGCGGGGATATCCTTGAGCGCGTTGACGGTCTGTCCGGACACGAACCCATCCGTCTCCCCCGCTTCCCGCTGGGCAAGGCTCTCGCCTACGCAGATGATGGGCGTTATCCCCGCCGCGATGGCGGCCTTGGCCCGGGCGTTCACGGTTTCATCGGTCTCGCCGAAATACTGGCGCCGCTCGCTGTGGCCGATGATGGCGAATTCAACGCCGAATGCCTTCAGCATATCCGCACTGATTTCCCCAGTAAACGCGCCCTTTTCCGCCCAGTGTACGTTCTGCGCACCCAGCTTGATGCTGGTGCCCGCGAGAAGGGGTTTTACCGCGCAAAGATCCACGTACGGGGGGCAAACCACAACGTCGCATGCGGCGTCCGCAACCAGCGGGATCAGCTCGCTTACAAGGGCTTTGGCTGCGTCGGGGGTCATGTTCATCTTCCAGTTGCCTGCGATAATGGGTTTTCTCATCATTCTATCTCCTGTAAAATTATTTACTTGTCGTTGAGCGCGGCCACGCCGGGCAGTATCTTTCCTTCGAGATACTCCAGCGACGCGCCGCCGCCGGTGGATATATGGGTCATCTTGTCGGCAAAGCCCAGCTTCTTCACTGCCGAGGCGGAGTCGCCGCCGCCGATGATGGTGGTGCCCCCGCATGCGGCACAGGCCGCGGCCACAGCCTTTGTGCCGGCCGCGAACGCGGGAAACTCAAACACGCCCATTGGCCCGTTCCAAATCACGGTCTTCGCCCCTTTGATCACGTCTTCAAACAGCTTGGCGCTTTTTTGGCCAATGTCCATGCCCATCCAGCCCTCGGGGATCTCGTTGGACGGTACCGTCTTATATTCCGCGCCGGCGCTGAATTCCTTCGCCACCACGGTGTCCACAGGCAGCAGCAGCGCAACGCCCTTTGCCTTGGCTTCGTCCATGAGTTCCTTCGCCAGGCCAATGCTGTCCGCGTCCAGCAGGGAGTCGCCGATGGAGAAGCCCTGTGCCTTGTAGAAGGTATACGCCATGCCACCGCCGATGATCAGGCTGTCGCATTTGCCCAGAAGGTTTTTGATCACGCCAATTTTGTCCGCAACCTTGGCGCCGCCCAGGATTGCCACAAAGGGTCGCACTGGATTTTCCAGCGCCTCACCCATGACGGACAACTCCTTGCCGATTAAAAAACCGGCGACAGCAGGCAGATACTGGGCCACTCCGGCAGTAGAGGCATGGGCCCGGTGTACGGTGCCAAACGCGTCGGATACATATACGTCGGCCAAAGACGCCAATTCCTTCGCAAATCCGCTATCGTTGTCCGTCTCCTCCGGGTAAAAGCGGACATTCTCCAGCAGCACGATCTCGCCTGCCTGCATGGCGGCGATGGCTGCCTTCGCGCGATCGCCGATTGTGTCCTCCGCAAATGTGATTTTCACATCCGGCAACCTTTTCTCCAGGTTGGCCGCTACCGGCTTTAACGAATATTTGGGATCGGGCTTGCCCTTGGGGCGGCCCAGGTGTGAGCAAATGATAACCTTCGCACCTTCACAGATCAGGTATTCGATGGTGGGAAGCGCCGCGACAATCCGCTTGTCGTCCGTCACGTTTCCCGCTTCGTCCAATGGCACGTTAAAGTCCACGCGCACCAACACTTTTTTGCCTCTGACGTCTACATCCTGAACGGTTTTTTTCACCATACAAAGCCCTCCTGTAAAATTATGTAAATAACTTGTGTTTATACTATATAGCATCGGCGCGCTGGTTTCATCCAGCGCTCCGCCTATTTCACACTATGATATTTTACCACAAATAGCCGTTTCTGCAAGGCTGTTTGCGCATTTTTGCAATTTGTCCTTGCGTATGTTGCATCCAGGCTGCAAACTGCCGCTTATATCACGATTTCCTTCACAGGCATCACCTGGTCGATGGGCCCGCCGCCCAAACACACCTCGCCTTGGTAAAATACAACCCACTGCCCCGGGGTAACTGCCCGCTGCGGCGCATGAAACTCCACCTCCACGCCCTCGCCCCGCACCCGCACCGTTACCGGCTGATCCGGCTGCCGGTAGCGAAACTTCGCCGTGCATCTATAATCCTCCCCGCCGTTGACAGGGGGCCTTCCCAGAATCCAGTTGACGGTTTTCGCCGTCAGCGCCAGGGAAAACAGCTCGTCCCTCTCCCCTTGTTGGATAAGCAGCCTGTTGTTCGTGATATCCTTTTTCACCACAAACCAACTCTCTCCTGTGCCTTCCCTGCGCCCGCCGATCCCAAGGCCCTTGCGCTGCCCCAGGGTGTAATACATCAGCCCATCATGCCTGGCAATGACCCTGCCTGTGTCCACATCCACCATGTCCCCCGGCTGGGCGGGCAAAAACTGCATCAAAAACTCCTTAAAATTTCGTTCCCCAATAAAGCATATGCCGGTGCTGTCCTTCTTCGCCGCATTGCTAAGCCCTGCCTCCCGGGCAAGCGCACGCACCTCCGGCTTCGTGAGTTCGCCGATGGGGAACATGGCCTTCGCCAGTTGCTCCTGGGTCAATCCCGCAAGAAAATACGTCTGATCCTTATTCTGGTCAGCCCCCCGCAGCAGCCGCGTTTCCCCGTTCTCCCGCGCAAGCCGCGCATAATGTCCCGTGGCCATATAGTCAGCCCCAGTGCTCATGGCAAGGGAAAGGAATGCCTTAAACTTGATCTCACAATTACATAGCACGTCCGGATTGGGCGTGCGCCCGGCCTTGTATTCGCTAAGGAAATACGAAAACACGCGTTCTTGATACTCCTTCGCAAAATTCACCGTATAGTAAGGGATGCCGATGGCGTCGCACACCCGGCGCACGTCTGAAAAATCCTCAGCGGCGGTGCAAACCCCGTCATCGGACTCCTCCTCCCAGTTTTTCATAAACACGCCAATCACATCATACCCCTGGCGTTTGAGCATCAGCGCTGCCACGGCGCTGTCCACGCCACCCGACATACCCACGACAACCCGCAGGCCGTTCTTCTCCATTGCGCGCGCCCTCCCATCGATCATTGCCATTTCAAACTATCAGTATATCAAAAAAAAGGCAAAAGAAAAAGGGCGCGTGCGCCCTTTCTTCCCACCACGGGGGACATCATTCAGCGATTTTCTAAGAATTAGTTGCAGCCACAGCCGCAGCCGCAGTTGTCATTGCATACGCCCAGGGTATTGCCGTTGTTGCCGCAGCAGCCGCACAGCAACAGCAGGATGATGATCCAGATGCAGTTGTTGTCGTTGCCACAGCCACAGCCGTCGTTGTTTCCGCAGCAGCCGAACAGGAGCAACAGGATGATAATCCACCAGCAAGAGTCACCGTTGCAAGAATTGTTGAAGCAGCCCATACAAAAAGCCTCCTTGAATTATTGAGCATGCGGCGCTTTTTACGCGCCGTTACCCTATATTACGCAGAGGCGTCAAAAGGTGTGAATACCGTCAAAAAAAGCGATGTGGCAAAGCAGTTTATGCTTAAAACAGCTTCTTCACCGCGTCAAACGCGCCGGAAAGCTTTTCGCCGCCGATAATAGCCTTGACCCCGGAAACCACGGAATTCAGGGCTTCGTCCGGCAAATCAACACCCAAAAGCCCCTCCACGGTCTGCACCGGTTCCTTTTCGAATTTCTTCAGTTTGGCAGGATCGGCGGTGATCTTTCCCGCGATCTCCTTCACTTTTTCTTTTACGTCAAACTTTTTTTCCATGTGCTTTCTCCTTATTGATCAATTATTTCCACCCGCGGCCATCCTGTGGATACTGGAAATATACCAATCATAATCATACCATTCTTTGAAAAACATGTCCATTCTTTACGCAAAGGCCGGAGCAAATGCTCCGGCCAGGTACAGGACTATGTTATTAGCTTTATTTCGCCGCGTTGGCGCCTGCAATCCTGCCATATACCATGATATCCGCGATGGCGTTGCCGCCCACGCGGTTGCCCGCATGCAGTCCGCCGGTGACCTCTCCCGCCGCGAAAAGCCCCTCAATCGGTGCGCCTGCCTCGTTCAAAACCTGTGCCGCGCTGTTGATGGCCAGTCCGCCCATTGTGTGGTGGACAGCGGGCTTCTCGATCACCGCGTAGAACGGCGCGGTCTCGATCTTGCTGCCGAACACGGTCTTGCCAAAATCGGGATCCTTCCCCGCGTCCACATAGGAATTGTACTTCGCGACGCTGTCCTTGAGGGCGTCCGCTGGGCAACCGACCAGCGCCGCCAGCTCGTCAAGTGTATCCGCCTTGTACATAATGCCTTTTTCCACCATAGCGTCAATCTGCTCCTGAGAAGCGCCGTTTTGCACCAGCGGGCACATCTCCTGATCCGCGATGTGGTAGAACGTGCCGCCGGTCTGGCCCATGGCCGCAAACGCCAGCGTATCGCGCTCCGCATACTCGTTGACAAATCGCTCGCCTTCCTGGTTAACGAACATATAGTACTGGGAAGGAACCAGCAGGCCGTCCACCAGCTGGCCGGTCAGCGCGCTGGCCGTGGGCATCAGCTGCGTCAAACCCATGTCCTTTAGCTGCGCGCCCGCCTCAAGGCCCAGACCGATGCCGTCGCCGGTGACAGAGGAAACGCAGGTGGTCATGATCCCGTCCGGGATAGAGGGCCAGTAGTTGTTGTATTCCTTGATCATGTCGCCGTTGGCGCCAAAGCCGCCGGTGGTGATGATGACGGATTTCGCGTTGACGGTGACAGGCGTGCCGTTGTTCCTCATGGCGGTAACGCCCACGACCTTGGCGCCGTCCAAAATCAGATGCTCGGCTTTGGTGTCGGTCATGATCTCGCCGCCGTTGCCGGTGATATAGGCGCTAGCCGCGTCAAACACGCCCTGCTTGGACGCGAAGTTGTGGCCGCGATACCACAGGGAGCCGACGGGGGACGTGATGGTATCGGACAGCTCCACGCCCACCACGGTGTTCAGCCAATGATATGTTTCAAGGCTCTTTTCACATAGCTGGGACACCAGGTCAAAGTCGCCATATACGGTCTCGCCGTCCAGCGTCGTGCGCAATCCGGCCATGTATGTCTGAATGGTATGCCACTCAACAGAGTCAAATATTTTCGTCTTGTCGCCCGCGAGATATTCTTTGATCTGGCCCTTTAATACCTCCAGGGTTTGTGCGTAGGGGCCGAACGTAGCGCCGTCATAATCCAGCACCGCCTCAAGGGCGCTGACCTGCCCGGTGATGACGTCCATGGAGCCCTGTAATTCCGGGTCCGCCGCATTCATGGCAAGGCCGGAGGCCAGCGTATTGCCGCCCAGGGCAGCCGTTTTCTCGATCAACACAACGCTTGCGCCATTTTCCGCCGCGGAAGCCGCCGCCGCGATGCCGGCGCCGCCGCCGCCCACCACAACAACGTCAACCGTCTTCGCCACCAGGTCGCCTGCAATCACGCTGTATTCTGCGTCCTTCAATGCGGCAACATCGCCGCCGGCCTGTTCAACCGCGTCCGCCACCGCCGCAACGATGCCCGTTCCGGTCATGGTGGCGCCGGACACAGCATCCGCAACCGCCAGCGTCTGCTGCTCTATGATGAACCCCGGTAGCTTATCAATGGCCGAAGTGCCGATGCCTTCTGTTTCCGTATGGTTCGTGACCTCCACATTCATAATGACATCCGCGTCAAATGTTACGGAAACGGTGATGTCACCATTGCGGCCCGCGCCGGTGCCGGTATACGTTCCGGGGATATACAGGCCCTGCGCCACGGGAGCCGGGGTTTCCACCGCTGGAGTGGGCTCGTTGTTGGCGGCAGGCGCCGCGCAGCCAAAGGCCAGCAGCATCACCAGCGCAAGGGACAATGCAAGCATGCTCTTTTTGTTCAAATCTTGTTACCTCCTCATTTGTTTGTTATACCACAAACGAATCATACCCCCTACAAGGCTTGTAATGTCAAGTGATATTTCATAATGTGTAAAAAGAAGAGCCCCAAAAGGGCGCTCTCACGCCCCATCCCCTGTTAGATGCAGGTTTTTATTTATTCGATGGGAATATACACCCGGTGGTACCGGTGATCCTCCCCATTTTTTACACAATTGCCGATTGTAATCCCCCAGCCGTCGCCAGCTATCTGAAACCCACACCGATTGCAGTATTCCACCGCATGCAGGAGCTTTCCCGCATGGATGCGGCCGCTGCCCGCGCTAAAAATCACGGTGGTTATGCATTTTCGCGCAGGGTAATAAATCTCCTGGCGCATATGTGGCAGGCGAAGTGCTTTAAACTGGGGAAGGCGGACGCCATAACCAAATTGCACCCGGGGTATCGAGGAGAGTATATCCTCTTTCGTAAACAAAGGCGAAATAAAAACCACCGGCATGCGCTCCAGCCATTCGCGCAGCAACGCAGGCTCCTCCGCCTGTTCAAATATCTCGTCCTGCCGGCTGGGAATGCGCAGCACCTCTGGGCTGACGGTGACCTCGCAAGCCGCTAGGTTCTCCTCCGGCGCTTCCCATTCCTCCGCTACATCCTCCAGCGCTTCAAGCAATGTGCTGTTCCAGGTAATCTCCCGCCGCACCCGAAGAAGCGCCGCATGCATCTGCGCCGCCATTTCATTCCGATCGGTTCCATACATGAGCTTTTCAACTTGCTCAAGGGGGAACTGCATGTTTTTATATCGGCGCACGCCGCTGAGCTTGTCCACATCCATTGCCGTATATCGCCGGTATCCGTTTTCATCCCGTTCCGGCGAAATCAGGCCCAATCGTTCATAATGCCTTAAAAGCTCGTTGGAGATGCCCATAAGCGCCGACACTTCGCTGATGCTATAATATTTCATCGCTCTTCCTCGGGGTTACAACCGTTACATCCCTGCCAGCCACATGGCTGGAATAAGGAATGTGTACGGGGCGGTAAATATGGCCAAATTCCGCGCCAGCCGCTTTTTCTCCATTGGATCAAGCTCCAGCCGCCGGAACGACCATTTTCGATTGCATACATAGATCAGCAGGCCGGAAACCGCCACAGCAAACAGGGTATACAGCAGCGCCCAGACATTTTGAAAGGGATTGCCGCTCAGGCATCCCACAAACTCATCCCAGCCCGCAGACCGGATGGGCAGCAGCAACGGCAGCGTCAACAGCGCCGTCCCCGCAAAATCGCACAAAAACCCCAGCCCCCACACGGGCAGAATGCTTTTTTTCCAGCCCTCCTTCAGGGAAACCGATAAGGCTCGCAGAGTCAAAAGAACCACTGCGCTGTCCACAAGGAAATTCACAGGCAGCACGATCAGCCATGTGGCGGGAAATACCACCAAGAACCACACCGGAAACATCACGTTATATAAGCGAACATCCTTTGGCTTCATGCTTTGTTCCCATTGATGAGTGTGCCGATGGCTTCTCCCCGCACGGCTCTCTCTATGCCGTTCTTTTCCTTAAGCCCAAATGTCAGTATGGGAATATTTTGCTCCCGGCACAATGTTATGGCCGTCAAATCCGTAGCTTTTAGACACCGTTCAATGACCTCATCATAGCTCAAATGGGAATACCGTTCAGCGCTGGGATCCAGCTTGGGATCAGCGGAATACACCGCGTCAATATTTTTCGCCAACAGCAGCACGTCCGCGCCAATCTCCGCCGCGCGCAGCGCCGCCGCCGTATCGGTGCTAAAAAAAGGATGCCCGCTGCCGCAAGCAAATATGACAATCTCCCCTGCGCACAGGCGGCGATTGGCGTCTCTTGTGGTAAACGTATCGCAAAAGCTATTCATTTCCACAGCCGACAGCACGCTGCATGGCGTACCCTGCCGTATCAGCGCGTCCTGCATCGCGATGGCGTTGATGGCGGTGGACAGCATGCCCATATGATCCGCCCGGATGCGATCCATCTCCCCGCAGGCCCGGCCGCGCCAGATATTGCCGCCCCCCAGCACCACGCCCAGTTCCACGCCCATGCGCCCCACCTGTCCAAGGGCGCGGGCCGTGCTTTCGATGACGTCAAAATCCAGCACCTTCCCCGGTGAGCTTAGCGCCTCTCCGCTCAGCTTTAACAATACACGCTGATACATCGTCCCATCCTTTCTGTAAAAAAGAGCGCGCCGGCATGGCGCGCCCCTTCGGATTATTTTATTTCATCTGCCCCATGACTTCTTCGGCGAAGTTGTCCTCGCGCTTTTGCAGGCCCTCGCCCATCTCAAAGCGGACAAACTGCTCAACCTTGAACGCGCCGTTGATCATCTCCTTGACGGACTTGTCGGTATCCTTCACGAAGGGCTGCTCCATCAGGCAAACTTCCTTGTAGTACTTCTCCACGCGGCCGGTGACCATCTTCTCGATAATTGCGTCCGGCTTGGGCTTGGGCTCGTTCTTGGCCTGGGCACGAAGGATTTCCTTCTCATGCTCCAGCTCGCCTGTGGGAACCTCTTCCCTGTTGATATAGCCCGGACGAGCTGCCGCGATCTGCATGGCCACATCGTGCAGCATTGCAGCATCCGCTTCTTTGTCAACCTGCACAAGCACGCCGATCTTGCCGCCAAGGTGGATGTAGGAGTCCACAACGCCCTCCATTCGGGCAAAGCGGCGTATGCTGACCTTCTCGCCGATTTTGGCGATGGCGGAATTCAACATGTCGCTGATTGTCTCGGCGGGGTTCTCCTGGTTGGCCTGCTTCAGCAGCGCGTCAACATCCGCGGGGTTGGTATTGGCGATCTGCTTCGCGATGGAACCCACAAATTTCTTAAAATCATCGGTTTTCGCCACAAAGTCGGTCTCGCAGTTCACCTCGACGATAACGCCGATGCCTTCGCCCATAAAGCTTCCCACGATGCCCTCAGCGGCGATCCGTCCCGCCTTCTTGGCGGCGGAAGCAAGACCCTTTTCCCGGAGGAAATCTTTGGCCTTTTCCATATCGCCTTCGCAAGCGGCCAGGGCCTTTTTACAATCCATCATCCCAGCGCCGGTCAGTTCGCGCAGCGCCATTACATCTTTCGCAGTAAACATTCTATTCTCCTCCTGTATGCAGGTTCAGTTCTTACGCTTCGGCCTCTGCAGCCTCTTCCTGGCTCATGGACTCGCCCTGATGTCCTTCGAGGACTGCGTCCGCCATCTTGGACGAAATCAGCTTCACGGCACGGATGGCGTCGTCATTGCCGGGGATCACATAATCGGCTTCATCGGGGTCGCAGTTGGTATCCACGATGGCCACGATGGGAATGCCCAGTGTCCGGGCTTCCTGTACGGCGATATGCTCCTTGCGGGGATCCACGATAAACAGCGCGCCGGGGAGCTTTTTCATATCCTTGATGCCGCCGAGGTTCTTCTCGAGCTTGTCGCGCAGGGCGATCAGCTTGATGACCTCTTTCTTAGGCAGCAGTTCAAACTGGCCGCTTTCTTCCATCTGCTCGATCCGGCGCAGCTTCGCGATGCGCCCCTGGATCGTCTTGAAATTGGTGAGCATGCCGCCCAGCCAACGCTGGTTGACGAAAAACATTTCGCAGCGCTTGGCTTCCTGCTCGATGCTCTCCTGGGCCTGCTTCTTGGTACCCACAAACAGGATCGATTCGCCGTTCTGCGCAAGGTCGCGCACGAAATAATACGCTTCTTCGATCTTCTTCACGGTCTTCTGCAAGTCGATAATGTATATTCCATTGCGCTCGGTGAAGATGTATTCCTTCATCTTGGGGTTCCAGCGGCGGGTCTGATGGCCGAAGTGTACACCGGCCTCCAACAATTGTTTCATGGAAATGACGGACATAATAATAAACCTCCTTATTTTTTCCTCCCCCGGCTTCACCTCTTCCGGCGACCCGCATTTCGCGGGCAGGAACCGGAAAATCCACACAGGGTGCGTCATACCTTGGGCATTATATCACACTCCCCTAAAACAATGCAAGAGCGCCGCCTAAATTCGCGACCCCCAGAATGACAAATGTTTTTTTATAAAAGCATCATTCTAAACGACTTTTTGCCGGGACAACTCCTGCCCCGGCATTGACAAATCACCAAGTTTTCACTTTGTCCACTGGCCGACCACCCGTTTGGTGCTGCGCATTGCCCGGCGGCCGTCTCTGACCATACGCCGGGGAACGTCCGGGTACATGGAGTTGATGGCTGCCGTAGCCGCAACCATGCCTGCTACCATTCCGATACCGATACCTACCGATAAATACCGCATCCCGCTCACTCCTTTCCATTGCCGTTATGCATAACGCTGTATATATCAAGGCGGCACATAACGCGCCATCCGTATGCGATTAGTATGGATGGACGCATGACAGGACATGTATGCGCTTTTCTGACAGCCTTGGAAAATTTTATAAAAATCTAAGCGCCGCTCTTCAAATGTCTCGG
>CAYPKG010000030.1:0-22416 GCA_964411275.1 uncultured Oscillospiraceae bacterium | reverse complement strand
GGATTTCAGTAAGGTTCTATGTCAAAGTCTTCGACTTTGACCACCCTAAGGGGTTTCGACCCCTTGATAATCCCCAAAGCCTTTTTTGATAGTCCAACACCTATCGAGGCAATATGACAGGCGAGCCATGTATTGTTTCCACGCACAGCGGCAGGCCGTAAACCTCGCTTAGGGTGTCGGCGGTCATGATGTCCCGCCCGCCCGCCGCGAATATATTGGCGTCTTTCAACAATATGAACCCGTCACAGTACCGCAAAGCCAAATTCAGGTCGTGGAGTACCAATATACAGAGTATGTTCTCTTCGTGGGCCAGCCCCCTCAACAAAGCCATCAGCGCATGCTGGTTTTTGAGGTCCAGGCTGCTGGTGGGCTCATCCAGAAGCAATACTTGGGGCTGCTGGCACAGCGCCCGGGCGATTGCCACCTTCTGCATTTCACCGCCGCTCAGCTCATCCACATACCTGAGGGCATCGTCCGTAAGCCGCATCCGCGTAAGAGCGGCCCGGACGATTTCGTGATCCTCCCCGGTGGGGTCAAATCGGATAAAAGGCTTTCTTCCCAGCAGCACCGCATCATACACGGTAAGGCTCACCGCCGCCTCGGACTGGGCCACATACGCCTGTTGCCGCGCCACGTCCCGGCGGGACAGCATGGACATATCCCGCCCCTGCAAATACACCGCGCCGGACTGGGGCTCGATGAGGCGGTTCAGGCAGCGGAGCAGGGTGGATTTCCCTACGCCGTTGTTGCCTAAAATCGCCACGCACTGCCCGGGCTTTGCGGCGAGGGACACGTCCTCAAGCACCTTGCGCCCGCAGGGGTACTCAAAGGAAAGGTGTTCCGCCTTGATCATCGCCGTCCCCCCTTTCGCCGGAACAGAAGATACAGGAACATGGGCGCGCCCAGAAATGAGGTGATGGCTCCTATGGGCAGCACCACAGGCGCTAACAGCATCCGCGCCGCTAAATCGCTGAGCAACAGCAGCAGAATGCCGATCAACGCCGTGGCTGTCAGCAGATACCGGTATTCCCCGCCCACAAGCCGCCTCGCCAAATGGGGCGCGATCAGCCCGATAAAGTTGATCACCCCAACAAATGACACGATGGCGGCTGTGGCCACCGCGCATACCAACATGCTAAGCCCCCGCACCCGCTCTGTCGCGACACCCAAACTTTTTGCCGTCTGATCGCCTCCCTGCAGGGCATTGTAGTTCCAGCGGTTGAATATGAAATACAGGAGGGACACAAGCACCACCGCCGCCAATATCCCCACCTCCCGCCAGGAGGTGCGCCCGAGGTCCCCAAATGTCCAGAACACCACCGCCGCTACCTTCACGTCCTCGGCGAAATACTGCAAAAGCGTAACGCCTCCGGAAAACAGTGAGCTGAGCGCCACGCCCGCGAGCACCATGCTTTCCGGGCTCATCCGCCGCTGCCGGGACAAGGACAGAATGAGGGCTGTGGCCAAGATGGCGCACACGAAGGCGCAGATGGAAACAAGATACGGGTTTGTGATCGTCACACCGTCCAGGGCTTGGCTTTGCGCCCCCCCGCCCAGCACGATGATGGCAAACGCCGCGCCAAATGCCGCGCCCTGGCTAATGCCCAGTGTGGACGCGGAAGCCAGGGGGTTTTTCAATACGCTTTGCATCACGCCGCCTGCCGCCGCCAGCCCCATCCCACAGAGTACCGCCGTCAGCACCCGGGGCATGCGGATGTTCCATATCACGGTGTTTTCCGAGACAGAACCGCCCCCAACCAGGGTTCTCAACACCGCGCCAGGCGTTATCCCGGCGGAGCCCGCAGCCACGCAAACAAACGCCGCAAGCAGCGTTACTCCCCCAAGGAATATTAGTATCAGACCCTTGCGGCGGGCAAATCCCCGATAGGCCTCTTTGAGTTGCTCCACATTATCCTCCGATTGTCAGGGGCTGAAATTCCATGCCCGCCGCCTTAAGCGCATCATAAAACGGGCTTCCCAGCATCGTTTCAAATATTTCGTCCGCCTTTGCGGCGGGGTCAACATCCCAAAACGCTTCCGGGAACATCACCTTGCCCGCGTAATACGCGTCCGCCACGGCGATTTCAATGTTGGTGGAATTATAATTATAGGAAAGCTGGGCGTACACCCGCCCGTTTTTCACCGCGCTGAGGCCATCATAAAACCCAGGGTTCTTTCTGTAATCCTCGTTCACCAAATCCATGCTGGAGGGATTTAGGAATATGATCTCCGGGTCCCACACCACTACTTTTTCCAGGTCCACGAGGAATGCGCCCGCAGCCCCAGTCTCGTCCGCCACGTTGTTGGCGCCGATGGCCAAAAAGGGTGGATACATCCCGTGAGTGCCCTCAAAGCCGTGGGCTCCCTTGTAATTGACGCCGCCGGTATACGCCGTGGGCTTTTCCGCCTCCGGGATGTCCCGGGTACGGTCATCGAGATCCGCCTCCCATCCTTGCAGGGATGAAACCATAGCGGCGCAGGCCTCCTCCTCTCCCATAACCTCGCCTACGAGGGTAAGCGCCTGATATACGCTGTCGTCGAATATGCCGCTGTATTGAAGGCCGATCACGGGCAGGCCGGATTTGTTCGCGAGATCCTCCACCGCCCCCTGATCCATATTGCAAAATACCGCATCCGGTTGAAGGGTTACCAGCTCCTCCACGAAGCACACATCCTTGCTGCCCCCTTCCCCCACCAGGGCAAGGCCGGAAAACCGCGCCGCGTTTACAACGGTATAGGGCATGCCGGGATCGTTCATCCCGTCCATTCTCGTCACGCCGATCAATCGGTCCGCCACACCCGCATATGTCAAAATCCGGGCGGCGCTGCCTGTGGCGGCGATTGTTTTGACAATCTTAGGAATGGTGACGCTGCGCCCATACATGTCCGTGACCGTCCGGGTTTCCCCCTGAGGGGCTGCCGGGGCCATGCTGCAGCCAAAGAGGGAAAGCGCCAGGGCGATCCCCATGAAGCCGGATAAAACCCTTTTCATTTGAGCCTTCCTCTTGTATCGCCAGCAAAGCAGGAAAGGCACACGGGCTTGCCGTCCTGGATGCGCATCTTATGCTCCGACGCGGCCTCGCCGCAAACATTGCAGGCCACGCTGGCAAAAATCCTGGCCTTTTCCGGGGGCAAGTCAGCCGGCGCGGAAAAATCGAACAGCTCCTCAAGGGGAGCGCTTAAGAGATAATTCTTGTACGCCTCCCGCTCCATACCGTTGTGTTTCGCCTTCAAATACGCCCGCAACGCGTTCCCGGTTTTCCGGTCGTAAAACGAAAAGGCCTGCTTTCCGGTGTTTTTGAATATCAGGTTTCCTTTCCCCACGGTGCAACATAATATGGCCTGCACCGCGTCCACGCCACAGGCGTCGTTTTCCGTCACGCACACAAGCTCTTCGTCCGCCGCCGGGTCGATCCCCAGCTTCGCTATGGCCGCCTCGCTGGCGCGCACGCCGATGGCCAGCCCAGGACACTCGTGCCCGTGAAACGCCTTTGCCTTCTCCCATAACCGATCATCCATCCAAGGTTCCTCCACAATAATAAAAGCCTGCCAAACCATCCGGCATTGCCGGTGGCTATGGCGGCTTCTGCCCCATGTTATGGCTTTAGTATACTGAACAATCCATATGCTGTCAACAGCGCCAATCGGCCAAGCGGCCACATTTTCTGCAGGCTAGGCAGCCCCGGGTTTCTGGGATATAATAAAATGGGGAAAAGGAGGGGCTGTCATGAACAAAGAGAAAAAAGCCGTGCTGCAGATGGCGCTGTGCGCCATTATGTGGAGTACGGCAGGCATTCTCATCAAGCTCATCCCCTGGCACGGCATGGTGATCTCCGGCGCGAGAAGCCTCGTAGCCGCCGGGGTGTTTGTGGTATATCTGCTAATAACCAAGCAAAAATGGTTGCTGTCCCGGCGAACCCTGAGCATTGCCGTGGTCATGTGCCTGACCTATACCTCCTTTATCATGGCCAATAAGTTTACCACCGCCGCCAACGCCATCGTCATGCAGTATACGGGGCCGGTGTTTATCCTCGCCTATGGCGCGGTGGTGAAAAAGCAGAAATTCCACCCTTTTGATTATGGCGTGGTGGCCCTTACGCTGTTCGGCATCGCCCTGTTCTTTTTTGATCAGCTCACCTCCTCCAACATATTGGGGAATGTGCTGGGGCTGCTGGCGGGCGTAGGCTTTGGGGCAACTTTTTTAGTCAACGCCGGAACCGACAATCGCACCAGGATGAACGGGCTGTTGCAGGGGCAGCTGCTGACGGCGCTTGTGGGCCTTCCCCTGGCGTTTTTCAACCCCACCCCCATCACCGTGCCGGCCATCGCCGCCATCGTCGCGCTGGGCGTGTTCCAGCTGGGAATTCCGTACGTGCTGTTTGGGCTGGCGCTACGGTTTTGCCCTGCGCTGACCTGCTCCATCCTGGCCGCGCTGGAGCCTCTCTTGAACCCCGTGTGGGTGGCCATATTCACAGGAGAAGCCCCTGGCGCCTTCGCCCTTGTCGGCGGGGCAGTGGTCGTCATCAGCATCACCGCCTGGTGCGTGTGGGATAACCGCCGCAAGGAAGCCCAAATCGCCGGGGATGCCACGGCGGTTGCGGAACAAACGTTTGAGTGAAAATTCCAGTTATGATATACTAGATACAGCAAACAAACTTGGAGGCACAATGGAATATTCCGTAAAGAACATAACAGTCATGGAAGGGCTGGACGCGGTGCGCACGCGCCCAGGCATGTATATCGGCTCCACCGGCAGCCGCGGGCTGCACCACATACTGTGGGAAATCGTGGACAACGCCATCGACGAGGCGGCAAACGGCTACGCAAACCTGATCACCGTCACGCTTCATAAGGATCACTCGGTCAGCGTCACGGACAACGGCCGGGGCATCCCCGTGGGCATCCACGAAGAATATGGGGTGTCCGGCGTGGAGCTGGTGTTCACCCAGCTGCACGCGGGCGGCAAGTTCGGCAATGACAGCTATGGCTTTTCCGGCGGCCTGCACGGCGTGGGCGCAAGCGTGGTAAACGCCCTGTCCCGGTATGTGAAGGTGGAGGTCTTCACCAAGGGCCGGGCGTATATCCAGGAGTTTGAAAGCGCCCCCGGCCCGGACGGAAAAATCATATCCGGCAAGGCCAAATCCCCCCTGCAGGAGATTGGCCGCACCCGCAAACAGGGCACGGTTGTGACATTCCTGCCGGACGACCGGGTGTTTGAAAGCATTGAAATGCAGTACGAAGCCATCGCGAAGCGGCTTCGGGAGCTTGCCTACCTCAACCGGGGCGTGACCATGCAATTGATCGACAAGCGGGCGAAGGACCGGGGCTGCGAATACCGGTTTGACGGCGGGCTTTCGGATTTTGTAACATATCTCAACACGGAAAAGACCCCGCTGTACGCTCCGCCCATCCACTTTAAGGGCGAAAAGGACGGCATCCAGGTGGAGGTAGCGCTGCAGCACAACGACGGGTACGCAGACACCCTCTTTTCCTATGTCAACAATATCCCCACCACCGAGGGCGGCACCCATGAGATCGGCTTTAAGTCCGCGCTGACAAAGGCGTTAAACGATTATTGCCGCCGCACCGGGGTGTTGAAGGAGAAGGATCCGTCTCTCGCGGGCGAGGATTTTCGCGAGGGGCTGACGGCGGTGCTGTCATTGAAGATGAAAACAATCCAGTTTGAGGGGCAGACCAAAACCCGCCTGGGCAACACCGAGGCCCGGCCCGCTGTGGAGGCGGTGGTAATCGAGCAGTTAACGCCGTATCTGGAGGATTTGAAAAACGCGGACACCGCCGGACAAATTGCGCAAAAGGCGGTCAAGGCCGCCAAGGTTCGGGAAACCGCCCGGAAGGCCAAATCCATGGCCCGGGAAAAAAACAAGCTGGAGAACGCGCCTCTCGTAGGCAAGCTGTCCTCCTGCACCGGCCGGGATCCCTCGAAAAACGAGTTGCTGATTGTGGAGGGGGACTCCGCCGGCGGCTCCGCCAAGCAGGGGCGGGACCGGTCGTTTCAGGCGATACTGCCGCTTCGGGGAAAGCCGCTGAACGTGGAAAAAAAGCGGCTCGACCAGGTGCTGCAAAACGAGGAGTTTCGCAGCATCATCACCGCCATCGGCACCGGCATCGGCGAGGATTTTGACATCAGCCAGCGCAAGTACGACAAGGTGATCATACTCTCCGACGCGGATCAGGACGGCGCGCATATCCGGGCCATCCTTCTGACGTTCTTCTACCGGTATATGAAGCCGCTGATTACGAAGGGGCATGTCTACATCGGCCTGCCCCCGCTGTATATGGCCCACAAAGGCGGGAATATCATCTATTGCTATGACGACAAAGAGCTTTCGGCCGCCGCGAAGAAGCTCGGCAAGGGCTATCTCGTCCAGCGCTATAAGGGCCTTGGGGAGATGAACCCGGAGCAGCTGTGGGAAACCACCCTGAACCCGGACAACCGCTCTCTCGTGCGGGTTAACATCGAGGACGCGGCGGATGTGGAGCATCTGGTGACGGTGCTCATGGGAGATAAAATTCAGCCCCGCAAGGAGTATATCAGCGAGTTTGCGGACTTCAATAAGGTGGATCTTTTCCAGAAAAAAGGGTACCGCAGCGCGGCGGAAGGGTCGGTGAACTGACATGGCGAGAAATAAGAAACCCGAAAGCGCGCTTCCCCCCAAGGGCGAGACGATCATCGAAAAAAGCATGGATGTGGTGATGCACGAGAGCATGATCCCTTATGCGGAGCACGTGATATTAGAGCGCGCGCTGCCCCGGGTGGAGGATGGATTGAAGCCCGTTCAGCGGCGCATCCTTTACACCATGCTGGAGCTATCCCTGCATCCGGACAAGCCCCACCGCAAATCCGCCCGTATCGTGGGCGACTGCCTGGGCAAATACCATCCCCATGGCGACAGCTCCGTGTATGACGCCATGGTGCGCATGGCCCAGCCCTTTAACATGCGGATGACCTTGGTGGACGGTCACGGCAACTTCGGGTCTGTGGACGGCGACAGCGCCGCCGCCATGCGGTATACTGAGGCGCGGATGACCCCTCTGGCGCTGGAACTATTAAAGGATCTTGAAAAGGACACCGTCGATTACAATTTGAACTTTGACGATACCCTGCAGGAGCCTTCGCTGCTGCCCGGGCGGTTTCCAAACCTCCTGGTCAACGGCGCGTCCGGCATCGCCGTAGGCCTTGCCACCAACATCCCGCCCCACAACCTGGGCGAGGCCATCGACGCGGTGATAGCCCAGATGGAGAACCCGGACATCACGCTGGACGGGCTGATGAAGCATCTGCCCTGCCCGGATTTCCCCACCGGCGGGTTTCTTCTTAACGCGCCGGAAATCCGTGGGGCGTATGAAAATGGCCGGGGCAAGCTGACAATGCGGGCAAAGACCCATTTTGAGCCCCAGAAAAACGGCAAGACGTTTATCGTCATCACCGAAATCCCGTATCAGGTGAACAAGGCTGCCATGCTGGAAAAAATCCTTGCCATCACCCAGGAAAAGCGGGTGCTGTTCGCCGGGGTATCCGGCATTCGCGATGAAAGCGACCGCAACGGCATGCGGGCGGTGATCGAGCTCAAAAAGGACGCCGACCCGGAAAAGGTGCTGGCGTACCTTTACAAATACTCGGATCTACAGTGTACCTTCGGCGTAAACATGGTTGCCATCGCACAGGGCAAGCCCCAGCAGATGGGGCTCAAGGAGATCATCACCCATTACATCCGCCATCAGCGGGAGGTGGTCACCCGCCGAACCAAGTACGAGCTGGAAAACGCCCGGAAGCGGGAGCATATATTGGAAGGTCTGATGATCGCGGTGTTGAACATCGACGAGGTCATCGCCCTCATCCGCAAGTCCAAAACCCCCAAGGAAGCCCGGGACGGGCTGATGGCCCGCTTCTCCCTGAGCGAAGCCCAGGCCCAGGCAATCCTGGATTTAAGGCTGCAGCGGCTGACCAACCTGGAGCTGATGGCCATTGAAAAGGAATACAAGGAAATCAAGGCGCTGATCACCCGTCTCGAGGGCATTCTCGCGTCGGAAAAAAAGCTGTTGGCGCTGATCAAAAAGGAAATCCTCGAGATTAAAGAGAAATATGCCAACCCCCGGCGCACCAAATTGATTGATGGCAGTCCCGAAATCCAGGTGGAAGCGGGGGACCTGAAGGTGGTGGAGGATGTGCGCGTTGCCTTGTATGACGGGCTGCGGGCCCGGCGCGTCCCCGCCGGAAAGGACTTGGGAGGCGAGGAGGAGGCGCTGTATGTCTTGGACACCCAAACGGACAAGCGGCTTCGGCTGTTTACGGACAAGGGCGCCATGCTGATGCTGTCCGTAGAGGATCTAGCGGAAACCAAGCCCAGCGGAAGGCCCAACAACCTGGCGGCGCTTTTGCCCTTTGAGGAGGGCGAACGGATCATCGCGGTATTCCCATACACGGACGAAGGGGTGTATTATTTCTGCACCCGCCAGGGGAATGTCAAATGCAGCAAGGCATCCGAATACAACACACGCGCCAAGCGCATCGCCGCAATCTCCTTGAAGGAAGGCGACTCCCTCGTCAGCATCCAGCAACAGGCGGAAGAGACGTTGCTGCTGGTGACTAGGCTGGGGATGAGCATCCGGTTCGCCCTCGATACCGTGCCTAAGATGGGCCGGGTGTCGGCGGGCGTAAAATGCATTAAGCTGGAGAGCGGGGACAGCGTAATCGCCGCGCTGCAGTTGAAAGACGAGGGCGAAATACTCTTAATCTCCGACCGGGGCTACGCCAAGCGCTCTCTTGTGTTTGATTACGAGGTTCAGGGCCGCAACGGTAAGGGCCTCAAGACATTCGACTTTAGAAAGAATGGCGCCAACGGCACCGCCATCGCCGCCGCGCTGTATGTGCGCGAGCCCTTCGATTTCGTTGTAGAGCAGCGCCATGGCACGCGCACCGTCTGCAACACCGAACAGGTGCGCATCGAGGCGCGCTTTAGCCGGGGCAGCCTGCTTATTATGGTCATGCTGGACGATGATGTGGTGGGGGTCACAATACATTAGGCCGGGGTTGCTTTGAGCGCTGTAAAAATCCCCTCTGTGGGGTTCCCCTGATCTATGGTTTGGGTTGTCCGCCCCCTTGAAATATTAGGTAAAAATAGGGGTTTTTCATTTGCGTTTTAGCGACCTCTGTGATACAATAGCGAAGCTAACGTCCTTCTTGCTCAATGTTAGAATTGGGCCAAAAGACCATAAGGAGGTGAAATACGCGTGAATCAGTATGAAGTACTCTACATCATCACGCCGGAACTGGAAGAAGAGGTCACCAAGGCCATCGTCGAAAAGTTTTCCGGTATCGTCACCAGCAACGGTGGCGAGGTCGTCTCCGTAGACGAGTGGGGCAAGCGCCGTCTGGCCTATGCCATCGACTACAGGACCGAGGGATATTATGTACTCATGACGTTCGCTGCTGCGCCCGAGCTCCCCAAAGAGCTGGAGCGTAACTATAAGAACGACGAGAGCATTCTGCGCTATATGGTAACCCGCAAGGAAGCGTAAGAAACGATTGTAACGGGAAGAAAGGAGAAGCCCCATGAATAAAATCATGTTGATCGGCAATCTCACCCGCGATCCGGAGCTGAGAAGCACCAGCAGCGGCGTCTCCGTCTGCAGCTTCTCCATCGCGGTGAACAGGCGCTTCGCCAACCAAAGCGGAGAACGGCAAACGGATTTCTTCCGCATCAATGCCTGGCGGGCTCTGGGTGAAACCTGTCAGAAATACCTGGCCAAAGGGCGTAAGGTAGCGGTCATTGGAGAGCTTCAGGCCCGCACCTACACCGATAAGGATGGCGCAACCCGCATGTCTCTTGATGTATCGGCGGACGAGATTGAATTCCTCACGCCCAGGGGACAGCAGGAGGGCGGCGCGCCTATGGCCACCCCACGCCCCGCGAGTCCGGATCTTTCGGGATTTACGGACATCGAGGAGGACGAGCTTCCCTTCTAAAAGGCGGAGGCTCCACCCACTATATTTTTCAGATTAGGAGGCGACCCTCATGGAAGAGCGCAAAATGCGGCCCCGCGGCCGTAAAAGCAGGCGTAAGGTCTGCGGCTTCTGCGCGGATAAAATGGAGCACATCGATTACAAGGATCTCAACCGTCTGCGTAAGTACGTGACCGAGCGCGGCAAGATCATGCCCCGCCGTATGTCCGGCGTGTGCGCCAAGCATCAGCGTGAGCTGGCGATTGCCATCAAGCGCGCCCGCGTCGTAGCCCTGCTGCCCTACGTATCGGACTAAACAAAAGCATTCACAACCCTTTGGACGATTAGCAAAGGCCCGCCGCGGATTTTCCCGGCAGGCTTTTTAGTTTTGGGAAGCGGCATAGCGCTGCCCCCTATTAACCTGAGATTGCAAACATTGTCTCATTTGGTTTCACCGTCATAAGTTAAGTTTATATAAAGACTATGGAATGCTTTGGCGAATGGCTTGACAATATGAGCTTAGCATGATAAATATGATGAATAATGAAGAAAAGAAAGCCAATGCAGGAAAGGAGATTACTGCAATGAAGATCAAAAACATCAACAACCCTAAGCGTTTCTTTGAGGTGCTCAACGAGTGCACCGGCCGGGTGGAGCTGGTCACCTCCGAGGGCGACCGCCTGAATATGAAAAGCACCCTGTGCCAGTATATCGCGTTGACACAGATGTTCAAGGATGCCCGCATCGACGATGTAGAGCTGATCGTGTCCGAGCCGGAAGATTTCGCCCGGCTGTTGGAGTTCCTCGTGCGCGGCTGATCCTTCGGCGCACATTTTCTAAAAAACATCGGTCCCGCATATTGCGGGGCTTTTTTTATGCAAAATATTGCCATCTCCTTGACAGCGGGAAAAAATAAGCTTATTATATAATTGTTCGAAAGAGAACTGTTCATCAATGAACTATTTTGGGAGGCGGAACCATGATCATATTGGGCGAAGGGATCTTTCTTTCGTTATCGAGAATAGACAAGTTATACCGGCGCATGTGCGCCCGGGCCGTGGCGGACTGGGGATTTACCCCCAACGAGATCGTGGTGCTGATGTTCCTCGCCAACAACGCGCCCATGGACACAGCCACGGACATCGTGCGCTATAGGGGCATTTCAAAAAGCCTGGTGGCAAAATCGGTGGACAATTTGATGAAGCGTGGGTTTCTCCTTGCGGCACGGGACACCGGGGATCGCCGGATCGTTCATCTGGCGCTCACGAAGGACAGCGGCTCTGTCGTAAAGCGGCTGCGGGATTGCCGCAGGGAGCTTGGAGATGCACTGACGAAGGGAATTTCCCACGAAAATCAACAGCTACTGAATACCCTCTCCAAGCAAATGGAGGATAATTTGAATAATTTATTGAAGGAAGATAACGCAATTGAAAAAGCAGACTGATCCGGATCTGGGAAACGGGAGTGTTGGAACGCTTCTGTTTCAATTGGCGGTTCCCGCCATCACCGCACAGATCATCAACGTACTTTACAACATCGTGGACCGGATGTACATAGGCCACATCCCGGACATCGGCGCCCAGGCGCTGACCGGGGTTGGCGTCACGATGCCGGTGATCATGGCCATCTCCGCCTTTGCAGCGCTGGTCAGCATGGGCGGCGCGCCCCGGGCATCCATTATGCTGGGGCGAAAGGACGAAAAAAGCGCTAACGAAATATTGGGAAACTGCTTTACGATGCTGCTCCTGTTCGCTGTGGCACTGACCGGGGTGTTTTTAGTCTTTGGCCGCGACATTCTCATGCTGTTCGGCGCAAGCCAAAACACGATCGGCTACGCCTGGGATTACATGCAGATTTACGCGCTTGGCACCCTGTTTGTGCAGATATCCCTTGGCCTCAACGCGTTTATCACCGCCCAGGGATTTGCCAAGACCAGCATGCTGACGGTGCTCATCGGCGCGGTTTCGAATATAATCCTGGACCCCATTTTCATATTCGTGTTCAACATGGGCGTGCGGGGCGCGGCGCTGGCAACCATTATTTCCCAGGGAATATCCTCCTTTTGGGTACTGAAGTTCCTGACGGGCAAGCAAAGCCTGCTGCGCATTCGCAAGGAAAACCTGCGCTTCCGCTGGAAAATAGCGCTGCCCTGTTTGGCGCTGGGGGTATCCCCCTTCATCATGCAGTTTACGGAAAGCATTCTATCCGTGTGCTTCAACACCCAGCTGTTGAAATACGGCGGCGACACTGCCGTGGGTGCTATGACAATCCTCACAAGCGTCATGCAGTTTTCCATGCTTCCGCTGCATGGGTTGACGCAAGGTGGGCAGCCCATCATCAGCTTCAACTACGGCGCGAAGAAGATGGGCCGGGTTCGCAAGGGCTTTGAGCTGATGCTGATAAGCTGTGTCGCCTATTCCGCGCTGACCTGGGCCCTTGCCATGTTCGCGCCCCGGATGTTTGCGCTGATGTTCACAGAAAATCAGGGGCTCATCGAATATACCGTCTGGGCTATGCGAATTTATATGGGCTGCTCCCTTCTGCTCGGCGCGCAAGTCGCCTGCCAGCAAGCCTTTATCGCCCTTGGCAATGCTAAGGTCAGCGTCATTTTGGCGCTGTTAAGAAAAGTGTTCCTGTTGATCCCGCTGATATTCATTCTGCCGAACTTCTTCGAAAACAAGGCGATGGCCGTGTTCCTGGCGGAGCCAATTTCGGATTTCACCGCCGTGTGCGCCACGCTGATTACGTTTGTCGTGTCCTTCAAAAAGCTCATGAAAAAGGAGGAAGAACCTCATTTGGCATAAAAGTAGGGTCACAGAAACTAACATTGGGCAGCTTAGCCGTTTCCATTCGTCTCAATGATACTCCAAAGTAATCTCCTTGCCCAGCCGCTTCAGGCAGGCAGCGATGTCCTTCACCAGCTTGAGCTTGATGGAGAGGTTTAATGGAAGCTCCGGGTTTTGGTGCGCCGGGTTTAGCGCCCGGCCGATGACGAACCGCGCGCCGGTGCATTTGAGCGCCAGCATCGCCGCCAACAGATGCGCCCCGTCTTTTTTCGAGAGCAACTCATCCTCCCTCCCCACGGTGCGGCTTTCATACCGTTCCAGCAGCTCCAGGGTTTTTCCCAGTGTAATGACCCCCTCCGTCACCAGATCCACCCCGGGGATCATGCCGATGGGCGGCACATCCGCCGCCAGATACTCCAAACACGCTTCTAAAGGCCGTCCGGACACCCGGGACACGATTTTGCTGGTGGTGCCGCCGCACACGATCTTTGGCCCGGCATAGCCTAGGAATTCCTCCACAAGCCGCTGATCGTCGTTTTGATTGACCGGCGGGCCCACCATGACAAAGGAGGTCACCGGATGCCGGATATGGCAGGCGACCACGGTGGTGTCGTCCCCCGGCTCGCCCATATACAGGCTGTTGCAGGCGGAAAGCAGCGCCTGCTGGATGCCCTTTGCGCTTTCCCACCGGCGGACGTTTTCCTCGAGAAATTCCTCCACCTCCGCCTGCTGCCAACCGAGATTGAGGAGCTTTCCCACGCCCGCATGGATCACGCCGTCGCTGAAAAACACGCACACGTCCCCCACCCGAAGCTCGATATGGGTTTCCCGGATGCGCTTGCCCTCGATCTCCCGTTCCTCTCTGGGAAGCGCCAGGCATTTGCCATTTCGCAATATCACCAGGTTTGGATTGTCGTATTCCACAATATGCGCCTGCCCGTCCGGGCAAAGCCGCACGCAGGTGAATGTGGAATAGGCCACCTTGCGCTCCTGACATACCGGCAAAGTGGCGGCCATGGTCTCTATTACGTCCTCGATGTCCGCTCCGCCAGCCAGCATGGAGGACACGATTTTGCTTGTCAGCGATGCCAGGATGTTGGCCTTTACGCCGCTGCCCAATCCGTCCGCCAGCACCATGATGGTGTCTTGTCCGCTTTTGATGATTTCAACTTTGTCCCCGCAAAGCTCCTCGCCCTTTTTGAAAAGACTGCCCCAGCTCGTTTCGTAATACAGCCGGCTGCTCATAGGGACTCTCCCTTCAGAATGGACTTTTTAAGCGAGATGAGCGCCGCCTTGCTTTCCCCTGTCGTCTCTCCCAAGAGGCTTGCAATCTCCTGCGCCACCCGCATCTGCTTGTCGATCACCGCCTGGGTGATGGCCAGCGTCTCCCGTCTGAGCGCCTCAATCTCCCTGTTGGCATGCTCCTGATCCGTCACGTCCCGGGCGACGATGAGAATATCGTTGTTGGGCGCGGACAGTATGGTTTGCAGGGCCACCCGCTCTCCTTCCCGAATGGAAAGCCGCTCCTCCTCGATCATCTCTCCCCCGCGAACCGACGCAAAATCCACGCCTGGGATATACAGCTCGGCAGGGAAGCCCACGCCCATTTCCCGCTTGATGCCATACAAAAGCTGCGCCGCGTGGTTGTATTGAAGGATATTGTCGTTTTCGTCCAAGAGTATCAGCGCGTTGGGCGTGGCGTCGATGATGACGTTGGATAGGCTCTCCGCCTTCTCCCGCATATAAGGCAGGCACATATGCAGCTCCGCCTTGCCCTGGGCCACGGCGATGGCTTTATCGCGGCAGGACGGATACCCGCAGGCGCCGCAGTTGAGCATGCCCGCCTCGTCCGTTTTTCCGATGGAGGCCAGGATGCCCCGGATTGTTTCCTCGTCCGGAAGCGGCTCACGCACCCAGGTCTCCGCATAGGCATGGAACATGGGCACCTGTATGCCCTCGGTTCCCATCGCCCCAGGCGCCGCGTCCTCTAACGTGGCGTTGATGGCGCCCCGGCTGATCAGCGTCGGCGTCTTTTTATATTGGAGTCCCGGCCCCGCCACGCAGGAATTGGCGCAGGCGCTCATCTCGATAAAATATCCCTGGATTTCCGGATGCTCCCGAAGACTTGTCAGCATCTCCATGCAGCGGTTGAGCCCGTCCACGGCGGTGCAGCGGTATTTTAACCGGCTTTCCCGGGGGATTGTCTTGATGATGCCGCTGGGTACGGGGTATAGCCTTGTGATGGTTTCCTGCATGCCCGGGGCCTGATTTGACCCGCTGTGCAGGCGGATGCCCTCCGAAACAAACCAGTTCGCCAGCTCCTCAAAAAGCAGCACCGCAAATATGTCGTCCCCGCTTTCCGCCTCATATTTCTTGGAAATGCAGGGGCCTACAAACACCACCTTGGCCTCAGGGTGCGCTTTTTTCAGCATCCGCGCATGGGCAGTGGCAGGGGCCACAACAGGCGCCAGATACGGCTTCAAATCCGGATAATATTTTTCCACCAGCAGGTTGACGGTGGGGCAGCAGGTGGTGATGATATTGTGCATCTCCCCTGCCTGCATCAGCTTCGCATACTCCCGGGATACGTTTTGCGCGCCCACGGCGGTTTCCTCCGCCCCGGCAAACCCCAGCTGTTTGAGCCCAGCCCACAGCGCCGGGAAGGACACGCCGGAAAACGCCGCCACATACGAAGGGGCAACGCTGACGTACAGCGGTACGCCTGCGGCAACGGCCTTGCGCACCTTTCCCAAGTCGCTTTTGATCTCCTTGGCGTTCTGGGGGCAGATCAGGGTGCATTTGCCGCAAAGCACGCAGTC
The DNA here is from genome assembly GCA_964411275.1 of uncultured Oscillospiraceae bacterium. Taxonomy (GTDB): domain Bacteria; phylum Bacillota; class Clostridia; order Christensenellales; family CAG-138; genus CAYPKG01. The sequence continues at coordinate 6,847 of CAYPKG010000030.1, read as the reverse complement.
ATCATCGATGATGCGCGCCTGGTCACTTTTGAAGGATATGGATTTGACCTCGCAATTGCGAACGCATTTATAGCAGCTTTTGCAGTTCGCCTCTTTGAGTTGAATGATGCTCATTGTGCCTCCTCGATATAGGGCAGTATCTCCCGTAAAAATATCTCAGCCGCGTTCTCCCGGCTGACCTTGCGAAGCTTCTTTTCGTCCACGCTGACGCACACGCCGTTCACGCAGTCGTCCATGCAGAAGCTGGCTTTGAGCAAAACCCGGTCCTGAAGGCCCCGCTCATCGATCAGCTTTGTGAATATGGAGACCACGTCTCCCGAGCCACGCAGATGACAGGAACTGCCTACGCAGATTGTAATTGTGATCATATTTCGCCCTCCATTCAATCGGCCATACATGGGGCTGACCCTGCGCCCGCCAGCGGCCCGGCGCCCTTGCGCGGGAAATAACAAAGCCATATTAAACATTATAGTAGCTTGGTGAACCCTATTCAACCCCTTCCGATAAATATTTGTCAAAATATTATCAAATAATATTTGGCAGGAATTATTGACAAACGATAATTGTTATGATATTCTCCCAATATAATTATTGTTTTACAATAATTGAGGAGGATGGAATGTCGATGAAAAAATGGGGAAGCCGCCTGTGGCTGCCTGGGATTTGCGCCCTGGCTTTGTTTGCGGCCATATATGAACAACATATAGGGCTTGGGGGCAATGCGCTGTACGCCCTGTCCCTGCCCTTTTTGTGGATTGGAAGCGGGCTTCGGACGCTGTCTCTTTTGGGGACGGCTGGTAACATACTCTCCTGGGCGCTGTATCTCATATTGGGTCTTGCGCCGGCGGGCGTGCTTTTGCTGCTGCGGTGGCGAAAAAAGCGCCCGTTTCGCCGGGCGGATGTGCTGCTGTTGCTGCTGTCGGCCTGCGGATTGTTTATCCTATATTATTTCATCAATCCACAACTCATCCGCCTTTTATTTTCCCCATTGCTCCAATCCTTTTCCCAGGAAATGCTTCCGTTATGGCAAAGCATTCTACCCGGGGTGTACTGGTCGATCCTGGCGGCGTACGCGGCACTGAGATTTGTGGACGGGGAAGCGAAAAAAGCCTTTGCCAGGCTGGATCTGTTGTTGTGCGTACTCGCCGGGGCGCTGGCAGTGGGCTTATTTTACGGTGAGGTCAGCACATTGCTGTCCTCGTTCCCGGCAAAGGCGGATACCCCCTATGGATCCTTTGTGGAATTCTCCGGCCCCGCGCACATAAAAGACGCCGTGCTGCGGGAAATTGGCTATGCCCCTGGCGCTGCCGGGGCGGACGGGTTTCTGGCGGTGCTGCGCTTTATACTCGAAGCGCTTCCCCTGCTGCTGCTCTACCGGGTGATCCCGGCAGCCCGGCGGCTTATCGGCAGTCTCAAGGCTGCTTCCCCCGCGCCGGAGAACGCGGTCTTGTGCGGGGAAATGGCACGCCGGGCAAAGGCTTCCGCAATCGCGGCGGCCCTGTGCCCCATGGCGTATAACCTGATACAATTGTTGCTGGCCAGAAACATCAACAACGTAACTATCGCGGTATCCCTGCCCCTATTCTCGCTGCTGCTGTCCATCGCCGCGCTGCTCCTTGCCCGGGGGCTGCAGGAAAGCTGGCGGCTGTACGATGAGAACCGGCAATTCGTCTAGGGGGGTGCGGCAATGGGGATCACGGTACATTTGGATGCCATATTGAAGTCGAAGGGCGTGACCGCCAAGGAGCTTTGCGCTGATGTGGGCATCACGGAGGCGAACATGAGCATGCTCCGGTCCGGTAAGGTAAAAGGCATCCGCTTTCACACCCTCAACCGGATTTGCTATTATCTTTCCTGCAAGCCGGGGGATATCCTGGACTTTGACGGAGTATTGGAGGAAACAGACGATGAAATGGAATAAACGGGCGCTGATGGCCCTTCTTTGCCTCTCCCTCGTTCCCGCCCTTTGGGGCTGCCAATTGGCCCGCACGGATCAGTCCGATATCCCAGGGGAGGACCGGCTGGTGGGCTGCTGGGCGGTCTTTGGCGATGAGCGGGAGGCAGCGCGAAATGGCGAAATTTCCTTTACCGATCCGGACGCGCCCATCATGTATTTGACCTGGGTGCCCCTTGAGGGGCTTGAGAGCGAGTACTACATCAGAAGCAGCAACAACGACGGGTACATCCAGGACATGGGCATTGCCATAAACAATACGGACGACAGGGTATCGTATTCCCTCACAGGAAGCGTATACGTAACCCGGTCGGCCCACCCCAACTTCAGTCTCATCAATATCTACGAACGAGCCGACGGCACCCGGTATGCGGACACGTCCGACCAGACCTCGAGCATTGGTATGGCCTGGTCCCGGGGCACTAAAAGCACTCTCACGGTGGAGCGCACCTTCCGCTCCACCATAGACGGAAAGACGAAGCAGTCCGAAAGCATGACCCTGATCATGGATCGGGTGTGCATCGACACCCTAAAAAGCGTGAAGGTGATCGAGCTCAGCGCCAACTATGGGGTGCTGCGGGAAACGGACGTGCCGGCCCGGGAGGAATTCACCCTGGACACGCTTACGGATACCCAAACCGTGCTGGTGGAGGAAACCTGTGTGGACGAGGCTGGAAAGACATATCCCGTGGTAAAATTCTACACTGCGGCGGACGCTTCCGACTACGATGGCGAGATGATCGCGTATCATTCCTGCTGCTATCCGGACGAGCGGGGCATTGCCCGGGGATACCCTCTAAAAATTGTGTTCTAATCCAAAGGAATTGTTGGAAATTATTGAAAATATCGTGTATACTGAAAGCATGAATACACTGCAGCATTTCAGCGATATTTTGCGACAGCTCGCGGACGAATACCGCCGGGACGGATTAGAGGTGGGAAACCTTCGGGACTACACCGCCGCTATTCTGACCCGGGCGATTACCCGCGGGCTTTTGCCCGAGCACACGTCGCTGATGCAGAATGAAATCGCCCAGGCGCTCAACGTTAGCCATATTCCCGTGCGGGAAGCGCTAAGGCAGCTGGAAACACAAGGGCTTGTGGACATCCTGACGGAGGGATGCCGGATTGAGGAGCTCAACTGCCAGTTCCACCTGAGTTTGTATGCACCGCTTAACAATCCGCTGCTGACCGAGTTTATGGAAAAGCTTTATATCAACACCGCCCGGTACTTGGGCAACGCATTTTTGATGGAGGAGCACCTTGTGTATTCACGGCACGAGCACCGGGAGCTTCTCAAAGCATGCGAGGAAAAAAACGCGGTCCTTGCCAGCGAAATCATGAGCCGGCATCTAAACTATGTCCGCGCCGTGAGCGGAGATATTTTCAGATAGCGTTCTCCAGCATCTATGCGGGCTCTTTTGCCCGCATTCTTTTTTTGCCGCCGGACAGACTACTGATAAAAAGGAGGTGCCGCCATGTCCAATTCTCAAATACAACAAAGCAGACTATATAATGAAAGCTCCCCCTACCTGCTGCAACATGCGGACAATCCCGTAGACTGGTGGCCCTGGTGCGACGAAGCCTTTGAAACAGCCAGGGCAGAAGACAAGCCGGTGTTTCTCTCCATCGGCTATTCAGCCTGCCATTGGTGCCATGTGATGGCCCATGAATGCTTTTCCGATGAAGAGGTGGCAGCCGCGCTGAACCAGGATTTCATTTCGATCAAGGTGGACCGTGAGGCTCGGCCGGATGTGGATCATGTGTACATGGAAGCGCTGCAGCGGATGACCGGCAGCGGCGGCTGGCCAGCCAGCCTGTTTTTAACCACGGACAAAAAGCCCTTTTATGGAGGCACGTATTTCCCCAAGCACCCCCAGAGGGGGATGCCCGGCTTTTTGCAAATTCTCGCCTCCGTATCCGCCGCCTGGGAGGAAGAGCGCGCTTCCCTCCTCGACATGGGGAACAGGGTCACCGCGCTGCTTTCCAGCGATGAGCCGGAGGAAGCAATCTCCCCCGATGCATACGCTAAGCTGGCGGACCGGGGGGCGGCGGCGCTTTTGCGGCAATTTGACAGCCAGTTTGGAGGCTTTGGCCCTGCGCCCAAGTTTCCCATGCCCCATATACTGCTGTTTCTCATGGATTACGCCCGGGATCGGGACGAGCCTAAGGCGATGGCGGCAGTGGAAAAAACCCTGGAGCAGATGTACCGGGGCGGGCTGTTTGACCATATCGGCGGGGGTTTTTGCCGGTATTCCACAGACCGGCGGTTTCTCATCCCCCATTTTGAAAAGATGCTTTACGACAACGCCCTGCTGCTGATGGCATACACGGCGGCCTATTCCCATACAGGCAACGAATTTTATAAGCAGGTGGCCATGAGCACCGCAAACTACACCCTGCGGGAGATGCGGCACGAAGGGGGAGGGTTTTTCAGCGCCCAGGACGCGGACAGCGAGGGCGAGGAGGGCCGGTTTTACGCATTGATCCCCGAGGAGGTAGAGGATGTTCTGGGGCCGGAACAGGGGCGCAGCTTTTGCGCCCGGTACGGCATCACGAAAGGCGGAAATTTTGAGGGGAAAAGCGTCCCGAACCTGCTGGACGCACCCCTTTCCGGCCCAAGTTTTGGAGAGGAAAAAGCCAAGCTTTACCGCTATCGCCGGTCGCGCACGCATTTGAATTTGGACGACAAGGTTCTCACCGGGTGGAACTCGCTTTTGATCGAGGCCCTTTCGGAGGCGGGCAGGGCGTTTCAGAACGAACGGTATCTATGCGCCGCAAAGCAGGCAAGCGCCAATATAAAGGCAAACCTCCGGGAAGGCGAGGGGCTGCTGGTGGGGGGGCGGGATGGCAGGCGGATGGGCCCCGGTTTTCTCGATGACTATGCCTTTTACGGCATGGCGCAGCTGGCGCTGTACCGGGCAACCCTGGAGAAGGAATACCTCGACGAGGCGCTCTGGGCCTGCAACCGCGCCATCGAAGACTTTTACGACGCGTCCTCCGGCGGCTTTTTTCTGGCGGGGAAAGGGAACGAAGCCCTCATCTCCGCGCCAAAGCCCGCGTATGACGGGGCGATCCCAAGCGGCAACGGCGTCATGTCGCTTTTGCTTCTGCGGTTAAGCCTCCTGTTAGAGGATCAGGGGCTATCTGAAATTGCGGAGCGGCACAGGGCCTTTCTCGCGGGGATTGCAGCCTCTTCCCCGTCCAGCCATACTGTGTTTTTGCGTGCACTTTTGCAAGAGCAATCGCCGCCGGCAAAGGTGGTTTGCGTGCTAAGTCCGGGGGCGTCTGTTCATCCAAACGACTTTCCAACAAAGGCGCTGGTGCGGGTGCTACACGCACCGGAAGGTGCGTATCAGCTGTTGAACGAAAAAACTACCTATTACGTCTGCCGGGGGAACGTTTGCCTTCCTCCATCCAATACGGCTCCATCTCCATCCTAAAGCAGTCCTTGACCAAAACAATTGTAGGCGATGTTTGCCCTGGGCCATCGACAAAGCATTGGCTTTGCCGATGGCCTATTTCCTCTTGACAGCATTTCGTTCTATATCTATAATCAATATATCGAATATCGACATATACTGATAAGGGGGTGATTTCAATAGCCCGGCGGCAATTGGAAACCCTGACGGAACAAATGTATTATCTGCTGTTAAGCCTGCAGGAACCCAGGCATGGGTACGCGGTGATGCAGTACGTCACCGATTTGACGGGTGGGCGGGTGCAGATCGGCGCTGGAACCCTGTACACCCTCCTGTCCCGGTTTGAAAAAGAGGGGTATGTGGCGCTATGCGAGGGGGGCGAGGGGAACAGAAAGCTGTATCGCCTGACGAATTCCGGGGAAGCGCTGCTGTGGGGGGAATTTCAGCGGCTCAAGCTGCTGGTAGCGGATGGCGAGCACCTGTTGTTGCCCTAAGTCATTTAAATCCTGTTCACCGAAAATGCCTCCATTTGGGGAATTAGGCTAGCCGGCGTGAAAGGAGCTTTCATCATGTTGAAAAAAAAGAAATGGTTCCCATTTTCCCCCATACACTATCGCGCGGCGGAGGTCTGGTTGAACCTCACGGCACGGGAGGGCTGGCGGCTGGAAAAGTTGTTCTTGGGTACAGCGCATTTTATCCAAGACGAGAACCCGCCCCGCTACGCCGTGACGCTGTGGAACAGCGAGGGCACCAAGCAGGCGGGCACATTGAAATTCCAGGAATACTGCGATTTCGTGGAGGATTTGGGCTGGACGCTGGCAGCGCAACATGGATACTTGAAAATTTACTCCGCCGAGGCAGGCGCGCCGCCCCTCGCCACCGATCCTGCGGTGGAGCGCATGACGCTAAGGCGGCTATTCAACTGGAAATTCGCAGGTCTGCTGCTTCTTTATGGATTGCTTCTCCTCTTCCAATGGAAGCCGCTTCTCGCCCCCGGCGGGGTGTTTTTGCTGCTGCAATATAATGTTGGTACAGCAGTTATTCTCACTGTCGCATTTTTACTGCTGTCCTGGCTCGCGGGGGCTGTGTCCATGGCGGTATTTTTTCTAAAGGTCAAAAAAGAAGGCGGCGTAATACCCCCGGACGAGGAGCAAATGCCGGAGATCTATAAAACCCGGCGCCGTTTCGATACGCTCAGGCTGCTGATTTCCGGGCTGCTTGTCGCCCTGATCCTGGCGGGCGGCACTATAGACAACATACAAAACCCTGTACTCCTGAACACAAACGGTGTGGAAAGGGCGGTTATCCCTGTTCCGCCCTCCGCCCTCGTCCTGGAAATCCAGGGGGAAACCCCGGTGCGAAACAGCCTGACAGAAACCCGCACGCCTCTGCTACAAAGGACAGAGTATTATCAGGATGTCGCCGACGGCCGGTTTTGGACCTCCTATTGCTATGACTGCAAATTCCCTTT
>CAYPKG010000029.1:0-24098 GCA_964411275.1 uncultured Oscillospiraceae bacterium | reverse complement strand
GGGGTGCTAACATTTTCGAGACCTTTTGCGATACTTTCATTTTACCGAAAACAGGGCATGACGCAAGAGCAGCTTGCAGAAAAGGCCGGAATTAGCCGCTCCTATCTTGGTGAAATAGAAGCGCCGAACATGATAACCACTTTGTCACTGGAAGTTTTGTTTCATATAGCGAATGCCCTGGGCATACCTGCGTCACGGCTACTCGAATTTAGAGATTGAGTTGACCTCAACAAGTGATGGGTGCTGTCTTTCGGGCTAATGAGGAATGCAATCGAATTTGATTGCATTTTTAGTTTTCTTATTTTCACCAAAGGCACAACCGCTCTCCAATCTGCAATAAAGTATTGAAATTGGGCGCAGCAGCCTGTATATTGAGGCTACTACAAAAGAAGGTGGGAACTATCAAATGCTGCTGACCAACGTCTGTATTGAGAATGACAATAGCCTATCTGATATACGAATGGAAGACGGGATAATTGTCGCTATAGGGAAAAATCTCCCGCCAAGGGAAGGGGAAGAGGTTTGGGATGGCAAGGGGAATTTGGCTCTGCCGCCCTATGTAGATTCCCACGTCCATTTGGACACATGCCTGTCCTTGCCGAAAGCGGGGAATAATAAGAGCGGAACATTGTTTGAGGGCATTAATCTATGGAGGGATTACCGAAAACAAATTACACGGGAGGAATTGATCGAACGTGCCACCAAGACCATTCAGCTTTATGTGTCAAATGGAGTACAGCATATCCGGTCCCATGTGGATATTACCCACGGTTTGGATAACTTGAAAATTCTCTTTGAACTTAGGGAGCAGGTACAGGACATTGTCGACATTCAGTTGGTGGCGTTTCCCCAGGACGGCATTATCAGCAGCCCCAACGCCAAAGAACTGTTGGAGGAAGCTCTGGTATTGGGGGCTGATGTCATTGGCGCCATTCCCCATTTTGAGTTTACCCGGGAATACGGCGTGGAAAGCATGCAGTATGTCATGGCTTTGGCAGAAAAAACAGGAAAGCTGGTGGATGTGCATTGTGATGAGATTGATGATGAGCAATCCAGATTTGTAGAATCTCTCGCCGCCTATGCCTACCAATATGGCATAGGGGATCGGGTGACAGCCAGCCATACCACTGCCATGCACTCCTACAATTCTGCCTATTGCTCCAAACTGTTCCGCTTGTTGAGCATGAGCGGCGTTCACTTTGTTTCCAATCCATTGGTCAATGTGAATTTACAGGGGCGCTTCGACACCTTCCCCAAGCGCCGTGGCATAACCCGGGTAAAAGAGTTGCTGGAAGCGGGGATCAATGTCTCATTTGGACACGATGATATCGCCGATCCATTTTATCCTCTTGGCAATGGGGACATGATGGATGTTCTGCTCATGGGACTGCATTTGTGTCAAATGATGGGCTATGATGAGTTGATGTCCTCCTATAAAATTGTGACCCACAATGGAGCCAAAACATTGTCTTTAGGAAGTGATTATGGGATTGCAGTTGGCAATACAGCTAATCTGATTGTATTGGACGCGCCGGATTTTATCACAGCTTTGCGGCATAAATCCAAGGTGACGCTATCGGTGCGCAGGGGAAAAAAGATGATCCCAGAAACTTTCGTCATAAGTAGAAGTGAGCATGGGGAGGGGTAGTATTGTCTCTATCAAAACCATGGGATTGGAAACAAGAAAAAGATCCAATATGGCTCAACCCAAGTGAAGATAGCTACTCTATTTCAGCCAGATGGAAGGCCAAAGGATTTATCGATCTTCTCGATTTTGGCTGTGGGTTAGGGCGCCATAGCGTTTTCTTCTCACAACAGGGCTTTCGCGTTTCGGCCTTTGATTTGTCGTCAAATGGGATAGAATATCTGCGGGCCTGGGCACAGAGAGAAGAACTTAAAATCAACATGCAAATCGCGGATATGGTATCGCTGCCTTATCAAAATAATAGCTTCGACTGCTTATTTGCTTATCATGTTATTTCTCATACCAATACTGCCGGTATGGGGAAAATTATGAACGAGATAAAGCGTATTGTGAAGCCCGGCGGCGAAATCTACATGACGCTTTGTTCAAAAGAAACCTGGAGTTTTGTTGAAGCCGGTTATCCAAAGATCGATGAAAACACCGTATTAAAAACAGCGGATGGGCCGGAGAAGGATATTCCACATTACTATGTCGATTTGGATGATATCGTCAAATTGTTTTCTGATTCCAATATGGAGTTGCTGCGAATTCGGCATATAGATGACTGTTACTTCGAAGGACAAAGAAGAAACAGCAAGCATTATTTCATTTTAGCAAGTAACGGTTAGCGGTTATGGTTGTGGCAAGTGAATGCTAATTCATAAAGTTTTTCAAAATACCCTTGACTCTCCTGTTGCCGGAGGATGTAGGCTGAAAGTACGAAAGAAAGGACGGGGACACAATGTATCGCATCGGTATGTTTTCAAAGCTTGGGCGGGTAACGATCAAGACGCTGCATCATTATGATGAAGTGGGCCTGCTGATACCAGCACAGGTCGACGAGGAAACCGGCTATCGCTATTATGCAACAAGCCAACTTTTCAGGCTGAGTGAAATCGTTGCGCTGCGGCAGATGGGGTTTTCGATCCCTGAAATATCCGAGATCGTTGATGGCCACAACGTCATGGGTATACTTAAGCAGCGCAAAGCCGAGCTTGAAAGCGAAGCGCAAAGCGTCACCGACCGGCTCTTTCGGTTAAACCACTACATCAATGAGCAGAAAGAGGGTCAAAACATGAAGTATCAGGCAGTATTAAAAGAAATTCCGGCGTTTACGGTGTTTTCAGCGAAGTATACCCTGCCCAACTATGCGTCATTGAACCACATCATGCCCGAGCTGGGCGAAAAGGTGCACAGGGCAAACCCGGACATCAAGTGCGTGGAACCAAATTATTGTTTTAACGTGTATCTGGACGGCGAATACCGGGATACCGACATCAACGTGGAAATCTGCCAGGCAGTTACAAGCCGGGGGAAGGACGGCGACGGCGTGGTGTTCAAGGACATTCCCGCAATTACCGCCGTTTCGGTGCTGCACCGCGGGGCGTATGAAGGGCTGGGGGAGGCCTATGCCTACGCCATGGAGTGGGTGGAGCAAAATGGCTACCGCATCGCCTACAATGTACGGGAAAGCTACATTGACGGCATTTGGAACAAGGAAAGCGCCGAAGAATGGCTGACCGAAATACAGGTGCCGGTGCAAAAGAAATAACTAAGAAATACAAGCAAAGCAGGCCGGGCAGGGGAGAGTTCCCTGTCCGGCTTATGGTTCAAGTAAAATGGCCGAGTTCTTTCCCGCAATACCTACAAAACCGGGCATCCGCTTTGATAGGCTGCCCGCAAAACCGGCAAAACTGATGTTCGGGAACGGGCTCATCCGGCTGGGGTACAGAGGAAGGTTCCGTTTCAGAAATCAGTTCAGGTTCGCAAACTGTATCCGGGCAGGGTTCATCTTCAAGCGCGGGCAACGGTTCCGGCCCAGGCTCGGGTTCCGGCACCGACCCGGGCGGGACGGGTTTTCCCAGCCAGGATACCGGGATATATCCCTCATCGTCAGGTTTATGGGGTGGCTTTTTCCGGCGCTTGTAGAAGTATATTGCTAATAGGACCAAGGGGATAATGCAGAACAGGGCCACAATGAAGAGAATATATACGGGATCATCCTTGGGGACATTCGCGGCGTTTCCCTGGGCGGGGGCATCCGTAGGATAACTTTCGCTCCCGGAACTGGGGAGCATAGCAGTAGGCGAAGCGGTGGTTTCCGGTGCGAATGCGGCAAAGAACGTCATGCCGTCCCAAATGGATTGCTGGGATGCTAAGGCATTTTCGGAAGGCTCGCCGACAGTAAAAAGAGAAAGAAAAACAGTAAGGTGATAAACCGTAGTAGAATAAACGATACTGCGTCCGCCAATCGCCTCTAAACCTGGCACAACATAACTTGCACAAGCGTATGGGAAGTCGCCTCTATCACGAATTTCATAGGTAATCAGATCGTCATCGGTGGTGATCCAGGATGCGACGAAAGCCTCCATTTCTTCCGGCGTGCATTCGTTGAAATTTTTTCCCGTAGTATTTGGGTGCACGGACAGAAACATATAATCCGATCCATGCAAGGCATAAAACCGCCTTGATCCATCTTCAAAAGCATCAGAGTCCAGACTGTTTTCCTTTAATACCTCAGGAGGGGTAGTTTTATCATATACTGTCCAGTCTGATGGGATTGTGGTGACGAGATCATCATCCGCGTAGGGGATGAATGTGTGGTTGCGGGGCTCTTCTTGCTTGGAAAGGCTGCGCCAGATGCCGTCAAACTCCGCGACGTCCGCGTCTGTTAAGGGTGCATCCTTTGAGAGTATAAACTGTATGTCCCGCCCGTTCAGGTAAGCGTAATAATGCTGAAAAAATACGCCGTCTTCTTCCGTTCGATCTGCATTGACAATATAGGAAAAATCGCCGGTATCTCTAACTTCCGCTCCGATCTGGTCGGCAAAATATTGAAGCTTCTCTAATGTATCTGGAACAAAGCCATCTTGTGGCATAGTCACAACAAAGGCAAAGGCCATCTGCTGATAATACCCGCGTATCGTGATGTTATTCTCCGAGTTTTCGTCTTCCGCTATATCCAATTTCCACTTGCCGGGAATTGTAATTTGCATATCACCCGTTAAGGGGATTATTGTTGAACCTGTAGCGAAAGCTGGTACAGGGGCGAACAATGTCAGCAGAGCCAAAAGAAAAGCAAAAAAATGGCGTGGGCGCATGGGCATCCCTCCTTAAATTAGGCGGTTTAATCTATCGGCTTGGCGCAATTGGAGCAAAAACGGCTGATTACATTCGTGGATAACCGTATTTTATCACAGGATATTCCAATATGCAATAACAAACGAACTAAAGTTCGGGAAGGTTTTAGAATGAGTATCGATCGGGGCGGCACCAGGTAATGAAATCGAACGTGAAGGAGCTGTCTCCACGTTTTCCGCGTTGACAGCCCCTTTTTGTCCAGCCGTGGATTTGAAAAATGTGCGGCATTTTTATGCCATTTTGCCGATCGAAAGAAGCTTTGGAATATTCAGAAGCAGATAAAAGCTATATCCACTCTCCAAAACGCCGGATATAAATTGCTTTAAGCAATTGCGTTGACAAACAATATCCCGCGAGAAGCAGGATAAGCCACGGGGCATACTTCAGCGGCAGCACAGCCATATCCAACCCTGTGGCCATGGCCGAAAACCCTATCATTACAGCGGCCACAGCAACAATCGCCGTGGAAATCAACAATGGTCTGGCGCCCCGGCTCTCAACAAGAGGTATCTTGGCGGATCTAATCATATGGATAACCAAGACCTGCGATACCGTGCCAAACACAAACCACCCACATTGAAACAAGGGCGCAAGCGTTGGTGTGTTCGCCCCGATAATCCACCACATCACAGCGAAGCACAACAGATCAAAGACCGAACTCAGCGGCCCCATAAACGCCATAAAGGATTTGATGGATTTAGTCTCCCATTTCCTTGGCTTTAGCAAATATTCCTTGTCCACATGGTCAAAGGGAATGCCCAGTTGAGAAAAATCGCACAGCAAGTTTTGCATCAGAATCTGCACCGGCAACATGGGTAGAAACGGCAAGAAAATGGAAGCAAATATCACAGAGATCATATTGCCAAAGTTGCCCGAAGCGGCCATTTTAATATACTTGACGATGTTTCCAAATGTCCTGCGGCCTTCGATGACGCCTTGCTCAAGAACCAATAGATCTTTCTTTAGCAGTATAATGTCGGCCGTTTCCTTGGCGATATCAACAGCCGAATCGACAGAGATGCCAACGTCCGCCTGATGCAACGGCGGCGCGTCGTTAATACCGTCGCCCATATACCCCACGGTATGCCCGTTTATTTGGAACGCCTTGACCACTCGTTCCTTTTGTGATGGTGAAAGCTTTGCAAACAGATTGCATGTTTTAACTGCTTTGAGCAAGGACAGATCATCCATCGCTTCAACGTCTTTTCCTGAAAGGTAGTGCGCAACATCAACGCCCACCTTTCCACAGACTTTGACGGCTACGCCCTCGCTGTCCCCGGTGAGGACAACCGTGCGAACCCCGTGCTCACGCAGAGCGGAAATGGCCGCTTTGGCGCTCTCTTTGGGCGGGTCGAGAAAACCCACAAACCCGATGAGAACCATATCGCACTCATCGTTCACGCTAAATACCTCAATGCCCGGCACTTCATTTTTCTGCGCCACGGCAATCATGCGAAGGCCATCGGAATTGTACTGTTCATAGGTCATCAGCACACGCCGCCGCATGTCCGGTGTCATTTCAAGAACCTCACCATCCCATTCCACAAACGAGCAGATGGCCAGCATTTCATCGACAGCGCCTTTTGTAACCAGCTGACGTTTGCTGTTGTTATCCTCCAAAACAACACTCATTCTGCGCCTGTCAAAATCAAATGGTATTTCATCTACACGGGTGTATGCACATATCATGCTGTCCAGTCCATTGTCCACCGCGCGATTGATAATTGCCAGGTCAATGAGATTTTTGAGGCCGGTCTGGAAATGGCTGTTTAAGTATGCGTGCCGCAAAATTCGCAGGTCATCCTCACCCGACGCATTCATATACTTTTCCAGTACAATTCTATCTTCCGTCAACGTGCCGGTTTTGTCTGTACACAGTATATCAATTTCCCCGAAAGTCTGTATAGCCCCCAATGTCTTCACAATTACCTGATGCTTGGACATGGAAACCGCGCCTTTCGCCAAAGTTGATGTGATAATCACCGGCAGCATTTCCGGGGTAAGGCCTACCGCAATGGTAATGGCAAATAAAAGCGAGCCACCCCAATCCCCTTTGGTAAGGCCATTTATCAGCAGAACCACGGGCACCATGACAAGCATGAGGCGGATAAGCAGGGCGCTGACCGAAGCAACGCCACGCTCAAAGCTGTTTTTGGCCCGGTCACCGGAGAGAGATTTTGCCATAGAGCCAATATACGTTGCGTTATTGGTGGCCACCACAATGCCTGTGGCGCTGCCGCTTACCATATTAGAACCCATAAAACCGATATTGCTCAGATCTGTCAGCGCGTCGTCCTGTTTTGAGCGGATATCAGCATATTTTTCAACCGGATTAGATTCGCCCGTCAGCGCCGCTTGCGCCACGAAAGCGTCCTTTGCCATCAGAAAACGAATATCGGCCGGAATCATGTCCCCGGAGGATAGCCGCACGATATCACCGGGCACAATTTCATCCATCGCAATCTCGACTTGCTTTCCATCCCGCACAACATCCGCTTTGTTTGAGATCAGATTTGTAAGCCTTTCCGCAGCCGTGTTTGAACGCTCGCCTTGAACAAAAGCCACCAAGCTGGATAATAAAACCATAGACAAGATGATGCTGACCGTCAAATAATCTGGGCGCGAAGAATATAAGACATCGGTAAGGAATGTTATGATAGCAATCATGAATAAGACAATGTTAAACGGGTTTACAATGGCATCTCGCAGGCGGCGCCATACCGTGTTGTTTTTACCCGATGTAATAACATTTTTACCGTACACGTCTTGCCGTTGTTCCACCTGCGCTGCTAAAAGGCCGGCAGATGAAGAACCAAGCCTTGCATATAATTCCGGCAAGTCAAGAAAAGCATATGCTCGCAGATTTTTTTCACTTTCATTTTTTCTTTGTTGTGTTTGGCTGTTGCCTTTTTTTAGCAAATTCATGGGAAACCGTCCTTTCTTTGTTCGCATTCCCACGAAAATATAAAGGCGACAAAAAAGCCGCCCGAAGGGCGGCGCCATAGCAAGGGTCAATCAGCCCATCACCAAATATGTGCAATGGACGACCAAGCGTAACCGACGCAAGCCGATCGGTTTATATTTTTATGGGAGATGAAGCTTCTCAAGTAACTTCGTGGATTGCCGTCCAATATCTCACTTCCTTACCATCATGTACTCAATGAGTCAAAAATTATCATAACATTGAAAGGATAAAACGTCAAGGAAAGCAATGTATCTAACTGGGAATTGAGCCGGGTTGTCCGCTATAAGTCTCAGGATATGCTGTACCCTGAAGATTACCGCTTTTTATGTGTCACGGACCATTGCTCATAGACATATATATATAGTGCAGGGTGGAACGAAAACGCCATGCCATAAACCTCCATACACGCAAAGCAGGGGCGCCGCGCATCACGGCGTCCCTGTGGCAGGTTATGAATTTCTATTGCTCCATTTGCCGGCCGATAAAGCCTGCGGCGGTCTCCGCAACCTTAAACTCCACCTCGCTGAAGCCTGCGTCAGGCTCCCTTGAGAGCACGAGAATAGCGCCAATGGCGTCACCCTCTGCCAGAATGGGAACGATTACCTGGGACTTGTAGATAAAATCCTCCTCTTCGGCGGTGACATGGAGGAGCTTCTCCCCCCGTGAGGCGCTTGCGAGAACCTTGCCACGCGTGTGCATCAGGTTTTCAACGTCCTCATGTACTCGCTTTTCCGATAGCTCACGCCGGCTGCCGCCCGCCACGGTAATGATCACGTCCTTATCGCATATGGCACAGATATGCCCAAGGACATGATGCATGCTGCCGGTAAATTCCTTGGCGAACTCGCCAAGCTCTCCGATGGGAGAATATTTCTTAAGGATGATTTCGCCCTCGCGGTCCGTAAATATCTCCAGCGGATCGCCTTCTCGTATTCTAAGTGTGCGCCGGATCTCCTTGGGGATGACCACGCGGCCCAATTCGTCAATGCGCCGTACGATACCTGTTGCTTTCAATTGAGATGCCCTCCTAAACCACGCTGTTTTCCGTTTTGTTGTGTCCTTAGTATTTGTTGGGAAAGTTCTTTTATGCGGAAGGAGGAATTAGAAAATACTGCCTGTTTCAAATTTATATAAAGAAATCGGTTTTCATTGCGGCAACCCATGATTTGGCTTATAATAAACACGTATGATAAAGCATGAAAGAGAGAAACAATAAATAATGGAGAAACTACGCTCAAAAAAAGCATTTATATGCGACATGGATGGTGTCATTTATCATGGCAACCTCTTGTTGCCGGGGGTGCATGAATTTTTAGATTGGATCAATGCTGAGGAAAAGAAATTCCTGTTTTTAACGAATAACAGCGGCTATACGCCCAAGGAGCTGCAGCAAAAGCTAAAGCGCCTGGGGGTGGAGGCTGATGAAAGCTGTTTTCACACAAGCGCACTCGCCACCGCCAGCTTTTTAAAAAGCCAGGCGCCGGAGGGTTGTAGCGCCTATGTCCTGGGGGAGCCGGGGCTTATCAATGCCCTGTATGATGCAGGCATTACTATGAATAGCATAAACCCCGATTACGTCGTGGCGGGCGAGGCGCGAAACCTTAATTATGAAATGATTGAGCGGGCGACGTTTCTTGTAAACAAGGGCGCGCGGCTGATTGGCTGCAATTCCGACCTGACAGGGCCGACGGAGCATGGGCTTGCGCCGGCATGTAAGGCGCTGATCTCACCTATAGAGTTAGCCACCGGCGTCACCGCCTATTTCGTGGGCAAGCCTAATCCCCTTATGATGAAAAATGCGTTGAAGCGCTTGGGAACCAGGCCGGAGGATACAGCCATCGTGGGCGACCGGATGGATACGGATATCATGGCAGGGGTGGAGGCGGAAATCGATACGGTTTTGGTGCTTTCCGGCGTTACTTCCCGGGACATGCTCCCGAAGTTTCCATACAAGCCCACGTACGTCCTCGATGGGGTTGGGGATATCCCGGGCTAAAACGTCCATCCACAAAGTCTTGGCGAAGGGGTAACCCCCCTTTTTTTATGAGTTTTTTCTTGACAAGCGCGGCCAATCCTGTATAATAACAAAGGTGTAAAGCATTTTAGCTTTACAGGAAGGATGGTGCAGCTTGCGGGAAACCCGACAGACACACGAAACCCTTGAGAAAAAGGTATGGCTGGGGTATCTGCTTGGGCATTATGGCGGGCTGCTGACCAACAGGCAGCGTGAGCTGATGGCGCTGCATGAGGACGATGATCTTTCCCTGTCCGAAATCGCACAGCAGGAGGGCATCTCCCGTCAGGGCGTGCACGATGCTCTGCGGCGCGCCCAGCAGCAGCTGGAGCAATGGGAAGAGCAGCTTGGGCTGGCGGGGCGCACGTTAAGCTCTCTTGACGCGCTGAACCGGCTGGAGATTGAGATAGGAGCGCTGCCGGAAAACAGGCAGGCGGTTTTGATGCGGGAGGTACAGGCCCTCCGGCAGATATGGGAGGAAAGCGATGGCGTTTGAAGGGTTGTCCTCAAAGCTGCAGGGCATTTTCAAAAAGCTCAGCGGCCGCGGCAAGCTCAACGAAAAGGATGTCAAGGAGGCCATGCGGGAGGTTAAGCTGGCGCTGCTGGAAGCGGATGTCAACTTCCTCGTGGTCAAACAGTTTATCAAGGATGTTACGGACCGCGCCGTGGGCGCGGAAGTGCTGGAAAGCCTCACACCTGGCCAGCAGGTCATTAAAATCGTAAACGAGGAAATGACCCGGCTGACGGGCAGCGTCAACGCGAAGCTGGAGTTCGGCTCCCGCACGCCCGCCGTGGTGCTGATGGCAGGGCTTCAGGGCGCGGGCAAAACCACCATGTGCGGCAAACTGGGCGCGTATTTGAAAAAACAGTTCGGGAAAACGCCGCTGCTTGTGGCCTGCGACATCTACAGGCCCGCCGCCATCAAGCAATTACAGGTTGTTGGCGAAAAGGTGAATATCCCGGTATTTGAGCGGGGCGCCCAGGACCCGGCAATTACCGCGAAAGAAGCGGTGGAATACGCCAGGAAAAACCTCATGGATCTGGTGATACTGGATACAGCCGGCCGCTTGCACGTGGATGCGGACATGATGGACGAGATCCGGCATGTAAAAGAAGCGGTGGAGCCTGCGGAAATCCTCTTGGTGGTGGATGCCATGACAGGACAGGACGCGGTGAACGTGGCCAAGTCTTTTAACGAGGTATTGGAACTGACGGGGGTTATTCTCACAAAGCTCGACGGCGATACCAGGGGCGGTGCGGCGTTGTCAGTCCGGGCAGTGACCGGGAAGCCCATCAAATTCTCCGGCGTCGGGGAAAAACTTACGGATATCGAGCCGTTCCATCCAGACCGGATGGCGTCACGTATACTGGGGATGGGGGACATGCTTTCCCTGATTGAAAAGGCACAGGCGGCCTTTGACGAGAAAAAAGCGCTGGAGCTTGCGGACAAGATCAAGACCGACGCGTTCACCCTGGACGATTTTCTCGATCAGTTTGCGCAAATGAAGAACATGGGCTCAATGCAGGATATTCTTGGAATGATGCCCGGCGTGGACACCTCAAAGCTCGGCGATGTTCAGGTAGACGAAAAGCAGGTGGCGCGGATGGAGGCCATCATCAAGTCCATGACCAAGGTGGAGCGCGCAAACCCGGATATATTAAACGCCAGCCGGAAAAAGCGGGTGGCACGGGGCAGCGGAACCTCCATCCAGGAAGTGAACCGGCTGCTAAACCAGTTTGACGCTACGAGAAAGATGATGCGCCAGTTTGCTGGGGGCGGGAAAAAGATGAAGCGGGGAATGAAAATGCCCTTCCCATTTTAATGGCTTATAAAAGTCAGGAACGGCCGGACGGCCGAGCCGATATAAAAAACAAATTATTGTTATTCAGGAGGAACATCGTACAATGCTGAAGATCAGACTGCGCCGCATGGGCGCGAAGAAGGCGCCTTTTTATCGTATCGTGGTGGCGGACAGCCGCGCACCCCGCGACGGCGCGTTTGTCGAGGAATTGGGATATTACAATCCGTTGACCAGCCCCTCGGAAATTAAGGTGGACAACGAGAAGGCCATCGACTGGATGAAGAAGGGCGCTCAGCCCACGGATACGGTGCGCGCATTGCTCAAAAAGAGCGGCGCCATCCAGTAGTCCGGGAACGGGGCAGCCGTATGGGAGAGCTGGTAGAATACATCGCAAAAAACCTTGTGGAGAAGCCGGATGAGGTGAAGGTCGTAATCAAAAAGGGCGAAGTGTCCACTGTGATTGAGCTTTCGGTTGCGCCCGAGGATATGGGCAAGGTCATCGGCAAGCAGGGGCGTATCGCGAAAGCCATCCGCACCGTGGTCAAGGCCGCATCCATCAAGGAAAACAAGAAGTACATTGTAGAGATCATATAATGGAGTATTATCGCATTGCCTGTGTATCCCGCCCCCATGGGATACATGGCGCGCTTAAATTGATGCCTTTGACGGACGATGTGCGCCGGTTTCAAGGCATGCAGGAAGCGTACTTGGAACAGGGCGGCATACGCCGCCCTGTGTCAATTTCTCATGTGTCCGTGCAGCCGGACGCGGTGTATTTAAGCATCGGCGGCATTGACACCAGGGAGGCGGCAGATGCCCTGAGAGAAGCCTATTTGTGCGTGGACAAGGCGCACAGGATAAAGCTTCCGGAGGGCAGGTATTTCATTGCCGACCTCGTGGGCTGCGTCGTAAAAGATACCGATGGGCGGGAGTATGGGACGCTGACGGAGGTTTTCGAGACCGGCGCCAACGATGTATATGTGGTCAGGGGCGCGATCAACGCAATGGTGCCTGCGCTCAAACGCGTATTGCATACGGTGGACGTGGAAAACAAGCTGATCATACTGGACAAAGCCGTGGCTGAGGAGGTTGTGCTCATTGAGGATTGACGTTCTGACGCTGTTTCCAGGGATGTTTCCCGGCGTTTGTGAGGAAAGCATCCTGGGCCGCGCCCAGCAAAGCGGCATATTGGACATTGCCGTCCACAACATCCGGGACTACACCGACAATAAGCACCGCAAGGCGGACGATTATCCCTTTGGCGGCGGCGCGGGACTTGTGATGATGGCCCAGCCGGTCTTTGACTGCGTGGAAGCTGTATTGAAAGGCGGGCCGCCTGCAAGGCGGATATTGCTTTCGCCCCGGGGAAAGGTGCTGACGCCGCAAATGGCGCGGGCGCTTGCAAACGAGGAGCGGCTGCTGCTGCTGTGCGGGCATTACGAGGGTGTGGACGAGCGGGTGATGGCATTGATGGATGAGGAAATCTCCATCGGCGATTACGTGCTGACTGGTGGGGAGCTGCCCGCCATGGTTTTGATCGATTGCGTCAGCCGGTTTGTGCCTGGGGTGCTGGGTTCGCCGGAGTCCGCCCAAGACGAGTCATTCAGTGCGGACGGATTGCTGGAATATCCCCAGTATACCCGCCCGGCAGAGTTTCGGGGCATGCAAGTACCGCAAATCCTCTTGAATGGGCATCACGCCAACATCGTGGCCTGGCGCAAAGCCCAGGCTGTACTAAAAACCCGGGCCGTGCGGCCGGAATTGCTGCAAGGCGGATTGCCGCCGCTTACCAAGCTGGAAAAAAAGATGCTTCTCGCCTGCGAGGAGGAAAAATCGGGCAATCAAACTAAAACAGGCGAAATTTCGGACGAAAATCCTTAAATTTGCTTGCAATGGCCGGGAGCATGTGATAAAATTCTTATGTTTGTAATACGGGCGGTCCTCTGCCGGAAGCAACCGGGTAAGAACGTCTAAGATAAAGGAGAAAGAAAAATGGCAGACATTATCCGGGAATTGGAAAAAGAACAGCTGCGTACCGACCTTCCTGAATTGGAAGTTGGCGATACCGTAAAGGTT
This sequence comes from uncultured Oscillospiraceae bacterium, assembly GCA_964411275.1. GTDB lineage: Bacteria > Bacillota > Clostridia > Christensenellales > CAG-138 > CAYPKG01. Next base: position 10,416 of record CAYPKG010000029.1, on the reverse strand, counting down.
TTTGTTAAGGTTGTGGAAGGCAGTCGTGAGCGTTTGCAGAACTTTGAGGGCACTGTCATCAAAATTCAGGGTGGCGGTGTTCGCAGGTCCTTTACCGTTCGCCGTTTGAGCTATGGCGTCGGCGTGGAGCGTACGTTCCCATATCATAGCCCTCGTATCGGCAGCATTGAAGTGGTACGCCATGGTAAGGTGCGCCGTGCGAAGCTCTATTATCTGCGTGACCGCGTCGGCAAGGCCGCCAAGGTTACACAGCGCATCATCGTCAGCGACAAAAACAAAAAGGCGTAAATCAATTGCCAATGGCTCTAGCATAAAAACCGCAAGCCGCGCTGCTTGCGGTTTTTCAACGTCATCATTTCGCCAGCCCGCCCCCGCCCCGCCGGTTGCAATTCATGTGAAAAATCGGTATCATGAAAGCAGTATAAAGAAACGAGTTGAGACGATGTCCTATACCGTATCAAAATATCAGGAAATCGCGGCGGATTTCGCGGAAAAGCTGGTGTCCGGCCATTATCAGGTGGGGGACAAGATATATGCCCGCTCCACGCTGGCCAGCACCTATGGCGTTTCCGCCGAAACGGCGCGGCGGGCCCTTGCGGTATTGGCGGATCTGGGCGTGCTGGAAGTGAGCCAGGGCAGCGGTGCGGTCATACTCTCCATAGACAAGGCTGTAGAGTTTTTAAGGCATTTCAAATGCGCGGCTTCCGTGGGACAGCTCAAGAACGACCTTTCAAAAAGCATTGAGCGGCAGCACGGAGAGCTGAATAAAATGGAAAAGCAAATTCGTGAGCTTTCCGAGCGGGCAAGCTTATTTCAAGAGGAAAACTCCTTTATTCCATACCGCATTCGCGTGGAAGCCAATAGCGGGCTCATCGGGAAATCCTTAAGCGAGGTGAATTTCTGGCATCATACGGGAGCCACCGTGGTGGCCATCGGGTATGGGGAAAAGCTCGTCCTGTCGCCAGGGCCCTTTGCCGATCTTCGGGAGGATTGCACGATTTACTATATCGGCCCCCAGGAATGCGTGAACCGGGTACAGAACTTCCTATATGAATGAAATTATGCCAATTCTTCTTCGCTGAGCCGGGAGTAAACTGCCGGTTCTTTTTTTGCCTGCCGCCATTTCCAGTCCGTCTTCCGGTTGTCTTTTGGGTCCGCGCGGAACAAGAACAGCCCGCATAGGGCGCAGATTACGCTAAAGCCCACATTCACATACGCGAATATCACGTATGGCGCAAACGCAATCGTTGTAAACCCGAAAAGGCCCATGTAATATACCGCGCTGGTGTTCCAGGGAAGGAGAGGGAGCATGATGGTGTTGGCTTCCTCCAATGTTCGCGATAATACGCTTTTGTGGAGGCCCTGCTTATCATACACTTCCACAAACATGGTTCCCGTCAGGGCAACGGACACGTAAAACTGTGCCAGCAGGCTTAAGGTTACCATTCCGCATCCCAAAGACGCCAGCACAAGCGCCTTGTCGGACTTGATCCGTCCGGCGATTTTTTGTACGAGCACATGCAGGAAGCCCGCCCGGTTGAGTATGCCGCCAAGGCCAAGGGCCAGCATGGAGGTGCATACCGTGGAAAGCATGGAGGTAATCCCACCTTTGCTGAGCATTGTATCCACAATCTCTATGCCGGTATTGACGCAAACGCCGCTGTAAATTGCCCCAATGGTAACCTGGGGGTCTGCGTTCTGAAACACCATAGCGAGGGCAAGGCCAATAAACGCGGAGATTGTGATTGTGGGAATGGCGGGTATCTTCATGATGCTTAAAACGACAATCGCCACCAAGGGAAGCAGCAGCCAGATATTGAAGTGGTACAACTCGCCCAAGGTGGTCTGCACCTGCTCAATGATGGTGGGATCGAAAGCAGTTTCCGCGTATTTCGCGCCGATCAAATAGAATATCAGGAACGTAATGGCAAATGACGGGATTGTGGTATACGCCATAGAACGCACATGCTGGTACAGCCCAACCTTGCTCACGGAGGCGGACAGGATTGTGGAGTCCGACAGCGGCGACAGCTTATCCCCTAGTATGGAACCGGAGATGGCAGCCCCTGCTACGATGGGCAGCGGTATACCCATGCTCACGCCGATGCTGACGCAGGCAATGCCCATTGTCCCAGCTGTGCCAAGAGAGGTGCCGATGCATACGGACAAAAGGGAGCACAATAAAAACGTCAGAGGCAGCAGCATCCGCGGCGTGATTGCGCCCAGCCCGTAGTAAATGATCATGGGCACGGTGCCGCACAAAATCCAGCCCGCGATCAGCACGCCCACGAACACCAATATGATCACGCAGTCGATGGAATGCCGGATGCCCTCCATCATGCCTTTTTCCAAATCATGATATTTGTATCCCGCCAACAGGGACACAACCGTTACCAGCACGATATTTACCACCAGCAGCGCAATTGTTGCAACCTTCGAAATTACGCCTGCCGTCAGGACGGCGGCAATCATCAAAAGAATGCAGACGGACAGCAGGATGCTGGGCTGTTTTTCACCTCTGGTCACCACATCTCCTCCTCGTTTATAAACTGACAACTCATTATAATATCTAAGTTGTCGGTTAGTCAATCATTGAAACAATATAAACTGCCGCCCTTTCACGAATAAATAGAAAGGGCGGCAGTTTGAACCGAAGTGATGGATATTATGCGGCGCTTCCGGCCGAGGCGCTTGTGGCTTGCTCAATGCATTCCGCCGCGGCGGCTTTTACTGCATCGGACGTGTATGTAGCGCCGGATACGCCGTCTACTTCTGCGGACTGTGCCTCCATGATTTTCCCGGGCAGCTGGTCGATGGCGATGCTGCCTACACCGGGGGTTTCCCCATCGCCCACCGCCTTCACGCCGGTGATGGCGTCGCCCGTAACGGTAAGGGTGACCTCCACCTCGCCGCCATAGCCATTGGCACTAGCGGTATAGTCGCCTGCCTGATACAGGCTTGACACAGGCTCCGTGGGCGCGGGCGTGGGCGCGGGAGTGCCGGCGCAGCCTAAAAGACCTGCCAAGAGGGAAAGGATAACGATAAGGCTCACTAATTTTTTCATACTCATACCTCCTAGCAACAGTATTTGTCAATTCCTATGAATTCTTGCACACAAATCTCCGTGCCTTTTGTTTTTTCCAAATGCTGTGGTATACTGAAACGAGAATTTTAAGAGCTGGAGACAAGGTTATGCTTATTCAATGGTACCCGGGGCATATGGCGAAAGCCCGACGGATGCTGATGGAAAACCTGAAGCTCATCGACGTGGTGGTGGAGCTGGTGGACGCCCGGGCCCCCGCCGCCACGAGGAACCCGGATTTTGATGCGTTGTTTGCAGCGAAAAAACGCGTGATACTCCTCAACAAAAGCGACCTGGCGGACCCTGATATCACCCGTCAATGGATCGCCCATTATAAAAACCAGGGTATTTCGGCCATGGCAATCACCTCCACAGGAAACGCGGGAAAGAAGGCTGCGCTGGAGCTCATGACGCAGGCAGCCGCCGAAACCGTGGCCAGGATGAAGGCCAAAGGGATAAACAAAACCATTCGCGTGATGGTGGTGGGCATACCCAATGTAGGCAAGTCCACGTTTATCAACCGCATCGCAGGCGGCGCCCGGGCGAAGGTGGGGGACAAGCCCGGGGTTACCAAGGGCAAGCAATGGGTTAAGATCACCCCGTATCTGGAGCTGATGGATACACCCGGTTTGCTCTGGCCGAAGCTCGCCAACGAGATATACGCCAGACGCCTGGCGTATATCGGCTCCATCAAGGATGATGTCATGGACGTGGAAACGCTCTGTGGCCTGCTATTAAAAACGCTGATGGAAAGCAAGCATCAGGCGTCTCTCATGGCCCGGTATCAAAAGCTTTCGCCTGAAATGGGCCCTGAAGCGCTGCTGGAGGGCGTTTGCCTGAGCAGGGGCTTCGTGTTGCCGGGAAACCAATTGGATGTGGAGCGGGCCGCCCGCATCGTCCTGGACGAGTTTCGCGGCGGCAAGATCGCCCGGGTGACATTGGACGAACCGGGAGAGCAATTTCCGGACACGGAAGGAGACGGCGGACATGGCTAGAATGCCGGAACCGGAGCGGTTGTTTCAAATGACCGAAATTGAGCGTCCCTTATGGGATGCACCGGGTTGCGTCGTGGCGGGGATGGATGAGGTGGGCCGGGGGCCGCTGGCAGGGCCGGTGGTGACGGCCTGCGTGGTGCTAGAAAAAGAGCCGTTGATTTATTATGTCAACGACTCGAAAAAGCTAAGCGAAAAACGGCGGGAGACGGTGTATGAAGAAATCTCCGCCAAGGCGCTTTGTGTGGGCATTGGCTGGGTGGAGCCAACCGTAATCGACGAAATCAATATACTGGAGGCCACGAAACTGGCTATGGTAGAGGCGTTTGAAAAAATACCGCTCCCCGTGACGGATGTATTGGTGGACGCAGTAAAGGGCCTGCCGTTACGCGCCCGTCAGCATGCCTTTGTCCGGGGAGACGCCATAAGCTATCTCATCGCCGCCGCGTCCATTGTGGCGAAGGTGACGAGAGACCGGTATATGCGGGAGATGGATGCACGCTATCCTGAATATGGCTTTGCACGAAACAAAGGCTACGGCACGGCGGAGCACATCGCGGCCATCCGGCAACACGGCCCCTGTCCCATACATCGCCGCAGCTTTATCAGGAATTTCCAATGACCGGGCGGGAAACGGGACAGCGGGGCGAGGATGCCGCTCTCAAATACCTCAAGCGCAAGGGATACCGGCTGTTAGAGCGCAATTACCGCGCCGGGCGCAAAGAGCTGGATCTTATCATGCGTGACAGGCAGGGCGGATTGGTGTTTGTTGAAGTCAAGACCCGTGCGTCCACGGCGTTTGGCACGCCGGGGGAAGCGGTGGACTACCGCAAACAGCAAAACATCATTACTGCGGCGCAGTTTTACTTGCAGCAAACAGGGCAAGATGAGATAAGAGCGCGATTTGATGTGGTTGAGGTCAGCCCCCAGGGGATCCGGCATATTGAAAACGCGTTTATGACCAATCCGTAAATTGTATGTATGCGGGAGGATTGTTGATCCATGCGAAGAACCATAACGCTGTTGCTGGCGTTCGTGCTGATGGCTTTTCCTGCGGTGGCGCTGGCCGAATCGGCGGCGCAACTGCTTTATAACGGTGATTTTTCCATTTATGCCAAAGGGGAAGCGCTTCCCGCCGGATGGACCTACGACGCGTGGAACGCGGGCGATAGCACGGCGTATTGGGAGGACGGAGCAGTCGTCATCAAAAGCGACATCGAGAACGACGCCCGGATCATACAGACTGTGGCGGTGGAGCCGTCTTGTGCGTATGAAATCACCTGCGAGGCATGGGCGAATGATATATTGGGTACCGCCGGGGCGGCCATAACAGTGCTCAATACGTTCGCTTCCTCAGAGGAATTGTTTGACGCAGAAGACTGGACGATGTTGACGCTCACAGGAACCACCGGCCCCAAGCAAACGGAGCTGACCATAGCGCTGCGCATTGGCGGATATGGCGAACTGTCGGCTGGGGAAGCGGGATTTCGTAATGTCACGATGAAAAAGCTGAACGCGGCTCCGGCCGGCGCCCTGAGCTTTCAGGCCATGGAGCCTACAGAAAGTTCCGGCTTTGATGCTGCGCCCATTGGAGTTATGGCTTTTGTGGCTATGACCCTGTGCGCTGTAGGGATGGGCATCGGGGCGTATTATGTGTATGAGCGGATGATCCGGCATGGCGACATTCCGCAACGGGGCGAAGGCAGGAGTGGGAGACTGGTTGCGGGACTGCTGGTTGGTGGTTTTGTTTTTCGGGTCGTTCTGTCGTTGCTGTTTCGGGGGCATTCAACGGACATTTCCTGCTTCATGGCCTGGGCGAATGCCATGGCGGAATATGGCCCAGGGGGCTTTTATACCTCCGGGATGTTTGCGGATTATCCGCCCGGATACATGTATGTGCTGTGGATTGCGGGGGCGATCCGGAGGCTGGTGGGCCTTTCCTATGAGAGCGCCATCTTCATACTCCTGTTGAAGCTGCCCTCCATCCTCGCTGACCTGTTTCTTTCATATCTCGTGTACCGGCTGGCAAAACAGGCGGGGGCAAAAGAGAATTTTGCGCTGGTGCTTTTGTGTGTGGTGGCATTTAATCCCGCCATGGCGTTTATCTCCGGCGGCTGGGGGCAGATTGACCAGTTTTTGACGCTGTTGATCGTCATTACGATACTGTTGTTTCAAAGCAACCATAAAATTTGGGCAGGCGCTGTATTTGGGCTGGCAATTCTCGTAAAGCCCCAGGCGCTGATGGCAGGGCCGGTGCTGGCTGCCGCGTACCTTTATGATCTCAGGGGGCCGAAACAAGGCATATTTAAGAGAATTTTGACGGTGTTGGGCGCGGTGTCCTCGGCGGTGGCGGTGATATTGCTGCTTGCCCTTCCGTTCGCGCCGGAACCGGGGTTCCAATGGCTGTTGGAAAAATACTTTTCCACAGCCACGTCCTATCCCTACGCAAGCGTAGAGGCATTTAACCTGATGGCATTGTTTGGCGGCAACTGGAAGCCGGTCTCCGACAGGCTCCTGTTTTTCAGCTTTGGGACTTGGGGCACGATTTTCATCGTGCTAAGCGTCCTCGCTTCCTGTGCGCTGTACATCCGCGGGAAAACACGGGGGCAGGGGAAAGGGCTTTTGCCGCTGGCAACCGGATTTTTGCTGATCGCGTTGTTTACACTGGGGCAATACATGCATGAGCGCTATCTGTTTCCGGCATTGTTCCTGTTGCTGCTGGCATTTTTGTATTACGACGACCGCCGCCTGTTTTTCAGCTTCGCATGGTTTAGCGTGTCGCTGCTGCTCAACTCCCTGGCGGCGTTTGTAATAGTGGATGCCCAGCATTTAAGGGGCAGCGCATACGATATCCTCACTTACGCGGGCTCCTTTTTCACGGTTGCCGGGTTTGGGTATCTCGCCTCAGCGTGCTTTGATATTGTATGGCGGGGAAACACGACGCCCTCCGCCATGCATCAAAAAGCAGTCAAAAGACCGAACGAAGCGGACAACGCGTCGGCTGTGCAACCTCTTGCAGAACTGCCTGAGGCGGAGCTGCCCGGACGGGTGCGGCTGAGGTTTACCCGGAAGGACAGGCTGTACTGCTTGATAGTAACGGCGGTGTATGGGGTAATCTCCCTTGTCAATCTGGGCAGCTTTACGGCGCCGCAGACATTTTATGAAAGCGCAACCCCCGGTGAACAGGTGTCCATGACATTTGAGGAGCCGGTGGACATAGAGTCTTTTTGGGTGTTCGGCGGGCTTAACGAGGGGTCGCTGCTGCTGACCACCGATCAGGGACAGGAGGCGCTGTTTGAACAAGAGAACGGCAGCATGTTCCGCTGGAAGGTGGCCGAAGAGCCCCTGGGCATGACGAAAACCCTGACGCTTACTACGTACGCAGGCACCCTGTGGATCAACGAGCTTGCTTTCTTTGACACACAAGGAAATCTGGTGACGCCGAAGGTGCCTATTGACCAGCCGAATGCCGCGGCGATGTTTGACGAGCAGAATACTGTGCCCGAGTATTCCTCCAGCTATAACGGCATGTATTTTGACGAGTTGTATCATGCCCGGACGGCCTACGAGCATCTTCACAACATCAAGCCATACGAGAATTCCCATCCGCCGCTGGGCAAGGTGATCATCATGCTCGGCGTGGCGTTGTTTGGCATGACGCCCTTTGGCTGGCGGATCATGGGCGCGCTTGCCGGCATCATCATGGTGCCGCTGCTGTATGCGTTCGCCCGGCGGTTGTTTGGAAAGCCCGATTACGCCTTGCTTGCGGCGGGGCTGTTCGCGTTTGATTTCATGCATTTTACCCAGACGCGGATTGCCACCATCGACAGCTTTTCGGTGTTGTTCATCATTTTTATGTACTATTTCATGTATCAGTATTACACAATGAGCTTTTATGGGGATGGCCTGAAAAATACGCTAAAGCCGCTGGGTCTAGCAGGACTGTTTTTCGGCCTTGGGGCGTCCACGAAATGGATCTGCATCTACGCGGGCGGCGGCCTTGCGGTGATTTTGTTTTTGAGCCTCTATGAACGCTATCGGGAATTTGTGAAGGCGAGAAAAAACGGGGAAACGCTTCCCTTCTGGAAGAACACGGTCTATACCCTGTTGTGGTGTTGCCTGTTCTACATTGTTGTTCCGGTTTCGTTGTATCTTCTAAGTTATCTTCCATACTATTTTGCCCAGACGAAGGCAGCGGGGGGCGGCCTTGTGGAGTACTGTAAGCTTGTTTGGGATTACCAGAAATTCATGTGGAATTACCACAGCGGGCTTGACGCAACCCATCCGTATCAATCCAGCTGGTGGCAGTGGCCCTTCACGTTGAGGCCCATGTGGTACTGCTGGAACGAGCATGTGCCCCAGGGCATGATTTCCACATTAACCGCCTCTGGCAATCCGGCGGTATGGTGGGTGAGCACCCTGGGAACATTGGCGCTGTTAGTCAGGCGGCTCATGGGCAAAGTCAAGCGCCGCCCCGGCATGACGGTGCTGTTTATTGGCCTTGCCGCCAATTTCCTGCCATGGGTGCTGGTGACACGATGCACGTTTATTTATCACTTTTTTGCCTCCGTGCCATTTATCCTGCTGCTGGCTGTATACGCGCTGCAGGAATGGGAGCGGCGGGAGCCGCGGGTATATTGGGTCAAATGGGCGTGGCTGTTTGCGGCTATTCTACTGTTTTTGCTGCTGTATCCGGGCTTAAGCGGGCTGCCCATTCCGGCCACGTACGGGAAATTTCTAAAGCTAATACCAGGGGGCAATTTGATGTATGGAGCATAAGGACATGGAAAAAAAACATGCGTTTATTCAGTTTATCAAGTTCAATTTGGTGGGCGTGATCAACACCCTTGTCGATTTTCTTGTGTTTACGCTCTTGACGGCAGCGCTTCACGTGAATTACCTTCCGGCAAAGGTCGTATCCTATAGCTGCGGGCTGATCAACAGCTATGCTTTCAACAGCCGCTGGACGTTTCGGGCGGAAAACCGCAGGACGAAAAAGCAGAAGGCGTTGTTTGTGCTTGTGAACCTTGTGGCGCTTTGTGTTTCCCTTGGAGCCATGTGGGTTTTGAAAAACAAGCTGGGGGTGGAAAGCGATTTCTTATGCAATGTGGTGGCCACGCCCCTTTCGCTGGTCGTGAATTTTGTCGGAAACAAGCTGATTGTCTTTCGCAGTTCGTCGTAAGATTCATGAACAAAGGCTTAAGAAATACACAAAGTTTTTGTTTTTTGTAGCCGATATTGCCAATATACGATATAATACAGTGTACTGAGAATAAGGAAAAAATGGAAGGCGTTTTATGAAGAATATCCCGAACATACTCTCTGTGCTGAGAATGATCATGATCGGAGTTTTTATATACTTCTTTCAGCAGGAGAATTATCTTGCTGCGCTTTGCGTGTATTTACTCGCGGTGCTGACAGACTTGCTGGACGGATATCTTGCGCGCCGAAACAATTGGGTCACCAATCTTGGAAAAGTGCTGGACCCCCTGGCGGACAAGCTGATGCTGTTGACGGCTCTTTTTTGCTTTTGTGAGAAAGGCTGGCTGCCGCCCTGGCTTGTGATCATCGTGGCAGCTAAGGAATTTGTCATGATCGTTGGCGGCGCGCTCTTGTGGAAGAAAAAGGTAGTCGTATACGCGGACTGGTTTGGGAAGGCCGCTACCGGTTTTTTTAATATGGGGGTTACTGCAACGCTGTTGAAAAACTTCTGGCCGTGGATCAGGTTTTGGAACATCGTGCTTCTGTGCATCGCCATGATACTGGCCATCATCGCCCTTGTCCACTACGCGAAAAAGAATGTATATCCCCAAATTCAGAATGCTAAGGCGGACAAGCGGGTATAGATCAAGATGGAAGCACCGGGAACGTCAGGATAGGCCGGGTCATGATCACATAGCTTTCCGAAAGCCCCATGGCATACAAATCGTTTGTCATGTTCAAAAAGCTTTCCGTGTCCTTACAGCTGGTTTTCAGGCAATACCCATAGCGCCCGGTGATTTCCATAAATTCCACCACGTTTGGGTTATTGTTGATATAATTGAGAAATTTCTGTCTGTTCTCGGGGCTGGTGGAAAACAGCACAATGGCGCTTATTCCACGGCCAATTTTTTCCGGGTTGATCACCGCCTTATAACCCATGATGGCGCCGCTTTCCTCCAGTTTTTTGACCCGCTCGATGGTAGAGGGCGCGCTCATATTGATCATGGACGCCAGCTTCTGCATGGAAATGCGGCCGTCTGTTTGTAAAATTTTTAGAATTTTCGCGTCTGTATGATCCATATTTGCCTTGTATGATAAACACGCGGCAAAAACCGTGTGTTATCATACACTCCTTTCAAA
>CAYPKG010000028.1:0-24279 GCA_964411275.1 uncultured Oscillospiraceae bacterium | reverse complement strand
GTTTTAAACGACGCGCCGTATGAGCAGTTCCTGGTAGAGTTTCAGGTGGAAAACATCGATGAAGCGGCGCTGATGGACGCCGAGGCATACGAGGCGTTTGCCGCGTCCGAAGGATAAGGGGCGGCTTATGCGTAGCTATGTGCCGAACACCTATGAAGAGCGTCAGGCCATGCTCCATGCCATCGGCCTAAGCTCCATGGAGGATTTGTTCGAGGATATTCCCCCCGCCGCGCGGCTAAAATCCCCCATGAACATTCCAAAGGGGCTAAGCGAGATGCAGGTGCGGCGGCTGTTTCAGACTCTAAAGAGCGAGGCGGGTAAATTGCCGCTGTTCCGGGGCGCTGGGGCGTACCGCCATTATATCCCCGCCGTGGTAGGCGCGGTGACCAGCCGCAGCGAGTTTTACACGGCGTATACCCCGTATCAGGCGGAGATGAGCCAGGGCATGCTCCAGGCGATATTTGAATACCAGACGCTGATTTGTCAGCTCACGGGCATGGACGTGTCCAACGCCTCGGTGTACGACGGGGCTACCGCCTGCGCGGAGAGCATGCTCGCCATGCGGGGCGCCACCAGGCGAAGCAGGGTTCTCGTCAGCGCCGGATTGCACCCGGAATACCGGGAAACCCTCAAAACATACGCCCGCTTTGCCGGGCTGGAGCTTGTGACAATCCCCCTCACCACGGCGGGGGTGACAGACATTGCGGCCATGGAGGCCGGGGTGAAGGACGCCGCTGGGGCCATCGTTCAAAGCCCGAATTTTTATGGCTGCATCGAGGATTTTTCGCCTATGGCAGAAATTTTGCATGCCAATAAGGCGCTTCTCGTGGCCTGCGTTAACCCCATTTCCCTGGGCCTGTTGAAAAGGCCGGGGAATGCGGGGGCGGATTTCTGCGTGGGCGAGGGACAGCCCCTTGGCATCGCGTTGTCCGCCGGCGGCCCATATCTCGGTTTTATGAGCGCCAAGGCCAAGTATGTAAGAAACCTGCCCGGGCGCATCGTGGGGCAAACAGCGGACGCACAAGGCAACCGAGCGTTCGTGCTGACGCTCCAGGCGAGAGAGCAGCACATCCGCCGGGAGAAGGCAAGCTCCAACATCTGCTCCAATCAGAGCCTGTGTGCCATCGCGGCGGCGGTGTACCTTGGGGCCATGGGGCCTCAGGGCATGGGCGAGGTGGCGCAATTGAACCTGCAAAAAGCCCATTACCTGCGCGACGGCATTCTGGCAATCCCCAAAATGCGCCAGCGCTACGGGGATACGCCCTTCTTCAACGAGTTCGTCATCGAGCAGGAGAAGGCCCCCGCGGTTTTGAACGCTGCGCTACGAAACAAGGGCTTTATCGGCGGCCTGCGGTTAAGCCGCTATGACGGGGCGGATGCGGGGATTTTGTACTGCGCCACCGAAATGAACGGCCGGGACGAGATCGACGCGTTTTTGAACGCATTGGAGGTGTGCGCAAAATGAGCAGAAGTATTGTGCCTCTTTTGTTTGAACACAGCCACCCCGGCAGGCGCGCCACGGACCTATCGGGGATGGACGTGCCGGAGCTACAGGGTTTAATTCCCCCAGCGCTTTTAGAGGACGCCCCGCCGCCCCTGCCGGAACTGTCCGAGGTGGAGCTGATGCGCCATTACACCGGACTTTCCCGGCGGAACTTCGGCGTGGACAGCGGAAGCTACCCCCTGGGCTCCTGTACCATGAAGTACAATCCCAAGATCAACGAGGAGGTTGCGGGGCTGTTTGCGGACCTGCATCCGTTGTTGGATCAGACGGACCTCGCTGGCCCGCTTTCCCTCATGCTTTCCCTGGATAAAATGCTTCAGGCGGTGACCGGCATGGACAAATTCAGCCTCCAGCCTGCAGCCGGCGCCCATGGGGAACTGACGGGGCTTATGATCATCAAGGCCTATCATGATATGCGGGGGCAGGCGGGCCGGGTTGAAATATTGGTGCCCGACGCGGCCCACGGCACAAACCCGGCCTCTGCCGCCATGGCGGGCTTTCAGACCGTGGAAATCCCCTCCACCCCAGACGGCGGTGTGGACATCGCGGCGTTGAGGGCGGCCGTCAGCGAGAAAACAGCTGGGTTGATGCTGACGAACCCGTCGACACTGGGCCTGTTTGAACAGAATATACTTGAAATCGCGGACATCGTCCATCAGGCGGGGGGGCTTTTGTATTACGACGGCGCGAACCTGAACGCCGTGATGGGCATTGCCCGGCCCGGAGACATGGGCTTTGACGTAATGCATCTGAACCTGCACAAGACGTTTGGCACCCCCCATGGCGGCGGCGGCCCTGGGGCGGGGCCTGTGGGTGTGAAAAAGGAGCTCATTCCGTTCCTGCCCACGCCTCTTGTGCTGTCCCACGAGGGCGGCCCCGCCATGCTGGATTATGACAGGCCCCTTTCCATTGGACGGGTCAAGAGCTTTTTTGGGAATTTCTCCGTGCTGGTGAAAGCCTATGCCTACATCCTGTCCCTGGGGGGCGAGGGGCTCAAAGAGGCCAGCGAAAACGCGGTATTGAACGCCAATTATCTCCAGCACCATTTGAAGGAGGCCTATGGGCTTCCCCACGACCGGATCTGCATGCATGAGTTCGTGATGACCCCGGGGCCGCTGATGGAGTACGGGGTGCATACCACCGACATCGCAAAGGCGCTCATCGACCGGGGGTTCCATCCCCCCACCATCTACTTCCCCCTGATCGTCAAGGAAGCCATGATGTTTGAGCCCACGGAGACCGAGGCGAGAGAGGATCTCGACAGGCTGATCGCCGCCATGCTGGACATCGCGGAGGTTGCGAAAACCGACCCGGAGGCGCTGCACCGCGCCCCGGTGACCACCCCCGTCGGGAGGCCCGACGAGACCGCCGCCGCGAGAAATCCCATTCTCAGGTGGAAGGGGTAGCAACTTAGAAGCATGTCGCTAAAAACGACTGAACAAAAACAAGAAGCCGACTATTGAGAGGAAATCAAATAGCCGGCTTCTTGCTTTTTAATAGCTGTTGGCCATCAAAAGAATATCGAGTAACTCAATATAATTATATATCGGGATACTCGATATATCAAGGAGCGGATATGAAATAATCATGGTAAGGAGGGCTTGCCATGATACATGAAGTGTTGAGAAAGATACGGGAAAGCAGCGGCTTTAGCCAGCAACAGCTGGCGCAGAAACTCGGCGTGTCCCAAACGACGGTTTCAGGCTATGAAACAGGCTACAGCCGTCCCAATATCGATATGATCGTGAAAATTGCCAACATTTGCGAATATGACCTGCTGTTTCAGGATCGAAACAGTGAGGAAACAATCAAAGTTATATAGGGGAACGGCCCGGGGGCAGACTATGATACCCCTGCCCTTGCATTGAGGGTCCGGATGTCTTCCGGCACCTCCTCCGGCCGCATCCCTTGAAGAACCGCCTCACACCCCGCGGCGGCGGCGGTATCATAGTACCAGCATTTGTAGGAAATGAAATCCAGGGTTTTGTTCAGCGTCTCCATCTGCGCTTCCACCGCCTGCTTTCTTTGATAGAACATATCCCGGCGCTGAGCGAGCGTGGCGTCCCCCTCAGCATACAGGTCGATAAACCGCTTGATTTCCCGGATGGACATGCCGGTTGCTTTCAGGCATTCGATCAGACGAAGCCAGTCGAAATCCGTTTCCTGAAACATCCGAATGCCGCTGCTGCTGCGGCGGACGAAGGGCAGCAGCCCCTCTTTGTCGTAATAGCGCAGTGTGGAAGGGGCGACGCCGATGTGGGCGGCGGCATCCTGTATGGTAAACATAGAAAATCCTCCTGACTCTTTAGCTCTTGACTTAAAGTGAACTTTAAGGGATACCATATAACATAACATGGCAAAAAATGCCTGTCAATTGCCAGACTATTATAATGAGGAGGAAATATTATGAGCGGAAAAAACAAAATACTTGTCGCGTATTTTTCCTGCAGCGGCGTGACCCGGGGCGTGGCGCAAACACTTTCACAGGCCGCGGGGGCGGATCTGTATGAGATTAAGCCCAAGACGCGCTACAGCGATGCCGACCTGAATTGGAATAATCCGAAAAGCCGCAGCAGCGTTGAAATGAACGACCCCGCTTTCCGGCCTGAAATCGCCGGGGAGCCCACCAAAATCGATGGGTATGACGTGATTTTTATCGGGTTTCCAATCTGGTGGTATGTGGCCCCGAGGATTATACTGACATTCCTCGAAAGCCATGATTTTTCCGGCAAGACAATCGTACCCTTTGCCACCTCCGGTGGCAGCGGCCTTGGAAAGACCGAGGAAAACCTCTATGGAAGCTGCTCCGATGCCGCTTCCTGGCGCCCGGGCAAGCTGTTAAGCGGCAAGCTGTCCAAAGACGAAGCGTTAAAATGGATCGAGACATTGCAATTGGATTGAGGAAACCGGCAATCAAAAGGCTGCCCCAAAAAGCAAACCGGGGCAGCCTTTGTGATTCGAGCAATAGATCATTGCTTCCAGTGTATTATGCAAAATGGGGCCTGTCAAACTAGCGAATGAAATACCACAACCCTCATGGACGAAGAACATCCGCGAGGGTTGTTGACGGCCAAAGCGGCGGGGATCCCGCCGCTTGCCGGTTTAGGTTGCATATGGCTTCAATCTTCGTCAGCACTCCCCGATGAGCTTTTCACAGCTTTCCATGTTTTCCGTCAGCGCCCGGATGTAGTTGGACAGGCTGGACACCTTTACCACGGAGGTCATGCCCAGGAACTCCCGGTTGACGCTCATCAGCTGCTGGAAATAGCTGAGCAGCGTGGAAAAGCGTTCTCGCTGGGCGGCAAGCTCCTGCTTCTGGGCCTTCAGCTGGGCGCGCAGATCGGCGTTCTCTTCGGACAGCATCAGCGCCCTGTCTCCATGATCCATGCTTTTCAATTGCCGCTGGGCCGCCGCGCCCCGGGAGGCGGCCACCGCCAATGCCCCCAGGCTTTCAAAGAACGCGGACACATCCAGGCCCTCTACCCGGTCAAGTTCCGTTACCACGCCGCCTACTACATCCAGCAGGTTTTCGCTGGTGCGGCGCGGCCGCCCGGCACGCTTGCGGGCCTGATGCGCATAGGGGTCAAACGTGGGAAGTCCCTCCCGCTCCATGTCCGCCATGACCCGCTTTACCAATGCCGGGTTGCTTTTGATGACGGAGCGGTACTTGTTCTGATAGCGGAGCATGGCCCGATTGTCGCCGTTGCCCATCTCCAGCGTGCAAGCCCGCACGCTTTTGCCCCGGGCCTGGGCGGAAAGCACCGTGGTCAAGAGGGCCACGATTTCCTCCTCCGCAAAAGGCACAAAGGCAGGGCTGTGCATACCGCCGGGGCAGTCAACGCCCCCCTGCTTCACCCGGGCATAGTAATAATTCCTAATGCTGTTGGGTTTACGGCCGGTCAGCTCGCCCACCCGCTCGAACACGGACTTAAGCGGCGAACCGGTCTCCCGCGCCCGGGAAACCTCGTCAAAAAGCAGGGCGTCCTCTTCGGCTCTCCAGCCGAGATGTGTTTGTATCATAGTGGTCATCGTTTCATCTCTCTCCCTGTTTTGGTTTGGATGCTGTGAGTATTGCCCCGTGAAAAGGTTTTATACCTGTTATTCAAACATTTCAGAAACAAAATGCCAAAGCAAGTCATAATTTGCTTTGGCGGCGGTAAAATACAGGGCTGGATACCGTATTCATATGCGGCATCAGCGTAAAACATACCTTTCCGGTGATTTTGAACCCCCAATCCGCTTTTATTGCGCAGGCTGCATATATAATAGAAGAAACGGGTCGTTATATAGTGGGCTAAAACAAATCAAACACAAGATACGGTGTTAATCTTTACCAAGCGGTTTAGGAAAACAAAAGCGCTAAAAAACCCTGAAAAGCCTGAAAAAATATTTTTTAAAAAAGTCTTGCAATCTGCAACGGGATACAGTAAAATAAGACCGTTGCGCAACTGGACAGGGTTTGTCCGTTGCCTGTAACCGGGATGAAGCGGGAGGTTGCCGGGAGCCACCGGGTAATTTTCGCAGACCACTCCCTTATTTCACCGGGTGATGGCATGAACACCGTGCAGTCCTCATCGGCCACAGCAAAAAAAGCTGTGCCAAAACTATGATAAGGAAACACGCGGCAGAGTGTACAGCCCAATACCATGAAGGAGGAGCAATAATAACATGGCAAACCAGAAGATCCGCATTAAGCTCAAGGCTTACGAACACAATCTGATCGACCAAAGCGCCGTGAAGATCGTGGACACAGCCAAGAGAACGGGCGCTCGCGTGTCGGGCCCTATCCCCCTGCCCACCGAGAAGGAGATCGTGACGATCCTCAGGTCCCCACACAAGTACAAGGATTCCCGCGAGCAGTTCGAAATGCGCACTCATAAGCGCCTGATCGATATTCTCCAGCCCTCGGCCAAGACCGTGGAAGCACTGATGAAGCTCGATCTCCCCGCTGGCGTGGACATCGAGATCAAGCTTTAATTTGGAGGTGCGATAGTAATGAAGAAGGCCATAGTAGGCAAAAAGGTCGGTATGACGCAGCTGTTCCTGTCTGACGGTACCATGATCCCTGTAACCGTCGTAGAGGCTGGCCCCTGCCCCGTGATACAGAAGAAGACAATGGAGCACGACGGTTACAACGCCGTACAGGTTGGCTTTGCAGAAATACGGGAAAGCCTGGCGAACAGGCCCCGCAAGGGTCATTTTAGCAAGGCGGGCGTGAAGGTCTGCCGGTACCTGAAAGAACTCAAGCTGGATGACGCCTCTTCCTATGAAGTGGGACAGGTCATCACCGCAGATATGTTTGAAAACGGCGACAGGGTCGACGTAGCTGGGAAATCCAAGGGCAAAGGCTTTGCGGGTTCCATCAAGCGCCACAACCAGGGCCGCGGCCGCAAGACCCACGGTTCCCACTCCTACCGGACGCCCGGCGCCATGAGCGCCTGCTCCGATCCTGGCAAGGTGTTCAAGACCAAGAAATTGCCCGGCCATATGGGCGCGGAACTGGTCACCGTTCAGAACCTGGAAGTTGTACGGGTGGATAAGGACCGCAACCTGCTTCTCATCAAGGGCGCCGTCCCCGGCGCAAAGGGCGGCATGGTCGTAGTCAAGAGCACCGTGAAGAACTAAGCAGGATTGCGAAAGGAGGAAGCTACACATGCCTAAGGTTGCATTGTATGATATCAAGGGCGCACAGGTCGGCGAGATCGAACTGTCCGAAGAAATTTTCGGCGCGCCAGTCAACACTGCCGTAATGCATCAGGTTGTTACGGCGTACCTGGCCAATCAGCGCCAGGGCACCCAGAGCGCGTTGACCCGCAACGAAGTCAGAGGCGGCGGCATCAAGCCCTGGCGTCAAAAGGGAACGGGCCGTGCCCGTCATGGCTCCAGCCGTTCACCCCAGTGGCGTCACGGCGGCGTGGTGTTCGCGCCCAAGCCCCGGGATTACCGGCAGAGCGTCAACAAAAAGGTCAAGCGCATCGCCATGAAGAGCGCGCTAAGCTCCAAGGTCAACGACAACGAGATCATCGTGTTCGACGCGTTGGACATCGCGGCCCCCAAGACCAAGGAAATGGTGAAGGCGCTTGAGGCGGTCGCAGCGGACAAAGCCCTCATCGTCCTCCCCGAGAGCGACGAGATCGTAGAGCGTGCGGCCCGCAACATCCCCGGCGTAAAAACCACGCTGGTCAGCACCCTCAATGTGTATGAGATATTGAAATACGAGAAGCTCATCCTTACGAAGGAGAGCGCCGCCAAGGTCGAGGAGGTGTACAACTGATGAAGAACCCTCATGATATTATCATCAAGCCGGTGCTCACCGAAAAGAGCTACGACTACATCCCCGCCAGGACCTACACGTTTATCGTGGATAAGCGTGCCAACAAGACGGAGATCCGCCAGGCGGTGGAAAGCGTTTTCGGCGTAAAGGTCGACAACGTCCACACCGTGAACCAGATGGGCAAGCTCAAGCGCCAGGGCATGAACCAGGGCCGCAGGGCGTCCACCAAGAAGGCTTATGTGAAGCTGAAGAAGGACTCCAAGGGCATTGAGTTCTTCGACAGCATGTCCCAGTAAGGAGGCTAGAGCACAATGGCTAATCGTAGAATCAATCCCACGACGCCGGGCCAGCGGTTCATGACGGTTTCCAGCTTTGAGGAAATCACCTGTACCACCCCGGAGAAATCGCTCCTGGAGGACCTCAGGCACAGCGGCGGCCGCAATCAGCATGGCCGCATCACCGTTCGCCATCGCGGCGGCGGCGCCCGCAGGAAGTACAGGATCATCGACTTTAAGCGCAACAAGGACGGCGTGCCCGCCAAAGTTGCCACAATCGAGTACGACCCCAACCGCAGCGCCAACATCGCCCTGCTGCACTATCATGACGGCGAAAAGCGCTATATCATCGCCCCCCTGGGCCTTCAGGTCGGCAGCGAGGTGGTTTCCGGTGAAGGCGCGGACATCAAGGTCGGCAACGCCCTGATGATAAAGAGCATCCCCGTGGGCACCATGATCCACTGCATCGAGTTGAAGCCCGGCAAGGGCGCGCAGCTGGTCCGCTCCGCGGGCAACGCCGCGCAGCTCATGGCAAAGGAAGGCAAATACGCCCAGGTGCGCCTCCCCTCCGGTGAGGTTCGCCTGATCCCCATGAACGCCAAGGCCACCATCGGCCAGGTTGGCAATGCCGATCATGAGAACATCAAGATGGGCAAAGCCGGCCGCGTTAGGCACAAAGGCTTCCGTCCCTCCGTCCGTGGTTCTGTCATGAACCCCTGCGATCACCCGCACGGCGGCGGCGAGGGCAAGAGCCCCATCGGCCGGCCCGGTCCGGTCACTCCCTGGGGCAAGCCCGCGCTTGGTTACAAGACCCGTAAGAAGAAGAACCCCAACGATAAGTTCATCATCCGTCGCAGGGACGGCAAGTGAGAAGGAAGGAGAAGGTTCATGAGCAGGTCCATTAAAAAAGGCCCCTTTGTGTGCGAGCGCTTGTACAAGCGCGTTGCAGATATGAATGAGAGCGGCAAGAAGACCGTAGTGAAAACCTGGTCTCGCGCTTCCACCATTTTCCCGGATTTTGTCGGCCACACCCTCGCGGTGCATGACGGCCGCAAGCATGTTCCCGTGTATGTGACGGAGGAAATGGTCGGGCATAAGCTCGGCGAGTTTGCACCCACCCGGACGTTCCGTGGCCATCGCGGCAGCGAGAAGTCCTCGGGCGGCAGGTAAGGAGGAAATAAATGGCAACTAGGTCCAGAGAAAAAACTGCGGCGCGCCGCGAAAACGCGGATAGACGCCCCCACGCCATCGCCCGCTATGTGCGCATTTCCTCCCGAAAGGTCAAGGTCGTCATCGACCTGATCCGGGGGAAATCCGTGGCTGAGGCACAGGCAATCCTGATGTTCACCCCCAAAGCCGCCACTGAGCCGGTTTTGAAGCTCCTGAACTCCGCCATCGCAAACGCGGAGAACAACCAGGATTTAAGCCGCGACAATCTGATCGTGGCCGAGGTGTACGCGAACCAGGGACCCACCCTTAAGCGGTTCCGTCCCCGGGCGCAGGGCCGTGCGACTCGCATCCGCAAGCGCACCAGCCATATCACGATCGTACTGGATCAGGCGAAGTAAGGAGGAAAAACAGACAATGGGTCAAAAGGTTAATCCAAACGGCTTCCGCGTCGGCGTAATCAGGGATTGGAATACCCGCTGGTATGCCTCCAAGAAGGACTTTGCCGACTACCTCGTGGAGGACAAGAAAATCCGCGAGTTCATAAAGAAGAAGTATTATGCGGCCAGCATTTCCCGCATCGAGATCGAGCGGGCGGCCAACAAAATCACCGTCAGCATCCACACCGGGCGTCCCGGCATGCTGATCGGCAAGGGCGGCGCAGGCGTCGAGGCCATCAAGGCGGACATCGCCAAGCTGGTCGGCGGGCCCGCCAATGTGAACATCATGGAGATCCGCAATGTGGATACCGACGCCCAGCTGGTGGCGGAGAACATCGCGGCGCAGCTCGAAAAGCGCATCTCCTTCCGCCGCGCCATGAAGCAGGCCATGGGCCGCTCCATGAAAGCGGGCGCCAAGGGCATCAAGCTCATGTGCGGCGGCCGTCTGGGCGGCGCTGAGATCGCCCGTTCGGAAGGGTACCACGATGGCTCCATCCCCCTGCAAACCATGCGCGCCGACATCGACTATGGCTTTGCCGAAGCGCATACCACCTATGGTCGCATCGGGATCAAGGTGTGGATTTACAAGGGCGAGGTTCTTGGCCGTCGCCGGCAAGAAGGAGGCAAGTAAACCATGTTGATGCCCAAGAGAGTGAAGAGAAGAAGAGTTTTTCGCGGCCGGATGAAGGGCAAGGCCCTGCGCGGCAACGAGATCACTTATGGTGAATATGGCCTGGTCGCCGTGGAGCCCGCATGGGTCACCAGCAACCAGATCGAGGCAGCCCGTGTGGCGATGACCCGTTACATCAAGCGTGGCGGCAAGGTCTGGATCAAGATCTTCCCCGACAAGCCCGTAACGGAAAAGCCCGCGGAAACCCGCATGGGTTCCGGCAAAGGCTCTCCGGAGTACTGGGTGTCCGTCGTAAAGCCCGGCCGGGTGATGTTTGAAATCGCCGGCGTGGACGAAGAGACCGCCCGCGAAGCGCTGCGCCTTGCTGCCCACAAGCTGCCGCTCAAGTGTAAGGTCATGAAGAAGGAAACCGTCCAGGAAGTAGGTGGAAGCGATGAAAGCGAATAAGGTTCGTGAAATGACCACTGAGGAACTGATTTCCCAGGAGAAGGAACTCAAGACGGAGCTCTTTAACCTCCGCTTCCAGCTGGCGACAGGCCAGCTCGCCAATCCCCATCGGATCGGCGAATGCAAAAAGGACATCGCCCGGGTCAAAACGCTTCTGCGTGAGCGTGAGATCAAGGCCGCTGCCGAATGAGGAAGGAGGAGCAAACTATGGAAACCAAATTGAGAGGCTACCGCAAGACCCGCACAGGCGAGGTCGTGAGCGACAAGATGGATAAGACCATCGTGGTCGCCATCAAAAACAAGGTGCGCCATCCCCTCTACGGCAAAATGGTCAACCGTACCCGCAAGTTAAAGGCTCATGACGAAGAGAACGCCTGCGGCATCGGCGATACCGTGCGGATTATGGAGACGAGGCCCCTTTCCAAGGACAAACGCTGGCGCCTGGTCGAGATCATCGAAAAGGCTAAGTAATCCAATCATGGTTTGGCCACAGGTCCCCCTGAAGCGGCGACCGTGGCATGAACGAGGAGGAGAAATAACATGATTCAACCACAGACCAGGTTAAAGGTCGCGGATAACAGCGGCGCGAAGGAAATCATGTGCATTCGCGTGCTGGGCGGCTCGTTCCGCCGCACCGCCAATATCGGCGATGTGATCGTGGCGTCGGTGAAGTCCGCTTCCCCCGGCGGCACGGTGAAGAAGAAGGAAATCGTGAGAGCAGTTGTGGTTCGTACGATCAGCGGCGTGCATCGCGTGGACGGAAGCCATATTCGCTTCGACGACAACGCGGCCGTGATCATCAACGATCAGAAGCAGCCCCGGGGCACCCGTATATTCGGGCCGGTGGCGAGAGAGCTTCGTGAGCGCGATTACATGAAAATCGTGTCTCTGGCGCCGGAAGTGCTGTAAGGAGGAACAACGATGAAGAAAATGAACGTCAAAAAGGAAGATACCGTCGTCGTCATCTCCGGCAAGGACAAGGGCGCCAAGGGCAAGGTTATGGTGGCGCTGCCTGAGAAGGAGCGCGTGATCGTACAGAACGCAAACATGATCACCAGGCATCAGAAGCCCCGCCGCCAGGGCGAACCCGGCGGCCGTATCAAGCAGGAAGGCACCATCCATGTTTCCAACGTGATGCTCGTGTGCCCCCACTGCAGCAAGCCCACCCGGGTGGGCCACGCGTTTGACTCGGACAAAAAAGTCCGCGTCTGCAAAAAGTGCGGAAAGTCCATCGACTAACCGGAAAGGAGGACGTTTCAAGTGGCAAAGAAAGATGTGAAAACCCAGGCGGCTCCCAAGAAAAAGGCTGCGCAGAAAGAAATGAAAGCCTTCTCCGGTGCTCCCCGGCTGAAAGTCAAGTATGCCGAGGAGGTTGCGCCCGCGCTGAAGGAAAAATTCGGATATAAGAACGTCATGGAGATCCCGAGACTGGACAAGATCGTCCTGAACATGGGTCTCGGCTCCGAAAAGGATAACCCGAAGGGCATCGAGAAGGCCTGTGACGAGCTGGCGCTCATCGCCGGCCAGCGGCCCATCGTGACAAAGGCGAAAAGATCCGTCGCGAACTTCAAGCTCCGTGAGGGCATGAACGTTGGCGCAAAGGTAACGCTGCGCGGCGACCGGATGTACTACTTTGCCGACAAGCTCATGAACATCGTGCTTCCCCGCGTGCGCGACTTTAGAGGCGTATCCACCAGGTCCTTTGACGGCCGCGGCAACTACGCCATGGGCGTAAAGGAGCAGCTGATCTTCCCGGAGATCAATTATGACGATGTGGATCAGGTACGGGGCATGGACATCGTGTTCGTGACCACTGCCAAGAGCGATGAGGAAGCCAAAGAGCTTCTCGCTTTCATGGGCATGCCGTACATCCAGGGCTAAGGTAAGGAGGAAAAACCGTGGCAAAGAAAAGCATGATCAACAAGCAGCAGGCCGCGCCGAAGTTCAGCACCCGCGCCTACACCCGCTGCCGCATCTGCGGACGGCCTCATGCGGTGCTTCGTAAGTACGGCATTTGCCGCATCTGCTTCAGAAACCTGGCGTACAAGGGCGAGATTCCCGGCGTACGCAAGGCGAGCTGGTAAGAAGGAGGGAACGAACATGACCGATCCAATCGCTGATATGCTCACACGTATCCGCAACGCACTGGTTGCCAAGCACGAAACGGTAGACGTGCCGGCTTCCACCATCAAGAAGGCCATTGCCCAGATCCTTCTTTCCGAGGGGTATATTAAGGGCTACGAGCTGATCGAAAACGGCGTGGAAAAAACCATCCGCATCCAGCTCAAGTATGGACCCAACAAGCAACGTGTCGTCGTCGGCCTCAAGCGCATCAGCAAGCCTGGCCTTCGGGTGTATGCCCGCAAGGATCAGGTGCCGAAAGTGCTCAACGGCCTTGGCATCGCCGTCATCTCCACCTCTCGTGGCGTGATGACCGATAAGGAAGCCCGCAAGCTGGGCGTCGGCGGCGAAGTGCTGGCATACGTTTGGTAAAAACTTTTACAGGAGGTGTAAGAAATGTCTCGTATCGGAAAACTTCCGGTCAAATTGGTGAGCGGAGTGACAATCACGGTCGGTGAGGATAACACCGTGACTGTAAAAGGCCCCAA
Source organism: uncultured Oscillospiraceae bacterium (assembly GCA_964411275.1). Lineage (GTDB taxonomy): Bacteria > Bacillota > Clostridia > Christensenellales > CAG-138 > CAYPKG01. Next base: position 10,932 of record CAYPKG010000028.1, on the reverse strand, counting down.
GGGCCAGCTCACAGAGAAAATTTCCCCTGAAATGTCCCTCGAGCAGGAGGACGGCGTCCTGACGGTCAAGCGCCCCAGCGACGAAAAACGGCACCGTGCGTTGCACGGCCTGTCCCGCACGCTCATCAACAACATGGTGGTCGGCGTGACCACCGGTTACACGAAAACTTTAGAGGTCGTGGGCGTCGGTTACCGCGCCCAGAAACAGGGCAGCAAGCTGGTGCTCAACGTTGGTTACTCCCATCCTGTGGAGTTTGCCGAGCCGGATGGCATCGCATTTGAAGTGCCTACCCCGAACAAGGTTGTGGTGGCCGGCATCAACAAGCAGCAGGTCGGCCAGATTGCAGCCGACATCCGTGCGGTGCGCAAGCCGGAGCCCTATAAGGGCAAGGGCATCAAGTACGATTACGAAATCGTGCGCCGCAAGGAAGGCAAAACAGGCAAATAACGCGTAGGAAGGAGTGACGAGGTTATGATTTCTAAAATCGATAAAAACGCCGTGCGCAAGGCACGTCATGCTCGTACCCGCCGGCATATCACCGGTACGGTCGAGCGTCCCAGGCTTAACGTTTACCGCAGCCTGAACAACATCTATGCACAGCTGATCAACGACGAAATCGGCAACACGCTGGTCGCCGCTTCCACGCTGGACGCCGAAGTCAAGGGCAAGCTGGAGGGCAAATCCAGGACCGAAGCCGCGGTCATCGTAGGCGAGGTCATTGGAAAGCGTGCAAAGGACAAGGGCGTAACGAAGATCGTGTTCGACCGTGGCGGATACCTTTACACCGGCCGTGTAGCGGCGGTGGCAGAAGGCGCGCGCAAGGCCGGACTGGACTTCTAAGGAGGACGATACGATGCAAAATAGACGTTATGAACAGGAAGCGCCTGAGTTTAAAGAGCGGTTGGTCTCCATCAACCGTGTTGCCAAGGTCGTAAAGGGCGGCCGGAATTTCCGGTTTACCGCGCTGATGATCGTTGGCGATGAAAAAGGCCGCGTGGGCGTTGGCATGGGCAAGGCCGCTGAAATTCCGGAGGCGGTTCGCAAGGGCGTGGAAGACGCCAAGCGCCACCTGACCCATGTACCCATCGTGGGAACCACCATCCCGCACCAGGTCGAAGGCAAGTTCGCCAAGGGGCATGTCCGCATGCTGCCTGCCGAACCCGGTACCGGCGTTATCGCCGGCGGCCCTGCCCGCGCGGTGCTTGAGATGGCCGGCATTAAGGACATCCGCACAAAATCCTTCGGCTCCAACAACCCCGCCAACTGCGTCAAGGCCACATTGGACGGCCTTAAGCAGCTGCGCACGGTGGAGCAGGTTGCGCGCCTTCGGGGCAAGACCGTTGCGGAAATCCTGGACTGATTGAAAAGGAGCGTTAACATGGCACAGTTAAAGATTACGCTCGTAAAGAGCACCATCGGCGCCCTCAAGGATCAGAAAGCCACCATCGAGGCGCTGGGTCTTAGAAAGATCAACAGCACCACACTGCAGCCGGACAACGGCTGCACCCGGGGCAAGATCTTTAAGGTAAAACACCTGGTCAAGGTGGAAGAAGTCTAATTGAAGGAGGTGCACGTTCCATGAAACTGCATGAATTACAGCCCGCCGAGGGTTCCACCCGCATCCGCAAACGCGTTGGCCGCGGTATCGGTTCCGGCATGGGCAAAACCTCCACAATGGGCCATAAGGGCCAAAAGGCCCGGGGCGGCAGCAAGAAAAACGGCTTCGAGGGCGGACAGATGCCTCTGGCCCGCCGCTTGCCCAAGCGTGGATTTACCAATATTTTCGCGAAGGAATACACCGTAATCAATATTTCCGACCTAAACCGGTTGGAAAACGATACCGTTGTCACGGCTGAGCTGCTCAAAGCGGAGCGGATCATCAGCAAGATCGAAAAGGACGGCCTGAAAGTCCTGGGACGCGGGGAGCTGACCAAGAAACTCACCGTTAAGGCGGTGAAATTCTCTGAGACTGCGAAAAGCGCCATTGAGGCAGCGGGTGGAATTGCTGAGGTGATTGACTGATGTTCAAGACGTTGGTCAATGCATTCAAGATCAAAGACATCCGTAAAAAGATGCTTTTTACGCTGTTGCTGATCGTGATATACCGGCTGGGCTGCCACATCCCCATTCCGGGGATCAACGCGACTGCCGTTGCCGGTAAGGTTGCGGATTACGATGCGCTGGGTCTGTTGAACCTGTTCTCCGGCGGCGCGTTGTCCAGCTTTACCATTTTCGCAATGGGCATTTCGCCCTACATTACGGGCTCGATTATCATCCAGCTTCTCACCATCGCCATCCCGGCGCTGGAGCGGTTGTCCAAGGAAGAGGACGGCCCGCAGAAACTTGAAAAGATCACCCGGTTCACCGGTATCGGACTCGGCCTTGTCCAGAGCGTGGGCATTATCCTGAGCCTTGGTTCGGATGCGGTGTATAACCCCGGGTTCTTCACCTACGCTACCATCGGCATTATCTCCACGGCGGGTACGGCATTCTTGATGTGGCTGGGCGAACGGATCACGGAAAATGGCATCGGAAACGGTATTTCAATGCTGATCTTCGCCTCCATCGTGTCCCAGCTGCCTACCACCGTCGGATCGTTTTGGAAAGGGCTCACGTCCAGTCCTCCGATCTATTCCTGGTGGCTGATCATCGGGATACTGGTGATGGCGCTGGGAATCATCATGCTCGTTGTGTACGTAAACGAGGGTGTGCGCAAGGTGCCCGTGCAGTACGCCAAGCGCGTCGTGGGCCGCAAGCAGTACGGTGGCCAGAGCACCCACATTCCCATGAAGGCCAATGCCAACGGCGTTATGCCTTTGATATTCACGATGACAATCACCTCCCTGCCGATGATGATCATCCAGATTGCCGACCGGAATTATATGACCAACCCGGCGGCCTTCTCCAGGTTCTGGATGACGTATCTCGGAACGGGAACGCTTGCGTATTACATCGCGTATGCGCTGCTGGTCATCGGGTTCGCGTATTTCTATACCACCATCTCCTTCAATCCCATCGAGATGAGCAAGAACCTTCAGCAGTACGGCGGGTTCATCCCGGGCATCCGCCCCGGACGGCCCACCAGCGATTACCTTGGCCGTATCTCCAGCCGCCTGACGCTGTTCGGCGCGCTGTTCCTGGCGGTCATCGCCCTGGTTCCCACGGTGTTGCTGGGACTGTTCGGCATGAGGTCGACATTTGGCCCTACAAGCGTGCTGATTATGGTCAGCGTCGCGTTGGAGAGCATGGAGCAGTTGGAGAGCCAGATGCTCATGCGCCACTACAAAGGCTTCTTGAGCTAAGAGGGCATTGATGATGAGACTTATTCTGTTAGGGCCGCCGGGTGCCGGAAAAGGCACCCAGGCGGAACGCCTTTGTGAACGGTATCAAATGGCGCATATCTCCACCGGGGATATGCTCAGGGCCGAGCGCAGGGCGAAAACCCCGCTGGGCGTGGCCGCCCAGGGGTATATCGACCGGGGCGAGCTTGTGCCGGATCAGGTCATCATCGACATGGTCAAGGGCCGGCTTGAACAGCCGGACTGCCAACAGGGTTACCTGCTGGATGGGTTCCCCCGCACCGTTGCCCAGGCGGACGCTCTCAAGGCATTCGCGACTGTGGACGCGGTGGTAAGCATCGATGTGCCAAGCGAGAAAATCGTTACCCGCATTAGCGGCAGGCGCATGTGCCCGGATTGCGGCGCGGCCTATCATGTATCCACAATGGAAGGGAGCGCTTGCCCGAAATGCGGCGGCGCGCTCTACCAGCGGGAGGATGACAAGGCTGAAACGGTGTCCAACCGCCTCAAAGTGTATGAGGCGCAGACCCAGCCGCTCATCGAGTACTATCAGGGTCGCGGACTGCTCAAGCGCGTCGACGGGGATCAACCCATTGACAAGGTGCTTGGCGACATCGTTGCCCTGTTGAATTGAGGTCCACCATGGCGGACATAACCATCCCCATGACCATCAAAACGCCGGGCGATATCGAGAAGATGCGCCGGGCCGGGCGGGTGGTAGAGGAGGTTCTGCTGCTGCTGGAAACGCTGGTGAAACCCGGCGTCTCCACGGATGAGTTGGACCGCGCGGCGGCGGAGCTGATTAAAAGCCGCAATGGTACGGCATCGTTTCTCAACTACAACGGTTACCCGAAAAGCATTTGCGCCTCGGTAAACGAGCAGGTGGTGCACGGCATCCCAGGCTCATACCGGCTGAAGGATGGAGACATCATCAGCGTGGATGTCGGCGCGATCATCGACGGTTGGCACGGCGACGCGGCCCGCACGTATTTGGTGGGGAACGTTGCCGAGGAGACCCGGGAGCTGGTGCGGGTGACCAGGGAATGCTTCTTTCGGGGCATTGAATTTGCCAGGGCTGGAAATCATCTTTACGATATTTCCGCCGCGATTGAAGCCCACGCGCAGGCCCATGGCTATGGCGTGGTACGGGAGCTGGTCGGGCATGGCATCGGCAAACGCATGCACGAGCCGCCGGATGTGCCGAACTACAGGCCGGAACGCATGTTTGGACGCGGACTGAGCCTGAAGCCGGGCATGACACTGGCCATCGAGCCCATGATCAACATGGGCGGCGCGGCGGTGAGGGTCCTCCAGGATGGCTGGACTGTCGTCGCTGCTGATGGGAGGCCAAGCGCCCATTACGAGAACACCATTGCCATCACGGATGGTGAACCCCTTTTGCTGACACTGACACAGGAGGAGGGAACTGGCCGATGAGCGAGCAGGATTTGGACCTGATAGGCCGCGTGGCGGAAAGCCGCGCAGGGCGCGACAAAGGCCGCTCGTTTCTGGTGGTGGGAGTGCAGGACGCGGAGTATATTTTTGTGGCGGACGGCTGCCTTCGCAAGCTGGACCGCCCGAAAAAGAAAAAGCGCAAGCACTTGAGGCTGCAGCCGGCGACGGCGCAGAACATCAGGACGAAGCTTTTGGAGGGGAAACAGGTATTTGACGCGGAGATCCGCAATTGCCTGCTGAACCTTGGGTATAATGTGGAGCATGAGAGCTGAGAAGGAGGGCTAGCTTGTCTAAACAGGATGTTATTGAAGTAGAGGGCGTGGTATCCGACTCTTTCCCCAACGCTATGTTTGAGGTTGAGTTGGAAAATGGGCATAAAATCCTGGCGCATATCTCCGGCAAGCTTCGGATGAATTTCATCCGTATCCTGCCGGGCGATAAAGTAACGGTGGAGTTGTCACCCTATGATCTTTCACGCGGCCGCATTACGTGGCGCGCGAAAAACTGACGGTGAGCGGAATAGAGCAAGGAGGAACGTAAAATGAAAGTAAGGCCTTCGGTAAAACCGATTTGTGAAAAATGCAAAATCATCCGGCGCAAGGGCCATGTCATGGTCATTTGCGAAAACCCCAAGCATAAGCAGAAGCAGGGCTAAGCCTGTTTTGATTGGGCTTAGCGGGAACTGAAATGGATGGTGGAAATCCTTCTGGGATTTCTACATAAAACAGAAATTCCGGAAGGATTTCCACAGTTGTTCCCAAGCGCCCTCGCTTAGCAGTATCCCTAAAAACACCCTGCCGGAGCGGCTGGTACGCCTAAAGTGCGTGCTTTCCGGCGGGATCGATAGATACATGATTGACCCGAATATTACAGGAGGTGTAGTACCCATATGGCACGTATTTCTGGTGTAGACCTGCCCAGAGACAAGCGCGTGGAGATCGGCCTGACCTATATTTATGGCATCGGCCGCAAAACCGCGTCCAAAATCGTGGCAGCATGTGGCGTTGACCCTGACATTCGCGTTCGCGATCTGGCTGAGGCTGATGTCAACAAGCTCAGGGAATATATTGACCACAACGTAAAAGTAGAAGGCGATCGTCGCCGTGAAGTTTCCATGAACATCAAGCGCCTGATGGAGATCGGCTGCTACCGTGGCGTCCGCCACCGTAAAGGCCTGCCGGTTCGCGGTCAGAGCACGAAACAGAACGCCCGTACCCGCAAGGGGCCCAAGCGCACCATGGGCGGCAAGAGAAAGTAAGGGGGGGAGATAAGCAATGGCTAAAGGTAAGATCAAGAAGACCGGCACGCGTAAGCGCCGCGAGAAAAAGAACATTGAGCGCGGTGCCGCGCACATTCGTTCCTCCTTCAACAATACGATGGTCACCATCACCGACACCGCAGGCAACGCGATTTCCTGGGCGTCCGCTGGTGGATTGGGCTTCCGGGGTTCCCGTAAGTCCACGCCCTTCGCTGCGCAAAGCGCCGCGGAGACCGCTGCCCGCGCGGCAATGGAGCACGGCCTTCGTACCGTAGAGGTTTACGTCAAGGGCCCTGGCTCCGGTCGTGAGGCCGCGATCCGCGCGCTCCAGGCCGCCGGCCTTGAGGTGAACATGATTAAGGACGTGACGCCCATTCCGCATAATGGTTGCCGTCCGCCAAAGCGCAGAAGAGTTTAAGGAGGCAAACCATTATGGCAAGATATACTGGTTCCGTTTGCAGGCTTTGCCGCCGGGAAGGCACCAAGCTGTTTTTAAAGGGCGACCGCTGCTACAGCGAAAAATGCGCGGTCAGCAAGCGCCATACTCCTCCGGGAATGCATGGCCAGAGCCGCCGCAAACCGTCGGAATACGGCATCCAGCTGCGTGAAAAGCAGAAATGCCGCAGGGCCTATGGTGTATTGGAATCTCAATTCCGGAAATACTTCGATATGGCCTCAAATATGCGTGGCGTAACAGGCGAGAACATGCTTTGCTTGCTGGAGCGCCGTCTGGACAATGTGATATACCGTCTGGGTCTTGGCGAAAGCCGCCCTATGTCGCGACAGATTGTCATGCATGGCCATGTATGCGTCAATGGCAAAAAGGTAGACATTCCGTCTTACCTCATAAAAGTCGGCGATGTCATCACCATCAAGGAGCGGTCCCGCGATATGGATAACCTCAAGGCTCTTAAGGAGCAGGGCGCTTCCAAGCTGGTCCCCAAATGGCTGGAGCTGGACGCGGAGAACCTCACGGGCAAGGTTGTGGCAATGCCGCAGCGTGACGACATCGACCTGACGATCGAGGAGCACCTCATCGTCGAGTACTACTCTCGTTAAGCGCCAATCGCGGCGCGCCGCGGGAGGACGAAGGGACTTTTTTAGGGGGCGTTGCCCCAGACCCCGGGAAAAGGAGGGTATTGCATGATAGAGATCGAAAGACCTAGAATTGAGTGTATTGAGAAGACGGACTCCTACGGGAAGTTTGTGGTGGAGCCGCTGGAGCGCGGGTTTGGTACCACGTTGGGGAATTCTCTGAGAAGGGTGCTCCTGTCGTCGTTGCCTGGCGTTGCCGTAACCTCGGTTAAAATCGAGGGCGTGCTGCATGAGTTTTCGACCATCGAAGGTGTGAAAGAGGATGTTACGGAGATCGTTCTGAATTTGAAAGAACTCTGTCTCCGCCTGCATTCCGATCAGCCCAAGAAGGTCATCATCGATATGGCCGGCCCGTGCGAAGTGACAGCTGGGAACATCCTCCCAGACTCGGACATTGAGATCATCAATCCCGAGCTGCACATCGCAGAGATCAACGAGAATGGGCGGCTTTATATGGAGATCATGCTGGACCGCGGCCGCGGCTATGTGCCTGCTGAGCGCAACAAGCGCCCCGGCATGCCCATTGGCGAAATCGCGGTGGACAGCATTTTCACCCCCATCGATAAGGTGAACTTCATCGTAGACAACACCCGTGTCGGGTCTTCTACGGACTATGACAAGCTTACGCTGGAGGTGTGGACCTCCGGCTCCATCCGTCCGGACGAAGCGGCGTCCCTCGCCGCGAAAATCCTGAAGGAGCATCTGGATCTGTTCATCAACCTGACGGAGCATGTCCAGGGCGTAGAGATCATGGTTGAGAAGGAAGAGGACAAGAAGGAAAAGATCCTGGAGATGACCATCGAGGAACTGGATCTGTCCGTCCGCTCCTACAACTGCCTCAAGCGCGCCGGCATCAACACCGTTGACGAGCTGGTGCAGCGTAACGAGGAAGAGATGATGAAGGTCCGAAACCTCGGGCGTAAGTCTCTCGAGGAAGTGCAGCAGAAGCTGTCCGCCATGGGCCTGGCGCTGCGCAACAGCGAAGAATAAAGCAATTTTCTACTAGGGAGGAAAGCACTATGGCCAATCGCAAGCTGGGCAAGCCCACTGATCAGCGCGTCGCTATGCTGCGCAATCTCACCACGGCGCTACTGTGGAATGGTAAAATCATTACCACCGAGACCCGCGCCAAGGAGGTGCGCCCCATCGCGGAAAAACTGATCACTCTTGCCGTGAGTGAATATAAGAACACCGAAACCGTCACCAAGCAGACCCGCAACGATAAAATGCAGATTGTGGAGCGGGAAGTCGAAAACGACATGCCCGGCAAGCTGCATGCCCGCCGTCAGATCATGTCGTATCTGTATGACGTGCCGGAGCCTAAGTCCAAAAAGGAAAGCAAGTCCGAGTACAAGGAGCGCACCGGCGACAACCGCCACCCTGTGGTGGAGAAGATGTTCCGCGAGATCGCGCCCAAGTATGACGGCCGCAATGGCGGTTACACCCGCCTACTGAAGCTCGGCCCCCGTCGTGGGGACGCGGCTGAAATGGTGATCCTGGAGCTGATCTAACGTAAACATTCAAAAGCGGCTGTCGACACTCGGCAGCCGCTTTAGTTTGTCAAAAAACCGCCGCTGCTGCGCAGCTTGCGCTTTTCTGAGGGTTCACGTTTTGATTGTTCGACTATGTCTCACGGTCATCAAAACGTGCAAAGTACCCAATTTTCTAATGAAAATTGGTTCCGAATTCGCCGCACATGTCGCCGAATTCGGCTGAACATCAAGGGGTTGCGACCCCTTGATAATCCCCAAAGAACTTTTTCGGCAGCCGCTTTTCATATTCGCAAAACAACGCCCGCCGGAAAAACGGCGGGCGTATGTGATACACTATGTTGGCCTACATCGTTATGCCTTGGGGCCTGCGTCTACAATATGCTGGGGCATGTCGCTGTATTTCTGGAAGTTTTTGACGAACCGCGCCGCCAAATCCTTCGCGGTGGCTTCATACGCCGCCTTGTCTGCCCACAGCTCCTTCTGGTGCAGGAACTCACTGGGGACGTCGGGGCAGGTCTTTGGCACGAGCACGTTGAAATACGGATCAATCTCGAACTCTACGCCGTCCAGGGTGCCGCTCAACGCGGCGGTGACCATAGCCCGGGTGTATTTGAGCTTCATCCGGGAGCCAACGCCGTATTTGCCGCCTGCCCAGCCGGTGTTGATGAGGTACACCTTCGCGTCATGCTCATCGATGCGCTTGCCCAGCATTTGCGCATATACGGAAGGATGCAGGGGAAGGAAGGGCGCGCCGAAGCAAGTGGAGAATGTGGTCTGAGGCTCGATTATTCCCCTCTCCGTGCCGGCCAGCTTGGAGGTGTAGCCGGAAACGAAGTGATACATGGCCTGGTTTTTGTCCAGCTTGGAGATTGGAGGCAGCACGCCGAAGGCGTCAGCAGTCAGGAATACAACCGCTTTGGGATGGCCCGCCACGCCGGGAATGACGCAGTTGGGGATAAACTCCACGGGATAGCCCACCCGGGTGTTTTCTGTGAGGGAAGCGTCATCGAAACCGAACTCCCGGGTTTCGGGATCCATGACTACGTTTTCTACCAGGGCGCCAAACTTAATGGCGTCCCAGATTTGAGGCTCGTTCTCGTGAGTCAAGTTGATGCATTTTGCGTAGCAGCCGCCCTCGATGTTGAATATGCCGTCCTTGCTCCAGCCATGCTCGTCGTCGCCGATGAGCATCCGGTTGGGGTCTGCGGACAGGGTGGTTTTGCCGGTGCCGGACAGGCCAAAGAAAAGGGCCACGTCCCCGCTCTGACCCACGTTGGCGGAGCAGTGCATGGGGAATACATCCTGCTTGGGCAGCAGGTAGTTCATGACGGAGAATACAGACTTCTTGATTTCCCCCGCATACTGGGAACCGGCGACGAGAACCATCCGCTTTTCAAAATTGACGAGTATGGCGGCCTCTGAATGGACGCCGTCCACCGCTGGGATACATTTGAAACCAGGCGCTGCGATGATGGTAAACCCGGGAACGAAAGAAGCAAGCTGTTCCTCAGTGGGGCGCAGCAGCAGCTGGTGAATAAACAGGTTTTGACTGGCCAGCTCGTTCACGAAACGGACGGACAGGCCGTAGTTGGCGTCCGCGCCCGCAAACCCATCGAATATAAACACCTCGCGGCCCTGGAGATACGCCATCATTTTCCCGTAGATCGTGTCGAACTTTTCTGGGGAAATGGGGACGTTTACCTTACCCCAGTCGATGTCGCCGTGGATGGACGGTACGTCCACCACAAAACGGTCGTCAGGGGAACGGCCGGTGTATTTGCCGGTAGTGACCACGAGGGCGCCGGTGTTGGAAAGGGTGCCTTCTCCCCGGGCAACCGCTTTTTCCGTAAGCTGAGCGGGAGTCAGGTTGCGATAAACTGCTTTCGGGGCAATAATGCCTAAAGACTGGACGTAATCCTTCATAATACTTTCCATGCTCCTTCCAGATTTAAGTGAAACTACAGGGCTATAGCATAAGATGAACTTATATCATAGCTCTTTGATATTGGGTTCAACATAGGTTTTTGACCGAAATCCCGCCGCCAATGCGGACTGCGGATTTTTTTGCGCCATTGATAAAGATTGTAACCGAAAAAGGCGGCGGAAACAAGGCTTTTTTCGGAATTTTGCAGGGTAAAATATGAAACAATGCAAAGCCGTTTCTCAGGCTTTCATATATATATAAGGAAAAACGATTAAACACGATAAAAAATGCCAGGATTTTCGTTAGGATGGCGGCAGTAAAGTCCGCTTATAATTAATTAAACAAATTGCGTCAAAATGAGTTGACAAGGGAAAGTGGAATTGCTATAATGAACAAGCTGTCCCGGT
>CAYPKG010000027.1:0-25218 GCA_964411275.1 uncultured Oscillospiraceae bacterium | reverse complement strand
CATCGTGGAAGGCGCTGGCGAGGCCTCCGAGATCAAGGCGCGCATCAACTCCATCAAGGCGCAGATCGAGGAGACCACCTCCGATTACGACAAGGATAAGCTCCAGGAGCGTCTGGCCAAGCTGGCGGGCGGCGTTGCCGTCATCGCCGTTGGCGCTGCCACCGAGGTGGAGATGAAGGACATGAAGATGCGCATCGAGGACGCCCTGAACGCCACCCGCGCGGCGGTGGAAGAGGGCATGGTTCCCGGCGGCGGCGTGGCGCTGTGCAACGTCATCGCGTCTGTCAAGGCCCTGGAAGCGGATGCCACCGGCGACAAGAAGACCGGCATCCAGATCGTGGTACGCGCGCTGGAAGAGCCTGTACGCCAGATCGCGGCCAACGCCGGACTCGAGGGGTCGGTCATCGTGGAAAACATCAAAAATGCCAACAAGCTTGGCTACGGCTACGACGTGGCCAAAGACGAGTACGGCATGATGGACGAGAAGGGCATCATGGACCCGACGAAGGTAGCCCGTTCCGCGCTGCAAAACGCGGCCTCCATCGCGGCGATGGTGCTGACCACCGAGAGCCTCGTGGCGGATATCCCCGTGCCCGAGCCGGCAATGCCCGCGGGCGGCGGCATGGGCGGCCCCGGCATGTATTAATCGCTTAGGCGGGTTTCAAAAGCGCGGCCGGTGCCGCGCTTTTTCGTTTTTAAACTACCGTGCAATGAAAAGCGGCGGATGCCGCAGGCTTGCGGCCTGGGGCGCTTTCATGTTACTATGAAATATAAATTTTCACCAAAATATGGGAGGAAGGCAGTCTTGAATTTTCAGCATTTGAAATACGCTGTGGAAGTGGAACGGTCCGGCTCCATCACCCAGGCGGCGGAAAATTTATTTATGGGGCAGCCGAACCTAAGCAAGGCCATCCGGGAATTGGAAAGCAACGTGGGAATCACCATATTCGAGCGCAGTCCCAAGGGGGTAGTTCCCACAAAAAAGGGGCTGGTCTTTTTGGGTTACGCAAAAGCCATCCTGCGGCAGGTGGACGAGATGGAAACACTGTACCGCCCCGGCGGGGACGACGACATTTCCCTGCGCCTTAGCGCCCCCCGGGCCAGCTATATTGCCTATGCTTTTACCCGGTTTGTAAACGGGCTTGCTCCGGAGCTGAATTTGGACATCAGCTTTAAGGAAACCAACTCCGTGGCCGCCATCAACGACGTGGCGCAGGGAGACAGCCGCCTGGCGATCATCCGTTTTCAGGCGGATCAGGAGGAGTATTTTGTCCGGTTTTTAGAGGACAAGGGACTTGTCATGCAGTCCATCTGGGAATTTCAATACCTGGCGCTGATGTCCCGGGATAATCCCTTGGGGCGTCAGGACGCGATCCGCTACGCGGATCTGTCCGACGGCGTAGAGATACTCCATGGGGACATCATGGTGCCGTTCCAGCCGGTGACGGATCTTTTAAGCGCACAGCCCAACCTCCGGGCGAAAAAACGCATTTATGTATATGAGCGGGGCAGCCAGTTTGATCTGTTGGCCAGCGTTCCCAGCGCGTACATGTGGGTATCCGCCCTGCCTGAGCCGGTGCTCACGCGATACGGGCTTGTGCAGCGGCGCTGCCAGGATGCGGACCAGAAATTCAGCGACGCGCTGATATTTCCCCGCAACGCGAAGTTCACGCCGCTGGACGAGGCGTTTATATCCGAGGTCAAGGCGGTGCAGCAATGTCTTGAGGGGAGATGACCGGCAAATATGGAAGAAACATCCTTACGGGTGATTGCGCGCATTGAAAGCGATTTCACCACGAAGTTCGGCATCCCCCGCCAAAGCGGGCTGATCCCGGAGCATATTGCCACAATCGTATTTGAGCCCCCCTATCGGGACGCCAACGCGTTAAAAGGAATAGACGGATATTCCCATCTATGGCTGATCTGGGGGTTTTCGAAGGTGAAGCGGGAGGCCTGGTCGCCTATGGTAAAGCCCCCCCGGCTGGGGGGAAACAAGCGCATGGGCGTGTTCGCCACCCGGTCCCCCAACAGGCCCAACCCCATCGGGTTGTCCAGCGTACGGCTCGTGGGAGTAGAGACGCTGCCCGGTCTTGGCACGGTCTTGCACGTGTCCGGGGCGGATCTCATGCACGGCTCCCCCATCTATGACATCAAGCCATACCTGTCTTTCACCGACAGCCATCCGGACGCAAAAAACGGGTTTGCGGGGGATCAATATGATTACGCCCTGCAAGTGGAATTTCCGGAACCGCTTCTCGCCTTAATCCCGAAAGAAAAGCAATCCGCCCTCATCGCAGCCCTCAGACAGGATCCCCGCCCGGCCTATCAAAACGACCCGGATATGCCCTACGGGTTTGCGTTTGCGGGGCTGGACGTCCGGTTTCAGGTTCAGGGGAATGTGCTAAATGTGACCGGCATCGCGCCGGAAGGCGCCGAACATCAAAAATAAGTCGGCCGAATTGTTGATGGTTTGCGCCGTTGCCCTCCTATGGGCAGTGGCTTTTTAACATGCTTGCTTATTCCCCCGCATCCTTTTTGTGCAACAGCTCTGTGGGGTTGGGGATCAGGCCGCGCAAGCCTTTGCGAAACAGCTGGTGAATGGTTCTTGCGAGCATGGCACGGGTATCCCCATTCAGGTTTTTCAGCGCTGAGAGCATGATGCGGGCATTCTTCGGGGTGTTGAGCTCTGTCAGTGTCTTCGCGCCGGTAGCGGCGAATATGGCGAACAGCGCATCCACAAACGCTTCGCGCTGTGCATTGTCCATGCTGTTGAGCCAGGATTTCAGCGTGGTATCCACGGCGACGCTGGATTGAGAGCGGGCGGGAAGCTGGATGAAGGATGGGCCCATGACCTCCCAGCTGAACCCATCATGCTGAAACGGCCCCAGGTACCGGCTTTTGACGATTTCGTACTCTTCCTCGTGCTCCAGCAGCATGCCTACAATGGAGGATTGGGGAATGAAGGTGCGAATGCGCGTGCGGATTGCCTGATACGCGGGATCATTTAACACAGAATGCCCAAAGCCGGGGCCGTCGTTGTTGAACACCGCGAGAATGCGATCCTGGACACCCCCGTGGATGGCCGCGTATACCGCCAGGTTGCCGCCTTTGGAGTGGCCGCCCACGATCAGGAGTTCCGGCCGGGCCTGTGCGATGGCCTCTACATATCGCGCCGCGTCCAGCTGGGCGGGGACGGCGGAAAGAAAGCTCATGTTGAAATTCTCTTTCCAGCCCACAATGGTGTCGTCCGTTCCGCGAAATGCCACATATGCCGTATCGTCCGGCAAAAGAATTGTCAGCGCGGAAAACTGCTCTTCCGTGGCGAACTCGATCCGGTTGACATATCCCATCAGCACTAAATCCTTGTACCGCGCGGATTGCGCCAGCTGGCGAAACAGCTTTGGGATGGTGTCCGGCACGAAAAGGCCCAAGTGAATGCGCTCTTCGCCCCAGGCATCAAAATATAATTCCGCGGCTTTGGCAAGGGGAATGGCACCGCCTTCTTCTAAAGAGGGTACCAGCCCGGAAAAGTCGATATACGAAAGCTCCGACAAAATGAGATTGTCCACCTCGTTAAAGGGGGCCTGTGTAAACAGCAAATCGCCCCGCCATGCCATATAATCGAATATGTTTGCCATTTCAATCGCTCCACGTACCATACTTAAGCTCTATCTTATCACCTTTTTCATATCCTTCAAGGCCCTGTCCGGTCTAATGAACTCATGGCCCGCATACATTGCAGTAAGCAAGAAACGAGGGGGATACAAGCTTTATGGAAGCGATTTATAGGGATTTGGATCTGGCGCGGGTAGCGGGCAAAACCGTGGCGCAGGCGCTGTTGGACACAGAAATACCCCTTCCGGCGGGCCGGGAGGTGGGCAGGGTGTTGCATGTGGAGGGCGAGGTCAACAACGAAGGCGCCCGCTGCGCGCCGGGACGCGTGGAGGCGGACGGGAACGTGCGCCTGCAGGTGCTGTGCCTGCCACCCGAAGGCGGCATGCCGTTTGGGCTGTCCACGGTAGCCAATTACCGGCAGGACATACCGATGCCGGAGGCGGAGGAGGGCATGCGCGCCACCGTCGTCCCGCAACTACAGGAGCTCAACTGCCGGGCGGAAAACGGGCGGCTGAAGGTGGACGGCATTGTGGATCTGTTCGCCGTAGCCAAACAGCATGGCAAAATTCAGGCGCTGCAGGATGTGTCCGGGGTGAAAAAGCTGCAAAGGCGCATGACCACAATCGACACCTCAGAGATGGTGCCCTTTGGCGCGTCCACCCTTCGGTTAAGGGAGGTTTTGCCCACGCCGGGGATGGATGCGAAAAGCATACTGCTGCAAAACGCGGCGGCCCAGGTGCGGGGGCTGGAAAAAACCCCGGAGGGCGCGGCGCTCAACGGCAGGCTGTCCGTCAACGTCCTCTTGGCCGATCAGGACGGGCAGATGCGGCAGATGACCCAGCATTACCCCTTTGAGGAGCTGGTGCCCTGGCAGGGGGACATGGCGGATATCCCGGAAGAGGATCTCAGAGGAAATGCTATTGTCCGGGACCTGACAGTCACCCCCGGGCCGGAAGACGGCTTGGATGTGGAGGCGGCGCTGGGGCTGATGGTCGACGGGCTTCGGCGTGACAGCATAGAGGCGTTAAACGACGCGTTTGCCCCGGACGGGAGCTTTATGGTGCAGCAGCAAGAAATCGAGCAGGTGGAGCAAATGGGCGCCGTAACGAAGGTCTGCAACATCCGGGAGTTTTTGCGCATCCCCGACGAGCTGCCGGAGGCGTACCAGTCGGTGTATACCAACGCGCGCCCCCTCGTCACCGGCACGTCCGACATGGGCGGGCAACTGGCGGTGGACGGCGTGCTGTTCGCCAGCGTGGTATTTCAGACAGACGAGGGCGGCATGTTCGGCTTCGCGGAGGATATCCCCTTCCAGTGCGTGTTGGACGCCCCATACACCGGTGACGCGGAGGTAAGCGCCCGGGTGATGCACGGGCAGGTGACCGGAGAGGGGCGCATGCCGGAGGTCACCTATTCCATGGAGGTAACGGCGGATATCCTGCAACCCTCCTTAGTGTCTATCGCTGTGGACGCGGAGGAAGCGCCTCCCGCGCAGCGCCCCACGGGGATTTTGATCTATCTCGCCAAAGAAGGGGAAAGCCTTTGGGACGTTGCCCGCCAGTTTGGGTTGACGGAGGATCAGATCCGGGACTGGAACCCCGGGATTACAGAGCCCCTTTCCGAGGGACAGCAGCTATTGCTGTTAAGCAACGGGGGAAGATAGCGGCTATTTTGTAATGCCATCATAGGGTAGGCCTTGCGCCTGCCCTATTTTCTCGTTTATGAATTTTTATTATGTTCCCTTGCATCCCTGCTTGTTTATGATAAACTGACAAAGCAGGGATATTTTCTGTTATAATCCGAATGGGTACTATAATGTGCATCCTGGGGCGAGAAATTTTTGTTTCAGGCAACGGCTAAAGCAGCTGCACATGAAAGTGGTATATGGCCTGCCTTACATGGCGGGCGGGGAAGGAGCCTTGGCTTGCGAGGAAGACGACTTGGACTAATCATTCTGCTTATCTTGGCGTGTATCGCGGTGCTGATACTGGCTTTTACGTTATATGATGGAAGCGGCAGCCCTGTGGCTACCGGTGTTGGCGTGCGCATCAACGAGGTCATGACCTCCAACAAGGGCGCGGTGCCGGACACAAACGGCAATTACCCCGACTGGATCGAGCTTTATAATACCACGCAGAGTGCGGTCAACATATCCGGCTTCGGCCTGTCCGACGACAAGCTGTCCCCGGCCAAATGGGTTTTCCCCTCCGGCACCAGCATCCCCGCAGGCGGGTATCTGATTGTATTCTGTTCCGGCGACAGCAACGACGGCCCGCTCCACGCCAGCTTTAAGCTGGCGGCCACGGACGATCTCGTGTTCTATAACGCCATGGGAAATCCTGTGGACAGCCTCGCCCTAAAAGGCGTAACCTCCGGCTATACTCTTGCCCTCAATGAGGCGGGCGTGTGGGAGGAAAGCGCTGAACCTTCCCCAGGCTATCCCAACACCCAGGAGGGCGCCGCCGCCTATCGCGCGTCGTTAAGCGAGGGCGCGGAGGATATCGGCGTTTATATCAACGAGTTCATGGCCAGCAACAAAACCACAGTGGCCACCAAGGGCGGCAAATACACAGACTGGATTGAATTATACAACACCACCGATCAGGACGTGGACCTAACGGGCTACGGCCTGTCGGACAACCCCTCCCAGCCGGTGAAATGGAAATTCCCCGGCGGTACCGCCATTCCCGCCAATGGATACCTTCTGGTGTTCTGCTCCGGCGAGGATGGGCTGATTGAAGGCGAGCTGCACGCCCCCTTCGGTCTGAAAGCCTATGGGGAATACGTGGTATTCTCCGATAAGAAGGGGCGCATTCTCGACCAGCTTCCTTACGGCCCCATGGACATGGATAAATCCATGGCCCGGGTTCCGGACGGCGTGGGCGAGTTCCAGTCCACCGCCCGGCCCACCCCCGGCTATCCCAACACAGACGAGGGTTTTGCCGCGTTTTCGCTGACCAGCACCCTGCCAAATGGGGATGTGTACCTGTCCGAGGCGATGTCCTCCAATTCCCAGCACCTTCCCCAGAGCGACGGCAGTTATCCCGACTGGATTGAGCTGTATAACGGGTCCGGAACAACCATGGATCTGTCCGGCTATGGCCTTTCCAACAACCCCAACAACCCGGCCAAGTGGCGGTTTCCAGAAGGCACACAGGTGGCCCCTGGTGAATATCTCGTGGTACTGGCCACCGGCAATGGGGAGCCGGGGGCGCAAAAAAAAAATTTGGAGTGTAACTTCCGCCTGAGCGCGGACGGGGACGTGGTTTTGCTCTTCGATGGCAACGGAGCGCTTTTGGACAAGCTGATGGTGGGGAGAATGCTTTCCGGCATGAGCTATGGCCGCACAAGCGATGGGCTTTTGTATTTTGAAACCCCAACCCCCGGGGCGGCAAACGGCAACGGGGTTCCCGGGGTGTCCTCCACGCCCGGGTTTGAAACCCTGCCCGGCGTGTATGACGCGCCCCTTGATGTGGTATTAACCGCGGGTGGCGGGGAAACAATCCACTATACCACCGACTGCACCACCCCCACAAAAAGCTCGCCCGCCTACACAGGCCCCCTCTCCGTCAGCAAAAACACGGTGATCCGGGCGATTGCCGTCAAGGAGGGGTTTGCCACCGGCTACAGCATAAGCGGCACGTTTCTGTTTACAAGCGACGGCGTGGATCACGCGTTGCCTATCGCCACGCTGGTGACGGACCCGGACAACCTCTGGGCAAAGGATACCGGCATCTATGCCACGGGCGAAAAATTTGATCCGGACCTTCCCACGTATGGGGAAGTGCTTACCTCAGCCCAGTATTATCAAAGCAAATTCCTCTCCGAGGAAGCGGCAAAAGCGTGGGAACGGCCGGGCAGCTTCGCCATATTCGGGGAGGATAAGCGCCAGGCCTTTTCCCAGAATATCGACATGCGCATCGCGGGCTCCTATGGCCGGGGCCGGGCGCAGAAGGCATTTAACCTGACGGCCCGCTCCGAATACGGCAACAGCCGCATGGAATACCCGTTTTTTGATAACCGGGCGTTTCCCTCGTATAAAGCGTTAACGCTCCGGGCAGGGGCCCAGGATCAAAACCGCTCAAAAATCCGGGACGAGCTGGCCCTCGGCCTGCTGGAGGGGACGGACGTGCGCTTCCTGTATCAGGCGCACAAGCCCTATGTGCTGTATTTAAACGGTGAATACTGGGGCGTGTATTTCTTAAAGGAAAAGCGCAACCGGTTCTTTGTGGCGGATCACGAGGGCGTTGCGGACGCGGATACCATGGATATTGTCAAGGGAAGCGGCGGCGAACCCGGCAAAGTTGCTATGGTATCCCATGGTTCCAACGAGCAGTGGCTGGAGATCAGGCAGTATTTTAGTACTCATGACCTGTCCGTGCAAAGCAATTTCGATCATGTAAGCAGCCAGATCGATTTGGACAGTTTTATGGATTATATGATCTGCGAAATATATGTGGGAAACACGGATACATTCAATATGCAGTATTACAAGCTACCCGGCGGGAAATGGACCTGGATCTACTATGATTTCTGCTGGGGCTTTGGGAATGCAGACCACAGGACGCTGTCCGGCCGGCGGGGAGCGAAGCCGGCGGGGTCGGGCCTGTTGAACGCGCTATTGAAAAACCCGGCCTGGAAGGACGCATTCATTCGCCGGTTTGCTGAGATACTGGACACCGTGTACGCCCCGGACCGGGTAAACGCCATGATCGACGAGCTGTACGCTGCCGTGGAGCCTGAAATCAAGCGGGAGCGGGAGAAGTTCAACCAAAGCACGTTCAGGGGCGAAAAGCAGCCGGCGGAAAACCTGGGCACCTACGAGGGGTTCCAGCGAAACATTACGGCGCTGCATACATTCGCCAACAACCGCCCGGCAGCCATAAAGTCCCAGATCAAGGAGGAGTTCGGCCTGTCCGACAGCGATATGCGGGAGGTGTTTGGGGAATGAGGCCCTATCGCCATGAACAGAAATACTACATCAGCCGTCAGGAATACGAGTTGTTGTCCCGGCGGCTTCGGCTGACGATGGACCGGGACCGGTTTGCCGCCGCCCGTGCGGACGGCAGATACCACATCCGCAGCCTGTATTTTGACGACTATGAAAACGGGGCGGTGGTGGAAAAGCTCTCCGGCTCGGACAGCCGTGACAAATACCGCATTCGCATCTACAATTATTCGGACAAGACAATCAAGCTGGAGCGAAAGCATAAGGAAGGTCCCTATATCCAGAAGCAGTCCCTGATCCTTTCCAGGGAGGAATGCGATGAGATCATCGCCGGAAACTTTGGCGTGCTGCTCGGCCGCAGGGAGGCATTCGCAAAGCAGGTGTATGTGGCCTTTCGTACCCGGCAGCTGAAGCCCAAAGTGATTGTGGAATACTGGCGCGAGGCCTATGTGTTTCCCATTGAGGACGTGCGGATCACATTCGATATAGACATCCGCACCGCCATGCGGCAAACGGATTTGTTCAACAGGGACCTGCCCACATACCCCGTGGTCGATGGCTACGGTATGGTGCTGGAGGTCAAGTTTAACCGCTATCTCCCAGGCTATATCCAGGCCCTTATTCAACCGGGCGCGGCCCAGCGAAGTGCAATCAGCAAATACGTGATTTGCAGAAAATATGAGTTTTAACAGTATCAGGAGGAACATAGAGTATGAACGACCCTGTGGCTACCGCTTTTAACTTGAAGGAGTATTTCAACTCCAGCTTGTCGCCCCTGCAGATTATATTCACGCTGCTGGCTGCGCTGGTATTGGGCGCATTTATCTACTTCGTGTACAAAAAGACATTCGGGGGCGTGTTGTACTCACGCTCCTTCAACCTAAGCCTGATCCTTTTGACAATGGTCACCACGCTGGTGCTCATGATCATCGGCAACAACCTCACAATGAGCCTTGGCATGGTGGGCGCGCTGTCCATCATCCGTTTTCGGACAGCCGTCAAAGACCCCATGGACACCACGTATATGTTCTGGGCGGTGGGCGAGGGGCTGGCGCTGGGAGCGCAGTTTTTCGACGTGGCGCTGATTTCCGCGGTGGTGATTGGGCTGATTATGGTTCTGCTCACCAGTTTCAAAACCCGGTCCAGCATGCCGTATCTTTTGATCATCCATTACCACGAAGCGGCCTCCGGCGCGGTGAAGGGGCTAATTCGGCAGCTGCCGAAAAGCCGGCTCAAAAGCAAAACCGTGCAGCGCGACGGCGTGGAGCTGACATTGGAAGTCCGCTTAAGGGACGAGGAAACCGGTGCGGTGGATAAGTTTATGCGCATCGACGGCGTGTACGACGCCACGCTCATATCCCATCAGGGAGAGCTGGTTTCGTAAGCAGGCCACACCCATAAAAGGCAAGAAGGGCGAAAATGATGTGATGATAGGGGCGGCATCCGGTGGGGTGCCGCCCGTATTTACATTGCGCATGGAACTTAAAATATAAATTGCAAGGTCACGCCAGGTCGATATGCCCGCAGCCGTCCGCGCCAAGCCTAATGTCCGTTCCCCAAGGGGCGGACATGTGGATCAATCGCTCTATAATACCGCCATCATAGCAGGGTTTCGGCCAGCCCACCACCGAATTGGGCAGGCCAAAGCCCAGCTCCAGCGGCAAAAGCGTCACGGATTTTAGCACGCCGTCCTCCACTTCCCACTTTGCGGCCACGCTTTCCAGCATCCGCCTGTCCCTTTGCAGGCCCCTGGTAAAGTTGTTGGAGCGGGTGGCGAACAACTCCCGCATGGTGGCGTCGTGGCTTAGGCCGTAGTCGTCAAAAAACTCCGCCGGCGCAGCCGGGATGTTTTCATTATGCAGCATAAAATCCCCCAGGGAATAGAAAATGGGCTTGCCTTTGTATATCTCGATGGGCCGCAGCAGATGCGGGCCGTGGCCCACCAGCGCATCCGCGCCCGCGTCGATACAGCGGCGTGAGAATTCCACAAAAAACTCCGCCGGCTCTTCCTTGCTTGTATGAAGTATCTCGTGGGAGTGCATGGACACGATCACATAATCCGCCTGGAACTTCGCTTCAAAAATCGCCCGTTCGATCCGCTTCATATCCGTTTGATCAACCCGGGTTGTCCGGCGGTTTTCTTCCGCCTCTTTGAACACGATGGAGCCTAACGCAAAGCATCCTGGCGGGAGCGGGGGCAAATACCCCTCCGCCCTCACAATATCATCATAGCCGTTGATGGCGGTTTCCTTAGCCAATGTTTTCACCTGGGCCATCAGCTCCGGCGTAATCAAAAACCGCTCCTCAAACCGTACGCCGTTTACGCCGGGCCGCCCTTCCATAGCATAGGTGCGGTGCCCGGCCATCGCCGCCGGGTTGAATGTGGACACCGCGCCGATGAGCGCAAATCGCCCGGCCAATGTATCGATGTACACAGGCGCGGCGGCCTCCTCCAGGCAAAGGCCGGTGCCGCACACGGGCATCCCCGCTTCCCGGGCATAATGGAGGGTTCGCGTGAGTCCGCCATAGGAAAAATCCATGGAATGATTGGTAGCGAGGTTCATGCAGTTAAAGCCGTACTCTTTCGCGTCATCAAGCACCCGTGGATCCGCGCAAAGCCAGCTTCCGCCGCTGTACGCGGAGCCGTAGCTTTCATGGTAATGCAGGGTGGTTTCCATGTTCACAAACCGGGCATCACCCTGTGCGAGAAAGCGCTTTAGCTCTTCAAACCCCGGATATGCCCCAGGCAGCCTTTTTTGCACCAGCATATCGCCCACGGCGGTACAGGTCATGTGTGCCATAGCAACCTCCATCCTAAATTAAACTTTAGAAAGCCCCAATATGCGGCTGTATACCTCCAGCCCATACAATAGGGCTTTTTCGTCAAAGTCAAACCGGCTGTTGTGCAGCGGCGGAAAATCCTCCCGGTCCCGGATGCCCACAAAGAAATATAACCCAGGCACTTCCTTTTGATAAAAGGAGAAATCCTCGGAGTTCATCGCCCGGGGGATATCCGTGTCCGCATCAGGGCCCAGCAGCGCCGCCAAATCTTGAAACAGCGCAGAAGGATTGTTGACGCAATGATACAACTGGGGCATCGTGATGTCGATGGTCGCCCCGGACGCCATGGAAAACCCGTTGATCATGTTGGTAATCCTGGGATAAATGACATTGTGAAAGGTCTCGTCTGAGAAGGAACGCAGGGTGCAGTTGAGCATTACCTCCGTGCAAATCACGTTTCGGGCCTTTCCCCCTGCTATTCGGCCGATGGTAAACACCACCGGCTCCTCAGGATTGATCATCCTGGACACCAGCGTTTGCAGTATTGTAATCAACTCCGACGCGGTCATGATGGCGTCCACGGTTTTTCCCCGCTGGGCCTCCGGCCTGCTTTTGATGACGATATCCAGCCCGCAGGACTGGGCCATCAGCGGCCCCAGCCGGAACCCGATCCGGCCCAGGGCAAGGGAAGGCCAGATATGAAACCCGTATATCCGATCCACAGGCGGGTTTTTAAGCGCCCCCGCCTGAACCATTTTTTCCGCCCCGGCAGCGCCTTCCTCCGCAGGCTGAAACAGCAGCACCACGTTGTGGCTTAGCCGTGAGCGCTGCCCGCTTAAGAACTTCGCAAAACACAGCAAGGCGGCTGTATGTCCGTCATGTCCGCAGGCATGCATCCGCCCCGGGCATTCGGACGCGAACGCAAGCCCAGTTTCCTCCGTCACCGGCAGCCCGTCCATGTCCGCGCGAAACGCGATTGTTTGTGTGGCGCCAGGGGTAAAAAATACCGCCCGGACGCCGGTGCCCGCGATGGGCTCCAGCCGGTCAGGGTTTATTCCGGCGAGATATTCCAGCACAAACGCCTGGGTTCTATTCTCTTGATAGGCAGTTTCCGGAAACCGGTGCAGCTGACGCCTTAGTGTTACACACTCTGTTTCCAGCCTGCGTATGCGTTCACTTACTTCCATAACGCTATCATATCATACCTCTACTAGAAAAACACTTTCATCCGAATAGAGCGATCTCAAAAATTAATCCCTTTGGACACATCGTGGAATGTGGGGGTTCAGCCCCGGCTTTGCAGTTCCAGCTCTTTTTGAAATACTTTGAATTCCATAGCCTAAGCAATGTAACCCGAACCCGGTTTATATTCCCTGCCGGGCGTCAAACGCCTCGCGCACGGCTTTGATCATCTCTGCGATCATTCCCTTGGGGTTCGCCGCCTTGATGATCCCGCTAGACGAGCCTGTGGCCTCCGCTCCCGCGTAAATCACCCGGTATACATCCTCGCCTGTGCTGATCCCAGCACCCTGCAAAACCAGTATATCCGGATCGATGGACTTCACAGCGTCGATGGATGCCTTGACATACTCCATGTCGTTGGTTTTTCCGGTGCCGATGGGTTCCGTGTGTGCTACGATGATATCGGGTTTTAGCAGCGCGATGGCCTTTGCCTCCCGGATGGTGTCCGCGCACACGATGGTGGCAAGGCCAACCTCCTCCGCGCGGCGGATTGTTTTGTTGAGTTCGCCCATGCTCACAGGCTTTTCACAATGGTTGAGCATGACCCCCTTCGCCGGCCTTCAACGATTCGGGCAGCGTGTCCGCCAGCCCCCGCCCCGGCCTGAGGCTGTCCATATGGGGCGCAAACACGTGGATATTGCGGGTTGCAAGCGCGACCCGCCGGATGTCCACAACAGGCGTTGTGAATATCACATCCACCCGATACTTCTTCGCCGCCTCGTCAGCCGCCGCTGCCAGGGCCAGTACATCGTTCCCATACAGATAGGACTTGGGCACAATCTCAAAAAATGGCGGGTGCAATAATTTCTTTTGTAGCATGGATATGCCTCCCTATGATACGTCTCTTTGAGTTTGAGTATATAAAAGCAAATAATATAAGTCAATATAATATTTATCATGCTTTCGAAATGCTTTCTTTTTGATAAATTACTTTGTATAATAGAATCAAATGAAAGACCCGGCGCTAATTCTTGCAAACAGGAGGCACCAACGATATGATAGAAGAAACACAAGCACACGCGGCGCTTGCGTTCACTGCGGCTCAAACAATCAATAACGAAAAAGGGGAATTGAACATGGCCGACGCAAAGGGTCTGAAGCTGGACACCCGGCGCAAGGAAATATTGGATATATTGGCAAGGGACGGACAGGTGCGGGTTTCCTCGCTGGCCCAAACGCTAAACGCATCCGTTGTCACAATCCGCAGCGACTTAAGCGCGCTGGAGGCGGACGGATACCTGGAGCGGGTTTCCGGCGGTGCCGTGCAAACGGTAAAGAATTTTTATAACCTGGATTTCCAGCGGCGCAAGCAGGAAAACATCGAAATGAAAAAACAGATCGCCATCCGGGCGGCGTCCCTGGTTTCGGACGGGGAAACCCTTATGATCAATTCGGGCACCACCACGTACCTGACTGCGGTGGAGCTGAAAAAGCGCAAAAACCTCAATATCGTCACCAATTCCCTGAATGTGGCGATGGAGCTTGGCGCGGTGCCCACATTCCGGGTGATACTCCTGGGCGGGGACATCAACGTGCAATACTCCTTCGTGTACGGCGCGGACGCGGCGGAGCAGCTTAACCGCTACAAAGCGGAACGCTGCATCCTGTCAGTGGACGGCGTGTGCGACCAGTGGGGGCTGACCACCTATCACGCTGAGGAAAGCCTCATCGACCGTAAGATGATGGAGCGCTCCCGGGAAACCATGATCGTGGCGGACAGCAGCAAATTGGGCCATGAAAGCTTTGCCACCGTATGCGAGCTGAACCGGGCGCATATATGGGTCACCGATGAAGGGGCGGACGATGCCAGCGTAGACGATATCATGCGGCTGGGCCTGCGCGTTCTTAGATAAGTAAAAACCAGCGGCCCCGAAATACAATCATTTCGGGGCCGCCGCTTCATTTTTCACTTTTTCATTTGCAGTAAAGTTCCAGCGCGTCCTTTAAAAACGCCGCGCCCCCGGGGACGATGGCGTCGTAATAGGCGGCAAACCGTTCATCCGCCACATATAGTTCCCCCATCCCCCGGTGCATGTCTTTGGTGTACTTGGGCCAATAGCAAAGCAACCATTGCCGGTGCAGGTCGCATACATTCTGCGCGGCCTCGCTCCCGGGATCGCCTTGCAGCACGGCTTCTTTTAACCCGGCGTTCACTGCTGCCGACAGAGTCTCCGCCTTGGCGTATGCCGCCTGATCCATTCCCATCAGCTTCGCGTTGGACGCGTCCACAGCCGCATCGCCATAGGCCGCCCGCACCTCCGCGCCGTACTTCGCCTCGTTTTCGCTGATGAGGGCTTCCTTCAATCCTTCAAATTTTTCTGCATCAGTCATCATAATTTCCTCCCGTTGCGCGCGCATGGTCTGTTCCACCGTGCCAATCAGCCGGTCGAGGTTGGCACGCCGAAGCTTTAAGGCCGTGAGATGCTCTTTTAACGCCTGCTCCCGGTCAAATCCGGGGGCGTCCAAAATGGACCTGATGCCGTCAAGCTCCACGCCCAGCGCCCGGTAAAACAAGATTTGCTGCAACCGGTCCACCTCAGCAGGCCCGTATATCCGGTAACCGTTTTCGGTATTCCGGGCGGGTATAAGCAGACCGATTTCGTCATAATAACGCAGCGTCCGCTTGGATACGCCGGACAGCCTTGCCAGGCTTTGCACCGTGTATTCCATACTGCGCGCTCCTTTCCGATCATAGTATCGTAAGCTTACAACACCATCATAAAGGGTTCCGTAACGGGAATGTCAAGGGCTTTTTTTATACGGGGACACAGGCCCCAGCCCGCAAAAACACCACATACCGCTCGTCCACAGGAATGCCGGTCAGGGTGGAGAGCGCATGGGCGTACAGCCGAACCTGTCCCCCATGATGCGCGGCTTTCTCCTGCAATTCGGCATCAGACGCAATGTAATCCGTTTTATAGTCAATCAGTATCCAATTATTTTCCTCCAGAAAACAGCAATCTATGACCCCCTGTAGCAGCACGGGTTCCGCCGTCTGCTCATCCATCAGCTGATCCGCGGCGATCTCCAGGCAAAATTCCAGCTCCCGCTCCAGCCGCTTTGCCAGGCGCATCCGCTGCCCCAGTCTGCTGGCAAGAAACCGTCCGATTTGATGAAGGGACACCGCCCGGGCCTCCGCCTCCGACAGTTTCCCCTCCGCCCGCAGCCTCGATACCTCATCCTGCAGCCATCCCCGGACATTTTCTGTGGGGTAGGCATGGATATTGATGGCACTTAGGAACTGGTGTGCGGCAGTGCCCCGCTGGGCAGCCGTCAACGCCGCTTCCTCCCGCAGGAAAGCGGGCGCTGGGGTCAGCTCCGCCTGGGGCCCGCCTGCGCCAAGGCCGCTGACGCTGACCTTTGAGGGGATAAACGCCGCCTGCTGATGGGGGTACCGCCAGTCAAGCTTCGCTTTTAGCTCTTCCATCAGTCCGCTAATTTCCGCCGCCCGGATTTCCTCCCCCTCCTCTGCAAACGGCACCGGTGGTTTTCTCCCGTGGACACAAACCGAAACAGCATCCGTTTGCACCGCCACCGGCAGCAGCCACTCCAGATATCCCTTGGCGCTTGCCGCCATGGACGGGGTGAACTCTTCGATTTGCGCCGCCTCTGCACACGCGCCCTCCGCGTTCTTTTTCGCGCCGATCATGATGAGCCGCTCCCGTGCCCTGGTCATACCCACGTATAAAATCCGCATTTCCTCGGAAAGCTGCTGCCGCCACCGGGCCTCCCGGATGGCGCTGTATAAAAGCGGCGTGAGCTTGATCCGGGTATCGGGCCGGGCCAAACGTATGCCAAGCCCCAGATCGCCCTCCAGCAACAGATCGTTCTTTTTCGTTTCCGTATTGAACAGCTTTCCTAAGCCGCCCAATATGACCACCGGATATTCCAGCCCTTTTGCGCTGTGCATGGACAAAATCCGCACCACGTCCGCCGCCCCGGGCTGCGCCCGGCCAAGGTCCGCGTTGCTGGCCGCTAGATCCATAAAATGTAAAAACCCGGAAAGATCCTTTTGCCCGGACATGGTCCGCGCCCTGCCCAAGAGCGCGTCCAGGTTTGCCTGGCGCTGGCCGCCGCCAGGAAGCGCGCCCACGCAGGCGTAATACCCAGTATCGTCCATCAGCCCCGCGATAAACTCCGGTAACGGCAGCAGCCGGGCGTCCCGGCGGTAATTGATAAGCCGGAACAGCAATGCCGCCGCCCTGCGGCCCAGCGGGGTGTCTGTGGCGCTCATGAGGTTGAGGCAGTCATAACAGGTTTCCGCCTCCGGCGCGTTCGCCCGCAACGCGATCAAATCCTCCTGGGAAAACCCGAATACCCCCCGGAGCACGCTCCACATGGGAATATCCTGCCGGCGGTTGTCGATGACCCTCAAGAGGTTTAAGAACACCTGCACCTCCACCGCCTCGAAATACCCGCCTGTCAGCTGGGCATAAGCAGGGATGCCCTGCTCAGCCAATGTTTTTGCCCAGACCTCCGCGGCCTTCCGGTGGGCGCGCAGCAGCACCGCAAAATCCCCGCAGCGCAATGGCCGGGGCGCTTTTCCATGTGGTGCGTATTCCCCGGTTTCCAGCAATTCCCGGATGCGGACGGCAGCCAGCAACGCCTCCGCCTCCACATCGCTCAAATCCTCACCCTCCTGCTCCTCGCTGTTTTTCTCAATCAGCAGCAATTCGCATCCCGTCAATGCCGTATCTTCGGCTTGTGGGGCGGGATAGAGGGCGGCGGTTTCATCATAGGTGATTTCCCCCACCTCGGGAGACATGATGCGGGAGAACAGGGCGTTTATGAACGCAAGCACCCCGGGGGCGCTGCGAAAGTTTTTGTTCAGATGCACCTGCCGCCCAGGCGCGCCGGGTTCGCCGGAATAGGTTTTAAGCTTTTGTAAAAACAGTCCCGGGTCCGCCTGCCGGAACCGGTAGATGGACTGCTTGATGTCGCCTACGAGGAACAGATTTCCCCCGTCCCGGCTGATGCGGCCCAGGATCGCCTCCTGGATACGGCTGCTGTCCTGATACTCATCCACAAATATGTAGTCGAACCGTTCCCGAAGCTTTTGGCAAATCCCGTCATCTTTTAATATTTGCAGCGCCATATGCTCCATATCCGAAAAATCCACCAGCGACCGGGCTGTCTTGCGGGCGGCATAGGCCGCATCCACATCCTTGACGAAGGCGCAAAGTGCGTCCACCAGGGGGATCATTGAATTTTGCAGCGCCGCCGCCTCGGACAGGGACGGCAGGTTGGCGGCAAGTTTCTTCAACCTTGCGCGGAGTTTTTTGTAAAACCCATGAACCCGTTCTTTGTTTTCCGGCTCCTGCTCCTTGGGCCAGCCCTTAAACGTGCCAAGGCGCACGGCTGTCAGGCTTGCCGCCATAGCCGGATACTCCCGCTGCAAAAGGACGCCTCGAAGCTGCAAAAGCACGTCATCAAAAAGCCCCAGCACCGTCACCAATTCCCTTGGCACCATCCGCCGGACGCGGCTAAGCTCCTGGAGGATGCCCTCCACCTCGTGGCGAAGGTGCGTCACCCAGGCGTTTAGCATGGGGTGCCGTTTTAGCCCCTCCTCGTCAAGCCGGTAATCCGCCTGGGCCGCCGCCAGCCATTTCCATGGCTCCGGCTCGGACATGAGGAATGTGTGGAGTGTTCGCCCATGGTCAAAAAGATATTCTTCCTTCCCCAGCGAATGCAGCAGGTTCAGATAGGGAATGTCCGTGGTTTCGCAACGGCTTGCGGCCACGTCCTCCAGCGCCTTTGCAAACAGCATCTTCTGCTGCACGTCGTCAGCGATGGAAAACGCCGGATCCAGCCCCAGCCTGTGGAAATTCCGGCGCAGCAAATACAGGCAGAAGCCGTGGATGGTAGACACGCTGCCGCTGCCGCCGCCCCGCCCTCCCGCGATTTGCGCCTGCTCCCGAAACCGCGCGGCTTTTTCGGGGGTATCCGCCCGCCTTGCGGCGTCCAACAGCCTCGTCTCGATCCGCTGGCGCATTTCCCTGGTAGCGGCTTCCGTGAACGTAACCACCAGCATCCGGTTCATGTCGCCGCCCTCGTCCACAAGCCGCACGATCCGCTCCGTGAGCACGGCGGTCTTCCCGGCCCCTGCGGCGGCGCTGACAAGAAGGCTTTCCGGAAGTGTAATGGCCTCACGCTGCTCCGGCGTCCAGCTGCGGGGGCTCATGTTTCACCGCCTTGGGCGTCCACGCCGATCAGCTTCAAAAATTCATCCTGCTTCACATTTTTTCCATACCGGTGTTTGCAGCCCGGCAGATTCAGATCAAACCGGCATACGCTTTTATACGCGCAGCCGCTGCAGGCGTCATACGTCCCCAATGCAAGGGGCGCCGCCGCCGTTTCCCCAGCCAGCGCCAGCGCCAGCGTGTCCGTGGCCCGCCTCTTGGTATATTCCATCAGCCGGTTAAGCCCCCCAGGCGAGATCAGCGCGTCGCCCCTTGCGCCTGCAGAGCCGCCAGAAATGCCTTTTACCACCTTGGATGTTCTCCCGAGGCTGTGTTCCAGGGAGCGAATGGCCTCTTCCTTTTCGATCACCAATCCGTTCAGCCGCATGGACTGCAACACCTTACCGGGGTCCTCATCCGGCTTGGGCAGCTTGACGGGCTGATAAAACATGCCTGCCACATCCACGTCATGAATTCCCAGCGCCGCCTGGACGGCGGGGCTCTGTTTGATGTTCTCCACCGCCATCAGATACAGGGGCAATTGCAGCTGTATGCCCGCCAATATCCCCGCATAATTCAGCTCCTGACTGCCGGTTTTATAATCCACCACCGCCACATACGTTTCCCCGTTCTCATCGCGTGCCGCGTCCAGCCGGTCGATGGTTCCGGAAATCACCGCGGCGCGGCCATCCTCCAGCTGCAGCCGGATGGGGGGAAACAGCGCGTGCTCTGCAAAGCGAACCTCCGTCTGAACGGGCCGGAAGCTTCCTGCCGCGATCTGCCGGGTCACCGCGTGGGCTGTGTGCCTGACGATGTCCAGCCAAAGCCTGGCGATGGCGCTCCCCCTGGGCGTGCTGCACAGCAGCCCATCCTGATAGGCGTTCAGGCACCCGGGCAGCACCTCGTCCAAAATGGCGTCTACATCCTCCGGGGTCATTTTCGCCCAGTCACGCCCGCCCACGGCTTTGACGAACGCCTCCAGCGCCTCGTGGCAAAATGTGCCCGCGTCGGTAGGCTCCGGCCGATCCCTAAACTCCCGCCGGGGCCGCGCCTTCAGCCCATATTCCATGAAATGCCGGAAGGGACAGGTGTTAAACGCGTGCAATTGCGAGTAGGAGGTTTCGATTTTTTGCCCATACAGCCGGGTTGCCAGCGCCGGGCCGAATGCCGGGGGCGACACAGGCGTGCTTCGATACTCAAGCACCTTTTTCAATGGCCCGCGAAAGGCGGGCTGCTCCCCATAATAGGCCAGCATCGCTTGCGTTAGGGGTTCTTCATCCCTCCCGTCGCGCAACAGCTCCACCAGCGTCTGAAACCCGCCAGGGGCGCTTTCGGGCATGCGCGGCTTGGAAATAAGCGTTTCAGGCTCTGTGCGCCCTGGAAACAGTTCGCGAATGCGCTGTACGAGAAACGAGGGAAGCAGCTCTTCCTTGCCGCTGGCACAGGCATAGCCCACAAAGAGATATTCGCTTGCCCGGGAAAACGCCCTGTAGATATCCAGCAAATCATTTTGCGCCCGCCTGCGGCTGTCCCCCCAGGGCGCAAGGCCCAGCCCCGACATGGCCGATAGCTCCCCGTCGTCGATGATGCCGTCGTCCAAATGCGCGCCGGGGAGCACCCCCTCGTTGCAGCCGAGCACGAACAGCGCCCGGACATTCCGGCTTCGCGTCCTGGTGATGGTGCCAAGCAGCACCTGATCCGCCGTGGCGGGGATGATCCCCACCTGATAGGCGCAAACCGCGTCCTCCAGTATGGACAGGTATTCCGCCCGGCTTACGGGGCTGTCGCCAAGGATTGTGTAAAGCTGGTCCATCAGCTCCACGATCACGTTCCAGACCTGGGCGTGCTCCTGCATCAGCGTGTAGCGGCCCTCCTGCTTCAACCGCTCCGTTTCTTCGGTCAGCTGTGTATACACGTGGAGCGCCGTGAGATATTCATACACCGCTTTTGTTTTTCCCGCCGCGTCCGGCGCTGCAAGCCCCTCTCGCAGGGTCAGAAGGGGCGTGATGATTTTTTCCCTTGCGTCCTCGGCCAGCGGCGGCACTTCACCGATCTCAAAAGGCGACGAAAACACCCCGCGGCCCCGAAGCCCGTAGCGCAGGACGTAGTTTTCAAACACCTCAGCCTCATCCTCAGTAAGGCCGCAAAGCCCCGTTTTGGAAATCCGAAACAACTCCGCCGCAGGAAATCCCTCCACTGCCGCGCGCACCGCGCTTAAGAGAAGCTCCACAGCCGGGTGCCCCTGCATCTCCCGCCGGGCGTCCAGAAACACCGGAATATCCCGTTTTGCGAACGCCCGCTGCACCAATGCCGCGTAGGAGGGCATGTCCCCTGCAATCACCGTCATCTCCCGAAAGCGAACGCCTGTTTTTGCGATCTTGAGCACATTGTCCGCCATCGCCTCCACCTCGTCCACCCGGCTTGCCGCGGCATATACCGTGACCTCAGGCGCGGGCCCGGGATATGTAAGGATATCGTCCGCAAGAAGATACCGCTCCAAATGCCGCATGGGGGTATCCGGGGCCAAAGACTTAAGGGCCACCCTCTTTGTGCGCGCCCCCAGCCGGTTGGCGATTTCCATGAGATTGTCATAGGCCCGCCGTTCCGGGGCAAAAATACCGCTGCCCTGGTCCTGTGGATCCATTAAGATTGTAAACGTGATGGAATTGCATACCTCCATCAGGCGCTCGAACAACGTCAAGAGCTGTGTGGTCAACAGGTCAAACCCATCCACATAGATGTCCGCACCCGCGAGAAAAGACCCGGGCAGCGCCTCATAAAGGGCGTGAAACGCGTCTTCGCTGTCCAGGTAACGTTCGTCCAGATATGCCTGGGTCTTAGAGAACAGCAGCGCCATATCCTCAAGCTTTTCTTTAAGAGGATTGCCGTCCTGCATAGCGCTTGCCGCTTTTTGAAGGTCCTCCGGGGCAATCAAAAACCGCTTGCAAAGGGCAAATATTTCATCCATCCGCTGTGCAAACCCCGGGCGCAGCGCCACCGGCGCGAACGCGGTCAGCTGGCTTTTCGCCCGGTATGCCGCCCGGCGCATCACCATCCGCCGCCCCTGACCGGATAAAAAAGGGCGGGCGTTCGCAGATAGCACCCGCTCGCAAAGCCGTGTAAAGCTCAGCACCTGTATGCCCAAAAGCCCCCCCAGCCTGGCGCTTAGCCCACGCTCCGCCTCATAGGTGAACTGTTCCGGCACGAACATAACCGCCCGGCGGCCTTCGGCCATGGCGGTTTTGAGAGCCTGCTCCACCCGCCGGGATTTCCCGGACCCGGCGCGGCCAATCAAAAACGTGATTGTTGCGGGCATGGGTTCTCACAGCCTTTCTTCATGCAAACGGTCATAGCGGGTTCGCCCGGCAGCGTTCACGCTTTCATAAAGCACGATCCTGTCCGCCACAAACGCCGTGTCAGGCAACTCTAAGCTGAGTTCGCTTTCCGGCAGGTCAACCGCTCTCGCCAGCGTCACATGGGGGGTAAACCGGCCACGTCCGGCGGCAAACCCCTCCTCAATCAGCGCGGCCTCCAACGACTCGTATAGTTTTTTCAGCTCCATGAGGTCTCCCTGCACCTCCAAATATCCGGTTTGCGCACCGGCCCGCCCAAACGCGCCATAGCCTTCAAGCCGCAGGGAAATCGGCCGAAAGCCCCGTACCGCCTGCTTGCAGGCTGCGGCGGCTCCGGCAATATTATCGTTTTCACCTATAAAATGCAATGTAATATGAAAGTTGCCCTCCGGCACGGGCCTTGCTTTGGTGGCGGCGGCCAATAGCTGCCGCCGGGCCTCCAGGCAGGCGCGCAAAATGGGTTTGGGCAAGGGAATGGCGATAAACAGCCTCATTCCCCTACTCCCGGCCTTCGCCGATAAAGAACAGCGCCAGCGTTCCAGGCCCCGCGTGTGCGCCAATCACCGCGCCCACATAGCTGATGGAAACGGGGATGTCCGGATATTTTTCCGCAATCATGTTCTTCAGCGCAAGAGCGTCGCTCATGCAATCCGCGTGGGTGATCCAAATAAAGGGGTTGTCCTCTGGGCAAATATAGGTTTCCAGCTTTTCCATCATCCGCTTGATGGAGGCCCGGCGTCCCTTTACCTTCTCCCGGGGCGTGAGGTGGCCCCCGCAATCCATATTCAGCACGGGCTTGATGTGCAGCAGTCCCGCCACAAATGCCGCCGCGCCGCTGACCCGCCCGCCCCGGCGCAGGTATATGAGATCATCCACCGTGTACCAGTGATGAATGCGAAGCTTGTTCTTCTGCGCCCATTCATAGTTCTCTTCCAAAGACATGCCCTTGTCGCGGTTTAACAGCACATGCTTTAGCAGCATTCCCTCGCCGCCGGAGGCGCCAAGAGAATCGACCACCTGGATGGCGCGCCCCGGAAACTCTTCTTTCAATGTTTCCATGGCAATCCGCGCGGAGTTCACCGACCCTGACAATGCGGAGGAAAATCCGATGTGCAGCACGTCCAGCCCCTCTTCCAGGCTGGGCCGCCACAGGTCGATAAACTCCTCCGGCGTGGGCTGGGAGGTGGTAATCATCTTGCCCTGGAGCATGCTGGCATAGATGAAGCGCGCGGTGTCATCCGTCATGTCGTCATCGTAGTCCGTGTCATCCATATGATATTTCAGGCTAGCATAGGGAACCTTTAATTCTTCCATATACGATCTGGAAAGATCCACAGTGCTGTCCGTTGTAATCAAATACGCTATCATAGTACGCCTCCTTTGGCCGATGCAAAACACATCGCTGCCTTTTCCTTATTTTACACATATAGTATAGGAAATACAACTCCCTGGGCTCCTCATTCCCCTTGCCTTGCGCTGCCCGGTGGGCTATACTAATATTATTATTCAAAACAATTCTTTACGTTTTGAAAGGAATGATACCATGTCCCCAAATCCGACAGCCCGCAAAAAACGCCTTCCCATTTATCTGTACTATCTATTTGTCACCGCGGGTCTCGCGCTGTGCGTGCTGGCTTTTGCCCTGCTATACCGGGGTGGAGGCGCTCAGCGGCTTTTAGATGACCCCCCTCAGGCAGACGGCGTGGCGAATACCCCTGACGGCAATACGCTTTTCTTCGGCGAATAATATTTTTAATTTCTGCAAAAAAGTACTTTACCTGATGGAGTAATTATGTTATGATTACTCCATCAGGTGTACTACGCCTGTCGTAGTATTTTGAAAGCGGGTGAACTAATTGATTGGCAGCGATACCATTCGCGGATACAGCGATGCGATCATACTGCACATCCTCTTATCCGGGGACAATTACGGATACGACATTTCCCGGCGGGTATCGGAAGGGGCGCGCGGCAAATTTACCATGAAGGAAACAACGCTGTACTCGGCCTTTGCCCGGCTGCAGAAGAACGGACATGTGACCTCCTACGGCGGAGAT
Organism: uncultured Oscillospiraceae bacterium; assembly: GCA_964411275.1. Classification (GTDB taxonomy): domain Bacteria; phylum Bacillota; class Clostridia; order Christensenellales; family CAG-138; genus CAYPKG01. The sequence goes on along the minus strand of CAYPKG010000027.1, from coordinate 1,043 downwards.
GAAACCTATGGCAGGCGGCGCAACTATTACAGCATCACCCCGGCGGGAAGAGTATACTACGAGGAAAAGTGCCGGGAGTGGCAATTATCAAAAGAAGTCATTGACGTATTTTTAGGAGGACAATAACATGGAGACCCTGCGCAACTATTTGGAGACCATATTCGGCGCCCTCCCAAAGACCCAGGCCGCGCAGAGCCTGAAGGCTGAAATGCTGGCCAATATGGAGGAAAAATTCCAGGACCTGGTTCGACAGGGCAAAAACGAGGCGGAGGCCATCGGCAAAATCATCTCCGAGTTCGGTACGGTGGAAGAGCTGCGGGCGGCATTGGAGGCGGAAGAAAGCCATGCGCAATACAAACGCAAAAAGGGCGTCAACATCCACGACGCCGAAACCGGGGATCATGTACACATCGGCTGGGACGGCATTCACGTCAGAGACCATCACGGAGACAACGTGCGGGTAGGCTTTTCCGGGGTGCATGTGGAAAAAAATCCGGATGACGACGGCGTAGAAGAGGTGTATGTCGACAAGCACGGGGTATATGTGAAAAAGTCCGACGGCAGCGAAAAATACATCAAGCGGGAGCATGAAAGCAAGGCGTATAACATACTGTCCGGGATATTGTTCCCCCTGGCGATCATCGTGTATCTATGCCTGGGCTTCTTTTACAACATGTGGCACCCCTATTGGCTGATATTGCCGGGGACGGCGCTGCTGCTTGGCTCCCTGCACAGCATCATGCGCCCGAAGAAAGAGCCCATTCCCGGCGTGCCGGAGCATGGCCGCCATGATTGGCTGCGTCGGGCGGAGGGCATCGTTTGGCCGCTGGTCGTGCTGGCGTATCTGCTGATGGGGTTCCTGTTCGATCTATGGCATCCGGGATGGGTGATCTTCCCCATCGTAGGTATGCTCGACGGGATCGTCAACACCATAGTCCACAATATTTCGGACTAACAAAAGCGGGCGCGGACCACTTTAGCGTGTTGAAAAAGTCCTTTGGGGATTATCAAGGGGTCGTAACCCCTTAGGGTGGTCAAAGTCG
>CAYPKG010000026.1:0-25612 GCA_964411275.1 uncultured Oscillospiraceae bacterium | reverse complement strand
ATTCTATCAGATTTTGGGTGTTTTGGGTCTGCACTTTTATGATAGCACTCCACTGTTTTGCGCACCGATAACTGGTGAATTGCAATCATGCCGCCGGTATGCCATAATAGAAATACCGATACTTGAATGCACAATTGGAGGATTGCCATGCTGTTTCAAAAGAAGGAAGAGGCCCCAGAAACGCCCCGGCTGCTGGGAGAAGATTTCGATATATTCCCCGATTTAGGCGACCGGCCAAAGCCCGAGCCTATGCCGGAAAAGTCCGAGGAACCCGAGGAGCCCGAAGTGCCGGAACCGGAGCCGGAACCCACTCCCTTTCAGAAGAAGGTTGCCGCCATCGATGAAAAACGCTGGAAAACGTATCAGATTATTGGTGGAATAGTGCTGGGGGTATTAAGCGGGCTTGCGCTGACGGTGTTTGGGCGCATTGAGACGATTGCAAGGTTCAATCTCATAATTGCGGTAGTTCTGGCGCTGCTGGTCCCGAACTTATTTGAACGGTATGCCGCAAGAAAAATTCCTACGGTTCGAATTTGGCTGATTATCACTTTGGGAGTGCTTCTGGCACTGTACGTTTTCTATGGGCTGGTGATCAATCCTGAATTCTTTACGCCGGCCAAATAAACTTTTTGAGGGTGCGTCCCGCCATACTTCTCTTCCCCAACCATAAAAAAGGCTTCCAATTCCTCGGAAGTCTTTTTTGCTCTATTTATTACGGGGGCTTAGTTGGCTGCAGACGCGCTGCGCTTGATGGCCAACTGCGCTTTTTTGCGGTTCGCGGCGTTTTTATGAATGACGCCCTTGGCCGCCGCCTTATCTACGCTGCTGACCGCTTTTAGATAAGCCGCTTCCGCCACTGTCGCGTCGCCGGCCTGGAGGGCCTGGTCGTACCGCTTGATGGAGGTCTTTACAGCGGAATTGACCACGCGGTTGCGCAGATTCTGCTTTGCCGCGATGCCGACCCGCTTTTTCGCAGACTTGATATTTGCCAAAACAATTCACCCCCTATTTGCAATGCTGCAAATCACTTTGCGCCTGTTCAACATTCAAACAGTCCCAATGACTGCCGGTTTTTACCGAACACACAGGATTATACCACGCTCAACCCCCGGATGCAAGCATCTTTTTCCCATAACCCAAGCAATATCCTGCAAATCCGCCGGAAATGCTCCATTGCGCTCACTCTGCTTAAGCTAAGGCGCTAAACCTATTTTTTTGTCATGATGTCCACGATGGCCTCATTGGTCTTTGCCATGCCCTTTGTCACCAGGTATCCGAGGTTTGAAAATAGTCCGTGCAGGTCCCCCGCGAGAATGCCGTCGTTTTCGGAAACCGCACCGCCGCTGACCGCCAGCAATGCCGCATCAACCGCAAGCCCTGCCGACAGCTCCACCTTATGGGCGCAGCCCTCTTTCGCGCCATCACAAATCATGCCGGATATGGAGCCCAGCACGTTTTTCGCCGCACCCAGCATCTGCGCCTTGTTCGCGCCCAGCATATAGCATATTCCGATGGACGCCCCCAGGCCAGACGCTACGCCGCAGGCGCAGACCGCTGAAAGCGCGCCGATGTACGTTTTTCCAAATACGTTTACAAGCGCAGCCAGGGCAATGGCCCGAAGCTCTTTCTCCTCTGTTATGCCAAGCTTGTCGGCCGCGCCGTCGATTGTCAAAAACAGTGTAATGCCCTGATTGCCGCTGCCGGTGGCCGTCATCACAGGGAGAGAAATCCCGCTCATACGCGCATAAGAGCCGGAGGCCGCAAGCCGCTTTGCAGCCGTCGTGGGACTGTCCGGGAGATACCCCTTTTCCGCCAGAAGCCGCAGCTGCTCCCCGAGGCCAGACTGTGCGCCCTCTTTGGCGATGCGCCGGTTCATCTCAAGCCCTTCCTTCAAAAAGCCCAATTCCGCAATGGGTACCGTGTCCGCAAACTCCACAAAATCTACGATGTCGTATTGCTGAATGGGCGCTTCGCCAAGAGGCTCTTCCCGATATACAAACGGCTCATAGGGCGCGTGGGAGATATCAACGATGTTGGTGTGCTCGTCCCAGGTGATAACCCGAACCCTGTCCTCGTCCGTTTCTATTTCCGTCTGAATAAACAACGTCGTGCCCTCAGGCAACACCTTGACCTCAACAAGCCCCGCATCGCGCATGGCCTTGGCTTTTTGTAGGTCTTCGGGAGTTACGTTTCCAAGCACCAGCATGGCCGAGTCGGCGTCCCCACCGGTCACGCCCAGCGCCGCGCACAGCGCCACGCCCCGCTCGTCGCTGCCGGGAATGCCCACGCCCATGGCGTTTTTATAGAGATAGGGATCCATTGTAATGGTAAGCTTTTGAAGGGTGCCTTTGGCATGTTTTCTGGCTGTTGCGGTATTGAGTGCAATCGCCACCGGTTCTGTGCAGCCGGTGGAGGGCATCATCGAGCCTTTGATTTGCTGCAAAAAGAATGTCTGCCGGTCCATAATTATTCCTCCCGTCACGTTCGATCTGTCCTGCTTTGTTCTATGTAGATATGCTGAATTCTTTTATACTATTATACCATTTGTGGCTATTATGCCATTTGCGGCTATTATACCATAATTGTTTCGCAATTATGGTATAATCTCGCATCCCAGGCGCAGCCTGAAATATCGCGGGCGAATAAAATAAGCAGCCAATCGTGAGGGGATAAACAAAACTGCGGCAGAAACTTTGCCGCAGTTTTGAGTAATACCGTTAATCCTTCATTCTGGGTTCCAAAAGCTCCTTGGTGACGATAATATGCTCATTGAGCAGCGAACACGCCCTTTCCACATCCCCCTGCCTGCACGCCTCAAGTATGTGAATATGCTGCTCCTTAGAGGCCGCGTGATGCACCTGATCGTCGTAATATACCCGGATGTACCGGTCAGCATTGGCATGCATTTGGTCGATTAACTGGAAAAGCATCTGGTTGTTGCACGGGGCGTACAACTCAAAATGGAAGCTCCAGTTGAGTTTTTCCAGCCTGATCGGATCCGTCTCTAAAATCGCCTGATTGAGAATATTCTCCGCCCGCGCAAGCGTCTCCTCCTGCATAATCGGGATAGCCGTCCGAAGCGCTCCTACCTCCAGCATAGCCCTGACATCCATCAGGTTTTCCATTTCCGGGAGGGTCAGCTTTGTGACTACCGCGCCCCTGTTTGGATAAATACGTACAAGTCCCTGGGCCTCCAACTGGCGAAACGCTTCCCGCACCGGAATATGGCTAACGCTGAGCGCTGCGGAAATCTTGTCCTGCCTTAAGGGCATACCGCCGGGCAGTATATTTCGAATAATCGCCGCCCTGATTACCTGGAAGACCCAATCGCGTGCCGCCATAGAGCGCGGCTGCATTTCGCTTGCGATCGCCCTGAGGTTCATTGCTTCTTTTTCTTTCATTTGGGCACCATCCTGCTTTTCATCGCCGTTTCCGGTGTGTAATTAATTAAGAAGATAAATATATTATGTGATTATAATTATCTTATTATTTCCAGCGCCATTCGTCAAGGGAATATTTGTTCCTCCTAATAATTATTTATGCCGCTCGTGCCACTCTACCCCCGGAAGAAAAAACCGGAAACTGAAATACATTGTGTTCCGCCCGCGCATTTGCTCCCTCTTCCGGCATTACAATTGTTACCCGGCGTGACGCCGCCCCCATCACCTGTTTGCCCGCAATCACAAGCTGTGGATGCACGCCTACCACATAATAGGAATACGCATCCCCCGGCTGCGCCGCCTCGTCGGTAAATGTGATGCCGCCACCGCTTCCGGGCCATTCCCCCAGCTGTACGGTGGTGCCGTCCGCCCCCTCCCGATACAACCGGTACAGGATAAACGCCTCCGGCGGCTCAAACGCAATGACCGGCCTGCCCGACGGATCCAGCCGCGCTGAAATATTGCTTGGGGGCGCCGGCACGATCCAGTATTGGCTCATGTCAGTAGGTTCCGTCCCCGCCACAAAAACCTCCCGCACAACCTCCTTATCCGGGGTCAGCCCGTTTGCCAACACCGCGACATGCTGGTTATTGAGTGTATACCCGTCCAACCGGTATTCCCGGACGCTGTCCGGCATGGAAAACACGGGGGCCGCCATATCCTCATACAGGTATTGAAATAGGCTTTTGATGATCAGCGCCGGATACGTGCCGCCTGTGGCATCGTTGGGAAGCGCGCCGCTTAGGTCATCGTCATAGCCCATCCAGACGGCGATGGAATACTCGGGATTATACGCCGCCATCCACGCGTCCCGGTTTCCGCCGTTAGGAAGGCCGTTTGTGCCTGTCTTTCCCGCAAGCTGCATGGAAAGGTCGTTTAGCCGCCTGCCCGTCCCCTCCTCAATGGTGCTTTGGAGCATGGAAGTCAGTATGTATGCGTTACCCTCACTCATCACCCGGGTACGCTCCGGCTGGTATTCGTAAATAACCTCCCCGCGGGCATCTGTGATTTTCGTGTTCAAAGCCGGCGTGGAATACGCCCCTTGCGCCGCAATCGCTGCATAAGCCCCCGCAATTTCCATGGGCGAAACGCCATAGGTAAAGCCCCCCAGGGCAAGGGCAAGGCTTCTGTCCTCTGGGGCAAACGTGATGCCAAGCTTTTTCGCAAACGCCATGCCCTTGTCCACACCGATGTCGGACAACACCTTGACCGCAGGCACGTTAAGAGAGCGCAGCACCGCCTCGCGCAGGGTCACCCAGCCATAGTATTTATCGCCAAAGTTATCCGGCGCATAGCCGTCAAAATTTGTCCGCTCGTCCAAAACCATGCTGACGGTGGTATAGCCTTTTTCCTCCAACGCAGGGGCATAAGCGATGATGGGCTTGATGACGGAGCCGGGTTGCCGCTTGATGCGCACCGCCCGGTTAAATGCGAGAGCGGTTGTGTTTTTCCGTCCGCCCATCATGGCGGCCACCGTGCCGTTTTGTGCATTGATGGCCACCAGCGCCGCCTGGGCATCTTCTGCCCCCTGTGGAAAACATGTTTCGTCAAGAAGCACCGTCTGCGCATGGGCCTGGAGGGCAGTATCCATCCCGGTGTAAATCCGGTATCCCCCTGTCAGCAGCTCATCCATGCTGACATCCAAAGTGGCGCAGGCCTGCCGCAGCGCCTCGTCAATGTAATAATTGCGTTCGTCCTCCGGGATGTTGGAGCTTAGCGTCACCGGCTCCGCCTTTGCAGCAAGAACCTCATCATCATCAAGATAGCCATATTCCTCCATCAGCTCCAGGATGAGATTGCGCCTGCTGATGCTGTTTTCCATGTTCAGATGGGGGGCGTACCGGGACGGGGCCTTTAATATGCCGATGAGCTGCGCGCCCTGGGCCACCGTCAGTTCTCCCGCAGATACCCCGAAATGTCCCCGGGCGGCTGCCTCGATCCCATAATAGCCGCCGCCAAAGTAGACATAATTGAGATACATCTCCAGTATCTCGTCCTTGGAAAACTGCTGCTCCATCTGATAGGCGAGCACCGCTTCTTCCAATTTTCTTGAAAGCACCTTTTCATTCGTCAGGTGGCTTAGTTTTACCAGCTGCTGGCTTAATGTGGACGCGCCCTGGACATACGCGCCCGCCTTGATGTCCGCCCAGGCCGCACCCAGGATGCGGATGAAGTCCACGCCGATATGCTCGTAAAACCGAGCGTCCTCGGCGGCGATCAGTGCGTTTTTCACATGGGCCGGCACCGCTGAAAGGGAAACAGGTATACGGATCACCTTTTGTGCGCCGTACAGGCAGCTTAGCTCCTTCCCGTCCTTGTCGTACAATATGAGGCATTCCGAAGCATCCAGTATTTTCCCCGGATCAAACTCGTTCCAGGCGTCGAGCTTGAGCACGAACACCGCCGCAAACAGCATGAACGACAGACAAAGGAGCGTACACCCAAGCAACACATGCTTGAGCACACCCCTTTGCTTTTGCTTTTTTGTTCCATTTTTATTCCCGTTTTTCCGCCCGTTTGTCTGTTCCATCGCGCATCCCATCCCTTTTTTCGATCAATAGCGCTGCCTTTATATCATACGAAAGGCTTCACCATTCTATCCTTCCCAAAGGGTATGGGGTTTCATGCCATGAACAGGACAAAAACAGGTAAATTTAAGAATTTATTTCGCCGCGATGCACTCGATTTCTACAAGACCGCCCGCAGGCAGCTTGGCAACCTGCACGCAGGAGCGGGCAGGAAAATCCTTCTTTAGGCGCTCGCTGTATATGGCGTTGACCACCGCGAAGTCCGAAAGATCCTGTAAAAACATCGTAGTCTTGACAATGTTTGCAAGGGTACAGCCTGCGGCAGCAAGCACAGTTTCCAGATTTGTGATCGCCTGGTGCGCCTGGGCGTCCACCCCCTCTAAAAGCTGACCGGTAGCCGGGTCAAACCCTAGCTGGCCGGAGGTAAATACGAAGCCGTTCGCCTCGATCGCTTGGCTATAGGGGCCGATAGCGGTGGGCGCGCCCGCCGCGCTGATGATAGATTTCATAAACCTCTGCCTCCTTGTATTTTACCAAAAGGCTACCACTTCCCTGTGGCTCTGTCAAGAACCTCCCGGTAGCAGCGGCTTGCAAGTTTCAAATGCAGGGATTTCATCATATTATTGAAAGCCATGTATGAAGCTGTTATAATGGAAACAATTCGTCTTCCCGGTGAAAGGATATGAGGTGAAGCATGAACCTGCTGTTGACCAACGACGATGGGGTATACGCCCCGGGCATACGGGCGCTTGCGTTGGCGCTAAAAGAAGAACATTCTGTGACAATTGTTGCCCCGCACATACAGCGAAGCGGTGCTGGGCATTCCTTTACCTATGCTACCCCGCTGGAATTAAAGGAAGTAACGCTTCCCGGACTCGAGGACATTTCCGTGTTTTCCCTGACTGGCACGCCGGTGGATTGCACCAAGCTTGGTTTAAGCAATCTGGGGCTTACAATCGATATGGTGGTTTCCGGCATCAATCACGGCTCCAACCTGGGCAGCGATGTGCTGTATTCCGGCACTGTCGGCGCGGCCATGGAAGGCGCTTTGCTTGGTAAACAGGCGATAGCCGTCAGCAATTACGCGCTCAACCCCACGGACTTTTCCGCCGCCTGCTGGGCCGCGCGGCAAGCCGTGCGATATTTAAGCCACAGCCCTCTGCCTCTAGGCAGATTATTAAACGTAAACGCCCCCGACTGCAGCGAAGCGGATATACTCGGGGTAAAAATAGCCCCCTTATGCCTGCAGGAGTACGAGCAGGTCTATACCCCATTTACCCCGCCGTCAGGCAAGCGTTTTTTCTTTGTCCCAAATGGAAAGCTAACCCAATTTGGGCCGGAAGACGATCTGGACGAACGCTGGGTACAAGAAGGGTATGTCACCATCACTCCCCTTGGATTTGACCTGACCGACCGGGACTCATTGCATAAGATGGACGTTGCCGCCTTTATAAACGAGAGCTTGCCACAAAAAGGGGAGGAACGATAGATGGAGCAGAATGATTTACTGACGAGACTGAAGCAGGAATATCCCCGGCTGAGCAAGGGGCAAAAGCAAATTGCGACTTATATTCTGGATAATTATGACAAAGCGGCGTTTATCACCGCCTCAAAAATGGGGCGTATGGTGGGCGTAAGCGAGTCCACCGTCGTCCGCTTCGCATATGTCATGGGCTATGACGGATATCCGGAATTGCAGCGATCCTTGCAGGAACTCATCCGCACAAAGCTCACCGCCATGCAGCGCATTCAACTTACAGGGGATATGGAGCAGGACGACGTTCTTCGCTCGGTTTTGAAGGCGGACATGAACAACATCCGCGCCACAATCGATGCCCTTGACAACGAAGCTTTTGGAGACGCCGTGGAAACCATCCTGCAGGCGAAAAGCGTTTATATTGTCGGCATGCGAAGCGCGCTGCCTCTGGCGCAGTTTTTGTCCTATTATTTGAATTTTGTCTGCGACAATGTGGTGTTCATCAACGGCTCTTTCAGCGATGCGTTGGAGCAGATGATTCGCATCGGTGAAAACGACGCATGCGTGGCTATCAGCTTCCCCAGGTATTCCTCCCGGACGGTAGAATGCATGGAGTTTGCAAAAAAACGGGGTGCAAAAACCGTGGCCATCACAGACAGCGTGGCCTCGCCGCTGGTGCGGCTTGCGGATTGCGCCCTGACCGCCCGCAGCGACATGGCCTCCTTTGCAGACTCACTTGTGGCGCCTCTGTCGCTGATTAACGCCATTATTGTGGCCGTAAGCCTGGCCAACAAGGACGCGCTGATGGAGCGCTTTTCTCAGCTGGAAAAAATCTGGGGCAATCAAAACGTATACGTGACCCGCCCTGAAACCGGTGTCCGGATATGAAGCTAATCCTGTGCCGTCACGGGCAAACCCTCTGGAATACCCAGCACCGCACCCAAGGCCGCACGGACATCCCGCTGGACGAGCGGGGGCTTTTGCAGGCGGCCGCCCTGGGAAATCGACTTCGCAACCTGCCCATCGCCGCCGTATACGCAAGCCCGCTTTCACGGGCCTGTGACACCGCCGCAGCCGCAGGCTTTCCCATCGTGAGGGACGAAAGGCTGCTGGAGCGGGAGTTTGGCGAATGGGAGGGCAAACGTTTTTCCCAATTGCGCGAAGAATATCCTGTTATCTGGGAACAATGGAAAAAAGACCCGTATGGCGCGCTGCCTCCAGGGGCAGAGTCCATGCAGGATTTATACGCGCGCAGCGTCGATTTTTTAGAGGACATGCGGGTTCGCTACAAGCAGGATGAACTGGTGCTGGCGGTTTCCCATTCAGTACCCGTAAGGCTGATGGTCGCGTGGGCGCTGGGGCTTCCTTTGGAAAACCTGCACCGGTTCGTGGTGGACAACGCCAGCTATTCCGAGCTTACGCTCACCGAAAAAGCCACGACCCTGTCCGTATTAAACGACCGCTCGCATTTGTTGGAGATCGGAGTAGAGTCGCTATGAACGTGCTGGTCATAGGCGCGGGTCCCGCCGGCATGTTGGCAGCCGCCACCGCTGCCAATAACGGCCATGCCGTCACAATGCTAGAGCAGAATGAAAAGCTTGGGAAAAAGCTTTTCATTACTGGGAAAGGCCGCTGCAACCTGACCAACGATTGTGACCGGGATGTTTTTTTTCTGAACATCCCCAGGAACCCGAAGTTTTTGTTCAGCGCGTATGCGGCGTGTAATCCACAGGACGTGATGACGCTGTTCGAGGAGCTGGGCGTGCCGCTCAAGGTAGAACGGGGCAATCGCGTGTTTCCCCAATCGGATAAGTCCAGCGATATCATCCGGGCCATGGACCGGTATCTCAAACGAACCGGGGTTCTGGTGCGGTTCAATACCAAGGTGGACGGGCTGCTTGTAACTGAGGGCCGCATCGCAGGCGTTAGGCTGTCTTCCGGGGAAACCCTCCCTGCAAATAGCGTGATCCTGGCCTCTGGCGGTGCAAGCTATCCTGCTACAGGCTCCCGTGGGGACGGCTATCGCTTTCTTAGCGCGCTGGGCCATAGCATACTGCCCCCCCGCCCCGCCCTGGTGCCCCTGGAAACAAAGGAAAACTGGCCTGGGACGCTGTCTGGCCTTACACTGAAAAACGTCCGGTTAAAAGCGGTGCAAAAAGGCAATGTGGTGTTTGAAGAGCTGGGCGAGCTGCTGTTTGCCCATTTCGGGGTCACCGGCCCGCTGATCCTTTCGGCAAGCTCCCGCATCGCGGACGCCCCAGAGGGCACGTCGCTTTTCATCGACCTGAAGCCAGGGCTTATCCCGGAGCAGTTGGAGCGCAGGCTTATGCGGGATCTGGACGCAGCAAAGCAAAAAACCGTGAAAAACGCCTTTTCCGGGCTGCTGCCCGCGCGGCTTTTGCCTGTGGTGCTTGAGATTGCCGGCATTGAGCAGGAGCAGCCCGCTGCCGCTTTCACAAAACAGCAGCGCAAGGCATTGGTGAGCGCATTAAAGGCGCTGCCCCTGACTGTGGCCGCGACGAGGCCGCTGACGGAGGCCATCATCACCCGCGGCGGCGTCAATACCCGGGAGGTCAAGCCCGGCACAATGGAAAGCAAGCTTGTGTCCGGACTGTATATCTGCGGGGAGGCGCTGGACGTGGACGGATATACCGGCGGTTTTAACCTGCAAATTGCCTGGTCTACCGGATATCTCGCGGGACTGCTGCAATAAACCCATATAGTATGTAGGAGGAACCCCATGACCCATATGCAAATCGCCATCGACGGCCCGGCCGGCGCCGGTAAAAGCACCATCGCGAAAGCTGTGGCGAACAGGCTCAATATTCTGTACCTCGACACCGGGGCCATGTACCGTGCGTTGGCGCTATATGCCCTCGAGCAAGGAATCGACCCGAATGATGAGGCGGGTGTAGCGGGTATTCTTCCCACAGCCAACATAACCGTACAGTATTGCGGCGGTACCCAGCGCACGCTGCTCAATGGCCGGGACGTCACCGGTATGATCCGTACCCCGGCGGTCAGCAAGGGCGCGTCGGACATCGGCGTGCATCCCGCTGTGAGGCGCAAGCAGGTGGAGCTTGCGCAGCAGGTAGCCGCCAGCATCCCCGTCGTTATGGACGGCCGGGACATCGGCACTGCGGTGCTGCCAAACGCCCCGCACAAGTTTTATATCACCGCATCCCCAGAGGTGCGCGCCCAGCGCCGTTTGTTGGAGATGCGCGCCCGGGGCGAGGATGCGGACCTAAAAACGCTCACCGCGGACATTATCGCCCGGGACACCACCGACAGCACACGCGCATGCTTTCCCCTGTGCCGCGCCCCGGGAGCCGTGGAGCTTGACACCACCAATATGACGATTGAAGAGTCCATTCAAGCCGTCCTTCGCGCAATCGGCAAGGACTAAAGGAGACACAATGCTGTACGCCATATTTCGTTACCTCCTGGTCCCCTTCTTCTTCCTCGCCTACCGCCCCCGGATCAACGGGCTTCAGCACCTTCGGGTCAAGGGCAAGGCAATTTTCGTGTGCAATCACGTGTCCATGATGGACCCAATAGCACTCGCACTCATCTCCCCCCGGTTTATCCATTTTATGGCAAAATCGGATTTATTCAAAAACCCGCTGGCCAACCTGTTTTTACGGTCGTTTCTCGCGTTTCCCGTCAACCGGAAGCAGGCGGATATGACCTCGCTTAAAAACGCAATGAAGGTGCTGGATCAGGGCAAGGTGTTCGGCATCTTTCCTGAGGGTAAGCGTTCCATCACCGACGATCTTGACGAGCTGGAAAAGGGCGCGGCGTTTCTCGCCATCCGCTCCGGCGCGCCGGTGGTGCCCATTTATATCGATCCCGCAAGCTATCGCAAATGGAAAATGCGCGTTCTCATCGGCAAGCCCCTGTATCCCAGCGGCCTCGTGGCGTCTGCGCCAAAGTCAAAGCTGGTGGACGTGGTCACCGATGAAATCAGCGACGCTCTGTCCGCGCTGAAAATGGAGTTGAACCCATGAAAATCATTGTGGCGCGGCACGCGGGCTTTTGCTTTGGGGTCAAGCGGGCGGTGGAACTGGCCCAGTCCCTGGCAAACCCCAACAATCCCGTATATACCATCGGGGACATCATCCACAATACGGATGTGGTGGAGGCGCTCAAGGCACAAAACGTCTATCCCGTTGAAAGCCCCCTGGACGCGCCCATCGGCAGCACGGTCATCATCCGTTCCCACGGGGTGCCGCCAGAGGTGTATGACGATTGCGCCAAAAGAAACCTCGTTATTCAGGACGCTACCTGTCCCTATGTCAGGAAAATTCACGAGATCGTCCGGCAGGCGGCGGCAGACGGGGATATTGTATGCATTGCTGGGCAGGCATCCCATCCAGAGGTGGTCGGCATCCGGGGCTGGGCAGGCCCGAATGCAATCGTATTGTCCGATCCGGAGGCCGCATTCGCGCTGCCCAAGCTCACGCGGGCGGTTCTCGTTGCGCAAACCACGTTGACACAAGCGGCGTTTCTCGCCATTGAAGCTGCTCTAAAGTCGCAGTGCACAGCAGTAGTCGTTCATAATACCATATGCAGTACAACCGCCGAAAGGCAGAAGGAAGCGCAGGATTTGGCCCAAATTTGCACGAAAATGGTCATTGTAGGGGGGCGTCACAGCTCTAATACGAAAAAACTCTATGACCTTTGTAAAAACATCTGCAAACAGACCCAAACAATAGAGAATCCGGGCCAACTTTTACTTGAAAAAATTCAAGTGAATGATATAATAGGAATTGTTGCAGGCGCATCGACGCCGGATTGGATGATTAGGGAGGTTGTAACAGTAATGAACGAACTGGAAAAGACGACGGCTGAATCCATCGAAATGGAAGCCACCACGGCGGAGGCCCCTCAGGCTGAGCCCAAAGCACAAGAGGAGGCAGCTCTCATAGAAGCCGCGCAGGTGGAAGAAGTCGCCGCCGAACCCGTCCCAGAGGAAGCCACAAAGGCGGAAGAACCCGCTGCCGTGGAAGAACCCGAGCAAGTGCCCGTTGCAGTGGAAGAACCCGCACAAGAGCCCGCCGCAGTGGAAGAACCTGCGCAGGAGCCCGTTGCTGCGCCAGAACCTGATGCGAGCACTGAAGCAGCCGATCCGGATAGCTTTGCGGAAGCGTTTGAAAAGACGTTGGTACGTATTCGCAACGGTCAGATAATTGCGGGTTCTGTTGTGCAAATCGTTGACGGTGAGGTTTGCGTCAATATCGGATATAAGTCCGATGGCTTCATTCCCCGCAATGAATTTTCCTCTGACCCGGACGTCAACCCCTCCGACATCGTCAAGGTTGGCGATTCCATTGAGGTTGAAGTCCTGAAGGTCAACGACGGTGAAGGTAATGTGCTTCTTTCGCGTAAAAACGTGGAAGGGAAAAAGCTTTGGGACGAGCTGATGGCGGACGCGGAAACCGAAGGTAAAGTCTTCGACGCGGTCGGCAAGGAAGTTGTTAAGGGCGGCCTGATTGCCACCATCAACGGTGTGCGCGCGTTTGTCCCCGCTTCTCATGTGTCCATCCGCTACGTTGAAAATCTCAGCGATTTTGTGGGCAAGCCCATGAGGCTCTCCGTCATCGAAGTGGACAAGGCCCGCAAGAGGATTGTCGCTTCCCAGAAGAATGTGCTTCTGGCTGAGGCAGAGGCTGAGAAAAAGAAGAAATGGGCCACGCTGGAAGTCGGCGCGAAAATGCCCGGCATCGTGCGCCGCCTGACGGATTTCGGCGCGTTTGTGGACATTGGCGGCATCGACGGCCTTGTGCATGTCACCGACATCGCCTGGGGCCGGGTCAAGCACCCCTCCGACGTGCTCAAGATCAACCAGCAGATCGAGGTTCTTGTCCTGAACGTGGATGCGGAAAAAGAACGGATTTCTCTGGGCTATAAGCAGCTTCAGCCCAAGCCTTGGACTTTGGCCGCCGATAAATATCCCGTTGGCTCCATCGTGGAAGGCAAAGTCGTGCGTATCGTGCCCTTTGGCGCGTTTGTGGCTCTGGAGCCCACAATCGACGGCCTCATCCATATTTCTCAGGTCAGCGTAAAGCGGATCGCCAAGGTTGAGGACGAAATCAACGTCGGCGAAATGATACGCTGCAAGATACTGGACGTGAACACCGAGGCAAAGCGCATCAGCCTCTCCCGCAAGGAAGTAATTTTGCAGGAGAATCCTGAAATCGCGGCTGAAATCGCGGCCGAACGCGCAGAGCGCGACCGCCAGTACGCGGAGCGTCAGGAACAGCGCCAGGTCGAGCGGCAGCAGCAGAGCCAACAGCAGCGCTCCGACAGGCCCTCACGGGACCAGCGGTTCGAGCGGCCTGCACGCAGCAGTTCCCCTTCCGCCCCCTTCGGCGATCGTTCAGACCGCGGCGACCGCCGCCGCCGCAATGAGGATGGCGATTACGAACTGCCCCCGGTGCAGTCCACCACCACAAGCCTTGCTGACCTGCTTCAGGGCATCAAGTTCGACGATCAGGAGTAAATAAAGATAACCATAAAAGCGCCCCGCAATGGGGCGCTTTTGGCATGTCAAAAACCCGCCGCTGCTGCGCAGCTTGCACTTACCCCCGCGGCTACCCTTACCCCTTATCTGCAATCCCCCTCACGGTAGCAATCAGCGTCTCCACCTCCCGTAGTGTATTGTACATACCAAAGCTGACCCGCACCATTCCCGTTGGTGTTCGGCACGGCGCTTTCTGGTTTTCCCGTATCCCCTGCAGCCGCCTGACATAGGGATGCGCACAAAACGCCGCCTGCCGTACTGCGATCCCGGCCCGCTCGGAAAGCGCCCGGGTCACCGCCGCGTTTTCCATGCCGCGAATTGTAAACACCAGAATGCCAACCCGGTCCTCGATGTTTGTGCAATCACCATAGAGCACAACGCCAGGGATATTCGAAAGCCCTTCAATCGCCCGGTGCATCAGCCGCCTCTCGTGCTCCATGATATAGGGAAATCCAATCTCCTTGATAATCTCCATGGATTTAACCATACCAACCACCCCAGGATAATTGGGCGTCCCCGCCTCATAACGCTCCGGTGAGGATAAATATCTCACCCGGCTGTCGCAAACCCCGGCGACGATCCCACCGCCACAGAACATAGGCATGCCTGCATCCAGCAGGCTTTTCAAGCCCACCACCGCGCCCCCGCCAAAGGGCGCGTACATTTTGTGGGCGGAAAACACGAGAAAATCCACATTCTCCTCCGGCGTCCGTCCCAGCATGGAAAATGGGCGGTGCGCCATGATCTGCGCCCCGTCCACGATGAGCTTTGCGCCAAATCTATGCGCAATGCGGGCGATGGCGTGGACATCGTTTACATATCCGGTGACATTGGAAGCCGCGGTGACTGTCACATACCGGATTTTTCCCCGCCGGGCGCTCAATATCCTGGCAAAGTCCGAAAGCCGTAACCGCCCCCGCTCGTCCACCTCCACATACTCCACATGGGTTCGCTCCCGCCAAGGCAGGTCGTTAGCGTGGTGCTCCATCCGAGTGGACAGCACCATGTCGTCCCGGCTTTTGATGAGTGCGCTTGCAAGCTTGTTCATGCCATCAGTTGTGGAATTGCAATAAAAAACCGTATACCTGTCGCTTTTGGCGCCCACAAAATCCTTTACGATTTCCCGGCCCTCATCATAAACCTTGGCTGTATGCTCGGATTTTTGCCCCGCACCCCGCCCAATGGAGCCGTAATACTGCAGCTGTTCCTCAATCTCCCCTACGACCTCTAATAGCGGCGGCGTAGTCGATGCATTGTCCAGGTTGATTGCGGGGGAAATTTTTCTGTTGGCCAGCAGTACAGGCGCCTGAAGGCCGAAAAACATATTCCGTATTTGATCCGCCGGATATCCGGCGGCAGTTCGATTATAAGCAGCCATAAACCGTATCTCCTCATATTCAATGTGTGTTTCGCACATTTTCTGCCCGGTGGCCATGGCAGCACAACATGCGCGCACATATATGGGTATTATATGTTGTGGGCGGCAATTTGGTTTTCCGTTCGCGAAATAGACATGTTTAAGCGCGGCCTTCATCCGTATCCCCTGATCGATATTATCTATTGTTTGGGTCAAACTAACAAAAATCAAACAAGGAGAAATATGGATGCAGGATAAGATAAGGTTAGGCGTTATCGGTACGGGAATGGCGTGGGAGCGGCTGCATTGGCCAGCGTTGATGAAATTGACCGACAAGTACGAAATCGCGGCAGTCGCAAATAAAACAGTGGAGAAAGCCCAGACATTTGCGGACTCCATTTGCCTCTCTGCAGACCGGGTGTACGGGGACTACCGGGAGATGCTCCTTAGGCCGGACATAGACGCGGTGGACGTTCTCGTGCCCATCAGCGAGAATTTTGAGGTGGCCCGGGACGTGCTCAACGCCGGATACCCGCTCATCGCAGAAAAGCCATTTGCCTCCACCCTGGGGGCGGCACAGGAGCTAATCAACATAAAAAACAGCAAGAAGATACCTGTGCTGGTGGCGGAAAACTTCCGCTATGACGAGGAAAACAAGCTGATAAAGCGTCTTCTTGAGGAGCGCGCGCTGGGGGAGCCGGTCGGCTTTGTGCAGGTGACGGGCGCGGATTTTGAAACCGAGGAAAAACAAGACACGTTTGCCGCTAAGGAATGGCGGCAGCATCCGGATTTTCCTGGGGGAATTTTTCTCGACGGCGGCATCCATGATATGGCGCGCCTCCGGTTTTTGTTTGGAAACGCGGCGGCGGTAAACGCGTTTGCCCTCCCTCATGACAAGGATTATTGCCCCTACGCCGCCCTCTTTGCCGGTATCTCTTTTGAAAGCGGCGTCTCTGGCCAGTATGCGTTTCTAAGCGCCCAGGCGGAGCATGTCAAGCCCAGCGTGGGCCTTCGGATCTATTGCAGCCAGGGGGATATTTATCTGGAAAGCAAGACCGCCGGCAAGCTGAGGTTGTTTCATAAAAACGGCAGGACAGAAGAATTGCCCTTCACCCCTGCCAAGGGTTATGAAAATGAGCTTTTGAATTTCTATGAAGCGTTGAAAAATGGGAGCAGCATTGTGTCCACGCCGGAGGAGGAACTAGGGGATCTCACCCTGGTGTATGGGATTTTGCACGCCGCCGAAGGACGCACCACGCTTTCGTTGAATTGACGGTTCGTCAATTCAAAATAATAAAAGGCGGACTGCTGGTAACTCCTCGTCCGCCTTTTGTTTCATTTTTTTATGATACTTATTCCTCGTCGCCTTCCTCAAATTCGGTGATAACATCCTGATTGCAGCTGGGGCAAATCAGTGCCTTGTTTTCGGCAAGCATATCCTCATCGAAAAACACCGTTTCCCCGCAATGCGGACACTGAACCTCGACAAACTCGTCCTCGTCAAAGCAGTCGTCATCTTCATTACAGCAATCGCAATCACAACAATCGCACAGCTCATCCTCCAGCTCGTCAAACGCGTCATACAGATCGTCCACGCATTCGTCCAGCTCGACAATCGCGGCTTCATTCTCCTCCACGCCGTCAGCCAGCGCGTCAAGCGCGTCGATCACGGCTGCAAAGAGTTTTTTCAAAGCCGGCTCCTGCACATCCAGGCCGTCGGATAGCCCCCGCAGGTAAGATACTTTTTCTTTTACGTAACTCATTTTTTTCCTCCCAATAATCGTCTTATACCCGTTCCATATAATCGCCGGTGCGGGTGTCGACACGGACACGGTTGCCCTCGTTGACAAACAGCGGCACATGGAGCTTGTACCCGGTCTCCAGCGTGGCAGGTTTCGTGGTGCCTGTAGCGGTGTCGCCCTTAAAGCCCGGCTCTGTCTCCACAACGGCCAGCTCCACAAAGTTCGGTGCTTCTACCGAGAAGGGCGTGCCCTTGTAGAACCGCACCTTCACGTTTTCGTTCTCCACGATGAAGCTGATCGCGTCCTCCACCTGGTTGAGGTTCAGGGGGAGCTGCTCATAGGTTTCCACATCCATGAAATAATATAACTCACCGTCGGAATACAGGTATTGCATTTCCTTGGTTTCGATGTGGGCCTTAGGATATTTATCGGTGGGGTTAAACGTGCGCTCCAGCACCGCGCCGGTCATGACGTTTTTCAAGCGGGTTCGAACAAACGCGGCGCCTTTTCCGGGCTTTACATGCTGAAAATCCGCAATGGACCAAACCTGCCCTTCTATCTCCACCGTTACTCCTTTTCTGAAATCACCAGCCATAATCATACGAAACGTACCTCCAATTATTATGTCAATCTTTTCGTTACATATCCTTTTCGATTTTATCACAGCTTACCCTGCGCAACAAGGCTTTTATGGCAAATCCTTCCCTTGATCCGCCCGGTTTTGATAAATTCCCAGCATGGTCATGGCATCCTCAGCCATTGTCCCCGCGCTTTCGCAGATGATGACCGGCGCGTAGCGTCTTTTTATCAGCTCTTCCGCTAATGGTTCAAAGGGCGGGCCGAACCTTTCGTCTGCAAATGTCAGGTGCAGTTTCTCGCCGCCTGCACCAAACTCGATCCGGGAAAAATGCACGTGCATCCTCCTGGCGCGCTCCATTCCAACGCCCTGTTCCAGTTCGTCAAGTATGGCGGCAAATTCCTCCTCCCTTGTGAGCCCACCAAGCGCCCGGCAGTATAAATGTCCAAAGTCGAGACAGGGTATCAGCGTTTCGTCCACCCGGCACAGGGCGATCACCTCCGAAAGGCTTCCAAGCTGATTAATTTTGCCCATAGTTTCCGGGCATAGCGCGATGTGGGAAAGGCCCGCAGACCTTTGCTCCATCAGCACACGGCCCAGCAGCGTTTTGGCCCATGAAAGGGCCGTATCCCGCCCGATTTTCGCGGCTGAACCGGGATGAAATACCGCCCGCTTCGCGCCCATGCTGTCCGCAGCCTTTAACCCCTGTAGAAAATACACCAGATTTTTATCTTGCTTGTCCGGCGTATCGGTTGCAAGATTGATGTAATAGGGCAAATGCACGCTCAGCAGTATCCTGTGGGCCTCCGCCTCCCGCCTGATCCGCGCCCCCGCGTCATAGCTCAGGCGTACCCCCCGGCCAAAGGAATACTCAAACGCCGTCAGTCCCCGCTGCGCAATCCACTTTGGAGCCTCCCAGGTGGATCGATGACCTTCATCATAAAAGCTTTGAGAATTCCCCGATGGCCCAAAGCGGATGCCTTCCTCCATGTGCATACCCCCACATTCAATGTACATTCATTGTACCCTATGGGGATGCGCTCAAACAAGGCATGAACTGGCACCTCTTTGTGATATTGCCTGTTTATGCCCGCGAAAATTGGTTTGAAGGCGTATCTTTTGAGGCTTGCGCATAGATTTTTATAACGGTAGAAAGGAGGCTGTACATGCTGGCGTCCCTTTTCTCTTTTTTAAAGGATGTAATATTCTTTGTCGGATATGTCAATTCCGGCAATTCCTTTCCAGAGCCCTTGTCGCCTGCGATGGAGCAATTATATCTCAAGCGCTTGGAAACCGGCGACGAGGAAGCCCGGGCCAAGCTGATTGAGCATAATCTCAGGCTGGTGGCCCACATTGCAAAAAAATATGTAAACAACGGCCGTGACAGCGACGATGTGATCTCCATCGGCACAATCGGGCTGATCAAAGCCGTATCCACTTATAATCCAAATAAGGGCAGCGCCCTTGCCACCTATGCCGCCCGGTGCATCGAAAACGAGATATTGATGAGCCTGCGGACGGAAAAACGACAGGCCAACGAGATGTCTATCAATGAAAGCATCGGCACCGACCGGGACGGAAACGATATCGCTCTGGTAGAAGTGCTGGGGTCAGAGATGGATTTGGTCTCCAGTGAAGTCGAGCTGCGCATTGCCGCAGAACAGTTGAAGCGCCTAATGCAGGAGGTTTTAACCCCCAGAGAGCATACCGTGGTGGAGCTTCGCTACGGGCTTGTGAATGGCAAATGCATGGCCCAAAGGGAAATCGCAGAGCTTTTGGATATTTCCAGGTCGTATGTGTCGCGAATAGAAAAGAAGGCGCTTAACAAGCTGCATCAGGCTTTTCTCGAGCATACGCCTACGCTTCCAATATAAAAAGCCAAACAGGCCCATGCTGTTCATCACAAAGAAGTATTGGCAAATAAAACCCTGCTCAGGTCTTGGCCTGCGCAGGGATATGGTCTTCGCATATTTATGAAGGGTGAGCGGAGCCTGTTCCTCCTTCATATACATGTCCTCCGTCTCCTTCTGGGCGTTCATCAGCACTTGCTCCGCCTCTACAAGCTCATTGCTCCTTAACAGCTCTAAACAGTCCGCAATCGCGCCAAAGAGCTTATAGTAGGCCCGTTTGTAATCCATCGTATTTCCTCCAAAAAATATGGCAGTCCCATGCGTAAGCCGCGCGCATATTTTCGTCTTTTATTATAACTTAACGGGTTTCTCAAGGCAAGGTTATAAAAAGGTCATGTTCCCTTGGACGCGTCCGGCATCCGGCGAATGAGATCTCCCTCCCGGACAGGCTCTTCACAGCCAACAAAAATAAGCTGTTTCGGATGTGGGCAGGCAGCAATTGCCTCTCCCGTATCCGCGTCCCACATGCCCGATACTTGAGCGCTCCGGCCAATGTCTCCAGGGGCAAGGATGCCGATTTGCTCCCCGTCGGAAAACCGGTTGCGTTGCTCCAGCAATGCGCGTTTTGTTTTGGCATCGTAGGAAAGTACCCGGGCGAGCAGCACGCCATCCTGGATATACTGGGCGCTTTTTGTCTCCTGCCCCTCCCTGCCTGGGTCGCCAAAAGCAAATCCCGTCCAGTATGGCCGGTGGCTAATGTGGTTAAGCTCTTTTTCTATACCCGCCGGCAACTGGTATGTCCGGCCTGCCGCCTTTGCCTCCTGATATGCATCCAGCGCCATGCGGTAGGCGTTCACAACCCCCGCCACGTAATAGATGGATTTCATACGGCCCTCGATCTTCAGGCTATGAACACCGGTGCTGATCACCTCGGAAAGGTGGCCGATCAAATTCATGTCCCGGGCGTTTAAGAGATAGGTACCCAGTTCGTCCTGCTCTATGGGGAAATACTCGCCATCAGTGCCGGTTTCCCGGATTTCATAGGTCCAACGGCAGGGCTGGGCACACTCGCCCCGGTATGCGTCCCGCCCGGCAATATAATTGCTTAGCAGGCAACGCCCGGAATAAGACACGCACATGGCCCCGTGAACGAACATCTCCAATTCAAGTTCCGGCACAGCTGCTTGAATGTCCGCTACCTCCCGCAGGGTAAGCTCCCTGGCCAGCACAATCCTTGTAATGCCGCTTTGCTGCCAAAACCTTGCGGCGCGGCTGTTCAGCGTGTTCGCCTGTGTGCTTAAATGCAGCGGCATGCCCGGCACAACGTCCCGCGCCAGGGCAATCACCCCCGGGTCGTTTACGATCAGCGCATCCGCCCCCGCCTCCCGCGCCCCGCGCATCAGCGGCATAAGCCGTTCAAACTGCCCGTCTCGGGCAAACGCATTTACCGTCACGTACACCCGCCGCCCCAGCCCATGGGCCAGCCCGCACCCTGCGTCCAGTTCCTGGAGGGTGAAATTGTTTGCAAAGTTCCTAAGGCTCATTTCCTTGAGTCCCAAATACACCGCGTCCGCGCCAAAACGCAACGCCGTCTCCAGTCGTTCCCAATTCCCCGCCGGGGCCAGCAGTTCCGGTATTTGCATGATATTTTTCCTTTTATACTAAATATGAATGTGCGGCTCAGCCGTGAAAAGCTTTGGTATTCAGGGCTTCCATTGCGGCTGCACAGGCAAAGCCTGTGCAGCGGTATCGCCGTACATTGCGCGTTTTGACCACTGCGCCCAAAGGCGCAGGCAAAACCCAAGAAATGAAAACTTGAATGGCTACGACCAGTATTTTCTATACTTGCTAAGGTTTTCCTCGTGCTCCCTCAGGGTCTTGGCAAAGGCAAGAGCCTTGTTTCTGGGCAGCTCCATATTACAGAAGAAGCGGTAATCCTCAGACAGATACTCCTCGTTTGGCCAAAGAGCAGCCTCAATGGCACGCTTTCCGGGATTGCAGACGGGTCCTGCGGGCAGCCCCGCGTATAAATAGGTGTTATACGGCGAGGGTGTGGCCCGCTCTTCTGCGTTATACTCATACTTGTTTGTCAGGTGCACATACTGTAGCGTAGCGCAGCTTTCCAGCTTTTGCTCCGCTTTGAGCCGGTTGTGGAACACGGCGGACACCTTGGCGAAATCCCCTTCCACCGCCGCCTCCCGCTCGATCATGGAGGCGAGGGTAACAACCTCATCGATGGTCATATTCAACTCTTGGGCCCTTGTGACATACTCCTCGGAGAAAATGTTGTTAAAGCGCAACAGCATGCGGTTTATAATTGTTTCCGCCCCGGCGTCGATATACGCCTCATAGGTATCGGGGAACAAATATCCTTCCAGCAGGTACCGCCGATCGTCGGTTTTGGGGATCTGCGCGATAAAATCGAACTTTTCGAACGTATCCCTGTCATTGCACAAGGCGAGAAATTCGGTTTCGTCCACAGTCAACCCCGCCTGTTCCAGGACATGGAGAATACTGCGCCCTGCAGTGGCTGTGGCGCTTTTGATGGTATAGCCCTCCACCACGGTGAATTTCAGCGTGGCCTTGGGCGGATTGCCTGCGCAAATGATGTCCACGATCTGGGGGATGCCCATATTCTTTGAAAGGATGTACGTGCCGGACTGTAATTTATTGGCCTTACCCACGAAATCCACATACACCTTAAACACGGCCTTATTGCTGATAAGACCTTTCGCGCCTTCGTCATACCCGCAAGCGTTATAAAGCTTGTTGGCAACGGTGCTGGCGCTGTCACTTTTATCCACGATGACCGTAATTGGCGTCGCGTCCTTGCTGTCAACGGGCAAGACATACCGGTTTAGCAGAAACCGGATGCCGAAGGAAAGCATATACAGCACCAGCGCCAGGCTAACAATCCCGATTACTAGCGGCCGAATCGCTGGCCAAACCCGGGATGCGGGATTTTCCGCATTTTTCTTTTGTGGCAACTTCCTTCCCTCCTCGCCATCGTTTAAATGCTGACTCCCCTTACTTTAAGCCAAGTATACCACGATCTTACCCCTCCAGCAAATCGAGGCTGATGCCCACGGCATTGGCCAGACGCTTATAGATGTCCGCCAAAGCCTGATTGATCTGGTATTCCGAGAGCAAATACGCAGACGCCGCCGGGTCAAACTGCAGCAGCTCCCCAAGCTTTTGCAGTTTTTGCATCAGCGTCTGGTCCTGATTGCCGGACAACGCTGCGGCCTGGGCCTGCAATTGCAGCTGATGATACTCCTTGATCAGCGCGCGGGTGGTCTCGTTTTGCATGGCCTTCTCTTTGGCTGCCTGATACGTCTGAAACTCCGTGCTATCCTGAATTTGGCGTATCAGATCGTCCACCTTATCGTATACCATGGCTTACTCCTTTGGCGCTGGGATCTCCACAATGATGGGCAGGATCATGGGCGTCCGCTTTGTTTTCGTATAGAAATAATTCTTCATTGTGGCCCGAAGCCCGTTCTTGATGCTGGACCAATTGCTGTGGGGCTGTTTTTCAAACTCCAACGCATGCTTTTTCATCAGTTCTGCCGCACCCTTCAAGAGATCCTCGCTTTCGCGCACGTACACAAACCCCCGGGAAATGATCTCTGGACCCGCAAGAAGCTTGCCACTGCCCTTTTGCAGCGCGATGACCGCCGTCACAAGCCCGTCCTCGCTGAGCACCCGCCTGTCCTTCAACACCACGTTTCCGATATCGCCGATGCCAAGGCCGTCCACCATGACGCTGCCGGCAGGTACGTTTCCGCAAATCCTGCCCTTGCGGGAGGTCAGCTCAATCACGTCCCCGATCTTCGCCACGAACACGTTATCCTCCACCACGCCCATTTCAATCGCCAGCTGGGCATGCATGGATAAATGCCGGTATTCCCCATGGACGGGGATAAAGTATTTGGGTTTTGTCAGATTAAACATCAGCCGCAGTTCCTCCCGGCAGGCGTGGCCGGAAACGTGGACGTCCGCCATTTGGTCGTATATAACCATTGCGCCCTTTTCAAACAGCTGATTGATCACCCGGGACACGCCCTTTTCGTTGCCTGGGATGGCGGACGCGGAAATGATGACCGTGTCCCCCTTGCCGATGTTCAGCTTATGGCTGGAATTCGCCATGCGGAACAGCCCGCTCATGGGCTCGCCCTGGCTGCCGGTGGTCATCACGCACACCCGCTCGTTTGGATATTTCTTTAATTGTTCCACCGCAACCACACGGTTTTCGGGGATGTGCAGATATCCAAGCTCCGTGGCGATCTTCGCGATGTTGACCATGCTGCGCCCCTGAAAGCAAAGCACCCGGTCATGGGCGATGGCCACGTCAGCGATCTGCTGAATGCGGTAAATATTCGACGCGAAGGACGCCACGATAACCCTGCCTTTTGCCACATCAAAGCAGTGCTCAAACGTTTTGCCGATCTCGCGCTCGGACTGGGTATGGCCGGGACGCTCCACGTTGGTGCTGTCGGACATAAGCGCCAGCACGCCCTTTGCGCCGTAATGGGCAAACCTCGTAAGGTCGATGGGCTCGCCGTCGATTGGGGTGTAGTCCACCTTGAAGTCGCCTGTGTGGATGATTGTACCAATGGGCGTCGTAATGGCCAACGCTACCGCGCCGCCAATGGAATGGCTGGTTTTGATAAATTCGATTTGGAAGCAGCCAAGGCGCACCGTGTCCCCGGGGTTCACGCAGATTAACTGGGCTTTGACTCCCGCCTCATCCAGCTTGTGCTCGATGAGCGCATTGGTAAGCCTTGTCCCATACACCGGAACGTTAAATTTTTTGAGGGCATAAGGCAGCGCGCCGATATGATCCTCATGCCCGTGGGTGATAAGAAATCCTCTCAATTTTTCCAGGTTGTTTTCCACATAAGCCATGTCCGGTATCACCAGATCGATGCCGGGCATGTCGTCGTCAGGGAATATGAGACCGCAGTCGATGACGACCATGTCCTTGCCGTATTCGACAACAGTCATGTTCTTGCCGATTTCACTCACACCGCCAAGAGGTATGATCTTCAATTTTGATGCCAAGTCGTGTTTCTCCTTTTCTTGCCTAAGTAATATAACCCGTACCCACAGAAAATGTCGCCGCTTGCGGATTGCAGCGTCTTCATCGGTCAGCATAGCTCCACAACGGGTACCCCGAAGGGGTATGCCTTCCTTTTTTCATTGCGCTCCATCCAAATTAGCGGCCGGCAATCCGCCGCCGTAAACCGGGTTCGGATTACATTGCTTCGGCGGCGTTGGTAGGTCGGCGGGGTTTCTGCTCCTTCGCTGCGGGGGCCGCCGTGCGCTCTGTGGCAATAGCGCGGGGTTCCCCCGGATGAGGCGCCATGATTTCGCCTTCCTGCCGGATTTATTTTCGTCGGCCATTCGGGTGGATTTCTAAATCAGATTTTCACCGTCTCAGTTCGCATCTATTTGATAAAAAGTAGCCTCGTTTAGCCTTTGTTTTACCCAATCTGTAAGCTGATCCAGCAAAATTTCAAAATCACCCCAGGTCGATTTCAAACCATATCAATTCATTATAAGCGGTTTTGAGGGAAATGACAACTTGTTTTGGTCATAGGCGAGGTAGCGTCATAAAAACAGCGTCAGCACGATCAGCAGTACGACCCCAGGCACGCCTAAAAATCCGGCGATCAATGCAGTTAGCGGATTGAGCGCAAGCGTAAAGGAAAACAGCGCGCCACCCACCAGATTGCACACGAATAGCAGGGCAAACCCAATCACGCCATTGATGATCAGCTTCCAAATGATTTTGATGGGAACCACAAACAGCATTCCCAGCAAATACAACACGATCAGTCCAGCGATAAACGCGCCAATGAGTCCCAACGCTTCCAAGAGCCTCCCCTCCTCCCCGCATTTTATGCGCATTTAGGATATTCATGCGCGGTTGCGGGGATTTCCAGGCGAACTAAGCCCGTCCGCGCTGACCCCAAAACAAACCAACGGCAAGGCAGTTTGCCTTGCCGGAACGTGTGTCAAAAAATCGCCGCTGCTGCGCAGCTTGCGTTTTTTTGAGGATTCACGTTTTGATTGTTCGACTATGTCTTAAGGTGAATTGCCGCAAAGCGGCAAG
>CAYPKG010000025.1:0-28340 GCA_964411275.1 uncultured Oscillospiraceae bacterium | reverse complement strand
AATCCCTGAGGGGGTACCAAATCAAATGGGTCGCACTAACGGTGCGGCCCATTTGGTTTGGTACCCATAAGATAGAGGGATTCGAAGCCGCGGCCCGAAGGGCAAAATCGATCCAGTGAATCGATTTTAGCGGCCGGGAAGCGCCGCCGATCATAGTCCGCGCAGCGCGGAGCGCAAGCGGCGGGAGGCGAAGCGGAGAATCCCTGAGGGGGTACCAAATCAAATGGGTCGCACTAACGGTGCGGCCCATTTGCATTCAAAAAACCGCCGTTGCTACGCAGCTTGCGCTTTTTTGAGGATTCACGTTTTGATTGTTCGACTATGTCTCACGGTCATCAAAACGTGCAAAGTACCCAATTTTCTAATGAAAATTGGTTCCGAATTCGCCGCGCATGTCGCCGAATTCGGCTGAACATCAAGGGGTTACGACCCCTTGATAATCCCCAAAGGACGTTTACTTTGTTTGGCACCCATACGTTAAATATATTGCTGCCAATGAACTATTATTATTGCTGTACCGTTGACAGGCAAAACGGGTGACCTGCGGGGTCAAGCATTACGGTAGAAGTATCATAATACTGCACATGCGCTTTTGTGGAACCGCATTTCAAAGCGTGTTCCTCGGCTTCGCGCAGATTATCAACCTTAAAATCGATATGCGCCATCTGCTGTTGCTTTCCGTCCTGCCAAGGCCAAACGGGTGGCACATACTTTTCTACCGTCTGAAAGACAAGCAAAATGCCCTCTGGCGTACGAATACCCGCCCATTCATCGCCTGAGATTTCTTTTGTCCAGCCGGACAGCCTTACATAAAAATCCGCCAAATCATTCGCGTTGGGACAATCAAAGGCGATACCGATTATTGATGAAAGCATTTAATTTTCCTCCCCCTCCACTCTCGCTGCAAGCGCATCCGATAGCGATCCATCTTGTTCTGATTGTTCAAACCGCTCTACCCTTTCCTCCATCGTGGGCAATCGGAGGCTGCGGTCACGATAGTATTTTGTCAGCAGCACCCATAGGAACAGCAATCCGTTGATAATCAAGAGCGGGGGATGGCTTCCCAACTGGCCAGAGAGCTTTGCATCGTGTCCGACGTTATGCCGCTGATTAAGGCAATGAGGTTGTTGTTGACAAAATGCAGGATGACTGGCAAATATATGTTGTCTGTCAGCAGATATGCCCAGCCGAAGAAGGCGCCCAGGGTAATGCAGGTGACTACTTGCCCCGCAGCGCTGATGAGCCCGTACGCTGGAGTTGTGTAGTAAAAGAAGTTGAGAGGCAGGTGCCACAGCCCCCACATGAGGCCTAACAGCAAAACGCCGCGCACCATGCCGAAACGTTTTTGCAGCAATGGTTGCAGATAGTACCGCCAGCCATATTCCTCGCCGAAAAATGCCGTAAACGACAAAAAATATTTGAAAGCAAGTATCACAAGCGTGAAGGGCGTTAGAGTGGTAAAAAATAACGGACTTTCAACCCCTCCAATAATCGATAAGATGGCTGCGCGCCCAACCAACATGGCTGCAAACAACAGCGTGATGGCGGCCGTCGCGCCCCAGTGTCCACCTTTTAGCCCATAGGCCAGGCGCTTGTCTTTCTTTTCTGTCATTAACAGCACCAGGCATAATATGGAGGCCGCAATGATGCTATATTCGGAAATCATGTTCCAGGGGAGATCCGGCAAAATTACGCTGAACAGCGCGAACGCCGCCTGTAAAGCCGTGAACGCGATGAACCCGATGAAGAAACGCCGGGGCAGCAGGGGGTCCCCTTTTCTGGTGATGAGGGCGGCCAGCATCACGCCGGCGGCAGGATAGCACATCTGTGCCGTGGGAAACACCGAGAGATCCATCCCCTGGGAGTGACCAATCCCCATCGGGATACCCAAGGCGAAAGGAAGTGCAAATGCTACGATCAGGAAAATATTTAACTGCTTTCTTTGTGCGTTTTCCAGCTTAATCATATGCGTACCTCCATCCATATTTTTTGAGGGCATCAAGGGGTATTCAATTCGTTGCCCCTTGGCACCAATCGATTGCGCACGAACCATTCCTTCAATAGATATGACGCCAGCGTAACTGCGCCCAATATCCCCAGGGCCAGATACTTGTTTACATACACGACGGGCATTTCCAGTGAAAGGAGAAATTTCGAGAAAACGAAAGCACCGATTATGAGGAGTGGTGGAAGCAGACGGGCCACGTTGGGCAACAAGGCCAGCCTGCCCACTAAATAGTGGTTGAGGTAGGCTGCGGCCACGGAATAGAGCGTGTAGAAAATGACCTCCGTTATGCCAAACGGCAAGGTGGAGGCACTTGATACCTCCAGGACGAATATCTTGGCGAGCAGGAACAAAAGCAGCATGGCAAGCACCTGGTTTCCCATAAACAGCAGCCGCTCGGCCCAGCTGCGTGGCCGGGCGCTATCCACCACCGAGGTGCAGAACATCCGCTCATCCGTTCCGATGGCGTCAGTGAGGGTTTCGCCCCTCGCCGCGGCTTCTTGCGCCATGCCGATCAGGTCCCGGCGGATGCATTCCGCGTCGTAGGCGTTGACCTTCCATCCGGCGACATAACGGGAAATCCGCTGCATGGTCTTTCGGTCTCCATCAGGGAGCGACTTTTGAACACGATCGTTTTCTTTTCTCAGTTCGTCCAGTGGATTCATGGCTGTTCCTCCTTATTCATGTTCATGACACGCTCCACCGCTCTTGTAATCTCCTCCCAGCAGAGCGCAAAGTCCGCGAGATATGCGTGGCCTTCATCGGTCAGCGTATAGTATTTCCGGTTGGGGCCAAGTGGAGAGGGAAGAAACTCCGCCCAGATGAGCTTCTTTTTTTCCAGCCGCACCAGGAGCGGATACAGCGTACCCTCACTGATTTGCGCAAAGCCAAGGGCCATGAGCTGCTGCGCGATGTCATAACCGTATGTGGGCGTAATGCCGATCACCTTCAGGATGCAGCCTTCCAGCGTGCCCCGCAATAGCTGGGAACGGTCGTACAAAATTATCACCTACCTTGCGGTACATAGTAGCTAATACTATTATGTACCGCAAGGTAGGTGTTTGTCAAGAAAAACTAGAAAATAAATCGAATAAGAAGAGGAATATTTATGAAGAAGTTCCCGTATCTGTGCTGTCTTTTTGTCCATACGCATATCCATATTGAAAGCATTTCCTGCAAAGTATTTTCTGCATTTTTTCGCACAGATCAATCAACAGTAAAACATCATCGTTTTTACTGCCGACGCTGCCGTCCAGCCGCCTCGAGATGGAAAGCCGTAAATCGTAGCACTGATCGTACAAGTCCGCACATTCTCCGGTTTCAAACTCGTTTTGGATATCAGGATCATCAACATAACTCATCATGGCATCATAGATGTGGTCAAATTGTTTCATTATACTCACCTCGTATCGTCTATATATAGGCCACATTACCATATATACTCCAAACAGTCCATATATGGTCGTTCCCGATTTTGATAAAAATATAGAATGATGTAAAACCTAGTAAAGAGGACCATAACATGACGATACAAAAAGCGATTGCGAATAGGCTGATTGGCCTTTGTATGGAGCGGAACATGGCCATAAACGCTTTGGCGCGGATTTCAGCCGTGCCGCCCTCCACATTGAAAAACATCATCAATGGCGTGAGCAAAAATCCAGGCGCGGTCACGATAAAAAAGTTATGCGACGGTCTGGAAATATCGATGATTGAATTTTATGACCATGAGCTTTTTCGAGATTTGGATCAGGAGTTGAAATAGGCTCTATGTAATTCTAAAGGCATTTCGGTATATAAACCGGGATGCCTTTTTTTTACTAAAAATTTATCTTGACAAATGAAGAGAAACGAGGCATCCTATAGTTAGTGACCTAAATCATTAACCATATAACCATAGAAGGAGGACGGCATTGAACAGCGAAAAACCGGTGTTCGTCCAGATTGTTGAAATGATCGAGGACGATATCCTCTCCCGGGTGTATGGCGCGCATGACTTGATTATCTCCACGCCGCAGATATCCAAGCTCCTGTCCGTCAATCCCACCACGGCACAGCGGGCCATCAGCGTACTGGCCGACCGGGGGATCATCTATAAAAAGCGAGGCGTCGGCATGGCGGTGGCGGAGCACGCCCGGGACATGCTTTTGTCACAGCGCAAAGAGGCGTTCTTTGAGCGGGCCGTTCCGGAATTTATCGGCGGCGCAAGGAAAATCGGGATCACCGATGGTGAATTATTGCAAATTGTAAAGGAGAATCTCCATGATTGAGTTTCAGGGCGTAACCAAGTACTATGGCAAGACAGAGGCCCTCAGGGATGTGTCGCTCACGATCGGGCAGCACGGGATTTACTGCCTCTTGGGCCGAAACGGAGCGGGGAAAACCACGCTGCTCAAAACCCTGGCGGGCCACATTCCCGCAACCACCGGCACGGTCACGGTAAAGGGCCGGTTGGTGTCGCAGCTTGCCATGCCGGACGATTTGCATTTCGTCGAGACCAGCGGCTCGCAATTCAATATGCGGCTGGAGGAGCTCATTAAGGCCGCAGCCGCCATCAATCCGATGTTTGATACCGCGTCTGCGCTGGAGATGGCAAGCCGCTTTGCGCTGGACACAAAGAAGCGGTTCAATCAGCTCTCTTTCGGCATGAAGGCGATGATCAACACATTGATCGCCCTGTCGTCGGGCAAGGAGATATTGCTGCTCGACGAGCCGGTGCTGGGGTTTGACCCGGTGATGCGCAGGAATTTTTACGAGATGCTCGAAGAGGGCTACCGCAAGCAGCCCAAGACCGTCATCATCTCGACCCACATCATCGACGAGATTGCAAAGGTCGCGCAGCATCTGATCATCATCGACAAGGGCGCGCCGCTGTTGAATTGCCAGATGAACGAGCTGGACGAGAAGGCCTACTGCGTCACTGGCCTTGCCGAGCACGTCACGGCGGCGACCGCGGGCCTCAGGGTGCTCAGCACGATAAGGGCAGGCGGCTTCCTCTCGCAATATATCTACGACACGCGCATTGAGCCCAGCGACAAGTATTCCATCTCGTCGATGAGCTTGCAGGATTTCTTCATCGCGCTGGTTGGCAATCAAAAGGAGGCAATCTAAATGGGAACGGCAATAGGCATGGTAAAAATCAATCTCAAACAGTCGGGAACCGCATACGGGATAAGCGCCGTGGTGCTGACTTTGGCGATCGCCAGCTACATCACGTCGATATTCGTCCCCGGCTCCCAGGACAACACAACGGTGGCCATCGGCAACTTCTTCTATCTGCTGCCGCTGCTGATGCCGATTTTTATCCCCGCTAAGAATTTTAACAAGCTGATGAACCTCGGCGGCAAGCGCAGGGATTTTTTCACGAGCTGCATTCTCGTGTACCTCCTGGTTGCGGCGGTCGTCACGCTGGTGAGCATTGTGCTGCATTTTACCATCGACCGGTATATGGTCACGCAAATTGCGGGGGTGCTGGATCTTCTGGCCGTCTTTGGATTTATGGCCCGGGGGCCGGTTGTGGCATTTTTGCAGATGTGGGCGTTTTTGACGATGTTCAGCTGCGCCGTGCACACCCTGACGCTGATACAGGGCCGCTGGTACGGCTTTGTTGTGGACGTTCTGATTATCGCAATCATCAGCACCTTTACGCCGATTGCGGCGCTCCGCCCCGCCCTGATCTGGTTTTTCAATCTAATCATTTTCCATGACATTGCCATCGTACAGATCGCATCGTGTCTGGCGCTGGGCGCGGCCGTATACTGCGCAAGCCTAATTCCCATCAGGAACAAGAGAATATAAAGCGCAAAGCCCATTGGAGCTGCGGCAATACGGCAGTTTCAATGGGCTATTTTATATTGGGGCGGCCATTGTGCGGCCGGCAACATAATATGAACTTATATAAAATATTTTTCTAGCTTCCACTTCGGTGAAAAGTCAAATATTTTTTCCATGCCCTTGCCCATCCAGCCGATGATGGTGCCGTTGACGAGGGCGCAGAACACGGTGCCCCAATATACCCCCTTGAGCGCCCCAAGCAGCGCGAAGGACAGGAGGATGGCTACGGCGCAGCTGATAAAGTCGTACGCGGTTTTGCATTTGCTCAAAGGGATGTTGTATTTTCTCGACACCTCTTTCACCACAAGCTCATACACCTCCGGCGCGAAATAGGTATGGAACAAGAGACT
Source organism: uncultured Oscillospiraceae bacterium (assembly GCA_964411275.1). Taxonomy (GTDB): domain Bacteria; phylum Bacillota; class Clostridia; order Christensenellales; family CAG-138; genus CAYPKG01. The sequence continues at coordinate 22,151 of CAYPKG010000025.1, read as the reverse complement.
GATGCCTGCCGCGCAGCCCAGCATCCCCAGCACGAACCAAAGGAGCCTTAGCGCAAGGGTATTGACCGGCAGCCCCGCGCAAAGGGAAATAAACCCGTCAAGTATCAGCCCGTACACAAACGCCGTCACAAAGGAGAACAGATACGACACCCGAAATTCCCGAAGGGCCAGGCACATTATGACGAGAAGAACCGCTTGCAGCAGGTATTCCGCCATGCCGAACGTGAGGAAATCGAATTTCAAGGAAAGAATATACGCGGGCGCTACCACCATGGAAATCCCCAGGTTGGCCTTTTCCATCAGCGCCACGCTCAGCGCCAGAAGAACCAACCCCACGACATACGCCCCCTCGGCGTGCAGCTTGATCTTTTTCATGCTTTTCTTCTCCTGCAAAAAACCATATCCCGCTGTTTATGTAGAAACAGCAAAAGATACGGTTTATATGAGATTGTATTGTATCAAAGGATGCCCATTGAAGCAATGCATGTGTTATACTGAATAAAACACCGAAGGGAGCGTGGCCTTGGGCAAGCTTATATACATCGTGGATGACGAACAGCATATCAGGCAGCTTGTGGCCCTGGGCCTGCGGGACGCTGGGTTTGAAACCCGCGCCTTCGCGGACGGCGCGTCCTTTCTCGCGGCCATGGCCAAGCAAAAGCCTGATGCGGTGATATTAGACTGGATGATGCCGCCTCCCGACGGCGCCGCGCTGTGCGCCATGCTCCGGGCGGATCCCGACACCCGGGCCATCCCCATCGCTATGCTCACCGCCCGCGCCGGGGAAGCGGATTTGGTAGCTGGGCTGGATAACGGGGCGGACGATTATATCACAAAGCCTTTTTCCGTAAAGGAGCTGGCAGCCCGTATCAGGGCCCTGTTGCGGCGGGAGGAGCTTATGGCAAAGCCCAACCCCGCCCCCAATGCGGTGATTGCCCTGGGAGAAATTGTGCTGGACCCCGTGGGCCGGATTGTGAAAAAATCAGGGATGCCCGTCAACCTCACGATGCGGGAGTTTGACCTGTTATCTATGCTGATGAAAAACGCCGGGCGGGTGATGACCAGGGAAATGCTCCTTGACCTGGTATGGGGCATGGAATATTATGGCGACACCCGCACGGTGGACGTGCATGTGAGATATCTAAGACAAAAGCTGGAGGATGTTGCGGAACACCCCCGCTATATTCAGACGGTGCGCGGGGTCGGCTATCGGTTCACCGATGATGGGGAGGGGGAGGCGGAATGAACCCGTGGCTGTACGCCGCGCTGGGGGCGCTGTTGGGCGCGGGCGTGGCGTTTTTAGTGGCAAAGGCCATATATGATAAAAAGCTTCATGCCGCCAACCAGGAAGAGAAAGCCATGCTTGCTAAGATGCGGGAGCTTGAGCGGGTGCGAAGCACGTTTGTGGCCAACGTAACCCATGAGTTGAAAACGCCGCTGACCTCCATAAAGGGCTATGTCGAGCTGCTAAAGAATGAGGAGCGGGACAAGAAAACCCGCCGAAGCTTTTATGAGATCATCGACATCGAGGCCGAGCGGCTGCACGCGCTGATTGAGGACATATTAGAGCTGTCCGTGTTGGAAAACAATAAGGCGGACCCCAGGCTGCAGATCTGCGACCTGGCTGCTTTGGGCAGGCAAATCCAGGACAGGTTCCGGCCCCAGGCGGAAAAGGCGGGGGTGACTTTGACGGTGCTGATCCCGAAAAGGCTTCATCTGCGGGGCATTCCCAGCCGGTTTAAGCAGCTGATCAGCAATCTAGTGGACAACGCCATCAAGTACAACAAGCCTGGGGGGAGCGTGCTGCTGCGGGCATTTCGGGAAAGCGGGCACGTGGTTATTCGCGTGTCCGACACCGGGATTGGCATTCCCGAGGAGCATCTGTCCCATATATTCGAAAGGTTTTACCGGGTGGACAAAGGACGTTCCCGGGAGATGGGGGGCACTGGCCTGGGGCTTTCCATCGTCAAGCATGTGGTGCAGCTGCATGGGGGCGCGATCTCTGTGGATAGCGCGCCGGGTCAGGGGACGCAGTTTACGGTGCGGCTGCCGGAATGACCTTTCAGGCTTCGTTTTTCCGTGCCACCACAGGGATCGCCCCTGGAAAGAGATGGAATAACGGTGCGAAATACCTTGTTCTTTTGGAGCCGTGCCCCGCATCCCTTCAATATTTGCGTTTTTTCTTGCCAATTAGGAAGGAGCATGCTATAATGCTTCTTGTTGGAGTTTGAGATTTTGTTGAGAGAGTGGGACATCCCACTCTTTCATTTTGAGAGGCCAAAAAGGAGGGCAATGGTGCGCATCGCGGACACGGTACAGGCGCTGCTGCAGGATCAGGTCAGGGACCTTGGTTTTGAGCTTGCGGAGGTTGAATTTCAAAAGGAACAGGGCAATTGGGTGCTGACGCTGTTTATCGACAGGCCGGAGGGGATCGCCCTTACGGACTGCGAAACCGTAAGCCGGGCGGTGGAGCCCGTATTGGATGAAGCGGATCCCATCGAGCAGCATTATTATCTATGCGTGTCCTCCCTGGGCATCGACCGTCCACTAAAAAAGGACAGGGATTTTGAACGGAACATGGACCGGATGCTGGAGGTTAAGCTTTATGCCCCCATCGATAAGAAAAAGCAGTTTATGGGCCGGCTTGTAGCGTTTGACGAGCTAAGCTTCACAATCGCGGACGAAAAGGAAGGACAGCGGCGCTTTTTGAAAAAGGATGTGGCCCTTGTCCGCCCCCATATCACATTTTAACAAGTATAAATTGAAGGCCCGGCAACGGGGTATGAGATAAGAAGGAGTGTTGAATTCGATGAATGCCGATTTTATCGAAGCGTTGAATGCGCTGGAGAAAGAGCGCGGAATTAGCAAGGATATTTTGATCGATGCGGTGGAAAACGCGCTGATCTCCGCCTACCGGCGCAAGTACGGCACGACCAACAACGTGCGCGCGGAGGTCGACCGGGATACCGGGGAAATCCAGCTGTTTGCGTCCAAGTCCGTGGTGGAGACAGTAGAAAACCAGTATGCGGAGATCGCGCTTCCCAACGCGCGCAAGATCAATTCGTTGTATGAAGTGGGCGATGTGCTGGAGGAAGAGGTTAAGCCCGGGAACTTTGGCCGCATTGCCGCCCAGACCGCCAAGCAGGTGGTTGTGCAGCGTATCCGCGAGGCGGAGCGCGGCATCATATACGACGAGTATGTGGAAAAGGAAAACGAGGTGCTTACCGCCATCGTCCAGCGTGTGGAAAAGGGCGGGGTGTATGTGGAGCTTGGCAAAACCGACGGCCTGATCGCGCCCAACGAATGCATTCCCGGCGAAAAATTCGAGTCCAACGACCGTATCAAGGTTTATGTACTGGAAGTGCGAAAAACCAACAAAGGGCCCCAGGTGCTGGTATCCCGTACCCATCCCGGGCTTGTGAAGCGGCTGTTTGAGCTGGAGGTGCCGGAAATTCAATCCGGGATCGTGCAGGTGAAGTCCATCGCCCGGGAAGCAGGTTTTCGCACAAAAGTGGCGGTGTCATCCAACGACCCCCAGGTGGATCCCGTGGGCGCATGCGTGGGCCAGCGGGGCATCCGGGTGGAGCGGATTGTGGCGGAATTGCACAACGAGAAGATTGACATCATAGAATGGGACAACGACTCTGCTGTGTATATCGCCAAAGCGCTGTCTCCCGCCAAGGTGCTGATGGTGTATATCAACGAGGCGGAAAAGGCTGCCAAGGTGATCGTCCCCGACAATCAGCTGTCCCTGGCCATCGGCAAAGAGGGGCAAAACGCCCGCCTTGCCGCCAAGCTTACGGGTTGGAAAATCGACATCAAAAACCAGTCTCAGGCCGAGCAGGCTATGGAAAGCAGCTTTGGCGCGCCGGAGTACGATCCTGTGGAGCAGTTGCCCCAGGACGCGTTTGGCGGCTTGTCGCCTATGGAGGCGTTTGGCGAGTTTTTAGAGAGCAGCGGACTCGACGAGGAATAACAGTTACGGGAGGGTGTGCCGTGGCACAGAAGAAAATACCGATGCGGATGTGCGTGGGCTGCCGGGAAATGAAGCCGAAAAAGGAACTGACCCGGATTGTCAGGAACGCCGAGGGCGTGGTAAGCATCGATCCGGTGGGCAAGGCCCCAGGCAGGGGCGCGTATCTATGCGCCAATCCTGCTTGTCTGGAACACGCCATTAAGACCAGGGCGCTGGAGCGGGCCTTCCAACAAAAGGTGGAGCCTCTGGTGTATGCCACGCTGCGCGAAGCGTTTGCCGCCTATGAGCAGCAGCAATAAAACCCATAACGCCCTGGGACTATGCAAGCGGGCGGGGAAATGCCTGTTGGGGGATTTTGCCTGCGAAAAAGCAGTGAAAAACAACATCGCGCGGTTGCTTATATTGGACGTAAGCGCGTCTAAGGCGACACAGGAGCGATATGCGGGGTATTGTGAGCGGGCTAAAATTCCGATGCTGGTGGTAGAAGAGGCGGGGCGCGCCGTTGGCAGGCCGGACGGCCGGGTCATTGCAGTGACGGACGCCGGGTTTGCCACCATGATTGAAAAAGCCGTAAGTCATGATAAACTAGAAGCCGGCGATGTGCCGGCCAGTAAAAGATAGAGAAGCAACGAAACGCGGGGGTGCAACAGATGGCGAAAGTAAACATTATGAATACTGCGAAAGAGCTGGAAGTTAGGGCGAAAAAGCTGTACGACCGGGTCAAGCAACACCAGAGCGATGTTGGCGAAACAATCGTAAACGTCAGCGCGCGGGAAAAGGAATTGCTTGCACGGGAGGAGGCGGAGCGCAAGGCCCGGCTGGAACGCGAAAGGCAGGAGCGGCTCATGGAGGTGCTCAGTTCCGACAAGCATTTGGCGGTACATATCGGCGAAAGCGACGAGGATTATATTGCGTCGGATATTACGGCGGAAGCGAAGCCTGTCGTGAAGGAGCCGAAGAAAGAAGAAGCGGCCCCCGTGCCCGTGCAGGAGGCCGTGCAAGATGTGCAAAAAGCGCCAGCGCCTAAGACACCCGCACCCGCGCCGGAGGTTGTACCGGCTGCCGAAACGGTTAACGCGCCGGAAAAAGCCGCGCAGGAGCCCGGGAAAGCGAAGCCCCAGGCGGAGGAGAAGAAGCCTGTCCAGTCCGGGTATCAGCAGCGGTCTATTGACCAGAATATATACCAGCAGCGTCCCCAAGGCCAGAGCGGGTACCAGCAGCGCCCTCAGGGCCAGGGCGGGTACCAGCAGCGTCCCCAGGGTCAGGGTGGATATCAGCAGCGTCCCCAGGGCCAGGGCGGATACCAACAGCGTCCCCAAGGCCAGAGCGGGTACCAGCAGCGCCCTCAGGGCCAGGGCGGATACCAACAGCGGCCCCAGGGTCAGGGCGGATACCAACAGCGTCCCCAGGGCCAGGGTGGGTATCAGCAGCGTCCCCAGGGCCAGGGCGGGTACCAGCAGCGCCCTCAGGGCCAGGTCGGATACCAACAGCGTCCCCAGGGCCAGGGCGGGTACCAACAGCGTCCCCAGGGCCAGGGCGGGTATCAGCAGCGTCCCCAGGGCCAGGGCGGGTACCAGCAGCGACCTCAGGGCCAGGGCGGATATCCGCAGCGGCCGAAGCCGGTAGGAGCCGCGCCTCTCACACCTGCGGCTGGAAAAGAACGGGTCAGCAATTATGATCCCAACAAGAGCAATTATAGCCGCACTTATGAGAGCGATAAGAAATCCCGCAGCAGAAAAACGCTGCAAAAGGATGCGCCACCCCAGGCAAGGGGATGGGATGAGGACGCCATGGGCGGCCGCCGCAAGCCGCGGCGTCAGCAGCAGAGGCCCCAGCTAAGGCCGGAGCCTATTAAGATAGAAAAGGCGGTTATCACTACGGAAACGATTACGGTAAAGGATCTCTCAGAGAAGATTGGCAAGCCGGCGGCGGAAATCATCAAAAAGCTGTTTATGCTGGGTATCATTGCCACAATCAATCAGGATTTGGATTTCGACACCTGCGAATTGATCGCGTCGGATTACGGCATCACGCTGGAGCATCAGGTGGCGAAAACCGCCGAAGAGGTGCTGCAGGACAGCTCCGATGAGATGGACGCTCCCGAAGAGCTCATGGAGCGGCCCCCGGTGGTCACCATCATGGGCCACGTTGACCACGGCAAAACTTCACTGCTGGACGCCATCCGGCACAGCAGCGTAACCGAAGGGGAAGCGGGCGGCATCACCCAGCACATTGGCGCGTATACCGTCACGTGCAACGGCAGGATCATTACGTTTATCGATACGCCGGGCCATGAGGCGTTTACGTCCATGCGCGCCCGGGGCGCCCAGGTCACGGATATCGTCATACTGGTGGTGGCGGCGGACGATGGCATTATGCCCCAGACCGTGGAAGCCATCAACCACGCCAAGGCCGCCAAGGTGCCCATTATCGTCGCCATCAACAAGATGGACCGGCCTGAGGCCAACCCGGACCGGATCATGCAGCAGTTGACGGAACACTCGCTCGTGCCGGAGGAATGGGGCGGCGATACCATTTGCGTGCCCGTCTCTGCAAAAGCGAGAACCGGATTGGATACACTATTGGAAATGGTGTTGCTCCAGGCGGATGTGTTGGAACTGAAAGCCAACTCCAACCGCCTTGCCAAGGGCACCATCGTAGAAGCGGAGCTGGATAAGGGCCGCGGCCCCATCGCCACGGTGCTGGTGCAAAACGGCACCCTGCGTGTTGGGGATACCATCGTGGCGGGCACGGCCTATGGCCGCGTGCGTGCCATGATGAACGACAAGGGCCGCCGGGTGACAGAGGCAGGCCCCAGCCAGCCAGTGGAGGTACTGGGCTTTTCCGAGGTTCCGGCTGCGGGCGATATCCTGAACGTGGCGGAACTCGACAAGCTTTCCAGGCAGGTGGCTGAGGAGCGGCGGGATAAGCAAAAGGCGGAGCAGTTGAAGAACCTTTCTAAGGTGTCTTTGGACGATCTGTTCAGCCAGATCGCCGAGGGCGAGGTCAAGGATCTCAATATTATCGTCAAGGCGGACGTACAGGGATCTGTGGAGGCGGTCAAGCAAGCGCTGGAGAAACTTTCCAACAAGGAAGTGCGGGTGCGCTGCATCCATGGCGGCGTAGGCGCCATTACGGGCACGGACATCATGTTCGCCTCTGCTTCCAACGCCATCGTCATCGGCTTTAACGTGCGCCCGGACGCCACGGCCCGGGTCTCCGCCGAAAAGGAAAAGGTGGATGTGCGCTTGTACCGCATCATCTACGCTGCCATCGAGGACGTGGAAAACGCCATGAAGGGCATGTTCAAGCCGGTGTTCCAGGAGGTTACCCTGGGCCGGATCTCTGTGCGCGAAACGTTCAAGGTGTCCGGCGTGGGCACCATCGCGGGAGCGTACGTCCAGGAGGGCAAGGTCACGAGAAGCGCGCAGGTGCGCGTGGTGCGCGACGGGATCGTGGTTCACGAAGGAAAGATCTCGTCCCTGAAGCGGTTTAAGGACGATGTGAAGGAAGTCATGCAGGGCTACGAATGCGGCATCGGCATCGAAAACTTTAACGATTTGCATGTGGACGATGTGATTGAAGCCTTCGTGATGGAGGAAGTTAAACGATAATCACGCGCGGCGCGGCATATTGCCGCCGCGCCATACGGAAGGAATAAGGCTATGTCAGCAATACGTGCGGACCGAGTGAATGAAGAGGTCAAAAAAACCATCAGCGAAATTGTCCGGGAGTTGAAAGACCCCCGGCTTTCGCCGATGATAACCATTACCCAGGTGGAGGTTACCAACGATTTGAAGCACGCGAAAGTGCATGTCAGCGTCTACGATGAGGATGAGCAGGCGCGCTTTGCGTCTGTGGACGCGCTCAACCATGCCAACGGGTTTATTGCCCGTGAGCTGGGGCGGCGGATGTTGATCCGCAGGCTGCCCATGCTGAAGTTTCAGCTGGATACATCGATTGAATACAGCGTGCATATCTCCAAGGTATTGAGCGAGCTGGGGGTACGGGGGGACGATGCGGATGCTTGAAGCGCAAATGAAAGCGCTGGCGGACTGGATAAAAATTGAGGATGGCTTTACGCTGGTGGCGCATACATCTCCGGACGGCGACGCGCTGGGCTCCAGCCTGGCGCTGTATGGCGTTTTGGAGGCCATGGGAAAACGGGCCCAGGTCGTATGCGAGTGCGAGGTTCCGTTGGTCTATGGTTTTATGCCATATGCGCCAACGGTGGTGGAGCCTCAGCTGGCGAAGCCGGAATACCGCAATATCATCGCTGTGGATTGTGCGGACGTGAGTCGTATGGGCAGCGCGCAGGTGCTGCTGCCCGGCGCGAAAGCGGTTGCGGTGATCGACCATCACAGGACCAACAGAGGATTTGGCACATACAATGTAATCGACCCGGAGGCTGCTGCTACGGGGGAGCTTATTTTTGCCCTTCGCCGCGCCCTTGGCGTCCCGATTACCCGGCCCGTTGCCGACTGCCTGTATGTGGCGATCAATACGGACACGGGGAATTTCTCGTACTCCAACACAAGGCCGCAAACGCTCAATATGGCGGGGGCGCTGCTGGAATGCGGAGTTGACGTGGCGGATATCAACCGGCGAATTTACCGGACGATCCCGCTGTCCAGGCTGAAGCTGTTAGGCGCCGCGTTAAGCGGAATAAAGCTTTATGACGGCAACCGCATCGGCATAACCCATGTAAGCCAGGCCCAGCTCCTGGAATGCGGGGCGGCCAGTGAGGACGCGGAGGGGATCATCGACAATATCCGGGATGTGGATACGGTGGAAATCGCCATACTGATCCGGGAAGCGAAGGACGGCACGTACAAAATCAGCCTACGATCCAAACAATATGCCGATGTTTGCTTGATCGCCCAGCAGTTTGGCGGCGGCGGACACGAGCATGCGGCGGGCTGCACCATCGAACTGCCTTTTGACGAGACATACGCGCGGCTGTTACAAGCGGCAATCGCTGCCCTGACGCCCCAATGAGCGGGAACGCACAGCCGGAAGGCATTGTAAACTTGTTGAAGCCGCCGGGCATGACGTCGAGCAACGCCGTGGCGGACGTGCGGCACCTGTTTTCGGTGAAGCGGGTGGGGCATGCCGGCACGCTGGATCCTGGCGCTGCAGGGGTATTGCCCATCTGCGTGGGCCGGGCGGCGCGGCTGTTTGATTATCTGGTTGACAAAGAAAAGGAATACTACGCGGAACTCACCCTGGGGGCCGTGACCGACACCCAGGACAGCTACGGAAAAATACTGGAGCGCGGGCCGGTTAACGCAACTTTGGATGATGTGCGGGCTGTTCTTCCGGAGTTTTTAGGAGAGCAGATGCAGCTTCCGCCCATGTATTCCGCCCTTAAGCGGGATGGACAGGCCCTGTATAAGCTTGCCCGGGACGGCGAAGAGGTAGACCGGGAACGCCGCCGGGTGCTGATACGGGAGCTGGAATTTCGGGAGCGGACTGGGGAAAATCGGTATTTGTTCCGGGTAGTATGCTCCCGGGGGACGTACGTGCGCACCCTGTGCCAGGATATCGCGGCACGCCTTGGCGAGCTGGGGCATCTGTCGTTTTTATTACGGAGCCAGGCGGGGCCTTTCCGGGTGGAGCGGGCGCTGTCCATTGTGGAACTAGAGGCCATGAAGAAAGCGGGAATTTTACAGGATGCGCTGATTTCCATGGAGGAGGCACTCTCCTTCCTGCCGTCCATGACGGTGGCGGAGGGGGAGCCGGTTACATTCTTAAAAAACGGGCGGCGGGTGAAAACCCCTGAGGGAGATACCCTTTCGGGCGGGCCATTTCGCCTGTACGGCGGAGAACTGTTTCTGGGGATTGGCGAATGCCGGCCGGACGGCGTAAGTTTGACGCTGCATTTGTATTAATCCGGCGGGTTCAGATTATATTATTTAGGTGGAAAAAGGATAGTTGTAGTGATGGTACATAAGGACAATCGATCGACAGCCATTGCGCTGGGCATGTTTGACGGGATGCACATCGGCCATTGCGCGCTGATTTCCCGCATGGTGGATATTGCAAGAAACAATAGCCTCACGAGTATGGTCTATACATTTTCCAACCATCCCATGGGCGTGTTCGCCACCGCTCCCAAGGTGCTTTCCACCGTGGAGGAGCGCCTGGCCATGATGCGCGCGCTGGGAGTCGAACGGGTGGAGATGGTTACATTTGACCGGGCTTTGGCGGATATGTCCCCCGAGGATTTTGCCAAAATGCTCGTGGAGCGGTATGACGTAAAGGCGGTGGTTGCCGGCTTTAATTACACATTTGGCAAAGCTGGCGCAGGAAAAGAAGATGAATTGCGCCGGTTGGGAGAGGAACTGGGCTTTTCAGTGGAGGTGCTGCCGCCCGTCCTGTTTCTGGGCAGCCCCGTGTCCAGCACCCGCGTGAGAAAGGCGCTGGAAAGCGGGGACGCCGCTGGCGCCCTGGACATGCTGGGGCATCCGTACCGGCTGGACGGGCGCGTGTTGGCAAACCGGCACATTGGCCGGGAGATGGGCTTTCCCACCGCGAACCTGGAGCCTACCGGGGACAAGCTGCTGCCCAAGGCCGGGGTGTACGCCACGGTTGCCAACGTGGAGGGCAGGCGGCTTCCGGCGGTGACCAACATCGGAGACAACCCCACCGTACAGGGGAAGAAAGTGACGGTGGAAACGCATATTCTGTCCTTTGACGGGGATTTGTATGGGAAACCATTGCAGGTGGAATTCCTTTCCCGCATTCGGGATGAACAGCGGTTTGGCTCCAGGGCGGAGTTGGCCCATCAGATTGGCAGGGATGTGGAAACGGCCAGGCAGCTGTTCGCCAGGACGGAGTTGGGGGCTTAACGATAGGGAATTCCAAGAAAATTGGTTGATTTTATTTACATTACCGGCTGTGTGTGCTACACTATTTAGTGTAATTTGATGAACCGGGGCAAGGTTTTGCGAATCTCCAACGCCTTACTCTGCCCACGGGGATCAGAGAAAAATTTGGAGGATAGTATGGAAAAGGATATTAAGCTTGAGATCATCGAAAAGTACAAACGCCACGAGGGTGACACCGGTTCTCCCGAGGTGCAGATTGCTCTGCTCACGTATCGCATCAATCACCTGAACGAGCACCTGAAGGAGCACAAGAAGGATCACCATTCCCGTCGCGGCCTGTTGAAGATGGTTGGTCAGCGCCGTGGCCTGCTCAATTACCTGAAGGAAAAGGAAATCGAGCGGTATCGCGCCATTGTCGCCAGCCTCGGCCTGCGCAAATAAGAGGTAACATGAGAGAAACCGCCCTTTCACGTGATTGAGGGGGCGGTTTTGTTGTAGAAAGGGAGCGTGGTAAAATGCAACGGGTGACGAAGCCCCAGCCCGGCGGCGGATACGCCCTTTTGGACGGGCACGAAGTCCATGAGGCCATTGACCGGCTGGGCCGGTATGAGGACATGCTCGCCGCTTTATTGCTGGAGCGGGATAAGGCCGTGGCGGATATGGAAAAGCTGAAAGCCCAAGGCAAGAATAATACCGTGACCTATAAGCAGCTTTGGGCCAATAAAATGACGCTGATGAATTTGATCAGCCGCATTAAGCTCTATCAATAGGAGGTATGTATGGCAGCGTTCGATTACAAAAAGGAGTTTCCGGACTGCTATCGTCCCGGGAAAAAGCCGGGATTGATTGAGGTGCCGCCTATGGTCTATGTGGCAGTGGACGGTGTTGGCGATCCCAACGAGGAGGGCGGCGCGTACCAGCAGGCAATCGGCGTATTATATGCCTTATCCTATACCGTGAAGATGAGCAAGATGGGCTCGGATATCCCGGAGGGGTATTTTGACTACGTTGTTCCGCCTTTGGAGGGGCTGTGGTGGGCACAGGACGGCAGACCCGGCGTGGACTACGCCAACAAGGCGGGCTTTGCCTGGACAGCCATGATCCGCCTGCCGGAGTTTGTGACCGTAGAGGTGTTTGAATGGGCCAGGGAACAGGCCGCAAAGAAAAAGGGTCTCCGCATGTCCAAGGCTTACCGCTTTGAGTATCTGGAGGGCTTATGCGCCCAGGTGATGCATTTGGGCCCTTATGACGACGAGCCGCCCACCATCGAGGGGTTGCTTGAGTTCATTCGGGAAAAAGGATACCGCCCGGACCTTGAAGGGCCCAGGCGGCATCATGAGATTTACCTGTCCGATCCGCGCAAATGCGCGCCTGACAAGCTAAAGACAATCATTCGCTATCCTGTTGCCTGATTTTCAAAGCCACGTCCGGCACGTTGGTGATGACCGCTTCTACGCCGGAGGCGAACAGCTTTGCGAGAATGACGGGATCGTCTGCCGTCCAGGGATGGACCGCGATCCCATTTTTTTTGCAGCCCTCCAACAGCCCGGGGCTTAGCAACGCGACGAGATAGTGGGGATGGATGGCATCGGCCTGGGCGTATTTGGCATAAACCCATGGATCCAGCATCCCCTCAGCGTACAATAGGCCGGTGCGGGCGGTGGGGCGGCTTTTTTTTAGCTCCCTAAGGGCGTAGTGGTTGAAGGAGGAGTAGATGACCCGGCCGGTCATGCCCATGTCCCGCTCCAGCTGCAACAGCTTATCCCAGATCCCCCAATAGATCACCTCGTCGGATTTGATTTCCACATTTACCGTGAGTGAGGTGGGCTTTACAAGCTCATATACTTCCGGGAGTGTGGGAATTTTCGCTTCGGGAAAGCCGGGTTTTCCGCTGTCCGCACTCAGGTTTTTAAGCGCCGCAAGGGACTGGTCCACAATCCGGCCCCTGCCGTTGGTGGTGCGGGACACGTCTGCGTCGTGGATGACAATAAGCGCGCCGTCCGCGCTTTCATGCACGTCCAGCTCAATCCCGTCAGCGCCCTGCGCGATTGCCAGGGAGAATGCTTCTATGGTGTTTTCCGGCGCGAGTTCGCTGCTGCCCCGATGTGCCCAGACCTGCGTTCTCATGTAAATTTCCTCATATGGGCTACAGGCAAAGCCTGAATATGCCCGCAATCTCTTTGGCGCGAAGCTCAATATAGCTTTTGAGCGTTCTTGTGCCATTGTAGGTGACAAGCTCCGTCAGCCGGGGGATATCCGCTTCGCCAAGGCCCAGCTCGCCCAATGTCAGCGGCATGCCTATGCTCTTAAAAAACTCCTTTGTGCGATTGATGGCGGCTTTCGCGGTGGCCTCCGGGTGGCCAAAGTCTACCGGAATGCCCCAAATCCTCTCAGCGTACTGCAGCATCAGTGGCATGCAATGGGGAGCCACATACGCAAGGTACGCCGGCCAGGTAACCGCCAGCCCCGCGCCGTGGGCGATGTCAAAGTTCAACCCGCTTAAAGCATGCTCAAATTGGTGGGCGTTCATGGTCCAGCTGCGGCCAAGGGACGTGAGGTTGTTGTGGGACAGGGAGCCTGCCCACATGATGGTCGCCCGGGCCTCGTAGTTTTCAGGATCCGCCATGACGATGGGAGCGGCCTTGATGACGGCACGCAATATCCCCTCGCTGATTTCGTCCGCCAGGGCGTTGTCCGGGTTAAAGCAGAAATACCGCTCCATGGTATGCATGAGTATGTCCACGATGCCGCAGGCAGTCTGGTAGGGTGGCAGGGTGTAGGTCAATGTCGGATCCATGATGGCAAACAGGGGGCGGTTGTAGGGGCTTGCAAACCCCCGCTTGAGCCCTGTTTCTTCTTGCGTGAGCACACAGCTAACGCTGGTTTCGCTGCCTGCCGCGGCGATCGTCAGCACAACGCCCAGGGGGATGGTGCGTGTAACCGGCGCTTTGCCGCAGACGATATCCCAGGGATCCGCATTTGATCCGGCGGCGTGGCAGGCGGCCTTTGCGCTGTCGATGACGCTGCCGCCGCCCACCGCAAGCACGCAATCGACTCCTTCTTGCAGGATAAACTCGGCAGTTTTGGCGGCAAAGGCGGCTGACGGGTTGGGCCGTACGCCGCCCAGGGTGACATATGGGATGCCTGCGCCCTCAAGAGAGGCGGTGACCCGGTCATACAGGCCGGTTCTTTGGATGCTGCCGCCGCCATAATAGAGCAGTACCTTATGAAACCCGTATTCACTTAGTGTCTCGCCGACGGTTTTGTGGGTGTCTTTTCCAAAAATGACCCGAGTGGGTAAAGAAAATTCAAAGTTTTTCATAGCGCACCTCCAATGATTTCACTTACCTCTATTATACTCAATTGGAAACAGAAGGAAAGGCCAAATGACGGAAAAAAGAATGCCCCCCGCAAAACGGAGAGCATTACTATTTATCTACTGATCATCGTCCGGTTGGGTGTCAGGGACTTGCGGCGCCACATAACCCGATTCCCAGGTTGGATCATAACTAGACGGCATTTCTTTGGGCTTCACGCTGGCCCTTCTGGCATTTTGGGGCACGGCGGTGGTAAAGGGATTGCCGGTACCGATGAGGATTTCCGTCTTATTGCCCCGATAGGTATCCTTGTACAGAAGCTTGTGATCCTCAAGCTTACCGTCTACATACTTATCATGATAGGCTGCCGCTTCAATCCGGGGCCGGGATTCTATCTTGGTTAACTCATAACCGTAGGGAACGCTGGCGTCGTCGATATACACAATATCGGTGTTCGGCTCCTGGGAAAGTATTTCATTGCTGCTCTTGTAGGTAACTCCCTCCGGCAACGGCTCGCCATACACCATCACATGGATCTCTTCGCGCCTGCTCTTGGGCTTTGTGTAGTATACAAAGACATACAGCGGCGCATTGGTGTTGTTTTTGAACCGCAGATCGATGCCGCTGGAGTCCACCGTGGCGTCCAGCCCTTCGGGTACGTAGTTCGAAGGAATGGAATGCGCCTTCCGGGTTGTGATTTCAATGTTTGCGTACAACAACGCGTTATACAGCGTCGTGCTGACCTGGCAGATGCCGCCGCCCACCTGGGGGGTATACTCCTTGCCGCCGCTGATGCCGTTGGCAACCTTCCAGCCGTCCCTCTCGGTGCGAAGCCCCACATAATCGTTAAAGCTCCATTCCTTGCCGGGTTGTAGCACCAGCCCGTTGATGATGTCCCCGGCCTTATGGATGTTAAACACGCGGTTCTGGGTGGTTTCTTCGGAGTTCGCGCTGTAATTGGTGGAAAACGTGCCGCGATGGACGGTGTTTTTCTCCAAACCTGCTGTGTCCATGGTGGGGGTCAGCGTATCAAACACAGGATCAACGCCTGCCTGGTACTGGCCCTGCTCTACCAATGCGGCAATGGCGTCCGCCGTAGCTACGGTGTTCAGCATGCGGCCGTTCTGGAGCGTAAACACGGGCTTGTTTTTGTCATTCAGCTTTCC
Source organism: uncultured Oscillospiraceae bacterium (assembly GCA_964411275.1). Taxonomy (GTDB): domain Bacteria; phylum Bacillota; class Clostridia; order Christensenellales; family CAG-138; genus CAYPKG01. The sequence continues at coordinate 6,862 of CAYPKG010000025.1, read as the reverse complement.
GGTCATCTGAGGCTCCACCGCCGCCTTGTTCAGGCTTTCCGCGATGGAATTGAGCTTGTTTTCCAGAGCGCTCCGGCTGGGGGTAAACGTGAGGGGGAAATCCTTGCCGGTGGTCTTTAGCAGCTCCTTAGCATCAGCGTTTTCGCTAAAGGTACCATTGCGGCCAAATCCCATGGCCTCCAGCAGCACGTCCTCCGTGTTGGCTGCGATGGCCATATCGGCGCTGGTAAAGGACCAGGAGCCGTCGTCATCCGTCATAGTGATGCTGATCTGATTGAGGGTATCGGAAATATGCGACTGCAGCGCGCCGCGGGCCTGCTCGATGGATTTGCCGGACATGTCGATGCCTGCGATGCTGACGCCGTCAAAATATGTTTTGTTTGCAAATTCCGCAATTGCAGAGGGATCATTGTCACGCGCATTACACTTTGTGACCAGGAGCAGGATGCCCACTACCACCAAAAGCACCGCCAATACCCCCACTGCCAGCCGCAGCAGCCGCTGGGCACGGGTGGGACGCTTTTTGCGGGGTGACTTGCCGTTGCCGGAACGGGATCCGCCGCCATTTCCATTTCCATTGCCGCCGCCGGAGCGGGAACCGTTGCCGGAGCGGTAATTGGTTTGGGAACTGGCGGGACGCTGATTAGAACGGACTGTGACCGTCCGGTTCGATGCCTGTCCCATCACCGCATTTCCGCTTGCGCGCATATAGTTAGGCAGCTGAGGGTCCGCGCCGTCGCGCGAAGATATCCGTCTGCTGGGAATTTTTTGATCCATTTACGTTGCTCCTCGTGTATTGCGTTCTCTTTTGGCGAGCAAAAGGTAACATGCTCATTATACATCAATAGGAACCCTTGCCGCAAGCCTTCCTCAAACGTCGCAGAATAATTCTTAAATTGTTTTCATTTGCAATTTGAAATGGTACAATCAAAATTATGATATTCACGAAAAAAACCGGAAATGAAGGAGGCTTCCCATGTTTCATATCGTGCTTGTGGAACCGGAAATACCCCAGAACACAGGCAATATCTCGCGCACCTGTGCCGTTACTGGAAGCATATTGCATCTGGTGAGGCCGTTGGGCTTTGCCATTGATGACCGGCAATTGAAGCGCGCTGGACTTGATTACTGGCAACACCTTAATCTTGAGGTACACGACAGCTTTCAGGCGGTGCGGGTACAATACCCGGCAGCCCGCTTTTTTTACGCGTCCACCCATGGGACGCGCCGCTATACCGATGTGGCGTTTCAGGATGGGGATTTTCTGGTGTTCGGCAAAGAAACCGCCGGCCTGCCCAAAGCGCTGCTTCAGGAAAACCCTAAAACCACAATGCGCATTCCAATGGGGGAGGCGCTGCGCTCCTTAAACCTGTCCAATTCCGTGGCAATCGTGGTGTATGAGGCGCTGCGGCAGACAGGGTTTGCGAATTTATATTGAAGCTGTCATCATTTTTGTGGCAGAATTTCCATCATGCGTTAGGACAATAGAAAACGGTGCTGGATTAAAACGGAGGTTTTAGTCCAGCACTTTTTTGCGAATGACAGGCCCAGGTATACGGAGTCAGCGCTTCTGGTTCATCATATTCATAAGCTGTGAGAGCATCATGGGGTTCATGCCGCCGAGCGGGGAGCCTCCCATACCCGGCATGCCGCCGCCACCGCCAGAGTTCATCTGGGAAAAAAGCTGCATGAATTGGCCGATCTGATCCATATTCATGCTGTTTTGCGGCGGGGGCGGCGGGGGCTCTGGCCTTGGCGGGGGCGGCGGAGGCGGTTTCAGCTGCTGGGATGGTTGATACGGCGGCTGGTATGGAAGATCTCTGGGAGAAATTTCAAAGGCATCGCATAATTCTGAAAACGGATCGGGGGCCAGGTAGGAGCGCATGGCAGCCGCATATGCCCGCAGTCCTTGCAGGCCCTGCTCTTCGCACACAAAGCGCCCTAGTTCGATCGCGCTTTTGGCTGGGTTGTACTGTGGGGCATGCTCCTCCGGCTGAGGTGCTCCGGGCGGGCGGGGTGGCAGGGATTGCGGGGGAAATCGTGGCATAATAGCGCCTCCTTCATCGGTTTGGGCAAGGCACGCCTGATGCGGGGGCCTTGCGGTAGTATATACTATGCGGCAAAACCCGGGAGGTGCACAGACGGGCCATTGCCGGCATACAGTAAAAGAGCCGCTTTATGATGCGGCAATGATGGGGCGAGGAGGCTGAAGGGATGAAACGCAGTTTGCGGGGAATGAAAGGGCAGATGCCGCCCGAATTGCAGCAGGCAATGGACGGGGTGAGCCCGGAAAATTTTGCCGGGATGGAGCAAATGGTTCAGCAGTATCAGACTAAAAGCGAAGGGGAGCTAATGGAAGAGCTGCGGCGCATTACCGGACAGCAGCGGGCGGATGGAAGCCTTGACAGCAATCAGATGCGAAATATGGCTGCTAAGCTCGCGCCGATGCTGACGCCGGAGCAGCAAAAACGCATGGATGAGATATTAAGGTCTATTTAAGGAATCCGGTAAGGGCAGATATAGATAGATATACGAATAAGCAAATCGAATTGTCATACTGATCGGAGCGAAGAAATTACCTCCTCCCCCGGGGGCTTCTTCGCTGCAATCAGCTTTTTTCGACTTCAGCTGCGAAGTGCCTCGAATATGGCGGCCTCCAGCGCGGGCCGCTCCTGTGCCTGCCCGGTTTTGATGCGGTAGTCCACATCCGCGAAAGCCCGAAGCGCGGTCTTCAACCGCTCCACCGAATACCGCCGGCACATGCGCAGGGATTTTTGTGCAACAAAGGGCTTGCAGTTGAGACGGGACGCGATGTCCTTTTCGTTTTTAACCCCCGCTTCCAGCAAAAGCTTGGCGCCCAATAGGTTTTTGCACTGGCCTGCCAACAGCGCGGCTGCGGCGGTGGGGCGGGTGGTGCGCTCCTCCAGCATGGAATATAGGGCTCTTAGGCCTTCTGCGGTGCGCCCGCTCAAGAGGTCGTCCAGGGTGTCAAACAAACGGTATTCCACGTTGGCCAAGACGCAGGCGCTGACGGCCTCCCGGGTAATGGGATTGCCCGGCCCCGCATATGCTAGGAGCTTCTCAAGCTCGTTATGAAGGGCGTTTACATCCACCCCCACCAGCGTGACAATATGCCGGGCGACGGACGGCTCCAATATCCCAGCGCGCTTGACGGCCTGCTGCAAAAGCCAACGTGTTGCATCCGCCTCGCTCAGCGGGCAGAAATCCACATCCCGGTTGAGTTTTTTTACGGATTGAAAGAGGGCGGTGCGGGCGTCCGCTTTGCCCGTCCGGTACAGGATCAGCACCGTGCTTTCCGGCACCCGGGGGAAATAGTCCGCCAAAGCCTTCTCCTCTTTTTGTGCCCAGTCACGGCAAACGATCAGCCGCTGCTCCGCGAAAAAAGGGAGGGTTTCACAGGCGGCGATCACGTCCTGGGCGGCAGGGGCATATAGCGTCTGCACGTTCAGCTCCTGGGGATCGAAATTGGCGGCAAGCTGTTGAAGGGCGCTGCGCTTGACATACTCCTCCACGCCGTGAAAATAATATCCGCCGCTGATCCCTTGGCCAATCCGGCTGAAAAACGCCTTGTATTCCATGTCCCGCCGCCTCTCTCCCACAGGGCTTTTCCTGTGTATGCTATGGGAAGTATATCACAAATCGGCATATTGCTCCATGGGAAAGGCGCCCGTTCTACATTTCTTTTGGCGGGCATATGTTATACTACGGCTCGTCACACTGCTTTTGCAACTGGGGGAGGGGCCGGCGTGCGCGTATACATTGAGCTGTTTTTGTTGGATAACGCCATTATGAACGGCCTGACACTGTGGCTTGCCGCCTCGTTGTCGGGCCTGAAACTGCGGCCCGTATGGGGCTTATGCCTTTCTATGCTGGGTGCTTTTTATGCGGCGCTTGCCTTCAGCGGCCCCGAGTTTTTTCAAGTGCCGGCTGTGAAGCTGTTGTTTGCCCTGGTACTGGCCCTGGCTCTTCGGGTCCATACCGTAAAGGAGTATGTGCGGGCGTACCTATGCGTCCTCGCCGCGGCAGCCGCGCTGGGGGGAGTAGCGCTGATGACCGCCCTAATGGGCGGCGGCGGGTTTGTTGACGGCGTGCTGGTGGGGGGATTGCCGATGCGCGTGGCGCTCTGGTGCGTGATGGCTTGCCTGCCGATGCCCCGGCTGTTTCGGTCCCTTCGTGGGGCGGCGCGGCAGGATGGGCACCGGCTTGCGCTGCGGGTTTTCTATGGCGGCGGCTGGCGGGAGTATGAGGCGCTGTATGATACCGGCAATGAATTAAGCGAGCCACTGACGGGCCTGCCGGTGGTGCTGCTTCCGGACGAGGCGGCCACAGGCCCCGCGTGGCCGGCGCCCTACATCGGGGCCGGGGGAGAGGGCATCATGCTTTGTAAAAGACCGGAACGGGCTCAGTGCCGCATCATGGGACGCTGGCAGGAGATCGATGTGATGGTGGCCAAGGCCCCCTTTAAGATACAGGCCGGTCGGGCGGTTTTGGGCGCGGGCGCGCTGCCTCCCGACTGGCTGAAACGGGAACTACGGCGTACAGAAAGAGGAGGAAGGAATGGATACAGGCGGGATCGGGGCAAGGGTACTTTCGTTTCTATACCGGATGCTGGGGCTCAAGGGCAAGGGGATATGGTATGTCCACTCGGGGGAAACGCTGCCGCCGCCCCTCAATCCGGAGCAGGAGCTTCTGTGGATTACCCGCCTGGCGAAGGGAGATGAAAGCGCCCGCCATGTTCTGATTGAGCATAATTTAAGGCTTGTGGTTTATATCGCCCGCAAGTTTGAAAACACCGGTGTGTGCATTGAGGATTTGATTTCTATCGGAACAATCGGATTGATCAAGGCAGTCAATACATTTAACCCCGAAAAAAAGATTAAGCTGGCGACCTATGCCTCCCGTTGCATTGAAAATGAAATACTCATGCACTTGCGGCGTTCCTGCAAGCTAAAGCTGGAGGTTTCCCTGGACGAACCGCTGAACATCGACTGGGACGGGAATGAACTGTTGTTGTCCGATATACTGGGCACCGACGGGGATATGATCGGCCGGGGGATTGAGGACGAGGTAGACAGGCAGCTTCTAAGCGCGGCGCTTTCGAAACTGACGCCTCGGGAAAAGCGGATTGTGGAGCTGCGCTTTGGCCTTGGCGCGGCCCAGGAATGCACACAAAAGCAGGTGGCTGAGTTGCTGGGCATCTCCCAAAGCTATATCTCCCGCCTGGAAAAGCGGATTATCCGCCGATTGCGCAAGGAAATCATTAAAATGGAGTGAATGACTGTCGTTATGACAGTTTTTTGGCACACTGGCCGCCCGTCTAACAAACGGGCGGTTTATTTTTCTTGCGCCCTTCTACCGCTTATGATAGCATTAGTTGTTGGCAAGGAGGAAATACAATGGGGACACAAGGCGTCGATAAAAAAAGTATGATTTTGGTAGTCGGCGGATACCTGATCTGGGGGGTGCAGCCGCTATATTGGGGCATGATGGGGCATATGGATTCCCTTTTCGTAATGGCTTGCCGCATCCTGTGGGCGGTGGTGTTTACGGTTGCGGTAATGGCGTATACGAAACGGCTTCCGGAGCTGAAGGCATTGTTTCGGGATAAAAAACGCATGCGGTATCTGGCGCCCGCGTCGTTGTTCCTGCTGATCGACTGGGCGGTGTTCATCGTGGCGGTACAGGCGGGGCATGTGCTGGATACCAGCCTTGGGTATTATATGAACCCCCTTGCGATATTCCTTTTAAGCATTGTTTTGTTCAAGGAAAAATGCGGGAAAATGGAACTAATGGCAATCGCCCTTGCGGTAGCGGGCGTGGTGGTCAGTGCCGTGCAATACGGCAAAGTTCCGGTCATTTCCCTTATTCTGGCGGTGGATTTCGCCATTTATGGAGCGCTGAAAAAATACGCGAAGGTGGAGCCGCTTTTGAGCATCGCAGCAGAGACCATCATGATGGCGCCGCTGGCGATCGTATTTATCCTGTTTTTCCGCATGGGGGACAACGGCATTGCGGCGGTATCGTTTACGGACCAGCTGCTGTTGATCGGTTCCGGCGTGGTCACGGCGATGCCCATGATCCTGTATTCCAGGGGCGTGAATAGCCTGCCATTCCTGCTGATGGGCTTTATTCAGTATCTAAGCCCCACACTGAGCCTTCTTTGCGGACTGCTGATGGGTGAACAGCTTTCTCCTGACAAGCTGGTAAGTTTCCTGTTTATTTGGGCCGGGTTGATCCTGTTTTCCATCAGCATCGTACTTGCGGAGCGCAAGCGCCGAAGAGAGTTGCCGGAATTAAATCAGTAAAGAGAAAAGGTGCTCCCAGAATGCCAAGCGGGGAGGGCATTATCCTCCCTGCTCGGGATAAAGTCAACGGTCGGGCAGCTACCGGGTGCCAGAAACCGGCCCGGTCTGGGCTTTATGATAAAAATAAAGAAATGCCTTTACAAATTTGCGTCCATCCGGTATAATTACTCTTGCGTTTGAAACGTATGGGGCATTAGCGCAGTTGGTAGCGCGTCTGAATGGCATTCAGAAGGTCAGGGGTTCGACTCCCCTATGCTCCACCAAATCAAAAAGGGCACCCGATAGGGATGCCTTTTTTGAATTTGTGGAGCCATTGTTGGAGGGAGTCGAAGCCGCGGCCCGAGGGGAAAAATCGATCCAGTGAATCGATTTTAGCGGCCGGGTAGCGCAGCCGAACAAGGCTGCGCAGCACGGAGTGCAAGCAGCGTGAGGCTAAGCGGAGACTCCCCTATGCTCCACCAAATCAAAAAAGGCATCCGAAAGGGATGCCTTTTTTGAATTTGTGGAGCCATTGTTGGAGGGAGCCGAAGCCGCGG
>CAYPKG010000024.1:14922-28879 GCA_964411275.1 uncultured Oscillospiraceae bacterium | reverse complement strand
GTCGCCGAATTCGGCTGAACATCCCCCCGAAATCATTGGATTTCGGGGATTTCAGCAAGGTTCTATTTCAAAGTCTTCGACTTTGACCACCCTAAGGGGTTACGACCCCTTGATAATCCCCTAAGACAGTCGAAACGGTGGCGATCGCCACCGTTTTTAGGTTTACCTGCATCAAGTTTTTAGGAGGTGTGGAACCCTTTTTGTTGAAAAAGGGTTCCACAATCGTCCCCGTCCCCCCTTACATCAATTTCTCCAGCCGCTCCCGGATGGCCTTGATGAACGCGTTGGTGTTGACGGCGGTGGGCTTTGCGCCCTCCACCAGCCCTACGAGATCCTTTGTCATGATACCGTCGTCGAGGGTCTGAATGGAGGCCTGCTCCAGCTTCTTGCCAAACTCAACCAGCTCCGGCAGTTCGTCCATCTCCCCGCGCTTAGAAAGCGCACCGCTCCAGGCGAAAATGGTGGCCATGGGATTGGTGGAGGTTTCCTCGCCGGCGAGATACTTATAGTAATGCCGGGTGACGGTGCCGTGGGCCGCCTCATACTCGAAATTGCCGTCTGGGCTGACCAGCACGCTTGTCATCATGGCGAGGGAGCCAAAGGCGGTTGACACCATATCGCTCATGACATCGCCGTCATAGTTTTTGCAGGCCCAGATATACCCGCCCTTGGAGCGGATGACCCTGGCAACCGCGTCGTCGATCAGCGTGTAGAAATACTCGAGGCCCAATTCCTCGAACTTGGCCTTGTATTCCGCCTCGAAAATCTCCTCAAATATCTCCTTGAATGTATGATCATACTTTTTCGAGATGGTATCCTTTGTGGAAAACCACAGATCCTGCTTGGTGGAAATGGCGTACTGGAAGCAGGCATGGGCAAACGAGCGGATGGATTGATCCTTGTTGTGCATCCCCTGAATGACCCCGGGGCCGTCAAACTTGTTGACCGTCTCCCGGTACAGCTCCTGTCCGTTCTCGTCGGTAAACACCATCTCAGCCTTGCCGGGGCCGGGGACGCGGAACTCCACACCCTTGTACACATCGCCATAGGCGTGACGGGCGATTGTGATGGGTTTCTCCCAGTTTTTGACCACAGGCTTGATGTTGTCGATGATGATCGGCGCGCGGAACACAGTGCCGTCCAGGATGGACCGGATTGTGCCGTTGGGGCTTTTCCACATCTGCTTCAACTTATACTCGGTCATGCGCTGGCCGTTGGGGGTGATAGTGGCGCATTTCACGCCCACGCCGTACTTCTTGATGGCGTTGCTGGCGTCCACTGTGATCTGGTCGTCGGTCTCGTCACGCTTGGTCAGGCCCAGATCGTAATACTCGGTGTTCAGGTCCACGAAAGGCAGTATCAGCTCATCCTTGATCGTCTGCCACAGTATCCGGGTCATTTCATCGCCGTCAATCTCCACCAAAGGTGTCTTCATCAAGATTTTGCTCATCGTCACATACCTTCCTATTTCTTTTTTGAGGCGTAATAGTTCATCAGGCAGCCTTCGAGTATGATGCTCTTTTCGTCCGCCGTGAGGTTCTTTACATACAGCGTGATATCCTCCACGCCGCCGTCGGCTTTGATCACCTTGCCGGGCATTTCCTCCTGCCCGCCCTCAATGGCCTTGCGCACATCCGGGACAAACACCATGTCCCCCACCTCATAGGGGAACGCGGCCCCCTCGGCCAGTGTAAAGGGCAGGATGCCCCAGTTGATGCAGTTGGAGCGATAGCGCTTTGTGGCGTACTCATAGCAGATGTTGGCAAACCCACCCAGCACCTTCTGGCAGGAGGCGGCCTGCTCCCGGGCGGAACCGTCGCCGGGCCGGTTGGCGAATATGGCAGAACCGAACTGGGTGTCCATGATTTCGTCCAACGCGCCCACAGCGCTGAGCGCCTTCGCGATACGTTCCGGGGCGTTGCCGTCCCGGCGCTCGCCTTCGAGCTTGGCGGCTTCCTTGCTAAGCCCCACATACTCCGGACACCGCCGGGACAGGGCAAATTCCGCCAGCTTCAACGGGTTGGAACGGTAGCTGGAGGTTTCGCCGGAGGGAATCAGCTCGTCTGTAGTGGTGACGGGGTCATGAATGACCGCGGTCAGCTCCAGGAGGATGTTTTTGGTCAGCGGGTACATGGCCGGCCAGTCGGTGATGTTGGGGCCCATAATGAGCTTTTCTTCGGGTTTCGGGTTGCCATAGCCATAATAGACCCGCTTTTCATACACGCTTGCGTCAAAGCGGTACGGCTGTCCGCCGATTACGCTTTCGCACTCGGTGGCCGGGGTAATGGCGCCCTTGTTCCTGGCGCTCGCGGCGATGGACCGGGCGTCCATCAGCGCTACGGCAGCCAGCTGGCCCTGGTCGGGCTTGCTTCCTTCCCGGTTGGGGAAGTTGCGGGTGGCGTGGCGAATGGACAGGCCATTGTTGGCGGGCACATCCCCCGCGCCAAAGCAGGGGCCGCAGAACGCGGGCTTGATGACAGCGCCGGCCGCAATCAAAGAGGTGAGCACGCCGTTTCTTGAAAGCTCCAGATTGACCGGCATGGAGCCTGGGTATACCGACAGGGAGAAATACCCGTCGCCCACATCCCCGTCCTTCAAAATCTCCGCCGCATCGCAGATATTGTCAAACAATCCGCCCGCGCAGCCGCCGATCACGCCCTGATCCGCCCAAAGCCGCCCGTCGCGCACCTTGCCGACGAGGTCGAGGTTCACCTTATCGCCAAACTTCTTCTTGCTTTCCTTTTCAACCGCATGGAGAATATCCAGGAGGTTTTCGTTCATCTCCCGGATGGAATACGCGTTGGACGGGTGGAAGGGCAGCGCGATCATAGGCTCGATTTTGGAAAGATCCAGCTCGATCATGCTATCGTAATACGCGTTGTCCTTGGGCGCCAGCTTTTTGTACGCTTCCGGACGGCCATGGATTTCATAGTATTCCTGCACACGCTCATCCGTCTCCCAGATGGAGCTCAGGCAGGTGGTTTCCGTTGTCATCACGTCGATGCCGTTTCTAAAGTCAACCGGCAGCGCCTTGATCCCGGGGCCGATAAACTCCAGCATCTTGTTGTTGACAAACCCGCTTTCAAACGTGGCGTTCACCAATGCCATTGCCACGTCGTGGGGGCCGACGCCCTTCTTCACCTCGCCTGTGACGTACACCAATACCACCTCAGGCGCGTCCACATCGTAGGTGTTTTTCAAAAGCTGCTTGGCAAGCTCAGGCCCGCCCTCGCCAACGCCGATGGTGCCCAGCGCGCCGTAGCGGGTATGGCTGTCGGAGCCCAGCAGCATGCTGCCGCAATTGACGAGAACCTCACGGGCATACATGTGGATGACGCTCTGGTTGGCGGGCACATAGATGCCGCCATACTTGCGCGCGGCGGACAAGCCGTACACATGGTCGTCCTCGTTGATTGTGCCGCCTACCGCACAAAGGGAGTTGTGGCAGTTGGTGAGTGCATAGGGCATGGGAAACTCGGTCATCCCGGAAAAGCGCGCCTGCTGAATGATTCCCACATATGTAATATCATGGGACGCCAGCGTGTCGAATGTAATGCGCAGTTTTTTCGGATCCGTGGAGCAGTCGTGGGCCCTGAGAATAGAATACGCCATGGTATTCTCCCGCGCCGCGTCAGGCGCCGGAAGCCCTTCGCCGCCGGTAACCGGACGGCCGTCAACCAGATACACACCTTGTTTTTTGAGTTCCAGCATGATGTTCCTCCTAAAAATTTTTATTCGAAATCCTTTATTTCACGAATAACATCGATCACTGTCGCGTCGCGGTATGTCACGACCCCCACGATCTTATCCCCCCAGGGCAACGGATCCGGCTTGCCCACAACCCGCTCGGCCCGCTCCTTCAATTCATGGATATCCGTAACATCCAAATGCGCTTTGGTGAGGCGTTCCCGGATTTCGGGGCGCAGGGGGTTGACAGCGATCCCCTGATCCGTCACAAGCACGTCAACCGTATTCCCAGGCGTAACAATCGTATTGACACGATCCAGTATACTTGGCATTCTACCGCGAAGCAAGGGGGCGACCACAATGGTAAGCGCCGCGCCGGCCGCCGTGTCCGGATGCCCGCCCACCGCCCCGCGGATGATCCCGTCGGAGCCTGTGATGACGTTGACATTAAAGTCCGTATCCACCTCCAGTGCGGAAAGCACCACCACGTCCAGCTGGTTCACAGCCGCGCCGGGGTTATAGGGGCTGGCGTAATAGTTAGCGTCGATCTGGGTATGGAAGCGGTTGTTTTTCAGGGAATTCGCCGCGTCCAGGTCAAAGCTTTGGACGTCCAGCAGCTTATGGATCAGCCCCTCCTCGTGGAGTTTGACCATCGCCCCGGTGATGCCGCCGAGAGCATAGCTGGCGTAAACTTTTTTCTCCACCATATATTCCCGCAAAAACCTCGTCACCGCCAGCGCCGCGCCGCCGGAGCCGGTTTGCATGGAGAACCCGTCCTGAAAATACCCGGAATGCACGATTACGTTGGCCGCCGCCTCCGCAATCAAAAGATCATGGGGGTTTTTCGTAAATCTCGTGGCCCCGGACATAATCCGCTTCGGGTCGCCTACCGCGTCCACCACCACAATGGAGTCCACCAGGTGCTGGGAGATGCCAAAGGGTGTGTTGGGATACGCAACGATATTGTCCGTGACGATGATCGTGTTGCTGGCGTACCGGGCGTCCACCCGGGCATACCCCAGGGAGCCGCAGGCTGTTTTTCCGGTACTGGAGCGGGAATAGCCGTTTGCGTTGCCGAAGGGGTCGCAGCTGCTTGCGCCCAAGAAAGCCACGTCGATTTTCAGGTCCCCTTCACGGATGGCGCTGGCCCGCCCGCCGTGGGAGCGGAACACCACAGGCTGATCCATCAGCCCCCGGGACACCGCCTCGGCGAGCTGCCCACGCAGGCCGCTTGTTTCGATGCCGGTGACCACGCCGTTTTTAATATGCTCGATCATGGGTGCGTGAATATTCGACAGCGAGCTTGCCGCTACCCTCAAATTCCGAAAGCCCATATTGGCAAGACAGTCCAGGACCATGTTCACCACATAATCCCCCGCCCGGAAATGATGGTGAAAGGAAATCGTCATGCCGTCCTGCAGCCCGCTTCGCTTAACCGCCTCTTCCAGGCTGCCCACAATCTTGTTGTGCTGCTGCTGCTTTTCGGTCAACGACAGCGGGGATTTTTCCGGCATGCGCGGGTTTTCCCCAGGGACGTATTCTCGAAAGCCCAGTCGTTTGATCTCTTCAATGACTTCCTTATTCATATGCCTCCTCCTCGAACAATACCTTGGTTGCCCGGGCCATTTCCATCACCCGCTCAGCCCGGAGAACCACCGGCCTGTCAATCATTCTCCCGTTGAGCGCCACAACGCCGGAGCCCCGCGCCTCCGCTTCCTTTAAGGCGCCGATGATCCGGCGGGATTTCTCGATTTCTTCTTTTGTGGGAGCAAATATCTTGTGAATAGGCGCAATCTGGCGGGGATTGATGATGGATTTCCCATCAAAGCCCAGTTGCTTGATGAGGCGCACCTCTTTTTCAAAGCCTTCCATGTCGTCCACATCGGAAAACACCGTGTCCAGCGCGTCGATCCCGGCTGCGCGGGCGGCATTTAGGATCATGCACCGGGCAAAAAACAGCTCTGTTCCTTCCTTTGTGCGGCTGGTCTTGAGGTTCGCGGTGTAGTCCTCCGCCCCGATGGCGATGCCGATCAGCCGTTTGGATGCCCGGGCGATGTCGTATGCGTTGAGCACCCCGGCCGCGCCTTCGATGGCGGCCATCATCTTGGTTCTGCCCACGGGGATGCCCGCCTCTTCCTCAATACGCGCAATCTCCGTTTCCACGTCCAGCACATCCTGTGCGGTTTCCGTTTTCGGCAGGCGGATCACATGAATGCCTGCCCGCACCATGGCCGTAAGGTCCTCCCTTCCGTAAGGGGTATCCAGTGGATTGACACGGACGACCAGTTCGCATTTGCCGTATTGAATTGTCTTAAGGGAATGGTAAACCAACAGCCTTGCCGCATCTTTTTCCAGGAGGGAAACCGAATCCTCTAAATCGAACATGATCGAATCGGAGCCGTAAATATGCGCGTCGCGCATCATGCCCGGGTTATTCCCCGGCACAAACAGCATGGTTCTGCGAAGTGTTTGCATATTGGTCATCCCCCTATTCCCAGCGGTATTCGCTGACCTGGCAGCCCCTAAGCACTGCGGCGGTTACCCTCGCGCGAATGGTACAGTCAAGAGCGCCTTTGTCCGTGGCCTTTACCAGTACACCGTCAAGGCCATTTTCCGCGATTGTCCTTTTCATCACTTCCTTAATTTTTCTGCCGTACTGATTTCCTACCGTGCTGCTTAACTCGATCTCCACGCCGGGCGACTGCTTTTCCTCAATTTCTATGAGGATATCCCCCGACTCCATTGTACCTGCAATTCCTGTAGTCAATAGCTTCATAGAAATGCCCCCTTCTTTGGGTCGCGATGTCCTCACCGCTTACATGTATAATAATACCACACTTGTATACGGTATGCAATGATATATTGTTTTTTTATTATAATTCTTTTTAGCGTTTTTATAGTAATATTCTGCATTGTATTCTTGTATACATGTATAACGGTGTGCAAGTAGCCATGGATATTACCTCCCGCACCTTATGTATAATTATGCATTTATGTATATTTAAGTGACCCGCGAATATTGTTGAACGAACGGAATTTTTTCATGCGCACAAACGGGGAGAGATTTTGTTTCAGGATGTTGCACACCATCCAAATGGAGACATTTTCGGTCTACGAGTTTCCGGTGGCCAATTACTGGTCGATGCAAGGGCCGCTGACACAGTAGCGGCCTGTATATCCGCCGCCACAAACCGTTTTCGGATTACATTGCTTAGGCTGCGCATGAAATTAAAAATTTACAGCTGAACGCCATAAGGTAAGGAAAGTTGAACCCGTGTGCCCAAAGTAGTCGAGTATGAGGCCATTTTGAGGCCGAGGAGGAAGGTGTAGTGGGGCTACACCGACGCACGAGAACAAAGAAACGGCCCATAAACGGCTACTTTGGGTCAGAGAGTTTTCGTTTTAGAAGTGCTTGCTTGTGCTAGACGCCGTGGCGCAGGCGTGGTGGGGCCACGGCAAGCTGCGGCAACAACGCACAAGCCAGTGCAGCACAAACGAAAACCACATGGGTTCGACTCCCCTTGCCTTAAGAAAGGAAACTGCCCATGAAGCAGTCAAAAGCCCAACTCTATGAAGAGCTGGCGGCCTGCGCCAGGTGCGTGGAAACCGCGGTGGAAACCACTGCCTGGCAGGAGCCCGACAAGCTGAAGGCCCTGGCGCTGGACGCTGAAAACCATCAGCGGACTTTGTACGTAAAATTGCAAGCCCAGTTTATCACCCCCATGGAACGGGGGGACTTGTATCTGCCCTCCTGCCAATGCCTGCGGCAATTGCGTCTTCTCGCCGGAACGCCGCCCGGATTTGCAGAAAGCCCGTATCTAAGGCAATGCGCAAAGGAGCAGCTCACGCTTTTAAGGCAGCTTCCCTCCTATACACAGCCGGTAGCGCTGCATGTGCAGTGCGGCGCGCTGCGGCGGTCCGTGGCAAAAGCCCGAACCGCCCGCCCTCCCGCCCGGGTTAGCGACGGCATCCTCGACAGCTTTTGCGAAATGGCGGATCTCATCGATTATCTGCTGCTAAAGAATAATTAGGAAATGCTACGCATTCGCCGCCCGCAGTTTAAAGCGGGCGGCGGCAATTATAATCCCTATGATATTCGCCGGTATTTTACCGGGTAACGGAAGCGAGCCTCGTTTGCTACTTCGCATCCGCCAGATATGCCAGTATCCCCTCCGGGCTGCGCTCATAGGCGGTGATAAAGCGATTTGCCTCGGAAATATCCACAAGGCAGTGGGCGTCAGAATTATAGATGATATGATACCGATCCAGATCGATACCGGAAACCGCAAGCCTATCGTACACCTCAAGGCTGGTAAACTGCGCGTCCGGCGGCACAAACCCCAGGTTGGCGATGAGCGAATTGGACGGCCTGTTGATGTGCGCCGGCACCGGCACGCCGCCGCTGCTGCGGCAAGCCGCCGCCACGGTTTCAATGGCCAGGGTAGTGGACTGGATCAGCAGCTTGTTTTCCGTATCGATGGGCTGATCGTCCTCATCCATGGCGATCTGCTGTCCAAAAAATTCCGGGTTATTTGGCATGGGCGGCAGGTTTTCCCACACCCAGTCCCCAAATTGTAATGCAATTTCCACCTTTGGAAACAGGCACAGCACATGCACTTCCTCCCGGGTTTCCACCTCCAGCCCCGGCAAAAACACAAGCCCCCTCGCGTCCGCCACCGCCTTGCAGGCCGGAAGGTTGCGGGCGCTGTTATGGTCGCACACGGCGATGGCCTCCAGCCCCTTGAGATACGCCATGTTCACAAGGTTGTTGGGGGTCATTTCCATGTCCGCACAAGGGGACAAACAGGAATGGATATGCAGGTCCGCCGCCAGCTTTAACCGCGCCACGTTTAATTTACGCCCGGTATTTGGGACTTGACCATCAGCCCGCAGATCTCATACGCGCCCATGGGGGAGCTGATGACGGCAATCCCCTCCTGCGTCGCCTTTTCGACGCTGGCTGCCTCCATCTCGATGCCCTCAGGGCAGATCACGCAAGCCATATCATGCAGGGAAGCTACCGCCACCACATTCATATGCGTCTGCACCGTAACCCAGGCACAGCCGGTCTTTCCCTTGGCCATGACCCAACTTAACAGGTCGCAGGTATACCCGCATTCTACATCCCGGTCTTCCACCGTGTTGAGCAATCTCCCTTCGATCATAGCCGTCAGTTCGCTCACCCGCATTGACCAGTCCTCCTATTTATTATTATCCGCGCTTTTCCGCGCTGGCCAGATCCGCCATCTCCTGGGCGAGAATGCGCAGCTTGTCCCTGAGCTTGAAGATACAGTCCATCTCCACCGCCTGCCCGCGCACGATGTCCTCCGCCAGCGTCCGGCAGCTGGGCGACCCGCAGGAGCCGCAGTCCAGCCCCGGCAGGCTTTTGCAGATGTCCTCCAGCCGGTCCATCATCCGCACCGCCTCCCCCACATCGTCGCTGAGCTTCATAACGCTGCGGGGCTCAAATTCCTGATCGTAGCGAATGAGCCGGGAGTTGACGTATTTCAATATGTGCGCGTCGTGCTCCAAATCCGTCCGCGGCTGGGAATTGGCGATGCGCCTGTTGCGGTTTTTCGCCACGAACTGATTTTCAAACATCAGCGGCCCGCCAACACAGCCCCCGTTGCAGGCGGCGGCCTCCACCAGCACCAGCTTTGTCAGCCGCTCGTTGTCGATCTCCTCCAAGCACTGCATGACGTTGTACACGCCGTCCACCGCAAGATAATGCTCCGTTCCCACGGCAGTGCTCATGCCGCCCACCACGGCGGTGCCAAGACCGTACGCCCCCGCCGGGTACGCGATTTCCCGCTGATTTGCGGCCTGCTTGCCCATCACTTGAATAAGCTTGGCGTACACATCCCGCATGGAGTAAACGCCGTCGATCTCGCTTAAGGTAATGCCAAGGGGGTTTTTGATGTTTGTCATCTTGGCCGCGCAAGGCGCAATGTAATAGCATCCCACCGTATCCTTGGACACCCCCATCATCTCGCAAAACTCCGCCTTCGCCACCCGGGCCGCCACCTCCGTGGCGGACACGAAGGGAGACAGGTTGTCGATGAGATTGGGGAACAATGTGGTCACCAGCCTTGGAACAACCGGGCAGGAGCAGGAGATGACCGGGTAATTCGCCTCGCCGGAGCGCAGGTATATGCGCATGGCCTCAGCCGCGATTTCGGCACCCTTCGCCTCTTCATAAATATAGTCGAAGCCCATGGCATACAGGCCCTCGTACACATCCCCCAGATCCTGCAAATGCCGAAACTGAGAATACAGGGCCGTACAGGGAATGACGATATTGTACTTGAAGACATTCAACTCCGTAAGCGGCGTCGTCACCGACACCATCGCATGATGGGGGCAGGATATAAGGCATGTCCCACAATCGATGCAGCGCTCGTCCAATATTTTGGCCTTGCCCCGCTGCACGCGAATGGCTTCTGTGGGACAGTTTTTAATGCAGTTGGTGCAACCAACGCATTTTCGGCGGTCGATCCGAACGGAATGCTTGTACAACATGGCGTTCTTCCTCCTGTGCTGCGGGTGTATGACGCCAACCTCCCTTAACGGGGTGTTTGCGCCTTACCATCCGCTTATTTTAGAAAATAGGTTGCTTTTATGGTCGTTCCCTTGCCCACTTCGCTATCGATTTCAAATGTGTGACTGTGTCGTTTTACGTTTGGAAGGCCCATGCCCGCTCCAAAACCCATCATCCTAACGCTGTCCGGCGCGGTGGAAAATCCTTCCTTCAATGCCAGGGAAATGTCCGGTATCCCGGGGCCGCGATCCTCGCTTGACAGGAGTATCATATCCGGCCGAACCTCAAGCGTCAGCATCCCGCCAAGGGAGTGGATGACCAAATTCAGTTCCGTCTCGTATGCTGCAATTGCCACATCCCGAATAACGTTCGGCGCAATCCCAAGCTTTTTCAGCAGGCGCTTGATCTTGCTGGACGCCTCGCCCGCCTTGTCAAACCCAGCCCGCTCCACATGATAGCGTTCTATAAATGCAGCGTTTTCCATGGTTTAGCTCCTCATGCAGCCCGGCAGACCCGCCTGATATAACAGGCCACTGGATACATAAAGAGTTTTCGGCGTTCCGAGCAGCACCATGCCCTGCTCCTCCGCCATTTCCAGCATTTCCTGCGAAACTGGCTTTCCCCGGACAAACAGGATGCAGCGAACATCCAGCATTTCCGCAGTACGGATTACATGTGGATTTACCGTGCCGGTGAGTAGCAGCGTTTTTTCGTGCATAAACGCCAGCGCATCGCTCATCATGTCGGTGCCGAATGCCGCTGTGATTTCCTGGTCCAGCCTGTCCGCACCGCAAAGCACTTCCGCATCCAGAATATTGACGATGTCCGCAATTTTCATTTGTATCCTCCCATTGCCGGATTTAATATGCCGAGATCTGTTGGCCGAGTTTTCCATACTCACTTGCAATATATAAATGAGTATATTTCATTTTGGAAGAAAAATCTACAGTACTTTCAGTATTATATTCTGCCAGCTCCTCAAGAGCATCCTCACAATGGGCGAGACAGGCCTGCATATCCGTTAAAATCCCCTGCCCCTGCATTGAGAGAAGCCGGGCCCCTGCCTGGCGAAACGTGGATAGCAGTTCCCCTGCCAATTCCCGTCCGGCGGTTGGGGTCATCCCCTCCTGGTCAAATTTCAGCGCGGCGGAGGCCAGCTCGGACTGCAGTTTCATCAACGCCCTAAGGCCGCTTTGGATGTCCGTCACCTGCTCTTGGCTTGCGGTAACCTCCAATACGCTTTTCGGCGCTTCCAACTGATACAGCGCGCAATCCATGCCCTGGGCCGTCAGCTGCTCTTTCACCGCCCGGAGGCTTTCCTCCTGCTCATATCCGGCGGCCAGTACCCGGTACCTGCCCCCATCCTCCAGCACATACCCCCCCGCGCCCTGTTTTTGCAGCGAAGCCGCCTGTGCGTTTGCATTTTCAGCGCTGGAATATACCCCCATTTGCAGCGCAAAGCAGGTCATTGCGGGAAGCTCAATCTGCTCGGACGCGGTGGGCGCGTCATTCCCCGCAGGGGACAACATCCCCGGCGTTTCCTCCGCCTGGGCAGCTCCCCCAGGCGTTGGTGTGGCCTTTACACCGGACACAAAATCATCCACCGTGCGAAACACCGGTGCCATCACGTTTTGCGCGATCCAGGTGCCTGCCGCGGACGCGCTGACCACGTATACCACCCCCGCCACCACCAGCAGCGCCACAAAAACTTTGCCAGCGCCGGAAACAGAGCTGGCCGCCCGCCGGGCGCGCCTTCTCCTGCGTCGCCTGTATTCCATGTATTCCACCCTTCCTTGTCCAAAAAAGTGCTTTGTACAAGGTATGTTGGGATAGGAAAAACATGTATGGAATTTCAACTGAAACAAAAAGAGCGCGGCACATCAATGCAGGACGTGCCACGCTCTAACGCCAATCTATTGTGGCTAGTCCTCAACCTGCCTTAGGCCGGCAATCGCCGATACCGGCAGGGAAAACACCAGCGACTGCGCCTTTGTGCGCACCCCCGCCTGGTCGATCACTTCCTGCATGATGGCTCTTCTGTCCGCTGCCGGCGCGACGATGAATATCATCTCTTTTTCCTCGGCGATGGACACGCCGAAGAACTTTTTCGCAATCTCCATGCCGGTACCCTTGGCGTGTACCATGGTACCCCCCGCCGCGCCCTTAGACCGGGCTGCGTCCATGACAAAGTCCGTATATCCCTGGTTGGTTACCACCACGATCAGTTCGTGAGTATGCTCTTTCTCCATGATTTCGCCCCCTGACTCAATCTGTTCGTCGTCCACTAAAAACCGCATCGTCTTCGCGCTGCCCATGCTTGCCACCGGGACAGTCAATAATATCCCGTTTCCCGGCACGTCCAGCCACATTGTTTTTCTGGTCATGTGCACAAACTCTCTTGCGCGGTGTTGGGGCACCATGCCGATCAACACCGATTTTTCCGATGCCTCCAGCCCCAGATAATCGAGAATTTCACCCGTGGCGGTACCCCGCCCCAGGATGCAGAACACAAGCGGTACGCCGATCCCCCGGTAAAACTCTATAAATTCCTCAGACTTATTCCGGTCGGTAATCGTCATCGTAAAGTCTATGCCCATATCCGGCCTCCTTTCGAACGAAAGAAGCAATGTATTCTTCTCCTGTTCACAGCTCGATAATCTCCTCTCCCTCAGAACCCTGTTCATCCGGCTCCTCCGGCTCCACATCTTGTTTCTCCGACTTTTTAAGCTTGTATTGGTACAGCACGCCAAGTGCCTGTATGGTAATAAGCGGCGTCATGGCCACCATGGCCACGATACCGAAGGCATCCGTTACAATATTTCCACCCAACATTTCGCAAGCGCCCATGGCGAAAGGCAGCAAAAATGTAGCAGTCATAGGGCCGGAAGCCACGCCGCCGGAGTCAAACGCGATGGCGGTAAATATATCCGGCACCATAAACGTCATGACAATTGCCAAGAGATACCCCGGAACTAAAAACCAGAATATCGATATTCCAGTCAACACCCGGATCATCCCAAGCCCTACCGACACCGCCACGCCAACGGACAGGCTCACATCCATGGCCTTGGCCGGGATGGTTCCGGAGGTAATCTCCTCTACCTGCTTGTTCAATACATGCACGGCAGGCTCCGCCTTCACGATGAAATAACCCATTAGCATGCCGATTGGGATCAATATCCACCGGTAGGGCAGCGCCGCGATTTGCTGGCCGATGTAATTACCGGCGGGCATGAACCCCACGTTGACCCCCGTCAGGAACAGTACCAGCCCCACATAGGTATAGAAGATACCAAAGATAATCCTCCAAAGCTGCTTTTTCTGCAATTTCAGGGAAATGATCTGAAATATAGCGAAAAAAACGGCGATGGGCGCCAGGGCCAGGGCGACTTCCCCCATATAATCCGGAAAGCCGTGGGCAAACAGCTGCCACATTGCCCGGGAATCCGGTGCGTCAGGCAGTATGACAGGGGTGTATGCCCCAGCATCCGATTTGAACACCAAGCTTAATACCAGCACCGCCAGGATCGGCCCAATCGAGCACAGCGCCACAAGTCCAAAGCTGTCCTTGCCCGCGTCCGCGTCGCTTCGAATGGACGAAACGCCAAGGCCCAGGGCCATGATAAACGGCACCGTCATAGGGCCTGTTGTTACGCCGCCCGAGTCGAAAGCGATGGACAGAAACTCCTTGGGTACGAATATGGCAATTATAAACGCCAGCACGTAAAAGCC
>CAYPKG010000024.1:0-14912 GCA_964411275.1 uncultured Oscillospiraceae bacterium | reverse complement strand
TACGAAGGGGCACCTTAAACAGGATACGCAGCAACGCTACCACTAGAAACAATCCTACCCCAAGTGCCACCGCCCCAATCAGTATGGCGTTGGGAATTGTTGGCACCTGGATGGCCAGCACCTGTAGATCCGGCTCGCTGAACGTGATGACAGCACCGATGATAAAGCTGACCGTCACCACAAGCCAAAGCTTGCGCGAGCGGGTAATCGTCGCGCCCACCCGTTCACCAATGGGAATCATAGCAGTTTCCGCGCCTAAAGTAAATAATCCCATTCCTACAATAAGAAGCACCGCGCCAAATAAAAACGCCAACAAAATGGAGCTTGGCATGGGCGCGATGGAAAAGCTCAGCAATACGACAATGCCCGTGATGGGCAGTACGGAGCGCAAGGACTCGTTTGTTTTTTCGCGTAATATGGATTTGTTCTGGCCGCGACTGTCCTTAATTTTCGTTCTTTTCTGTGCCAATGACATCACCTCAATCTTAGGATAACATACATTGGATTCTTTTACAGGTAGCTTTTTAATATTTTTACATTGATATCACATTTATTTTGGGAGAGTCGAACCCATGTGGGTTTCATAACCTTAGCCTTACAGCACCCGCAGCACCCGCAGCACCGCCAGCAGCACCAGTAGCGCTCCGGACAGATACGAAAGGTCAAAGGAAAGGCTTTTCGCGATCCTTGTGCCCAGCGCGCAGCCAAAGCGGATGGCTGCGTACGTAAGGATCAGTGACAGCCCCAGGCACAGCGCTGCCGATCCCTCGGCCATGGCCGCGCCAAACCCCGCCGCAAGGGAGTCCAATGACAGCGCCAGGGAAAGGGTGGCCGCCTCGGCCACGCTAAGCTCCTTGGACTGATCCTGATCCGCCGCCCCGGCGTCGGCGTATATGGTCATAATCACGTGAAAATTTCTGCCGCCAAAGCACAATGCGATCTCTTTGCGGCTTCTGATAAAATTCTTAATCCACCGGTCTATCAGCCTGATGAACCCCATCAACAGCAGCAAGGAAAATCCGATCCATTTCGTAATGCCATCGGGGATGGCGCTGGCGGCCATGTTTCCAAATACCATAGCAGCCGCCAGCATCAGGCTGCAAACGCCGCTGATGGTGGCGGCAGAGGGAAATGGGATTTTAATACCCTCCGCGCCATAGGAAAGGCTTGCGGCAAAGGCGTCGGTGGTCAATGACACCACCAGCAAAACCGCCTGTAACGTGGTTGAAAATAGCGTCATAGCTGCCTGCCTCCCCAATTAAGTCGCTTCTGCATTCTATTCCCCCCCTCGAATGCGTGTGCGGTTGCTTAAGGTAAGGAAAGCTGAACCCGTGTGCCCAATGCAGCCGTTTATGAGGCCGTTACTTTGGGTCAGAGAGTTTTCGTTTGTGAAGTGCTTGCTTGTGCTAGACGCCGTGGCGCAGGCGTGGTGGCGCCACGGCAAGCTGCGGCAACAACGCACAAGCCAGTGCAGCACAAGCGAAAACCACATGGGTTCGGCTCTCCTTACCTTAGTATTCCCCGGATAATCTCGGGGTTTTTCGCCTTTTTTCCACACAGTAAAAATGCCGTAAAATATGGCGCCGCCTCTTGTGAGACATGGAAACATCTGTTACCATGATGATGAATGATCTTAGATGGGAGAATTCTTATGTCCAAGGTTTATGTCACCGGCCACCGCAATCCGGATACGGACAGCATCGTATCCGCCATGGCCTACGCGTCATTGCGTAACGCCCTGGGCGACCGGGGTTTTATTCCGGTGCGGCTGGGCGAGTTGAACGACGAAACAAAGCTGGTGTTAACCCGCTTTGGCTATCCGCCGCCGGAGAAGCTTTATACCGTACGCACCCAGGTTATGGATCTCAATTACGACACGCCGCCCGTCATCAGCCGCGCGGTGACCGTCAGCCACGCCTGGGGCATCCTCCAGGAAGACCAGAAGATCATGACCCTGCCGGTGGTTAACGACGACGGCACGCTGTACGGCATGCTATCCTTAAGCGATATCGCGGGCTTTGACATGCGCTCCATCGACGACGCGAATGTCAATCATATCCCGCTGTTTAACCTTCTGAGCTCTCTTGAGGGACAGCTCGTTCACGACGCGGACGGCGTGGACGGCATCTCCGGCGAGGTAGTCATTGCGCTTCCCCAGACCAATCCACTGCCAGGCCGCGTGATTGAAAACAGCATTCTGCTGTGCGGACAGCAGCCGGAGGTGATCCGCGCCGCCATCGAAAAGAAGGCGGTCTGCGTGATCGTCTGCGCGTCTGAGATAAGTAAGGATACGCTTACATTGGCAAAAGAAAGCAATACGGTATTGATTAGCACCCCCTTCGACGCGTATCGGGCCGCGCGGCTGATTTACCAGTCTATTCCGGTTTCCCGGATCTGCCGCAAAGAAGACGTGGTGTATTTTCATCTCGAGGATTATGTGGACGATGTGCGCGAAAGCATGCTGCAAAGCCGCTTCCGGTCCTACCCGGTGTTGGATGCGCAGGAGCGTGTGGTGGGCACCGTTTCCCGGTATCACCTGATCCGTCCCAAGCGCAAGCGGGTGGTGCTGGTGGATCATAACGAAGCCGCCCAGTCCATCCCCGGGCTGGAGCAGGCGGAAATTCTTGAGATCATCGATCATCACCGGCTGGCGGACGTGCAGACCGGCTCCCCCATCTATTTTAGAAACGAGCCTGTGGGCAGCACCGCCACCATCATCGCGGGGATGTTCCAGGAAAAAGGCGTGATGCCCTCGCCTAAAATGGCGGGGCTCCTGGCGGCTGCCATCGTATCCGATACCATCGTCTTTAAGTCCCCCACCTGCACGCCAAGGGACAGGCAAATGGCGGAGCGGATGGCCCGGATTGCCCAGGTTACCGTGGACGAGCTGGGGCACGACATATTCGCGGCCTCCTCCTCCGGGGAGAAAAGCGCGAAGGAAATGCTGCTGTCGGATTTTAAGGAGTTCCACATCGCGGGGCATTCCCTTGGCATTGGCCAGGTCACCTGTCTGGACAGCGAGCTGATTATGGAACGCGAGCAGGAGCTGTTCGCCGCCATGGAACAAGCCAAGGCAAAAAATCAGTACGATCTGATCCTGCTGATGCTCACCGACGTGCTGCGCGAAGGGACGCTTTTGCTCTATCTGGGCGACTCGGACATCATCAAGCAGGCGTTTAACGTGGACGTAGGGGATAACCGGGCGTTCCTTCCCGGGGTCATGTCCCGGAAAAAGCAAGTCGTGCCCATGCTGTCTTTGATGTGGGGTTGATGATGGAGCTGGGCACTGCGCCGCTGCCGGTGAGCAGGCACGAATTAAATAAACGGGGCATCATACAACCGGATTTTGTGTATATCACCGGGGACGCATATATCGACCACCCCAGCTTTGGCACGGCCATCATCGCCAGGGTGCTGGAGCATGCCGGGTACACCGTCGGCATCATCGCCCAGCCGGACTGGAGGGACGCAAACGCGTTTCGCGCCCTTGGCCAGCCCCGGTTGGGTTTTCTTGTCAGCGCCGGAAATATGGACAGCATGGTCAATCATTATTCCGTGGCCCTGCACCGCCGCAGGACAGACGCGTACACCCCCGGCGGTGTCATCGGCCGCCGCCCTGACCGGGCGGTGATCGTATACGCCAACCGCTGCCGGGAGGCATACCCCAAGGTGCCCGTCATCATAGGCGGGATCGAGGCGTCATTGCGGCGGTTTGCCCATTACGATTATTGGGACGACAAGGTGCGCCACTCGGTTCTCGCGGACAGCGGCGCGGATCTTTTGCTTTACGGCATGGGAGAAAACAGCATCGTGGAGCTGGCGGACGCGCTCAATAGCGGCCTTGCCATCTCAGACATCACGTATATCCCCGGAAGCTGCTACATGGCCCCTGACCTGTCTAAAGTATATGAGTATATGGAGCTGCCCTCCTATATAGAGGTTTCCCGGGACAAGAGGGCGTACGCTCAAGCGTTTATCGCCCAGTACAAAGAGCAGGATCCCATTGCCGGCAGGCGGCTTGTCCAGGCCCATGAAAAGGGCCGGTATCTGGTGGCAAATCCCCCCGCCATGCCGCTGACGAAGGCGCAGATGGACGCCGTATATGCCCTTCCCTACACCAGACGGCCCCACCCAAGCTACAAAGCGCACATCCCCGCCCTCGACGAGGTGGAGTATTCCCTCACCTCCTGCCGGGGCTGCTTTGGCGGGTGCTCGTTTTGTGCGCTGACGTTCCATCAGGGGCGCATCGTCCAGTCCCGCAGCCATGACTCCCTCGTGGAGGAAGCGAAGCTGCTCACAGGGCTTCCTGGCTTTCAGGGGTATATCCACGACGTGGGCGGCCCCACGGCGAATTTCCGCGCGCCGGCCTGCAAAAAACAGCTGGACAAGGGCTCGTGTAGGGGGAAGCAATGTATCGGGTTTGAGCGCTGCTCATCCATGACGGTGGATCACCGGGACTATGTGGCGCTATTGCGAAAGCTCCGGGAGGTAAACGGGGTTAAAAAAGTGTTCATCCGTTCCGGCATACGCTACGATTATCTCATGTATGACAGGGACGACATGTTTTTCAGGGAACTGATTGCCCATCACGTCAGCGGGCAATTGAAGGTGGCGCCGGAGCATATAGACGACCGGGTGCTCTATTACATGAACAAGCCGGAACACGGGCTGTTTCAGCGGTTTGCGGCCAAATACCAGCAGATCAACAACAACCTCGGGATGGATCAATACCTCGTGCCCTATTTCATCTCCTCTCACCCCGGCAGCGACCTGAACGCGGCTATCGCCCTTGCGCAATACCTGAAATCCACCGGCCACCGGCCGGAGCAGGTGCAGGATTTTTATCCCACCCCCGGGACGCTATCCACCTGCATGTACCATACGGGGCTTGATCCCCGGGACATGCAGCCGGTATACGTGGCGAAAACGCAAAAGGAAAAGGGCATGCAGCGGGCGCTGATGCAGTTTTTCCTGCCCCGGAATTTCGAAAAGGTCCGGGAAGCTTTGCGCCTGGCGGATCGGGATGACCTCATCGGCTTCCATAAACAGGCGCTGGTGCCGCCGGAGCGGGCGCCTGGCCAGGGCCAAAAAGCACGAAACCGGCGACCGAGAAAAAAATAACGAAAATTACCCGTTGACAAACCAATGGCGTATGCGTATAATCATCCATAATGTGCAATATTTCTTCGGCAGTGATGGGGAATGTTGTCGGGATTGTTCAGCAAAGAGAGCCGCCGGTTGGTGTAAGGCGGTATGGACAACCGGACACGCTGGCCCCGGAGCCGCCAACCGAAAGTCGTTATAGACCGGTAGGCTTGGCCGGAAAGCCCCACCGTTACAGGGGGCAGGACATGATTGTGTCCGGTTAAGGCGGCGCTTTTATAAGCGCAAGCAGGGTGGTACCGCGAAAGCAACGCTTTCGTCTCTGTATGGAGACGAAGGCGTTTTTTTATTGAAAAAATTTCAGGAGGAAGATTATGGACCGCATCAAGAACTGCATCCGCCAGTTGGAGGAAATGGATTTTTATACGCTCATCGAGATGACGTTTGGCGACCTGCTGGATGCCCAGGCAGCCCGCTTTCCCAACACCGACTGCGTGGTGGAGCCCATGAAAAAGGTGCGCATGACCTATCGGGAGTTTCGCGACGAGTGCAACCGGATCGCCCGGGGGCTGATGGCAATGGGCGTGAAAAAGGGTGATCACGTGGCGATCTGGGCGACGAATTATGTGGAGTGGCTCACGCTGATGTTTTCCACGGCGAAGATCGGCGCGGTACTCGTCACAGTCAACACCAATTACAAGCGGTTTGAGCTTGAGTACCTCCTGCGCCAAAGCGACAGCATGACGCTGGTGCTGATGAAGGGCACCAAGGACAGCGACTACATGCAGCATCTTCGGGACATCTGCCCGGAGCTTGCCATCAGCTGCCCCGGCGAGCTTGACTGTCCCTCCCTTCCCTGCCTCAAAAACGTGGTGTATCTCGAAAATGAGCCCCAGGCGGGTTGCTTTAACTGGAGCGACCTGTACGCCATGGCCGAAGCCGTCTCTGACGACGCCAGGGCTGCCGTCCAGGCCGGGCTTTCCCCCTATGAAGCGGTGAACATGCAGTACACCTCCGGCACCACGGGCTTTCCCAAGGGCGTGATGCTCACCCATTACGGCGTCATCAACAACGGCAAGTCCATAGGCGACCGCAAGGCGCTCACCCCCCTCGACCGGGAATGCATCCCCGTGCCGCTGTTCCATTGCTTTGGCTGCGTGCTGGGGGTCACCTCCTGCATCACCCACGGCTCTACAATCGTGCTGGTGGATCATTTTAACCCGGAAACGGTGATGAAAAGCGTAGAGATGGAGAAATGCACCTCCCTCCTTGGCGTACCCACCATGTTCATCTCCATGCTGAAGCATCAGGATTTTGACAAATATGATTTCTCCAGCCTGCGCACCGGCATCATGTCGGGCTCTCCCTGCCCCATCGAGGTGATGAAGCAGGTCAACGACCGGATGCACATGCCGGAGGTCACCATCGCTTTCGGCATGACCGAGTCCTCCCCCGTTACCACCATGACGGCTGTGGACGATCCCCTTGACAAGCGGGTGTCCACGGTGGGCCGCTGCCAGCCCAACGTTACAATCAAGATCGTGGAACCGGAAACAGGCGAGGAAGCGCCTGTGGGCGTGCCTGGGGAACTGCTCACCCGGGGCTATCAGGTGATGAAGGGCTATTATAAAATGCCGGAGGCCACAAAGCTTGCCATCGACGCCGACGGCTGGCTTCACACAGGGGACATGTGCTCCGTGGACGCGGAGGGGTATTACAAGGTTACCGGCCGGTTGAAGGACATGATCATTCGCGGCGGCGAGAACATATATCCCCGGGAGATCGAGGAATTTCTCTACACCCATCCCGCGGTTTCGGATGTACAGGTGGTGGGCGTGCCGGACAAGAAATACGGCGAGGAGGTGCTGGCCTGCGTGATTGTCAAGGAGTGCGCAAGCGCCACCGAGGAGGAACTTGTGGCGTTCGTGAGAAGGGGGTTGTCCAAATTCAAATGCCCCCGGTACGTCAAGTTTGTTGATGCGTTTCCCATGACCGCCAGCGGCAAGATCCAGAAATATAAGCTTCGGGACATGGGCATTGAATTCCTGGGGCTTGAGGACGCTGCCGCAGTGGAAACGGCCTGACCTGGGTCTGTCAAGAACGCAAACCCTGTAACTTGGGGCTGTAGCGCTAAGTGCATACCAAGCATAATTATTCAGATGCACTTGGCGCTACAGCGGGCCGGCGGCTAGAAGAGCCGCAAAAAGGCGCCAGTGACGCCTTTTTAGGCCCCGGGTTTTCTCCGGAGGAGAAAAATCCTACTGTTATGCAGTAATCATGATTACTGCTACAGCCCGAAGTTACACCAATATTACTTAGTATAACACCAGTAAATCCTCTTGTTTTCGTTTCATATCGTCAAGGCGTGCGTTTATCTCACGGGCCTTATCATTTAATAGCGTTTCAACGTTATTCAGCCCGCTCAGTAAACCGTCAAGCTGTTCGATATTATCGCGTATTTGATAGCGAACGGAAACATCGGTAAAGATATTATCAAACCAAAAATCAACCTCTGTTTCAGCATGATATAGCCGCTCATCCAGTTTTGATATCCTGTTTTCAAGAGGCTTTATTTTTCTTATGTTATCCCTGATTTCAGACAAGTTTTCCAAAAAAATCTCCCCCTTTCCTATACTTTGCTATGTGTTCTGATTATACATTGGATTTTAGTGTATAACAAGTTAAACTCATGTTGGAGCGGTTCTTAACCTGCGCCAGATCTGGTGTACGGATGCTCGTCAATACGGCCTAATATCAATCTGTACGGTTTCGCCAAGGTCGGCGTATGTAAGCCCAATACCGGCTTCTTCGTCTGAATAACCCTCATAATCCGTACCCATCGCGCCTGCATCTTCAGATTTTGAGGCGATTTCCATAATATCAGCCCATATTTCATCCGTAAGCCCGGTATCAAATATTTGCAAAATCAAGTTCAGCCCCCATTTGATGGCGTCTTGCTGATTTCCATTGACCGTTACTTTGCTGAAGTTATAGGAAATAATTTCTGTGGTATTTTCACTTAATACGCAGAAAAATATTCTGGCCGCCCCTGGGAAATCGTCCCCCTCCGGCTGATCCAATGAAAAATGCAAATCTATATTGCCGCCGGGCAGTTCAACGCGGTTATGGGTAAAGCGCCCGGTATCTGTCAAAACCGCTTTTATGCTCTCTGTACTGATCGGCAAGCGGCCCTGAACCTCAGCCTTCACCAGCTCCGAATTGTCTATCTCTATGGTGGAATTCTCCTGAACAACATAAGGAGTGGAAACCGGGTTCGCTGGTTTTTCTTTGCCTGTGCAGCCGCTTAAAAAGAATAGCAGCAAGACAAGTAGAATAGATATGTTTTTCATACTATACCCCCCTTAATTTTCCACTTGATGCCGCTTGAAAGTAAAGAAGCTCAATACCATGCTGATTGTTAATACAAGCGCTGCTGACACGGTGATTACATATTGCAGCGGGATGGCTTTTCCAAACAGATACGCAAGATCAAACCACTGCCATTGGTTGATTGCCGTTAAAATCCTCGTGGGCATGAAATGGAAGATCGTTTGAACTACTTCATAATCCGCTAAAGCGAAGCTAAAGATGGGCAGCAGGAGCATAACGCCGCCAATCAACAGGCTCACAAACTGATTTTTTGAGAGTGCCGAAATCAGCATAATGCTTCCAGCCATAAAGAGTGCGCCCAGTAAACTCGTCCCAATGGTAACCAGAGTGATCTGCAGCTGATTAAACGCGAATGGCGACCAGTCCAGCATCCAATTCTGCCAATAGGCCTCCCAGCCCGTCGTGCCATAGATACCAAATATCAGCAGCGAGTTAAAAAGCTCAATCGCAACCCAAGACAGCAGTGCAAATAGCATCCCCCTTTGAGCTTAGCATAAATAAGCCGCCTTTTTCCATGCTTTGACGTCAAAAGAAGCGCATCTGTTTTGCCGGAATACTCGGACGCAAACATGGGTGCAAGGGCAATCAATATGATCAGCCCTATGGTAAACGGGTAGGTGGCGTGCATATTGCGCAGCTTCCAATACCCGTAATCGTAATCATAGATTGCCCTGTAGCCTTTCGCCATGTATCCATACATCTCTTCCGTTTTGGCCCCGAGAGTTTCACCTTTTATACCCGGGTAACGCTCCCTGTACCCATCCGCAATGGAAGAACCGACCTGGGCCGCCCTTTCATAGAAGCAGGAGGCAAACTCCATGGACTCGTATTTCTGATACTCGTTGGAATGGATGATGGTTTCCTTCAAATAGATAAAGTTTCCCATGTTGGCAATGGCTTCATCCGAATATTTCAATTGAAGCTCCCGCCTGATTTGCTCTTTTTCTGTTTCCGGCACATGATTGGCGGGGTCGTTGATGATCGCATCTGCTTCTGCTTTATATTTTTGATTCCACGCGTCGGTTATTTCGCCCGCAAAATATGCCCCGTCTTGCTTTAAGCGTTCTATATCGGTGTGAAAAGGAGACTCGTTCGCGCAGTAATTTCCGTTTTGACTTCCCAGCAGCAGCATATAAAGATTTAACAAAAGCACTACGGCAATTGCGATGGCCGTAACAGGCGTTTTCAATATTTTCAACAGCTCATATTTCGTTAAGCTCATTGTTTTTATCCTCTCTAAAGAAATAGAGGTATAGATCCTCTAAATTGGGCGGAACTTGAACGGCGCTGTCATGTGGCTTTTCTTCCGATACAATTCTAAGTTCAATCTGTTCCCCCGTATGGCGAAGATTGCTGATAATGTGCTCGCCCTGCATTTTATCCGCGACAGAGGCGGGCACCGTGCAGGTCCATACCATTTCTTCGATCACATTGCAGATACGATGGGCATTGTCGCGCAATGCTAGCTTGCCTCGCTTCATAATCATAATATCATCCGCGATATACTCGATATCCGAAACAATATGGGTGGACAGCAAAACAATCTTATTGGCGGATAAACCGCTGATGATATTGCGAAATTTTGCGCGCTCTTTCGGATCAAGCCCTGCTGTGGGCTCGTCCAAAATCAAAATCTTGGGGTCGTTGATCAACGCCTGGGCTATTCCAATCCTCTGGCGCATGCCGCCGGAGTATGTCTTGATTTTTTTCTTGCGTACCTCGAAAAGACCGACCAATTTTAACAATTCCTCGCACCGCTGAGAAGCGGTCATCTTAGGCAGACCCTTCAAAGCGGCAAGGTACATCATAAAATCCCAGCCCGTAAAATTGGGGTAGTATCCAAAGTTTTGCGGCAAATAGCCCAGCAGCTCACGGTATTGTTCGCCCATGACCGATATGCCCGTCCCGTCCAGCAGAACGTTTCCGCTTGTTGGGCGCAATACATCGCAAAGCATGCGCATAAGCGTGGTTTTCCCGGAGCCGTTGGCGCCAAGCAATGCGTGAACGCCATCGCTGATGGTGGTTTCAAAACAATCCACGGCGATCTTCGCACCGTACTGCTTTGATAGTTTGTCAATCCTCAATTCCATGCAATATGCCCTCCTGCCGGCATAGACTTTAATACCTGAACCATTTGGAAATATAACAGCGCCGCCGTTCCAATAAAAGCGGCAAGCATTGTCATATTGCTGATGTCGCCAAGTGAGATCACCCCCATGGGGAGGGTAAACACGATAGCGGCTGATAGTACGGATACCGTCAATGCCGCATTGCTTCCCCTGATTTTTAACATTAGGATCAAGGCGAGGCATATCACATTGACTAAGTTATATGGGACAACCGCGTACAATATCAGCGAGAAAAAGCTTTGCTGCCAAGTTCCGGTCATAATACCTGTAAACAGGAGCAGTGTAGCCATATTGATACATCCAACGGCAATCAGGCGCATCAGCAGAATAACGCTGCCGCTGTTTTTACAGCTGCTTTCCAATTCCGACATATTGTACAGGCTGCCTTTCATGAGTTCGGGCACAGCGAACAATGCCGAGAGCGGCGCAAGCTGAAACAGCATGTTTTGCGCCGTCAATACATTCGGTTCGCCGCCCATGGTCGCTGAGAGTATGATGATCAGGGCGGCAAACTGTGTGATCCACAAGAAAGGCGATATATATTTCACTTGTTCATGGAACAGGCTTAAAAAAGGAGTTTTCTCGGGGATATGCCGCTGCATATACTCCTGTCCCAAGGCTATGGTTTGCTTGATCCGGCTTTCGTTTGAGGGGGGTATGCTTTCGCCGGGAAAAAACATGCCGTTTTGCCTTCTATATTTCACGCGCTTCATCCTTTCCATATGCTTTTTTGAGCTTATCAAGCCCCTGCTTTATCCTTGATTTAGCCGTCGCCACAGGAACGCCGGTAATCTTGGCGATGTCCTTGGCTTTCATGTCGTGGTAGTAATACAGGATCAATGTTTCCCTTTGCATATCGGGGAGCGAAGCCATTAGGTGCTGCAAGCGCTCCCCCTCTTCATTCTGAATGATGGTGTCCAGGGGAAGCCGATCGGTAGAAGGCAGGGCTTCCATATCGCAATCGGTCATCGCCTTGCTTTTTCGCAAATAGTCGTTGCAGGTATTGACTGCCACGGTAAAAATAAAATTGGTAAACTTGCCCGTAAAGCGATATTGATAAATCGCCGCAACGACTTTAAGAAAAACATCTTGGGTCAAATCGGCGGCGGTATTTTCATCTCTCATTCTGCGATAGCAATACGCGTAGATATTTTGATAGTGTTTTCTTACCAGCGCATCAAAGGCTTTATTGTCGCCTGCCATAGTTCGCCTGATCAATATGTAATCTTCCGTTGCCGCCGACCTCCCTTCGCGGTGAATTCCCTGCTCTAACTATATGAACGGGCAAACAAGGAAAAGGATTTAAATGTAGCGCATCTTTTTTTATTATCACCCGTGTAAAGCTGCTTAAGCTGAATATGGTTATTTGCTCTCCAGCACATTTTTTATGTTGATGATCCCTTCCTCCATTTGGGTTTGATTAAGATGCGCATATCCTAAAATGATTTGAGAACTATGATTGCCTTTGATCATTGCGTGGTTTTCCACTGGAACAATATAAGTACCGGTATCTTTCAAGCGCGCAACCAATTCCTTAGTGAATGTAATTCCGTCAAACTCCGCCACAATGTGCATACCCGCTGGAGCTCCATAAACCTTAACCTTGTGGGGGAAATATTTTTCCAGCAAGGACAGCAGGAAATCCCGGCGCTTGCCATATATCTTTTTTGACCGCATAATATGCCGCTCCAATTCCCCGCTTTCAATAAACCCCATGAGCGCAAGCTGATTGATGGAATTTGAGTGATGATCGCCAAGCCGTTTCCAATGCCTGCATTTTTCAACAAGGGGATAAGGCAGCACAAGATAGCCCAGCCGCAGGGACGGGAACAGTATTTTGCTGAATGTTCCCACGTAAATCACCTGTTGCCTGTTGAGTTCAAATAAGGAATTGAGCGGCTCGCCATCGTATCGAAATTCGCTGTCGTAATCGTCCTCCACGATATAGCAGCCTGTATCTCGCGCAAATTGAGCCAGCTCTAATCTTCTTTGAATTGATAAAATGCCGCCCATTGGAAATTGATGGGATGGGGTGACAAAAAGAAAAGTCGGTGCCTTGTTTCTGGGGAACAGATTGGTTTGTATCCCCTGTGCGTCCACGGCTATGGGCATAATGTGATCGGTATGATAGGAAAAAATCTCTTTTACATTGCGATTTGTCGGATCCTCCAGCCATACCTCGCTGTGTTCATTGAGCAAACATTTTGCGATGAGCGATAAACCCTGTTTCGTACCCGCCGTAATCATAATCTGCTCCGGGTGGCAATCCACGCCCCTTACCTTTTTCAAATAGGCGGCCAGCACCCGGCGAAGCTCCGGCCTCCCCTCTGGATAATCATATCCGAGAGCGGACAGCGGAGCCTCGTTCATGGCCTTGGTGATAAACCTATTCCATTTGCCGCGGGGGAATAGATCCAACGCAGGGATACCGCTGTCAAAATTTATCATGTTGTGCGGCAGGTCATCGGCTTCAAGGGATGGGGCTTCAACCATTTTCTCCGGCTGATGAAATGCTTGCGCGCCATGCTTGACATAGACCCCAGAACCTATAATGCCTTGAACATATCCCTCCGACATCAACATGTCGTAAGCGGATAGAATGGTATTTCGCGATACGCTCAATTCGCTTGACAATGCCCTTGTGGCAGGCAATCGCTCGCCCGGCTTCAATTCTCCATTCAATATTTTCTCTCGAAATTGCCGATAGATTTGTTTTGTATAAGAACGCTTAGACCCCTTATCCAGCTCAATAAAAAGCATGCCCATTCACCTTCCATAACCGGCTCAATAAAATTACACTTTAATTGGTACTTTTCTAAGCCAATATTTTATGGTTCAATTATAGAGTATGGATCAACCATAGTAAAGATTGGGGAGATGAGAAAAGTGAAAATAAAAGACAGCTTTCACATCTATGCGATGATCACCATCGTATTTTGGTCGCTGGCATATGTTTTTACCCGCATGGCATTGCGTTATTTTTCCTCCTATTCATTGGGATTTCTGCGATATTTCGTCGCCTCCTTGGTTTTAATCATTGTGGCAATCGCAACAAAAATGAAGCCCCTGGCAAAATCAGACATCAAATGGTTCGTCATGGGAGGGGCGGCAGGTTTTTTCTTGTATATGATTGCTTTTAATAAAGGCTGCGAAAGCGTAACCGCTTCAACCAGCAGCGTGATCATCGCAACCGTCCCCATCATTACGGCACTGTTGGCCAGTTTCATTTATAAAGAACGGCTGAAACCTTTTCAATGGCTGGCTATCGTAATTTCTTTTCTGGGCGTTGTGATGCTCACGCTGCAAAACGGAGTTTTAACAATTGACAAAGGGCTGATTTGGCTGTTTGCAGCGGCAATTCTTTTAAGTATTTATAATATTTTGCAGCGCAAATTGACAAGGAGATATTCCGCTTTGCAGACATCTGCTTTCAGCATATTTGCCGGTACCATTATGCTTAGTATATTCTCCCCCGCTTCTTTGGCAGAAGTGAAAAACGCTCCGCCAATACAATTATTTTATGTGATAATAATGGGGATATTTTCAAGCGCGATCGCTTATTTGTCATGGTCCCAAGCATTCGCTAAAGCCAAGAATACATCATCTGTGAGCAACTATATGTTTATTACTCCATTTTTAACCACCCTATTGGGCTTTCTGATTGCGAAAGAAAGGCCGCAGTCCTCAACGATTGTGGGGGGCATAATCATTTTAACCGGATTGCTGATATTCAACTTTGGAGGTAAAATTCATGCCCGATTACTTCATACGAAAAATAGAATTCAATGAGCTGCATGCTTGCGCCGAAGTCATCAGAAAAAGCTTTCATACTGTGGCGGAAGCTTTTCATCTCACGAAAGAAAATTGCCCTTCAAACGGTGCTTTTATAAAAACTGACCGCCTCGATTTAGAATGGTCAAAAGGCAATATGATGTATGGCCTTTTTGTTCAGTCCTCTTTAATCGGTTTTTTTGAATTGGAGGAGAAAGGCGCTGGACGGTTTGAGTTGGAGAAATTGTCTGTTCTCCCGGCGCTCAGGCATCGGGGATATGGCAAAATTTTATTGGATTACGCCAAAAAAACCGTAAGGGAACTGGGAGGGAACATCATCACCATTGGAATTATTGAGCAAAATGCCATATTGAAAAACTGGTATTTGAAATACGGCTTTACTCATACAGGCACAAGGGAATTTCCCCATTTGCCCTTTATGGTTGGCTTTATGGAACTTATGGTCTAAAATACATGCTTCCTCCACAGTGCAGGGCTGCAGCCCGCAGTGCATATCAA
>CAYPKG010000023.1:0-29028 GCA_964411275.1 uncultured Oscillospiraceae bacterium | reverse complement strand
ATCCGATCCCGTCAAATCCCTGGGAAACAGCATCACGTTCAAGCGAAATCTCATCACCCTGGCGGATGTGCAGGCCGGGCTTGCCATGCTGTGCGACGAGGTGGGGTGGCGGCTTAGAAAGCACGGGCTTTATTGCACAATCCTCCAGGTGCAGATCAAGGACCCGTCCCTGAAGGTAATTTCCCGGCAAAAGACCCTTTCCGCCCCCACAAACGCCACAAAGGTGCTGCAGGAGGAAAGCCTCGCGATCCTGGAGCGGTCCTGGCGCATTGGCGATCCCATCCGGCTGCTGAGCGTCACCGGAAGCGGGCTGACGAAACATCCCGTCGTGCAGATGAGCTTGCTGGAGGCACCGGAAGAACGGGAAAAGCTGTCCAAGCTGGACGCGGCGGTGGACGACATTCGGCTGCGGTTTGGCAAGGACGCCGTACGCTTTGGGGTTGTGCTGGGCACTGACATCGGTGGGCGCGCAAAAACCGATTTGCGTGAAGAGGCGGAAAACGATCCATACTGAGTATGCAACGCTTTTAATCGCGGGCGTTTTGTAGGTCAAAACCGATGGAGGATGAATGAATGAAGAAGATGATATTGTGGATGCTGGCGGGGGTGTGTATGATGAGCGCTGTTGGATGTGGAGCCCCGGCACAACCCACGCCCACGTCTGAGCCCGACCAGGTGGCCAATCCCGTTGAGACAAAGGAGAGCGCGGCGGATTTTGCCGAGCTTGACCTGCATATCGATGCGCCTGAGGGCGCAGAAAATGTGGCCTACAGCGTGATTGGCAGCGAGATTGCCCAGGTGATATTTAAACTGGAGGGCAGGATCTATACCTATCGCGCGGCGTATTCCGAGGAGGATATCTCAGGGGTGCATCTGGTAGCCGACGAGCTCGCCCATCAATATGAAGGGGATGGCGCTCACTGGCATGCAAGCGTCCAGGTGAAAACCTATCATGGGGGAGAGACCGGCGCGCTGGCCGTCTGGACACAGGGGGGCGTGCGGTTCTCCCTGTATACCGCTGACGCCATCGACGCGGACACCCTGGGAAAATTCGCCCTTGGTCTGGCGGAGGCAGTTTTTCCGTATCACGCGGATTAGAGCTCCAATGTATTGTTGCGGGCGGGTATTCTGCGCAGCAGCAGCGAAGCAGGCTGCTATATTGCTATGGCTCCGGTCTTTTCTTAAATTTCAAC
The DNA here is from genome assembly GCA_964411275.1 of uncultured Oscillospiraceae bacterium. GTDB lineage: Bacteria > Bacillota > Clostridia > Christensenellales > CAG-138 > CAYPKG01. The sequence continues at coordinate 27,835 of CAYPKG010000023.1, read as the reverse complement.
AATCCCGCCGCCTGGTAATCCTCCAGGGCTTCCTGCAGGAAGGGCTCCGTCACGTCCAGATATTCCGCAAGCTCCCACCGCTCCCGCATACCTGCGGCGTAGGCCTCCTGGATGAGGCTGATGGGCAGCAGCCGCCGGTGCGCCCAGCGCCTGGCCCGGGCCTCCGCCTTGATGCCCTCCATTGTGTGATAGTGGATGCGCAGGCGCGGGGCCGTGCTGTGGTGCCCCAGCTCTTCCGCCAATAAACACGCCAGCTCGCTTTGCGACTCTGCGTCATGGAGGATCACCGCCTGATCCCGCCACCGCAAATACAACGCCCGGTGCCCAGGCAGCGCAAGCTTCTCCCGGTGCACGTCAATCCCTTCCTGGGCGGCCAATTCCAGCAATTCCTCCGCTTTGTTCATTGTCTCCTCCACGAAATACGAACTTATGTTCGAACTATACCATGCTTCCGCCACCTTGTCCACCATTATTTTCCGGTTTGTCCAAAGGGATTTCACAGGCCTCAGGAATGGGGTATAATGGCAAGGAATGAAGGGGGGAAAGCAATGGTTTGCATTGACCGGCTCATTCGCACAAATAGGCGCACCGTAGGCCTTACGATCACGAAAGAGGGGCTGCTGGAGGTGCGGGCGCCAAAAAAGATGAGCGAGGGGCAGATACGTCAGCTGGTGGAGGAGAAAAGCCGCTGGATCGAGTCTGCCCGTGTGAGGCAGGCGGAGCGCCGGGAGCGGGCGCCCCGGCACGCTTACCGGGAAGGGGAGGTTTTCCTATACCTTGGAGCGCCTTTACAATTGCGGTACGCACGCGGCGCGGCGATACATTTGCAGGGGGACGCGCTTTTTGTGCCGGATGCTCCGCCGGAGATGCTGCGAAAGCTTCTGGAAGATTGGTACAAGCAAGAGGCCCGGAGCGTGTTTTCAAAGCGGCTTGCCCATTTCGCGCCGCTGTTCGGCGTGGAGGTTCCGTCGCTGAGGCTGTCCGGGGCGGCAACCCGCTGGGGCTCCTTGGGGAGGGGGATCAATCTGAACTGGCGGCTGATGATGGCTCCGCCTATGATCATCGATTACGTGGTGGCCCACGAGCTGGCGCATATCAAAAACAGAAACCATTCGGGCGCGTTTTGGCAGTGCCTCGGCCGGGTGATGCCGGATTATGAGGAGCGCCGCAGATGGCTTACACAAAACGGCTGTCTTTTGACATTGGACATGGGATCGGAAGGAGGAACCGGATGACGGGGCTTCCCCATTGATGGCGTTGACGAAAGCAATGGGATGGGGCATAATAAAGCGTAACAGTTTTAATTTATAGGAACAGGGAGGACAAAGCAATGCTACCTGCAAACAGGCGCGAGCTAGAGAAGTTTGCTCTAGAAATTCGCATCGGAATAGTGGAAACAATCAAGTCCCTTGGGTCCGGGCATATCGGCGGGTCCCTGAGCGTCGCGGACCTGCTGGCGGTGCTTTACGGCGGCGAAATGCGCATCGACCCCCAAAACCCCAATTGGCCGGAGCGGGACAAGCTCGTGTGCTCCAAGGGGCATGCGGGTCCGGCGGTATACGCCACGCTGGCGCTCAAGGGCTTTTTTCCTTATGAAAAGCTCAGTACTCTTAACAGGCCCGGAACCAGCCTGCCCAGCCACTGCGACAGAAACAAAACACCCGGCGTGGATATGACCACAGGCTCTCTTGGCCAGGGGACGTCGCTGGCGCTGGGGATGGCAATCGGCGACAAATTAAAGGGCCGGGATAGCCGGGTGTTTTTAATCACCGGCGACGGCGAGATCAACGAAGGACAGGTCTGGGAGGCCGCAATGCTGGCAGGCGCCCGGAAGGTGGACAACCTATATTGGTTTGTGGACGAGAATAAAAAGCAGCTGGACGGCACGACAGAGGAGATACTGCCCCAGCTGGACATCGCGAAAAAATTTGAGGCGTTCGGCTTTGACACACAGCACATCAACGGCAACGATATCGGGGCTGTGGTGGAAGCCATCGAAAAAGCGGGCGCTGTGAAGGGCAAGCCCCATGCCATCGTGTTGGACACCGTGAAAGGCGCGGGCATTTCTGAGGTAGAGGAAACCGTGTCCAACCACTCCATGGCGGTGAGTGGAGAAAAGTTTGATCAGTGGATTGACGGGCTTCGCGGCAAGCTTGCCGCGTACATGGGTTAAGGGAGGGGGAGCAGTTATGATTAATATCGTTTATGCCGGCGAAAAGGATAAAGTCACTTTCAAGGAAGTTTTGAGCGCGACCATCCCCCGCCTTGCCGCGGAGGATCCGGACGTGATTTATCTGGACGCGGATTTGATGAGCTGCATCGGCACCGCCAAATGGGGGCTTGCGAACCCGGACCGGGCCATCAATTGCGGCGTCGCGGAAGCGAATATGGTAGGCGTGGCCTGCGGGCTAAGCGCCGTGGGCTTCAAGCCCATCGTACATAGCTTCGGCACGTTCGCATCCCGCCGCTGCTATGATCAGGCGTTTTTGTCCGGCGGCTACGCGGGCAACAGCGTCACAATCATCGGCTCCGACCCAGGGGTGTGCGCGGCGCTTAACGGCGGCACCCATATGCCCTTTGAGGACACCGCCCTGTACCGGGCGCTCCCCGGCGCGGTTGTGCTGGACATCACCGACGGGGCCATGCTGGAGGATCTGCTTGCCCAATGCAAGGACATTTCGGGGGTTAAATACATCCGGGTGAACCGCAAGAACAACGCCAAGGTGTATCAAAACGGCAGCCATTTCGAGATCGGCAAGGCCGTGACGCTCAAGGAAGGCAAGGACATCGTCCTGTTTGCCGCCGGGATTATGGTGCACGAGGCCATGAAAGCCGCTGCTATCCTGGAGGCGGAGGGCGTGAGTGCCGCTGTACTGGACATGTTCAGCGTGAAGCCCCTGGACGAAGATGCGGTGGCGCGCTATGCCAAAGCATGTGGCGCTGCGGTCGTGACGGAAAACCACAACAAAATCGGCGGGCTTTATAGCGCCGTGTGTGAGACCCTTGCAAGGACGCATCCCATCCCAGTGGGTTGCGTGGCCGTGGAGGACAGCTTTGGCGAGGTCGGCCCCGTCGATTACCTGCAGGAGCGCTTCGGCCTGACCGCCGCCCATATAGTCGAAGAGGCGAAGGCGGTTCTCGCGAGAAAATAATACCTGATATAATAGAGCACTGCCGGAAGCGGGCGCTTCCGGCAGTGCTCTATTATTTTCAGGGGGGCATGGCCTCCAAAGGGTTTGTTACTCCGGGAGATTCAGCAGCTGAAACCGGTTTTTTTGAACCGTCAAAATCCCCTCCCGCTGCATCTTGGCAAGCTCGTTTGACAGCGCGCTCCGGTCAACCCCCAGATAATCCGCCAGCTGCTGGCGGTTGAAGGGGATGGAAAAGGCGTGGCTGCCGTGATGGGCGGCCTGATCCGACAGATACGACAACAGCCGCCCCCGGATGGTTTTTGCGCTGGTCAGAAAAATGCGCCGGGACAGCATCAGGTTTTTTTGCGCCATCATGGAAAGAAGGTTATGAACAAGCCTGCTGCGATAAGGGCAGTTGGACAGGATGCGGGAGACGTTTAAAAACAGCACGTCTGTGGCCTCCGCCGCCACCACGGTAACCATCAGGGGCATGTCTTTAACGCATGCGTATGTTTCCGCAAACGCCTGGCCTGGGCCGACATGCTCCAGTATGCTTTTGTTGCCCCAGACATCGTCGTTTTCGATGTGTACGCTGCCTGCAAGCACCAGGCCCAAGGCGCCTGTTTTGTCTCCGGCGCGGTAAATCACCGCGCCTTTTTTGTACGCCTTACGCTTCGCGCCCAGGCATTTGAGCATGCTCTCGATCTCCTGGGCGGTAGAGCCCTGAAGCAAAACCGTATTTTCCAACGATATTTCCAGCAAAATCCCCTCCGTTTTGTTGTAATAACAACATGTATGATATCTGTTATAGTAGTGTACTTTCACATTAACGTCAAGTAGGATACAAGGCTGGCGCAGCAGATCGTTTGTATATCCTATGGCGGATTGACAAGCGCCCCCGATTTTGCTATGATGACAGCAATAGATGGGGGAGTAGTCGGCGCATTATGTGCGCAGCAATGCCAACATACTGACTTAAACGTCTGGTTTTGCTTGAAATGATGAGACTCGTCTGCGACAGGGCGTCGCAGGCGAGTTTTTTTATAGGAAGCGGTTTTTTGACACGCTGATACGTAAGATGGACAGGGGGAACAGAAATATGGGCTTACTGGAATTGTTTTTACTTGCCGTGGGGCTGTCGATGGACGCGTTTGCGGTGGCCGTGTGCAAAGGCCTTGGCATGCGCAGGGTCACGCTGAAAAATGCCGCGCTGGTGGGCGGATACTTCGGCATTTTTCAGGCGGGTATGCCGCTGATTGGCTATTTTCTGGGGAAGCAGTTCGCAAGCTATATCGTGGCGGTGGATCACTGGATCGCCTTTTCATTACTGGCGTTCTTAGGAATTCGCATGATCGTGGAGAGCCGGAAAAAGGATTGCGGCGATTGCCATGAGGAGGCGGATCTTCGGCTGCGTACCATGCTGGTGCTGGCGGTGGCCACCAGCATCGACGCCCTCGCAGTGGGCATTTCCCTTGCGTTTTTGCAGGTGGATATCCTGAGCGCCGTTTTCTTTATCGGCGTAATTACATTTACCCTGTCCATGATCGGCGTCAAGGTGGGAAATGTATTTGGAAAGAAATGGGAGTCTAGAGCGGAGCTTGCGGGCGGCGTGATACTGGTTTTAATCGGGCTGAATATTTTATTGGAGCATCTCGGCATCGTCATTTTCTGATAGGCAGCTTTTTTAGGGTCGCGGCTGTGATTGCCGGGGCCTTTTTCATGCCGCCTGGAACCATTGACACATCCGGAGATAAATGTTATTATATAACTAAATTTATGATGAAACATAACATAATATAGCGATAATATAACATATTAAATAACATTTGCAGGAGGCGGAACGATATGGCGACAGCGGTCATCATGCCCCGGCAGGGACAGAGCGTGGAAAGCTGCATCATCACGGAATGGAACAAAAAGGTTGGGGAAGCGGTGAAAGAGGGGGACGTCCTATTTAGCTATGAAACGGACAAGGCAGCCTTTGAAGAAACCGCCAAGCAAGACGGCACGCTGCTGGCCGTGTTTTATGGGGTGGATGACGATGTGCCTTGTTTGAATACCGTTGCGGTGATCGGCGCTCCAGGGGAAAGCACGGCGGAATATGCGCCGGAGGGCGCAACTGCATTTAAGCCGGAAGGCGCGGCGGAACCTGCCGTAAACACGGCGGCTGTTCCTGCTGCGCCTGTGGCTTATGCCGCAACCGCCACCGCCATTTCTCCCCGCGCCCGGCAGACGGCAGAACGGCTCTGCGTGGACCCCGCCACGGCAGCCCCCACCGGCCCCAACGGCCGGGTGATAGAGCGGGACGTGTTTGCCCTTGCGAAAAGCGGAGCAAGGGCCACCCCCGGCGCGTTGGCGGGATTGATGGAGCACAAGGGGGATGTTTCTGGCGCCGGCACCGGCATCGGCGGCCGGGTGACCTATGCGGACTTGTTGACGCCTGGGGCGGCCCTTGTGAAGGCCCCGGCAGCGGCGCAGACAATTGCAGCAGCACCTGTGCCCGAGGCCGAATACGTGGACGTGAAGCTGAGCAACCTGCGCAGGGTGATCGCCAAATCGATGCAGGAAAGCCTTGCTACAATGGCCCAGCTGACCCACACTTCCTCGTTTGACGCCACGGCCATTTTAAACTTTAGAAAGCAGCTTAAGGCCGCGCCGGAAGGCATGGGCGTGCCAAACATTTCATTGAACGACATCGTTCTGTTTGCCTGTTCCCGGGTACTGAAACAGCATCCCGACTTAAACGCCCATTATCTGGACGATAAAATCCGCCGCTTCACCCATGTGCATCTGGGCTTTGCGGTGGACACCCCCCGGGGCCTGCTGGTGCCCACCATATTCAACGCGGACGAGAAGAGCCTTAATGAAATCGCGGCGGAGGTCAAGTCGCTGGCGGCCGCGGCCCAGTCGGGAAGCATCAATCCGGATTTCTTGACAGGAGCAAGCTTCACGGTGTCCAACCTGGGGGCGCTGGGGGTGGAGCATTTTACCCCCGTCATCAATCCCCCGCAAACGGGCATCCTTGGCGTAAGCTGCATGATCGACAGAGTGCGGGCTGTGGACGCAGAGATCACGGCGTATCCGGCCATGGGGCTGTCTCTCACCTACGATCACCGGGCGCTGGATGGCGCGCCCGCCTCCCGGTTCCTGCGGGACCTGGGGCTGGCGCTTGAAAACTTCAATACATTGCTGATCGGCTGAAAGGAGCAATCCATATGATTTTTGATCTCATCGTATTGGGCGGCGGCCCGGCAGGATATCTTGCCTGCGAGCGGGCGGGGCACGCGGGCCTTTCGGTGCTGTGTGTGGAAGAGCGCACCTTGGGCGGCGTGTGCTTAAACGAGGGTTGCATCCCCACGAAAACCCTGCTGTATAGCGCAAAGCTTTACGATGGCGCGGCCCATGGGGAGAAATACGGCGTTACCGCAGAGGGGCTTTCCATCGATCACGAAAAGGTGATTGCAAGGAAGAACAAAGTGGTAAAAACACTTGTGGCAGGCGTCAAGGCTACGCTCAAGGCCAACCATGTCACCGTTAAACAGGGCCGGGGGGTGATTACCGGCCGCACGGCCGAGGGGTATCAGGTTCAGGTGGGCGAGGAAATGTATTTGGGAAAACGCCTTTTGATCGCCACAGGTTCCAGCCCGGCGGTGCCGCCCATCCCCGGGTTGCATGAGGGGCTGGCGTCCGGCCTGGTGGCCACCAATCGGGAAATTTTGAACTTAAAAGAAAAGCCCCATGAACTTGTGGTCATTGGCGGCGGAGTCATCGGCCTGGAAATGGCGTCCTACTTTAACTCCATCGGTACGAATGTCACCGTGGTGGAAATGCTGGACCATATTGCCGGGGAAAACGACAGGGATCTGACAAAGCTTTTGCAAAAGAACTATGAAAAGAAGGGGATTGCCTTCCAGCTTTCCGCCCGGGTGACCGGGGTGAAGGCGGACGGGATTTTTTATGAAAAGGACGGGAAGGCGGAATTCCTTCCGGCGGACAAGGTGCTGTTGTCCATCGGCCGCCGGGCCAACACGGAGGATATTGGCCTTGAAACTATCCATGTGCTGACCGAGCAGGGGGCCATCGTCACCGACTGCCATATGAAAACAAACCAGCCGGAGGTATATGCTGCTGGGGATGTGAACGGCCGATCCATGCTGGCGCACACCGCCTACCGTGAGGCGGAAGTGGCGGTCAACCACATATTGGGCCGCCGGGACGCGATGCGCTACAATGCCATCCCCGGGGTGATCTACACCAACCCGGAGCTGGGCAGCGTGGGGGAAACAGAGGAAGCGGCCAAGGCCAAGGGTCAACCAGTGGACGTGGTGAAGGTGCCCATGCGGTTTTCCGGGAGGTATCTCGCGGAGAACGAAGGGGGAGACGGCATTTGCAAGCTGGTGATTGACCGGGAACGCCGGGTGCTCCTGGGCGCCCAGGCGCTTTGCAATTACGCCTCTGAATTCATCGTGGCCGCAGGAACGTTTATTGAGATGGAAATGCCCATCGATGACATCAAACAGATCGTGTTCCCGCATCCCACAGTATGCGAGATTTTGCGCGAAGCCATATTTCAATATTGATGCTGGAGGAATGAAGCCATGACGAAATCAATAATGATCTCCCCGGAGGAAATGCGAAAGCCCGGTGTACTGTCCCTTAAGGATATTCCGGTGAATGTCTACCAAAAGACCGTCGCCGATGAAAAAGACAATTTTACAAAGGCTGAGTTTCTAAATATCTACCGGGATATGTGCTATATCCGGGAGTTTGAAACGATGCTCAACCTCATCAAAACCACCAGCGAATACGCCGGCGTGCCCTATTCCCACCCGGGGCCTGCGCACCTCGGCATCGGCCAGGAGGCCGCGTATGTTGGCGAAGCCTTTCACCTGACGCTGGATGATTATACATTTGGTTCCCACCGCAGCCATGGTGAAATTCTGGCAAAGGGCCTGCGGGCGGTGGAAATTCTCGATGAGAAAGAGCTCATGACAATCATGGAGGAATTCTTTGGCGGCAAAACATTCCATGTGATCAAGGACACGAACAAATCCGTCCGGGAGCAGGGGCGGGACTTCCTCCTCTATGGCATGATGTGCGAGACATTCGCCCGGGAGAACGGGTTTAACAAGGGCCTGGGCGGCTCCATGCACGCGTTCTTCACACCCTTTGGCATATACCCGAACAACGCCATCGTGGGCGGCTCCGGTTCCGTCAGCGTGGGCGCGGCGCTGTATAAGCTGTCCAACAAAAAGCCGGGGATCGTGGTGTGCAACATCGGCGACGGCTCCATGGCCTGCGGCCCTGTGTGGGAAGGGCTGATGTTCTCCGCCATGGATCAGTACCGCACGCTGTGGGGCGATCAAACGGGCATGCCCATTATATTCAACATCAACAACAATTTTTACGGCATGGGCGGCCAGACCCGGGGGGAAACGATGGGCTACGAAATGGTGGCCAGGATCGCCGCGGGGGTTTCACCCACACAGCTGCATGTGGAGCGGGTGGACGGCTATAACCCTCTGGCGGTGATCGACGCGTACAAGCGCAAGATCCCCGTGGCGAAAAAAGACGGCCCTGTTATGCTGGATGTGGTGACATATCGAATTTCCGGCCACTCCCCCTCGGATTCTTCGAGCTATCGCGCCAAGGAAGAGATTGAGGCTTGGGAACAGAACGATTCCATCCAGGCGTTCGGAAAGCAGCTCATCGAGGCCGGCGTTTGCACGCAGGAAGAGCTTGATAGCCTGTGGGCGACAGTGAAAGGCGACATGCTGCGCAACTTCAAATTGTCCATCGACGATGAGATTTCTCCCCGGATTGATGTATTCGGCCGACAGAGCGATTTTATCGCGAACCTGATGTTCTCTGGGGAAACCCTGCGCTCTTTTGACACCACCCGGGAGCCAGAGATGCTGCTGCCCAAGGCGGAATGCCCCCGGGTGATGCAGATCGCGAAGAAGGAGCGGTTTTATCTGGACGAAAGCGGCAAGCCCGTCAGCAAAAACCGGGTGTACCAGCTGCGCGACGGCATCGCGGAGCCCATCATCAACAAGTATTACGAAGACCCCACCCTCATCTCCTTTGGCGAGGATGTCCGGGACTGGGGCGGCGCGTTTGCGGTGTATCGCGGCATGACGGAGGCGATCCCCTATCACAGGCTGTTCAATGCCCCCATCGCCGAGGCGGCAATTGTGGGCGCTGCTGTGGGCTATGCCATGAGTGGGGGCCGGGTCATTGCGGAGCTGATGTATTGCGATTTCCTGGGCCGCGCCGGGGACGAGGTATTCAACCAGCTGTCCAAGTGGCAGTCCATGAGCGCGGGTATGCTGAAGATGCCGGTGGTGCTCAGAATGAGCGTGGGCAGCAAGTACGGCGCCCAGCACAGCCAGGACTGGTCGGCCCTGTGCGCCCATATCCCGGGGCTGAAGGTGGTTTTCCCCGCCACGCCCTATGACGCGAAGGGGCTGATGCAGGCGGCCTTAAACGGCACCGATCCGGTGATCTTCCTGGAAAGCCAGCGCATTTACGACATCCCGGAGCAGTTCCATATAGGTGGCGTGCCTGAGGCGGAGTACGAAATCCCCTTCGGCGAGCCGGACGTGAAGCGGCAGGGCAAGGATGTGACAGTCCTGTCCATCGGCGCAACGCTGTACCGGGCCATCAAGGCGGCGGATATATTGAAAGAGAAATACGCTATGGAGGCGGAGGTCATCGACGCGAGAAGCCTGGTGCCATTCAACTACGAACCGGTCATGGAAAGCGTAAAGAAGACAGGCCGCATCGTCATCACCGGCGACGCCTGCGAGCGCAATTCCTTCATGCGGAACCTGGCCTCCAACATCGCGGAGCTGTGCTTTGACGATCTGGACGCGCCGCCTGTGGTGGTGGGCGCGAAAAACTGGATCACCCCCGCACACGAGCTGGAGGACGCGTTCTTCCCCCAGCCGGAGTGGATCGTGGACGCCATTCACGAGCGTATTTTGCCCCTAAGCGGCCATGTGTGCATGCATAACTGCACGGTGCTCGAACAAATACGGGAGAATAAGAAGGGGCTGTAGTGCTAAGTGCATACCAAGCATGATTATTCAGATGCACTTAGCGCTACAGCGGGCCGGCGGCTAGAAGAGCCGCAAAAAGGCGCCAGTGACGCCTTTTTAGGCCCCGGGTTTTCTCCGGAGGAGAAAAATCCTACTGTAGCAGTAATCTTGATTACTGCTACAGTCCCATCTTTGGGCGCAGCCTGCTATGCAAGAGGCAAAAATACGCTTGCCGTCCCTTCAAAAAACACCCTGAGCCGGTGCAGGGCACGGGTACAGCCCACAAACAGCAGCGCCCGGTCATCCTCGCTACAATACTGCTGTTGATTTGCGTCCCAGATGAATACCGCGTCAAACTCCAATCCCTTCGCGAGGTATATGGGCAGTAAAAACACGCCGGTCAAGGCTTCCCCTGTGGTGTCTGTGATCACCCGGGCATCGGTGAGGCCGCAAAGCTTTTCTGCAAGCCTTTGGCAGTCCCGGTTGGATTTACAAAGGATGGCGATGGATTGATACCCGGCTGCTTTCGCATCCTCGATTTCCTGTACAAGCGCCTGCATCGCCCCTTCCGCATCTACTTCCAGAACGGCGGGCGCTTCCCCCTCCCGGCCAAACGCGGCGATGTCCGTTCCCAGGATACCAGAGCAAAACCGGATGATGCCGTTGGAGCAGCGAAAGCTTTTTGTCAGATTGATGAAGGCGCTCTTTTTATTGAATATCCCCAGGACGGTTTGGTAAAACGCCAATGTTTCCGGCTTTTCAATGGTCTGGGCCACATCCCCTAAAAGCGTAAACTGCGCATTTGGAAACAGGCTTTGCAATAGGGCAAGCTGCAAGGGATAATAATCCTGCACCTCATCCACCACCACCTGGCGGATATTCCGAAAGCCCTCGCTTCCCATGTTCTTTTGCGTGAGATACGAAAGCGCCGACGCGTCGTCAAAAAACAATGTGGAGGAACCTAGATTTTCGTTTGTATATGCGATAATCTCATCGATGTCCTCTGGCAGCGCCATCCCTCGGGTCAGCCTGCGAAACAGCTTCCGGTCCGCAAACAACCGGGTGTACGCAGCCAAAATGGTCTGCACGGTGTTGCCGCGGCTCGGCAGCTTATCCATAAGCTTTTGAAAGTCCAGCGAGCATTTGAACATGAGGCTATGCTTCATCACCTGGGCGAGGCCGCTGTCATCGCGCAAAATTGCTTCTAGAAATTGATGCCGGGTTTGTATACGCGAAAGACCCAGCAGCAGCTCAAACACCTCATCGAGCACCAGCGAGCGCACATTTTCCTCTCCCAATTCCGGAAGCACCCCCGCGATATAGGTTTCGAAAACCGGGTTGGGGGAGAGTATCAGCACGTTCTCTTTTGTGAGGGTATGGGAGTGATACAGCAGGTAGGCGATCCGGTGCATGGCGATGGAGGTTTTGCCGCTGCCGGCCACCCCCTGCACCAGCAGCACATCGTGGGAAACATCCCGGATGGCGGCGTCCTGTTCCCGCTGGATGGTTTCCACAATGCTTTTCATCTTAGTTGAGGCATTTTGAGAGAGCATCCTGCGCAGGTATTCGTCCAATATCTCGATGTCCGCGTCAAAATAATAGAGAAGCTCCCCGTCCTTGATTTCATACTGGCGCTTTTTTGTGATGATCCCTTCGATTTTGCCCACAGGCGCTTCATACGCTGCGGGGCCGGGGCCAAAGCGGTAAAACAGGCTTGATATGGGCGCGCGCCAGTCGTACACGTATATATCATACTCCCGCATCAGCGTCCCGCGGCCGATGTAGACGGGCCGGGGGACGGCATCCGTTACCCGTTGGAAATCGATCCGGGCAAAGTACGGCGCGCTCAATAGCTTTTCATGCCGGGTGATGTCTTTCATGGTGGCTTCGTACGCATCGATCTCCATGGAAATTTGGGTGGCAAACTGGCTTAATTCCACCAATTGCTCGAAGGAATCGGAGCGAGAGAGGTTCCCGATGGACTGGGAGGTTTCCCCCCGCATCTCCTCTTTCGCCTCAAGTATGCTTTTTTCTAAGGCCGCCGCCTTTTTATGAAGCTGCCGGATTTCTTCTTTCGCCAGGGCTATGGTATCCGATAAATAGCGTTGCTCTTCAAAAAGCGCCTGATCCATGGGGACAGTTCCTCCGATCGATAGTAAAGCTCATACTAGCATATTATATGCAGGAAAACCAGAATTGTATTTCCCTCTCAGGCATGAGATAATAAAAATGGATACTTGTTGGCCGCGTTGCATTATGGGGAGCAACGCTGTATCATAGGGATTGTTGAAATTCAGGTTGGGGGAACAGAAACTTGCATAAGATAGGGTTTGATAACGACAAATATCTTCGCACACAATCGGAGCACATACTTGAGCGCATCCGTCAGTTCGGCGACAAGCTGTATCTGGAGTTTGGCGGCAAGCTGTTCGACGATTACCACGCCTCCCGGGTGCTGCCTGGGTTTGAGCCGGACAGCAAGGTGAAGATGCTGCTGGAAATGAAGGAGCAGGCGGAGATCATCGTGGTGATCAACGCTGCCGACATCCAGAAAAGCAAGCTCCGGGGGGATTTGGGCATCACCTACGATATGGATCTGCTGCGCTTGATCGACGCGTTTCGGGGCATCGGCCTGTATGTGGGAAGCGTTGTGCTAACCCAGTATAATTGCCAGCCTGGCGCAGAGGCGTTTCAAAAGCGGCTGGAAAGCCTTGGAGTCAAGGTTTTCCGCCATTATTCCATCGAGGGGTATCCCTCCAACCTGCAGCTAATCGTCAGCGACGATGGGTTTGGCAAAAATGAATATATCGAGACAAGCCGCTCCCTCGTGGTGGTCACGGCCCCTGGGCCGGGCAGCGGGAAGATGGCGGTTTGCCTGTCACAACTGTATCATGAATACAAGCGGGGGGTGCGGGCGGGTTACGCAAAGTTTGAAACGTTCCCCATTTGGAATTTGCCCTTAAAGCACCCGGTCAATCTGGCGTACGAGGCGGCGACAGCGGACCTCAACGACGTGAACATGATTGACCCGTTTCATTTGGAAGCATACGGGGCCACAACGGTCAATTACAACCGGGACGTTGAGGTGTTCCCGGTGTTAAACGCCATATTCGAGCGCATCGAGGGGGCCTCCCCGTACCGGTCGCCCACGGACATGGGCGTGAACATGGTAGGAAATTGCATCATGGACGACGCGGTTGTGTGCGCGGCTGCCAAGCAGGAGATACTCCGCCGGTACTACGCGGCATTGAGCGGCCAGCGCCAGGGCAAGGTGGAGGCTGAGGAGGTGTACAAGCTGGAGCTCTTGCTCAACAAATCCGGGATCACCGCTGCGGACAGGCCGGTGGTGGCCGCGGCGCTTGACCGGGCGGAACAGACAGGGGACCCGGCGCTGGCGCTGGAACTGCCGGACGGCAGCGTCATCACAGGCAAGACCTCACAGTTGCTGGGGGCCAGCGCCGCGGCGCTGCTGAACGCGCTTAAGGCGCTGGGCGGCATTCAAAAGGGGATGCACCTGATCTCCCCCATCGTCATCGAGCCCATTCAGAACCTCAAGATCAAGCATCTGGGGAACCAAAATCCCCGGCTGCATACCGATGAGATATTGATTGCCCTTTCCATCTGCGCGGCCACAAACCCCGCGGCGGACCTGGCGTTAAGGCAGCTGCCGAAGCTGCGGGGTTGCGAGGCGCATTCCAGCGTGATACTGTCTCCCGTGGACGAAGGCGTGTTCCGCAAGCTGGGTGTGAACCTTACCTGCGAGCCGGTGTATCAGACGAATAAGCTGTATCATAAGTAGACTTATTTGCTCTTAGGGCGCGATGGGCTGGATCTCGGTTCATCGCGCTTTTTGTATGTGTTGGAAATACTTTTATATGGGCGGGAAAAACCCTGAAATACGGGGTGTGCAACCGCTGATTGACAAAAGGAAACCGCCGGATGGTTGCCATTAAACACCATCGGCTGATATCATGAAAGGCAGCAAAGGAGTTGATAAAACGTGACCCTTGGCCAAATGATACAGGAACAACGAAAGCAGACAGGCCTCTCCCAGGAGGCGCTGGGCGAAAAATTACATGTCTCCCGGCAGGCGGTGTCTAAATGGGAAAGCGACGCGGCTGTCCCGGAGGTGGATACCCTCATCGCCATGCGCTTGTTTCAGATATCCCTGGGCGTTTTATTGCAGGCGGAGGAGCCGGTTAGTGAAGCGGAGGAGCTTACCGACCGGGAGCTTGCGGCAATCGAGCGGATTGTCCGCCGCTATGTAGAGGAGATGGAGGGGAAAAGAACGGGGGAGGACCCGCCGAAAAAGCGGCGGGGATGGCTGATTTTCGCTGGCATCTGCGCGGCTCTTCTTTTGATTTCCCTGGCCAATCAGCTTTCATATCTGAAGGCGACGGTGCAGAACCTGCAAAACCAGATCGGGAATATCGAATATGCCGTATCCGTCCAGATTTCCGGCATGGCAGGCCGGCTTTCAGGCATATTAAACGAGCAAAGCAATCTGTTCGCGGATTTCGGCTGCCAACTTGAGTCCGTGGATCTTTCGGCCGGTACGGTCACGTTTGCCGTCAACGCAACGCCCAAAACCTACGCGGCGGGCATGACGGTGGATTTCATTGCCACAACAGGCGAGGATTTGACGAAGGCGGCTGGGGTGGAGGATGCGGGGCACCGGTTTAGGGCAAAGCTGACCTGTGCCCTGACGGATGACATCAACATATCCGCCGCGTCCACCGTGGAAGGTGTGACGAGCACCCAGACAATCGAACAGTTCCTGGGCCTCCTGGAGGCAAGCAGGCCGAGGGTTTCGTCATATTTGGAGTGCGCCCGGGGCCTTGAGAAAATAAACGCCACAGAATTTGTGGCTACCCTGAAGAATGTGGAAGCAAATCTCACGGTTTGGGCGCCGGAAAAGGATTTGTCGAATGTCGGCGGGCCGTCTGTGATAACAGGCATAAAGGTGGGGCTGTTCCACAACGGCAAGCTTCTGGAGTGGAGCGGGGAGCAGGTGTATGCGGAGGGTATTTTGTCCAAGGATGGGGAACCCTTAAGTTTTTCCCTGCCGGATGTATCCGTAACGCTCAGTAACGATGACTGGATCGTTGCCGTCCCCTTTTTAACCGACAGCAACGGCCGGACGTATCAGGGGACGGATGATATCAGCGGCCTGTGCCTGTCAAACGGGAAGCTTGTTTGGAATTATATCAGCGGCGGGATGGATTTGGAGTACTGATATAAACCTAAAATCTGTGCAGGCAGCCTTGGGTTTTAATGCACGGTTATTTCTCATGTTCCTCCCGCCAGGCGATGATCCGCTCCAAGCGCTCCTTCACCTTCGCCTCGGAGCCCTGGGTGGTGGGCAGATAATACCGCCGCCCCTTGAGGTTATCCGGCAGGCATTGCATATCGGTGAGCTTCTCTTGGGTTTCATGGGCGTATTGATAGCCCTTCCCATACCCCAGCTGCTTCATGAGCTTTGTGGGCGCGTTGCGGATGTGCAGGGGAACCGGCTCCGCCAGCATATTGAGGGCATCGGCCTTGGCGCTCATGTATGCCACATCCAGCGCGTTGGATTTGGGCGAGAGGGAAAGATACGTCACAGCATGGGTGAGATGCACGGCGCACTCGGGCATTCCGATGAAATGGCAGGCCTGATACGCCGCCACGGCGATCTGCAGCCCGCGGCTGTCCGCCATGCCTACGTCCTCGCTGGCAAAGCGCACCACCCGCCGGGCCACATAAAGGGGATCCTCCCCCGCTTCCAGCATCCGGGAAAGCCAGTATACGGCCGCGTCCGGATCGGAATTGCGCATGGATTTATGCAGCGCGGAGATGAGATTGTAGTGCTCCTCCGCGCTTTTGTCGTAGAGCAGCGTTTTTTTGCCGATGCACTGCTCCACGATCTCCCGGTCGACGACGGTGCGCTCCCCCTCCCGGCGGCCGTTTAATATGACCATTTCCAGGGTGTTGAGGGACACCCGGGCGTCGCCGTTGGCAAACTCTGCGATGACGTGCAGTATCTCGTCGCTGATTTCGATGTCCTGATCTCCAAACCCCTCGGGATTTACCAGCGCTTGCTTCAAAAGCGAGAGTATATCATCGGCGTTGAGCGATTGCAGCACGAACACCTTGCACCGGGACAGCAGCGCGGAATTCACCTCAAAGGAGGGATTTTCTGTGGTCGCGCCGATGAGTATGATGCTGCCCCGCTCCACATACGGCAAAAACGCGTCCTGCTGGGCCTTGTTAAAGCGGTGGATTTCGTCTATAAACAGGATGGTGCGGTCGCCAAGCATGCGGATGCGCTCCGCCTTCTCCATCACGTCCTTGATTTCCCGGATGCCGCTGGTGACGGCGGAAAAATTGATGAACTGGGATTTGGTGCTTTCTGCGATAATCCGGGCCAGAGTGGTTTTGCCCACCCCAGGCGGCCCCCAGAATATCATGGAACAGATCTGATCCCGCTCGATCAGCTGGCGCAGCACCTTGCCCGGGCCGATCAAATGCTGCTGCCCCACATACTCGCTCAGTGTTTTCGGCCTTAGGCGGCTTGCCAGCGGCGCGTTTTTTCCATCGTCAAATAAGGATCCCTGTGTGGCCATCTGCCGTCTCCCGCTTTCTTCGCGGCCCGCCGCGATGTGATGCTTTCATTTTAGCATATGTCATGCATTTCTCCAAAGGATATGCTACAATCGTCTCATGTGAAATCAAAACAGGAGACGGACATGGATATTCTAAAGGCATTACAACAGGAATTTTCTTCACTGCAGGCATGGCAGATCGAAAACGTGACAGCCCTCATCGATGAGGGGAACACGATCCCCTTTATCGCCCGCTACCGCAAGGAAAAGCATGGGGAGCTCAACGACCAGGTGCTTCGGGAGCTGTCCGAGCGGCTCTCCTATCTGCGCGGGTTTGAGTCCCGGCGGCAGGAAATACAGGACGCGTTGGAAAAGCAGGGGGTTTTAACCCCGGAGCTCACCGCTGCCTTGGACAAATGCAAAATTTTAGCGGAGCTGGAGGACGTATACCGGCCCTTTAAGCCCAAACGCCGCACCCGGGCCATGATCGCCAGGGAAAAGGGCCTGGAACCCCTGGCGGCAAGGCTGCTGCTGCAGCATAAGGACGATCCCGCGCCGGAGGTTCTCGCGGAGGACTATGTCAATCCTGAGCGGGGGGTCAATTCCCCGGCGGAAGCCCTTTCGGGGGCCAGCGACATCATCGCCGAGGGCTTTAGCGATGACCCGGGGGTGCGCGGGCGGCTTCGGGCGCTTGTGGCAAAATCCGGGGAGCTTCGCACCCGGGCAGGGAAGGACGAGGACTCGGTCTATCGGATGTATTACGATTTTCGCGAGCCGGTGCGCCAGATGGCCGGGCACCGGGTGCTGGCCATCGACCGGGGGGAGCGGGAGGAATTCCTGAAGGTCGCCCTGGAACTGCCGGAGGCGGAGGCGATGGCGCTTGTAGAAAGCGGCTGTGTCAAAGAGGGGGCCAACAGCGCCGCTTTCGTCCGTGCCGCTGCCAAGGACGCCTACAACAGGTTGATATTCCCCGCGATGGAGCGGGAGACCCGGACAAAATTAACCGAAGACGCCCAGGAGGCGGCCATAAGAGTGTTCGCCATGAACCTCAACGACCTTCTCATGCAGCCGCCCATCCGGGGCGAGGTGGTGCTGGGGCTTGACCCGGGCATCCGCACCGGCTGCAAGCTGGCGGTGGTGGACGAGCTGGGCAAACTCTTGCATACCGGGGTGATTTACCCCCTGCCCGCCCATGGAAAGGTGGAGGCCGCGAAAAAAACGGTTCTGGGCCTGATCAAGAAATTTGGGATTACCCTTGGGGCAATCGGAAACGGCACCGCCTCCAGGGAGACGGAGCAATTTTTCGTGGAGACCATAAAGGAGTCCGGCTTGAAGGTGCCCTATGTGATCGTCAACGAGGCGGGAGCATCGGTGTACTCCGCGTCCAAGCTGGCGGCGGAGGAGTTTCCGCAGCTGGACGTGTCCGTCAGAAGCGCCGTAAGCCTCGCCCGGCGCCTGCAGGACCCGCTGTCCGAGCTTGTGAAGATCGATCCCAAATCTATCGGCGTGGGGCAGTACCAGCATGATATGAACAAGACCCGCTTAAGCGAGGCGTTATCCGGGGTGGTGGAGCGCTGCGTCAATCAGGTGGGGGTGGATTTGAACACTGCCAGCGTGCCGCTGTTGTGCTATGTGGCCGGGGTCAGCCGCCAGGTGGCGCAAAACATCGGCGATTACCGGGGGGGAAACGGGCCGTTTACCGACCGGGCACAGCTAAAAAAGGTGCCAAAGCTGGGGCCTAAAGCGTTTGAGCAATGCGCCGGGTTCCTGCGCATCGCCGACGGGAAAAACCCGCTGGACAACACTGGCGTGCATCCGGAAAGCTACGGCATCGCGAAAAAGCTGCTGACCCGGTTTGGGTTTAAGGCGGCGGATATACGGGCCGGACAGCTTTCAGAGCTGGGCGTACGGGTGGGGGAGGTGGGTTCCCGCACCCTCGCCATGGAGCTTGAGGTGGGCGCGCCCACGTTACGGGACATGATCAGGGAACTGCAAAAGCCCGGGCGCGACCCCCGGGACGAGCTGCCCAAGCCGCTGCTGCGCACCGACGTGCTGGACATCAAGGATTTAACGCCCGGCATGGAGCTCACCGGAACCGTGCGAAACGTCATCGATTTCGGCGCGTTTGTGGACATCGGCGTGCACCGGGACGGGCTTGTGCATATTTCTCAATTGGGCGGGCGGCGGGTGAACCACCCCAGCCAGGTGGTCAAGGTTGGGGACGTGGTGACGGTCTGGGTACAGGAAGTGGACGTGGTGAAAAAACGGATATCCCTGACCATGCGAAAGCCCTAATTGCATTAGGCCATGGACAAAGCCTTGGCTTTGTCCATGGGGTCACTGCGGTGGGGTTTCCATGCAGCTGCGACCTCGGACGATTGCATCGTCAATCGGTCTTGCTCCATGCAAGGTGTCAAAATCACCGCGCACAAGGTGAATTGCCGCAAGGCGGCAAGAGAGGGCACCCTGGGGTGTGTCGCTGATTTTGACGGATTTTTTTTACGCTACCCATTGCATTTTTGAAGGGGCAAAATGGCGGGGCATTTTGCCACCAACTTTGTTGATCGAAGAGGTAACCGAAACGGCCTGGGGGCATCAGGCTATTCCCCAGACCTCCTCGGTAAGCTTTTCAAGCTTGCCGCTGTCGGACACGTAATAGATCCGGCTGTCGATGGTGCGGCATTTGCCTGGCACGATTTCAAAGGCGGCATTGGCAAGATCCAGGCGGGACAGCGCGTCCGCCAGCACCAATATCTGATCGAGGCTGAGGTTTGTATGGACATAGGTGCTCAACGACTTCCACAGGTTTAGCACCGCTTTTTTTGCTCCCATTTGCTTGATCCGGGCGGCAAAGCCCTTGACGAACGCCTGCTGCCGCCCGATGCGCCCCAGGTCGCTGCCGCCGGTGATGCCATGGCGAAGCCGCACAAAGGACTGGGCCTGTTCCCCTGTGAGGGAAATGGTCTCTCCTTTTTTGCCAAACCCCGGCACATCATAGGTAAGCGTTACCGGGACGCCGCCCACCGCGTCCGTGAATGGGGCGATGCCCTCCATGTCGATGCTGGCATAATAGGAGAAGGCGGCGGGGGAGTCTTGGTCGCCGAAAAACAATTCATTCAGGGAGAACAACAGGTTTTCATGTCCCTTCCCGGTTGGCCCGCCACCGTAGTGGAAAGCGGAATTGATTTTGTTGTATTGCCGGGCAATCACCTTGCCGTGGGAATTCAGCCTGCGTACCTTCACCCGGGTATCCCGAGGGACGCTGATGACCCTGCAGGACGGAGCGTTGAGGTCGAGAACCAGTATGGCGATTGTATCGCTGCGATAGCCCCGGCCCTTCTTCTCCCGCTCCTCGTCGCTGTCCACCCCCAGCAGCACGATGCTGATCTGATTGGTTTTTGCCGCAAACGCGGGAGACGGGGTGTTTTTTGACACATCGGCTTCACTGAGGATTTCAGGCGTGTTTTCTGGCTTTGGCGCGGGGGTTGATGTGGGCGCAGGGGTTTGAAACGCGGAGAGGGGATTTCGCCTTAATTCCCGCACCCGCAACGCATACGCGCCGGACGCTATTCCAATGGCTAAAAACAGGCAGCCTGCGATCCAGGGCCACCGCAGCCGGGGTTTGACCGGTTTTTCCATTTCTCATCTATCCTTACTTTTTTATATTATGTAATCCGAACCCGCAAACCACATGGGATCTACTCGCTTTGCTTACGCGAGTTCGCCCTTTGGGTTAGTGTGGGGCAAAAATGCAAAAAGTATTGCAACATGGCTGAAAAATGAAGCATAACTTTCACTAATGGAAGACCGCAAGAAACAGGTCAAGATAATTTTTTAACAAAATGGAATATTATAAAATACGACGGTATAATACTCAAAAAATACGCTGTAAAACAGGGCTGTGAAAAAAACCTCAATTTCAAAGGCGGGACAACCAAAACACCTTACAAGTTGAAATCCGAAGTGGGTCATAACCTTTGTTGTCCTATGTTCAGACCCGGAAAAACAGTGTACTATATAGACAGTAAGAGAGATAACGGAGCGGAAGGGAAACCGCCGCCACCATATAAAAAAACAAAAATAATTAGGGAGGTCACGAAAATGAAAAACACGAACGAGAACACGATCCTCATTATCATGGCAGAAGTCGCTGCATATGTATTCCTGGTACTTGCTGCCCTGAGCTCTGCCATTGTCAATGGCGCGGCTATTAGCGTAGCTTGGAGCACTCTGGCCGCCCTGACCATACTTGGCGGCGTAATCGTCGCCGCAGTCGGCTACTTGTTCCGGGCCATCGACCTCAGAGACAAGAAAGCGTACAACGCGTAACATCGATTTCAGCTGCCAATCATGAAAGCGGCGGCCGCCCAGGGGGTGGCCGCCGCTTAGTCCATCGACAAAGCCCTGGCTTTGCCGATGGGGTCACTGCGGTGGGTTTTCCATGCAGCTGCGACCTCGGACGATTGCATCGTCTGTCGGTCTTGCCGCATGTAGGGTGTCAAAATCACCGTACACAAGGTGAATTGCCGCGAAGCGGCAAGAGAGGGCACCCTGGGGTGCGCCGCTGATTTTGACGGATTTTACTCTGCCCCTTGCATTTTTGAAGAGGCAAAATGGCGGGGCATTTTGCCACCTACTTTGTTGATGGCCTGGTAGCTGCTCTTTAATAATTCCTGTTTTCGTACCGGGTGACGCCGCCCTGGGCAGCATTCATCAACGGAATGTCGGTAAACAGTATGACAATTTGCTCCTTCTTTTCGCCAGTCATCGCCTGCAGCCGATCGGTCAGCGCCATGGCGATGGCTTTCTTGGCGGCGGGCGTGCGGGTTTCCGGCATGTCCGTCCAATCGATCAGCGCGATGGGTGCTGTCTGGCGGACATTTTCAGGCTCCCACTCGTGGAGGTACACATAGATGTTCTTGGGAAGCGTGCCGGTATGTTCGCCGACGAGGTCGGCCACGAAATCAAAAAACTCCCGCTTCTCCTCCGGGGTCTTCTTCGCAGTCCATTCGATTTTGACAATTGGCATAAGCCTTATCTCCTTTGAGCAAATCATAATTGGGGTGTAAGCAGCTGGATCATACCACAAAGGCAGGCGGTTGGCAACTGAAAAAAAGGCAGGGCCTCAATGGGCCCTGACGCAAGCGTTACACTTCTAAGCATTACCGAAACTTCAGATACTTCGCGAATACATACGCCCGGCTGTCTGCCCCGCCGCCGTAGGTGATTTTTGCCCAGTCGCCGGAGATAGACCAGACTGCCACCAGATCCCCCTTCTGGAGCTGTCCAAGCTTGCCATAGCTGGTGCCGGGGCCTGTACGCACATTGACCGTGCCTGTGGCGGCTGCCACGCCCAGGTCGCCGGGGTCGGTGGAAGGCACCTGTTTGGAAGGCTGCATGTCCGTTGGCAGGTTCATGTAGCTGAGGCTCACATATGCCTCCACCCCATTCCAGGCGATCACAACCCAATCCTGGTTGCTTCCTGCCAGCTCGATCACCGGCAGCTTGTCGCCTTTTTTCAGGGCCCCAAGCTTGGGATACGCGGTGCTTGGCCCGGAACGCACGTTGACGTTTGCCGTGGCCTCGCCCCAGCCGGCGAACATGTCGGGAAGGACCACTTCCGCGTTATAAAACGCCACGCAGGGATGGCTGCTGACGGTTTTCCTGAATGCTGCCCGGGTGGCGGCGTTGACGTTGCTTAAGCCCACCTTCACCCGGTTGTTCTCCAGATCGATGTCGGCCTCCACGATGCCGATGCCGTCGTTTGCAGCCCCGCCCATAAGATAGCGCTCCACCTTCAGAAACTCCCGCTGCATGATCCGCAAGGAATAGCCTTCCCGCCTCCAGGCCACGAGATATTCGTTTTTGTCAAGCCGGTCCAGGACGGGGGCCATGTCCGCCAGGGCTTCATACTTTTCATTTGCGGTGCGCGCCACCACCACCACATACATCTTGCTGCCCTTTGTGTATATGCCGCCAAAGCAGTCCGGGGACAAGCGCATGAGCTCATCAGGGCTTACGTAATCCTTTGCCGCAGCATGGGCTGTCAGAGGAAGCAGGCATACCAGGCACAGCGTCAAAGCAAGAACGCGTCTAAAAATCTTTTTCATAATAAATACCTCCCTTTCAATCTGCCAATAAGACGAAAGGAAGGCAATTATTGTGTCAGCGTTCATAAATTGTTTACAGGCTATGGCTTAAGCGCCTCAGCGTCCACCTCAACCCCAGGCTGCAATTCCCGCACAAGCAGCGCGCGGACATAGCCCCTGTCGGTATTGGTGCAGCGGATATAAAACCCCTGTCCGTAATAAAACCGGATAAGGCTTGCCATTTTGGCGCTGGTGTGCAGCGCCACCGCCGGCAGGCCCATGCGCCCGCAATCGTGGAGAACTGTGTGGATAAGCGCGCCGCCCACGCCGCAGCTCTGCGCTTTTAGCGTCACGGCAAAGCGGCTGATAAACCCGGCGTTGGCCCGGATGTCAAACCGGATGGTGCCCACAGGCTCGTTGTTGAGAAGCGCGATGTAGACGTTTTTTGTGGCGATCGCCTCGGCGATGTCTTTTTCGGTGTCCTTCAGAGCGTGGACGTTTTCCGGGTTGCCCAGGTCGAAGGCGTATTTCTCAAACGCATCCTTTGTAATGTGTAGGATGTCCGCGACATCTGTCTCGTCCGCCCGGCGGATGAAAATGGACTTGTATTCCATAGCGTTTTTCTCCTTATGGGATCAATTGTGACAGCGCATCCATGAGCGCGTCGATCTGCCCGGGCTCGATGATCAGCGGGGGAACAAACCTCAGCGTGTTGTTCCCGGCAGTGCCCACGATAAAGCCCTTCGCTAAAAGCCCACGCTGTATTTGCTTCGCCGGCAGCGCCTCGTCCAATTGCAGCCCCAGCATCAGCCCTTCGCCCCGCACGTCCGTCACAAGGGCTTTCCCCTCCGTGAGGGCTTGAAGCTTCGCTTTGAATGCGGCGCCTTTTTCCTGCACCCCCTCTAAAAAGCCGGGGATCAGGACGACGGACAGGCAGGCCACCGCCGCAGCGCAGGCAAGGGGATTGCCGCCGAATGTGGTTCCATGATCCCCGGGCATAAATGCGCAACAGAAATCCTTCGCCAGCAGCGCGCCGATGGGCACCCCGCCGCCGAGAGCCTTGGCGCTGGTGAATATATCCGGCTCAACGTCATAAAGCTGGTGGGCATACAGCTTGCCGGTGCGGCCCACGCCGGTCTGCACCTCATCAAATATGAGAAGGGTTCCGGTTTTGTCGCAGAGTTCGCGCACGGCCTTGAAATATTCGCCGCCCACGGTTAAAACGCCGGCCTCGCCCTGGATGGGCTCCAGCAGCACAGCCGCCGTATCCGGTGTGATGGCATCTCTCAGCGCTGCGATGTCGCCATAGGGTACATAGGCGAAGCCTTCCGGCAGCGGCGCGAAGGGCCGCTGGTATTTTTCCTGGGCGGTGGCGGTGACGGTGGCAAGCGTGCGGCCATGGAAGGAATTGTTGGCGCTGATGATCCGGTAGCGGCCTTCCCCCCTGTGGCTGTAATACGCCCGGGCCAGCTTGATGGCGGCCTCGTTTGCCTCCGCGCCGGAGTTGCAGAAGAACGCTTTGTCCGCGCAGGTGTTTTCGCACAGGAGTTTCGCAAGCTTCGCCTGGGGCTCATTGTAGAAATAATTGCTGCTGTGGATGAGCGCCTTAGCCTGGGTGGCGATGGCGTGGGTCAGCGCGGGATGATCGTACCCAAGGGCGTTCACCGCGATGCCCGCGAGAAAATCCACATACGCAACGCCTTTATCGTCGTAGAGCACCGAGCCTTTTCCGCGCACCGGCAGAATGGGTAGCCGCTCGCCGAATGTATTCATATAATACGCCTGGTCCAGCTTCATTACCTCTGCATATGTCATGACGTTACCTCCTCCTAGTCCTTTGTGACCATTGTGCCGATGCCCTGATCCGTGAATATCTCCAAAAGAAGCGGATGCGGGATGGTGCCGTCAAGAATATGGGTACGCCTTACGCCGCTTCTCACGCTTTCGATGCAGCCCTGTACCTTGGGGATCATGCCCCCATCGATGACGCCCTTGTCGATGTATGTCTGGGCCTCTGAGATGGTGATGTGGGACAGCAGCGTTTCGGGGTCACGGGGGTCGGTGCGGATACCGTCGATGTCCGTGAGGAACATCAGCTTTTCCGCCCCCAGCTTAGCGGCGATCCGTCCGGCCACGGTGTCCGCGTTGATGTTGTAGCTTTCCCCGCCTGGGCCGGAGCCCACAGGCGCGATGACGGGGATGTACTCATCCAGGCAAAGGTGCTTGAGAAGCTTTGTATTGATATTCGTAATCTCCCCGACGTAGCCTAAGTCCACGCCGCTCTTGGGGGCCTTTTTCACGGCCTCGATGAGATTGGCGTCCTTTCCGCAAAGGCCGATGGCCTTGCCACCCAATACATTTAGCTTGGCAGTGATGTCCGTGTTGATCTTTCCCGTGAGCACCATCTGTACCACCTCCATGGTATCCTTGTCGGTGATCCTGAGGCCGTCGTGGAACTTGGGGGTGATGTCAAGCTTTTTCAAAAGCTTGTTGATTTCCGGGCCGCCGCCATGGACGACGATGGGGTTTACGCCGATGTATTTTAGCAGCGTTACGTCCTGTAGTATTTTCTGCGTGAGGCTTTCGTTGAGCATGGCGTTGCCGCCGTATTTCACCACCACGATTTTCCCGGCCAGCCGCTGGATATAAGGCAGGGCCTCGATGAGAATATTCGCTTTGCGTATCAGGGTATCGTTTTTCATAATTCTATTCCTCCTTTACAGGTTCCAGGCCGGGCCCATAAGGCCTGTGGTCTCCGCAAGACCGCATATGAGGTTCATGTTCTGCACGGCCTGGCCGGCGGCGCCCTTGATGAGGTTGTCGATGCAGGATACCACCACAAGCCGGCGGGTGCGCGGGTCCACCACAAGGCCGATTGCTACTTTGTTGGAGCCTGCCACGTCCCGGATTTCAGGGAGCTTCCCCTCTGCGTACACGGTGACGAAGGGTTCGTCCTGAAAGAAGTCCGCGTACAGGGCCAGCGCGTCGCCCTCTAAAATCTCTTGGTTCAGCGTCGCGTAGCATGTGGCGAGGATGCCGCGCTTGATTGGCAATAGGTGGGGGGTAAAGGACAGGGCGATGGGCTGCCCGGATAGCTTTGCCAATTCCTGCTCGATTTCGGAGGTATGCCGGTGGGTGGCCACCTTATAGGCCTTCATGCTTTCGTCCAGCATGCAGAAATGCACTTGCTCCGAAAGCCCCCGCCCCGCGCCGGTGGCGCCGCTTTTCGCGTCGATGATGATGCTGTTGGGGTCAATGATCCCGGCCTTCACCGCAGGGGCCAGCGCCAGGATGGAGCAGGTGGTGTAGCAGCCCGGATTGCCGATGAGCCGGGCACTTTTGATGGCGTCCCGGTGAAGTTCCGGCAGGCCGTACACCGCTTCTTTCAATAGCTCTGGGCTGGTGTGTGCATCTTTATACCAAGACTCGTATACATCGGGATCATCATAGCGAAAGTCCCCTGAAAAGTCGATTACAGATAGGCCCGCCGCGTACAAAGCCGGCACCACGTCCTTTGCCGCGCCGTGGGGCAGGCAGACAAACGCAACGTCGCACTTGCCGGCCAGGGCCGAAACGTCAAGCGCAGAAAGCGTGGGAAGCCCTGGAACCCCCAACCAGCCTGGATACATCCCGCTTAATTCCTCTCCCGCTGCCGAGTGAGAACAAAGGGCGGTGATCATTACGTCCGGATGATGATAGAGAAGCCGCACGAGCTCCTCCCCCGCATATCCCGTTGCCCCTAATACTGCTGCCCTGATCATCGCGATGCCTCCTATGGATTGATTTAATAATTATACATATAGTTGGTTAAATATGCAATAGCGAATGTATAAAAAACCGTAATTTCTTTGTTGCGGCAGAATTCCCATATGGTATACTGGTTCGAGTAAGCAAATTACGCGAAATTCATGGAAAAAACAAAGAAGGGCACGCATGGAGAATATTCAAATATCGCTGGATGTTGTGGGACCGCTGTTTCTCATGATGGCATTGGGGTATGGGCTCAGGCAGTCTACCATGCTGGACGAGCATACCATTAGCAACTGCAACAAAATGGTATTTCGGTTGTTTTTGCCGCTGATGCTGTTCAAAAACATGTACGAGGCGGATTTTTCCGCAGGGCTTGACCCGGTGCTGGTGCTTTTGTGCGGGGGCGGCTTGACATTCGTATATATCATAAGCTATCTCATCATGCCCGTATTTACCAAGGAGCCAAAGCAGCGCGGGGTAATGGTGCAGGGAATTTGCCGCTCCAACAGCAGCATGTTCGGCGTGGCTGTGTCTCTCGCGCTTTTCGGGAACGGGAACATCGGCGTTGTGGTGTCCATGCTGGCGGTGGCGGTGCTGCTGACGAATTTGTATTCGGTGCTGGCTTTGGAGCTTTCCTGGGGCGGCAAGCCCCAGTGGAAAAAGATCGGGAAAAGCCTTGCCACCAATTGCATTGTTTTGTTTATCCTGGCAGGGCTTTTGTTTAACCTGATTGGGTTGAAGCTGCCGAAAATCGTGCTGTCTGCGGTAAACAGCCTGGGCAGTGTGGCCACGCCGCTGTCGTTTTTGACTTTGGGCGCGTCGTTCACATTCGCGGGCGCGCGCAAAAACCGCAAGCTGCTGACGGTGGCGGTGATGGGGCGGCTGATCATCATCCCGCTGATATTCGTCAGCGCGGCGGCGCTCCTGGGTTTTCGGGGGCAATCTCTGCTGGCCGCGCTGATCGTGTTCGCGCCGCCGACGGCGGTGTCCTCCTTCCCAATGACACAGGCAATGGGCGGGGACGCGGAGCTGGCGGATGGGATTGTGGTGTTTACCTCGATCATATCCGTGGTGACCATATTTTTGTGGATACTGGCGCTGAAGAGTCTTGGGTTGCTATAAAGTATCGAACGGCCGGTGCTGCTGCGCAGATCGAGCTTTTGTATGGCGGCCCCTGATCATCCCGTAAGGAGACCAACTATGAAAAGTCAAGAAAAAAATGAAAGCGGATGACTGAAAAA
>CAYPKG010000022.1:0-29350 GCA_964411275.1 uncultured Oscillospiraceae bacterium | reverse complement strand
TTTTTCAGTCATCCGCTTTCATTTTTTTCTTGACTTTTCATAGTTGGTCTCCTTAGCGGTGCGGGATAAGTCTTGGAAAGACTTTCAATATTACGCTTGTGCGTTCCAGCGGGCTTTGGGAGCTTCCTCCAGCTGCTTGAGCGCCTCCTGGGGGTTCTTGACCTTCGCCAGGAATATCATGGCCGCGATGATGTACGGCTTATAGGACGCTTCCTTGTACAGCGGGTCGCGATACCGGTCGAATACGCTGGCCGCCACCTCGCCCTCCTCGCAGGAGACGCCGGTGATGTCCGCGGGCAGGCAGTGCATGTACAAGGCCTTCCCCTCTTTGGTAAGCGCCATCATTTCCTCGGTGCATTCCCAGTCCTTGTATTGGGCGTTCTGGGCCAATAGCTCTTTTTCCAGCGCCTTGATGCCCTCAAAATCCCCGTTGCCATACAGCTCCGTGCGCTTTTCCATGGCCTTAAAAGGCGCCCAGCTCTTGGGATAAACCACGTCAGCGTCCTTGAACGCTTCCGCCATGGAGTTGGTGATCTCGAACTTGCCGCCAAACTCCTTGGCGTTCTCCTTCGCCACGTCCACCACCTCTTCCATCACCTCGTACCCTTCCGGATACGCCAGCGTGACGTCCATGCCCATGCGGGTCATCAGGCCGATGACGCCCTGGGGGACGGACAGGGGCTTGCCATAGCTGGGTGAATATGCCCAGGTCATGGCAATCTTCTTGCCCTTGAGGTTCTCCACCCCGCCAAACTCATGGATGAGGTGCAGCATATCCGCCATGGCCTGGGTGGGATGGTCGATGTCGCACTGGAGGTTGACCAGCGTGGGCTTCTGCTCCAGCACCCCTGCCTTGTTTCCCTCGGTGACAGCGTCCACCACGTCATGCATGTACTTGTTGCCCTTGCCGATGTACATGTCGTCACGGATGCCGATGACGTCCGCCATAAAGGAGATCATGTTTGCCGTTTCGCGCACGGTCTCGCCATGGGCGATCTGGCTCTTGCCCTCGTCCAGGTCCTGTACCTCAAGGCCCAGAAGATTGCAGGCGGAGGCAAAGGAGAACCGGGTGCGGGTGGAGTTATCGCGAAACAGGCTTACCCCAAGGCCGCTGTCGAATATTTTCGTGCTGATGTTGTTTTCACGAAGATGCCGCAACGCGTCGGCAACGGTGAATACCGCTTCCAGCTCTTCCCGGCTCTTTTCCCAGGTCAGGAAAAAATCGCCGTTGTACATATCAGAAAACTGCAGTTGATCCAGCCTATCGGTGTACTTTTTGACGTTGCTCATATACAAAAAACCTCCGTTTCATCTGTCATACCAATCCGCAGGTCAAATCGTTTCCTGCGGATTGAAAAATACTTTTTTTATTTCGTGTACTCGCCGGGCAGCGCCGCGTAAACCGCCGCGCAAGTGACCAAATCCTGCTTCCAGATCTTTTCATTGGGGGCGTGGGCCTGGGCCTCCGCGCCGGGGCCAAAGCCGATGCAGGGGATGCCGTTGCGGCCCATGATGGTAACGCCGTTGGTGGAGAACGTCCACTTATCGATCAAAGGCCGCGCCTGGCGCATTGCAAGCTGCTCCTCATGCCCGATGCGCTCATCGCCGTAAAGGCCCTTGTAGGCCGCCTCCAGCGCACGAGTGACCTTGTGATCCTCGGGGATCACCCATGTGGGGAAATAGCACTCGATGGGATACACCAAGCCCGTCCAGGAGGGACGTTCGTACTGGTACATGCTCACCACCACATCCGACCCGTATTTCTTTACGGCGGGCAGAGCGCGGATTTCGTCCAGACAGCTTTCCCATGTCTCCCCTGCGGTCATGCGCCTGTCAAGGCTGATGGCACAGGAGTCCGCAACCGCGCAGCGGCTGGGGGACGTAAAGAATATCTCGGAAACCGTCACCGTGCCCCGGCCCAGGAACCGTGCTTCCTTCCATTCGGGGTTAAAAGCCGCGTCCAGCATTTTGACAAGGCCCTTGATCTCGGTGCCTGCTTCCGCGTCGTTTTCGTTGAGGCTGCGGACGTCCTGGAGAATGTCCGCCATTTTATAGATGGCGTTGTCCCCCCGCTCCGGCGCGCTGCCGTGGCAGGAAACGCCCTTGACGTCCACACGGATTTCCATCCGCCCCCGGTGGCCGCGATAAATGCCGCCGTCGGTGGGCTCGGTGGAAACTACGAATTCGGGACGCACGTTGCCTTCATTGATAATATACTGCCAGCAAAGGCCGTCACAATCCTCTTCCTGCACGGAACCCACCACGACCACCTGATACTTTTCGTTCAACAGCCCCAGATCCTTCATGATCTTCGCGCCGTACACGGTGGATACCATGCCGCCCAGCTGGTCGGAGGTGCCCCGGCCGCCGATTTCCGTGTCCGTCTCATAGCCTTCGTAGGGGTCAAATTTCCAGTTGGCCAGGTTGCCGATGCCTACGTTGTCGATATGCGCGTCATACCCGATCAGGGTCTTGCCGCTGCCCATCCAACCCAGTATATTTCCCTGGGGGTCGATCTCCACCTTATCAAAGCCCAGCTTCTCCATTTCCTCCTTGATCCGGTTCACGTGTCCGCCCTCACACGCGCTCTCGCCGGGAATTGCCACCAGCTCCCGCAAGAACTTCGTCATATCCTTCTCATACCCCTGTGCCGCGACCTTGATTGCGTTAAAATCCATGTTCCCGTCCTCCTGGTATAATATTTTATCATGTTACTAAACCCCGTTTTCAGGGTTACACCGCAATTCCTTCCGGCTCCGCCGGATTTCTATAAAGACGCATTTTTGATATTAGGTAGCTCGCCGCAGCTTCCCCCAAGCACCTTAAAGGCGTCGAGGCCAAAGCGGAAGCTCTCGTCTTTTACAAAAAGCCGCCTAATGAAAGATAATCGAGTCCATTTTTGCGGCGCTCCTTTATATGTTTGTGATGTATTTTCCTTAACTTCATAGTATCATTCCCATAAACGAAAGTCAACAAATTATTAGTTAGTTCAAAAAAAAATTTGTTTGTTTTTTCCTTCCTGGTCCTGTATACTAAAAAGAACGAAAAACGAAAGGCATGGTAGCACGCCATGAAAGAGTATACGCTGTCGCTGCTTAAGCAGCTGGCCAGGGGAATTTCCGCCCAATTTGGCTCCAATTGCGAGGTCGTGGTTCACGAGCTCACAGGCGCCGACCCCGCGCATACCATCGCGGCAATCGAAAATGGGCACATCACCTCCCGGCAGCTGGGGGACGGCCCCTCCCATATCGTGTTGCAAGCCCTCAATTCCGACAGGAAATCCCTGCGGGATCAGCTTTCGTATTTAACCCGTACCGGCGACGGGCGGATTTTGCGCTCCAGCACCATGTTTATCCGGGACGGGGACGGCGACAAAATCACAGGGGTCTTTTCCATCAATTACGATATCACAGCCCTCATCATGGCGGAAAACACCATTAGGGAGCTGGTCACCACTGCGGACAGTAGCAATAAGCCGGAGCGCATCTCGCAAAACGTCAGCGGCCTGTTGGACGAGTTGATCGAGCAGTCTGTGGAACTTACGGGCAAGCCTGTGGCTCTTATGACAAAGGAGGATAAGGTGAGGGCAATCCAGTTCCTAAACGACGCCGGGGCATTCCTCATCACCAAATCCTCGGAAAAAGTCTGCAAATACTTCGGGATTTCCAAATACACCCTGTACAACTATATCGACATGAAATAGGGGCGGGGCAAAATTTCACTCAGAAGAAATAACAATTTCCGCCAAACGTCTCATAATACGTCCGGGACGAGGCCCAATCGGTTCCCTTCTTCGCTATTCTGAAATACATCACCTCTGCAGGCAGGATGGAGCCGTTTGCGAACACCTCCCGCACCGCCTTGACGCAGGTGGAGGACGGTTTTGTCAGACGCAAACGCTCTTCATCGTCGGCAGGGCTAAACTGCGAGCCATTCCCCTGAAACACCACCCGCTCTACCGTGCTTGGATACTTGCTGCTTTTGACCCTGTTTAATATGACGCTGGCCACGGCCTGATATCCTTTTGAATCGCCCCTATCACTTTCCAGATACGCAATCTGCGCCGCCAGCAGCACGTCAGCCGCGTTGAATTTCCCTGCGGACTCCACGGTGTTTGGTGAAATCCCAATTTTTACATATTTTTGCATGATATATCCGGTTTTTCCATCCCGCTTCACGCGATACCAGTTATCGCTTAAGCCGGTAACCGTAACCTTGTCATATCGTTCGCATTCCGCGATAACGGAAAAGTCCGTGCCTGGGCCTTTCCTGAAGTTCGCGCTGGAAGCGGAAACAAAGGCTGTTTTGCTGGACATTTTTTCCACGGTAAAGGGCCGGGGCGTCGGCTCCGGGGTGGGTACCGCACCAAAGCCTATAAACTCGCTGCTGACAAATCCCTCTGTGTCCCCATACCGTATGTGGTACCAGTCCCCGCTCTTTCCAAGTATGGTGATGGTGGTGCTTCTTTTGAGGCTGTCCACACGCTCAAACCCGGTATCTGGCCCTGCGCGCAAATTCACCTTGCTGCCGATGATGTACCCCGCCTGCTCCTCCATTGTCTCCACGGCGATCTCAGGCGTGGGATCCGGGGTAGGGCTGGGGCTGGGCGTTGGGATGGGCGTGGCCTCAAACTCCATATCAGGCTCTTCAGGCGTCGGCTCGGGCTCTTTTCCCGGCGAGGGCAGGGCGGATGCCAGCGCGTCCGGATTGACGTCCGCCTTCGTTGCAGGTTCCCCGGCGCAGCCGGATACCGCCAATATCATGAGTATGGTGAATAGGATGCTTATACTCCGTTTCAAGTTTACCTCCCGTGCATATTCCAAAGGTTTTATACTGTTTATTCCCTGTTTTTTCGCTTTCATTACAATACAATTCTTTTATTTATTTTTATCACGGAACACATCGTTCCATTTTTGCCGGTTTACCCTGATCTCGTCAGCCGTGAACAGGCCGATCTTTCCGTATTCGCCATCAAACCCGGGCGTAATTTCAATCCTGCCCCTGCGAAGCCTATTTACCGCCTCTTCCAGCACAGGCCCCGCGGCCCATGCGATGTCCGAAAGCGCCGCCTCCCGCAGGATATATAATTCCGGCCCCAAATCATTCAGCAGCCGCTCATAAACCCGCTCCACCCGTTTTCCTGTCCCTAGAACACCCACGCACGCGCCGATGACCTCCCGAAGGGGTACAAGCCGCTCAAATGTTGGCGAATCGGCAGGCACGGCCCCAGCGGGCCTGTCGCTCAGGGACTCGATGCGGTTGAGCACCCCTGTGGTCACCGGCCGGTTGCAAACAGGGCAACGTCCCTGAAGCGCCCTTGTTTCCTCTGGGCTGAGCATTACGCCGCAGTTTCGGTGCCCGTCATAAAAATACTTACCCTCCTCGGGAAAGAATTCTATCGTCCCCACAAGCCCCGGATTATCCGGCGCTTGCAGCGCCCGGTAAAGCCCCGGATAGCTTCTTTCAATATGGAGTATATTGCATTCCCTGCCCAAATTCCCAGGGGAATGGGCGTCCGAGTTGGAAACGAGCCTGAAGCCGTCCAGCATGGACAGCCGCCTGATCATGGCAGGGTCGGCGGAAAGCCCCGTTTCCAGCGTGCGGATATGCTTTGTCATGTCGAGAAAGCACTCCTCTACGCTGTCAAAGCCGGATTTTGCCCCCAGCAACGAAAAATGCGGCGTCCATATATGCGCCGGAATAACAATGGCCGTCTCGCAGCTGTCCAGCACAATTTCCGTCAAGTCCCTGGCGCTGATGCCAAGGATAGGCCTGCCGTCCCCGTTCAGGTTTCCCATCGCTCCTAGCCGTTTGCACAGCTTGTCCGCGCTATCAAGGCTGGGCAGCAACACGAGTAAATGTATTTTTCGCACCCGCCCTGCCTGCCGGTAGATACAGCTGACCTCCCCGCTGACCACAAACCGCGGCGTAAGCCCCGAATGGGATTTGGCAACATACAGTCCTTCCTCCGCCGGCATAAGGCTTTCACGAAGCGTCTCACGCCACTGCGGATGGGTGAAGTCCCCTGTTCCTACGATGCCAATCCCTTTTCGTTTGGCTGCCGCCGCGATTGCCTCAGGCACGCTGTCCCGGCTTGTGGCATAGGCATAGCGGGAATGAATATGCAAATCAGCAATCTGCATGTTGCCCTCCTGGTCTAGCCTAAGCAATATAATCGCCGCAAACCGGGTTCGGATTACATTGCTTAGGCTATCCTAAAAAGAATATACCATAAAACCCGCGGATACGTAAACCCTCCATCCTTTTGGGGCATCCTCCTAAAATAAGCCCAAAGCGTTTTTTCACTTACATTTGGGTAAAAAATGTGCTATAATAGAACGAACACAAGTGAGGTTTGCTTGGCGTATTGCGGGCACTGTTGCAGCAAGCTACGCCTTTTTTATGAAATTCGAACAAAGGAAATGATAATATGTTCCAGATCAACGACACGGTAATCTACGGTTCTCACGGCGTATGCACCATCAGCGAAATCGCCCGCCAAACCATCGATGGCAAGGATGTCAACTACTATGTGCTCACCCCTGCGTTTGAGGGAAAATTTACCATATTCGTCCCCGTTGATAACGACGCACTCACCGGAAAAATGCGGAAAATACTCTCCGCCGATGAAATTCACGCCTTGTTAAAAGCCATGCCGGACGAGGAACTCATTTGGATCGATGATGACAACGCCCGCAAGGAGCATTTTCGCATTATCCTCCAAGACGGCGACCGTCAGGAGCTGATCCGGCTCATCAAAACCCTGTATGTGCAGCAGCAGCGCCGCAAGGAAAGCGGAAAGCGGCTTCTCGTCGCGGACGAGCGGACGTTTCAGGATGCGGAGCGGCTCCTGTATGAGGAGTTCGCCTATGTACTCAATTTGGAGCGCGACCAGGTGCTGCCCTATATCATCTCGCAAATTGAAGCGCAATAGCGCCCCCGCCGTTCCCGATTAAGGGGGCACAGCCCCTTGATAATCCCCAAAGAACTCTTTCGACAGTTCCCGGCCCGCCAGCACGCGGGCCTTTTTTTTTGTGCGCAGCATATCCTTATCCGCACCCAAGCACATGGTTAGCGCTTGCTTGCCGCAGGCACAGCATTTTTTGAAATGCCTGTCAAGATTAAAGGCCACCCGTGGTAAATATCCCAAATCCTCCAGCAGCGTAAACAGCGGGAAAAAGATCGCCATGGGCGGCAGCATCACCGCCACCACCCACGCCAGCACACGGTATACTCCTAAGACGAGCGCACCATGGAGCCAGGCGGGCGCGCCACATAATAAAAATAGCTTAGTCAGCTGATCCTCAATCCAAAATAGCCCCCGGCTCAGCAGCTCGCTTGGATAGTTCGCACCGGTGATCGTAATGAAAAACACCACCAGCAGCAGGCACAGCATGATCGGAACTCCAGTCACGCGGCTGGTCAAAATCCGGTCGATCTTCAGCTGCCGTTCGTTGTATTTGGCATCCTCAAACCGCACGGTTTTCTGTGAGATCCCCTCAGCCGCCCTGTAAATGGCGCTCACCAGGCCATCCTTAAAGCTTGAGCGGGTGTAGCCTGCGCCCGTCAGCGCCGACCATGCAGCCGTCACCGCCTCCTCCACCCCTGGCTGCTTGAGGACTGAAAATCCCAGATACCCCGTCAATGCCTGCAGCAGGCTTTCCTCCCCCTCCAATAGCCTGAGCGCTGTCCAGCGCGCGTCCAGCGCCGGGGGCAAATGCTCTTGGATGGCCATCTCGACCGTATTCACCGCCCGTTCCACCGCCGTGGGATATGAAATCAGATGGGCACCGGACTTCACAGGCTTCGCCCGGATGGCGGCCTTAAGTTCAATTAGCCCTTCCCCGCTGCGGGCGCTGGCAGCAATCACCGGAGCGTGCAACAATTCGCTTAATTTTGCCACGTCCACCCGGATGTGCTTCTTGTTCGCCTCATCCATGAGGTTCACCACTATGACCACCCGGCGGGTGCGCTCCATCGTTTGCAGCACAAGGTTCAGGTTGCGTTCCAGGCAGGTGGCATCGCATACCACAACGGTCAAATCCGGCTCCCCAAAACAGATGAAGTCCCTGGCCACCTCCTCCTCCGCCGAATGGGCCAGAAGGGAATAGCAGCCCGGCAAATCCACCAGGACCACGCGGACGCCCTCCTGCTCATAGCTGCCCTGGGCAGTGGCCACGGTTTTTCCGGGCCAATTGCCCGTGTGCTGGTTCATGCCGGTGAGCCCATTGAATACCGTGCTTTTCCCCACGTTTGGATTGCCCGCCAACGCCACCACAATATCGCCGGGGGCCGCACGCTCAATGTGCAGCCCCCGGTCCACCGCATGCGCTCCTGTGGAGCTGGATGTCAGGCCCATTTTGTAGCCTCCGTCTTAGTGGCTACCCGCACAGAAGCCGCGTCCTCCGTCCTAAGTGCGATTACAGCACCCCGGATGAGATACGCTTTTGGGTCCCCCGAAGGGCTTTGATAAAGGCAGGTGGCCTTTGTTCCGCTGGTAATACCCATATCCAATAAACGGCGGCGAATGCTGCCGGTAGAAAGAAGTTGATCCACAATGGCGCTTTGCCCCACGGATATCTGATTCAAACAAGTAACACTCATACTCGTTCCCCTCGTTTCATATATCAAAGTAGGAAGTTTCCCTTTGCCAAGTTCCTTTCCTTACTCCAAAAATATGCGCCCGGGGCAAATGTGTGCGCCTGGGCAAAGAAATTTGAGGCGAAGAAGCATGAGCGAATATAGAACCATCAGCGGTTATGACCGCAAAAAAGAAACGGCCCTAACAAGGGCCATGGAGGATTATCTCGAAATGATCTGCCGGTATTGCATCGAATACGGGTATATTCGCGTGACTCAGCTATCGGAGCTTTTGAATGTCACGCCCTCCTCCGCCTCTAAAATGGCGGACCAGCTGAAGCAGCAAGGCTACATCGAATATGAAAAATACGGATATATCCTGCCCACCCAGGCGGGCTGGGAAGTGGGGGATTACCTGTTGCACCGCCATGATGTGGTTCACAGGCTGCTCCGGCTCATCAACGGCACCGAGGACGAGCTGGAGCAGGTAGAGCAAATCGAGCATTTCTTCGACCGCCGCACCATCGAAAACCTGGAAAAATGGCTGGACAACCAGCCCTAACTATTTCGCCTGGCAGGTGGCAACCACCCGGGATTTGGAACGGCCCGTGTAATCATAATCCCCAAGGCATGTGATCAGCGTCAGCTTGGGCGTGCCCTCCCGGGTCAAGCGCATCACGTCATCGGGCACCTCTTCTGCAAGATAGGTATTTACGTCTATTACCTCAAAATAATTGAACCCGCCATCGGCATGCTCAATCACCACCTCGTCGCCGGGCTCCAGCTTTTTCAGCGTGGAAAATGTGCCCTTCTCGCCCTTCCATTTGTCATGGCCACTGATGATGGAATTCCCCGGCTCTCCCGGCGGCACGCTCAATGTAAGCCAGCCGCCCAGCTTGGCGTCGTCAGGCGCTTCCATGGAATTGTCTTCGTCGTCCACGCCCACCTGGATGATATCGGCGGAAATCTCCTGGGCTGTAAAATAAATTTTCGCAGGCGCGGCAAAAGTAGGCCGGGGCGTAGGCGTGGGCTCCGGCGTGAAAGTCGCCTCACTGGTTGCCTCCGGCGTGGGCACGGGGGTAATGGCTTCGGTTTGTTCCGGCGGGGCTTCATATTCTGTGGGGAACAAAATGCTGCTCCTTACGATAATATACACGCCCCCTAAAAACAGGCATGCCAGGGCGACGTTGATGATCGTTCGGACGGTTTTCTTATTCATGCTAACCTCTTTTGTTCAATTTACTCAAGTAAGAATACCACAAAAACCCCCACATGAAAACCAACTTGGTGTGAACATTTGTATATGTCCGCCCCAAACCGGGTTCCTGGGCCATCAATTGTGTCCCCGCCATATTGGCCCATCTCCTCAGCATACAATTTTGCTCGCAACCAATGAATTTCACGTTAGCCTGGCGGCCAGCCCAGCTCCCGCCCAGCCAGCAGATGCATATGCAAATGCATGACCGTCTGTCCGCCATCGGCGCCGGTGTTCAGCACCAGCCGAAATCCCTTCTGCTTAAATCCAAGCTCCTGGGCCAGTTTTTTCGCAATCTGGAACATATGCCCCAACAGCGCGTCATCCTCCGGCTGCAGCTCCAAGACGCTTTGAAGATGTTTTTTGGGAACGATCAACACATGCACCGGCGCCTGGGGGCTCAGGTCATAAAACGCCAACACCCGCTCGTCCTCAAACGCCTTGTTGCTCGGGATTTCCCCAGCCGCGATTTTACAAAAAATGCAGTTTTCCATTGAAATTTGACTCCTTCCTTCCAACGTATTTCATGGGTTCATAACAACGCTATGATAGCACAATTTCCCCCATTGCGCGATCCCCAGCTGCCGCCGTGATCAGGACGGGTACGATCTCCCCCTCCAAAGCTTCCGTGCCTGGGAATGTCACATGGACGTAATTCCCGGAATAGCCGGCGCATTGGCCATCCTTCACGTCCTCCACCAGCACGGACTGCACCGTGCCGATCTGTTCCTCCACATATCCGGCCTCCAGCCGTTCGCAAAGAGCAATCAGCGCACGGGCCCGCCCATCCTTCACCGCCTTCGGGAGATGCCCGGGCAAGTTTGCGGCCTTCGTTCCCTCCCGCCTGGAATAGGGAAATACATGCATCCTGGCGAAGCGCATTTTTTCCACAAAAGCCATCGTCTCCTCATGCTCCGCCTGGGTTTCCCCCACAAATCCCGCGATCACGTCCGTGGTAATGGCGCAGCCCGGCATGGCCTGGCGCAATTGCTCCGCCGCCCGGCTAAATTCCTTCGTCGTATACCGCCTGTTCATCCTGGAGAGCACCGCGTCGCTTCCGCTTTGCAGGGCCAGATGAAACTGTCTTAACACCTTATCCTCCCGGCTAAGGGCCAGCGCAAACGCTTCGTCGATCAATGCCGGCTCCAGGGAGCCCAGGCGAATGCGCTCGATGCCGGGGACCGACGCCGCCTCGCGCACCGCGTCCAGGAGGGATATGCCCCCAAAAAAATCCTTGCCATAGCTCATCAAATGGATGCCGGTGATCACAATCTCCCGAAATCCGGACGCGCCCAGTTTTTCCACGCTGCGATGCACCTCCGCTAGGGGCATGGAGCGCACCGGCCCCCGCGCATAGGGAATGATACAATAGCTGCAATACCGGTCGCACCCGTCCTGTATTTTCAGCTGCGCCCGGGTGCGCTCTCCCGTGCTGGGCACGGGCAGCGTTTCAAAATCCCGCTCAAGATGAATATCGCTCACCAGGTTCAGCTTCGCCTCCCGCGCCCGCTCCACCAGCTCCACAATCCGCCCGCGGTCCTTCGTGCCCAGTATCAACGAAACCCCCGGCAACGACGCCACATCCTCCGGCGCCCGCTGGGAATAACAGCCCACCACCGCGATCAGCGCCTCCGGGTTTTTCCCGTGAGCCCGGGAGATGAGCTGCCGGGATTTCTTGTCGCTCATATTTGTGACAGTACAGGTGTTCACCACGTACACGTCCGCTGGCTCGTCAAAAGGCACCGCCTGATATCCTGCCGCCTGAAACGACGTGCGCATGGCCTCTGTCTCATATTGATTGACCTTGCAGCCAAGGGTACAAAACGCAACCCGGGTCATACTCTCAAAGCCTCCAATCCATATAGCCTCCATCCCCGCCGCTTGCTTGCTAAGGATACAAAAGCGCCTGATACCACAGCCCCCTCTTCCGGGATGGCGGAGGGTTCCACAAAAACCATATTCATGCCGCAGCGCCCGGCGCGTGATACAAAAGCGCCACCCAGCCCTCGCTTCGCCGCTCCTCCAACAGCGCAAACCCCTTTTGCGTCAGCGCCGCGTGCACCTCGTTCTGCCGTTCGTCGATAATGCCTGAACAAAGAAACAGCCCGCCCTCCTTGCAAAAACCCGTCAAATAAGGACTTAACGCAATAATCACATCCGCCACGATGTTGGCGACCACCATATCGTACCCGCTTCCCATCCTTTCGCGCAGCGCCCCGCTTTCCAGCACGTCCCCGATGAATAGCTGATACCGGTCATCCGTTACGCCGTTCATAATGGCGTTTTCGCGCACCACCTTGTCCGCCACAGGATCGATGTCCACCAGTACCGCGTTTTTTGCGCCCAGCAGCAGTCCCGCGATCGCCAGAATACCGCTGCCACAGCCCACATCCAGCAGCCGTTCGCCGCCCAGAACATGTTCTTCCAATGTCTCCAGGCACATCCTTGTGGTGTGATGGGTTCCGGTGCCAAACACCATGCCGGGATCCATGCGCACCACCCTGCGGCCCTGGGCGTCCGCCTCCTCCCAGGAGGGGCAGACCATCAGCCGCGCTCCGATGGGCAGGGGCTTATAATAGGCCCTCCAGCTGTTGGCCCAGTCTTCATCATCCACCAGCGCCTCCCGGATGCGCAGATCGCCTAGCTCAACCCCCAGGTAAAGCGAGCTTAGCTCCTCCACCGCCGCCCGGGCAGCGGCTAACAGGGGCTTGTTTTCGTCCAGATAAGAGATATACGCCTTCACACAGGGGCCTTCCTGGGCCGCCAGCTCTTTCGGATCGGCAAAATCCCAATACCGGGCGTTTTCAGCAAGAAATGCTTCCACCCGCCCGCTGCTTTCCTCAATGGACACCTGCTCAATGCCCACGCCGGACAGCGCGCCGCACACCGCCTCAATCCCCGCGTCGGTAGTAAATACGCTCAATTCAACCCATTTCATATGTTTTCTCCAAAAATCACATGCTTAGCCCACAGTGACTACCCTGATATAGCGTCTTAACGGCGCTTCGCCATCTCTAGCCTCCTCAGGCGCCTCCCTTGACATCTCCCCCGGTTTTGTCACCCGGTTGACCCCCGCCCTTAACAGCAGATTGGCAATGCCTTCCCGCTCATCCTCGCCACAAAGGAGCCCGGCCGTCTGCAAATAGCCCCGATACGGCAGCAAGGCAGAAAGTATCTCCTCCCTCGGCAACAGCCGCACCCAGGGATGCCGGAAGGGGATCGCCGCGGACAGCGCCCTATCTAAATCCGTGAGAAGCGCGCACCCGGCTCCCCGGTATACCCCTCCCGTCCCCAGCGCCGAAAACAGCGCCGCGTCCTGCAATCTAAGGCCAATGCCGCCC
Organism: uncultured Oscillospiraceae bacterium; assembly: GCA_964411275.1. Taxonomy (GTDB): domain Bacteria; phylum Bacillota; class Clostridia; order Christensenellales; family CAG-138; genus CAYPKG01. Next base: position 16,174 of record CAYPKG010000022.1, on the reverse strand, counting down.
TGCACCGCAAGGGGAAGCGCCCTTGGCCGCGCCGCGCACGCTTCCTCCAGCACCGGCAAAAACTCCACAGCAAATTCCTGAAGCAGCGCTTCATCCTCCCCGTCCAGGAAAATCCCCTGGCAGGAGCTGCACAGCAGCTGGTCTGTTTCCGCGATATGCCCTGCCAAATCCGCAAGTCCCACAGGCTCCCTGCCCGCCCTGGTCACATACCCAAAGCTCAGCCGATGCCCCCACTCGATCAACCGGGTTTGGGGTTTTATAAGGCTCCGTATGGCTTTTACCGCCTCGTCCCCGCCCCATACCACCACGCCGTCCGCCAGCGCCGCCAACCGGCCCATGGCCGCTAAATCGCTGCTTGGCGCGTCCAATACATGGACGTATGGGCAAAGGGCGGGCTCAATTTCGCAAAGTCTCCTCAAAAGCTCGGCGGACAAACCATCGTCCCCCCTGGGCAGCTTCAGGATGCACACGTTCCCCGTCAACAGCCCCTCAATCACGCTGAACGCAGGCAATCCCCGCGCATTTCCAGCCGCCACATGCACAAGAATGCCCAGGGGATACAGGGCATTTCCATTTTCCTCCGCCCAGCCAAATCGGATGTCTTTTCGCCCCAGCTCCCGGCAAAGCCGTCCTGCGATGTATTCCCGGCTTAACCGCAAGCGAACTTCCTCTATGGCCCATTCCATCTGCCAGGACGATGTTCCCGCAAGCTGCAGCCGCATTTTTAATTCCTCAGCGGACAGCCCCATCAGCAGCTTTTCGCAAGCGAAGATCACCGTTTCCGGCTGCAGCAGCGGCTCCGCCAAGGCCGCCCGGACATAGCCGGGCAGCCGTTCAAGCTGCGCCTGATATCCGCCGGGGCCCGCGGGTTTTCCTCTTTCCAGGTTCATTCCACGCCTCCTGTAAGGGCGCTTGCCGCCCCCGCCGCGCATGTTTCGATGCCGCTAAGATCCGCCCGGCCCAACAAAGTAAAATACGGGCTGTTGATGCCGCAGCCGCATTCCTCCGCCGGATGCAGCACCGCTAGGTCGTCGGTCATGACACAAGTCAATGGCATGCTGTCCACAAGTGGCGTAATAAAGCTCAGCAGCCCCGGCTTGCCGTAGGGTAGGGGCGCTAGTGTTTCGCAATCCCGGACGATAACCCGGCTGTAGATGGGCACATGCAGATGATGCCTGCTGCAATCACAATAGGCCACCGGATGCTCCACGGCGCTGAAAAACTCCTTGCAGTCGCCAACGCCTATTCCAAGCCGCTCTTTGGCCATCCCCCGCAAAGAGGCCATATCCGCTTTCTCCAGAGCCGCCGCTTTCCAGCCGCCGCCCAGCAATATTTTGGAGCCTTTGGGAAGCGTCACCGATAGTCCTTCGTGTTCCATCAGCGATAACAGCGCATGGCAATACGCCGGGAACCCCACAAGCCACACCGGCGCCCTGCCGCCCGCGTACCGCTTCACGCAGTCCATCAGCCCTGGGATGTCGAGGCGGTAGGCCTGTCCGTCATCCTTTAAGGCATAATCCCGGCTAAGCGCCGGAAACAGCTTTGTCACGCCATAGGCCGTCTGTGCCGCTCCCATGGTGTTACGGGGGCTTGGCTGATATCCCAGCACAAGGTACCTTACCGGCAGCCGCGCAGTCAACCCGTGGAAATGAAACACCCGCCGCACCATGCGATACCCGCGCTTAAGGGAGCCCGCGTCAAAGGCCGCCCGGCTTACAATACCGTTTGTGCCGGAGGAGGTGGCCCGTATCGGCCCCCTCATAGGGTCCATGGAATACAAGGGTTTTTTCTTTAAAAAAAACGTTGGTAAAACAGGGATCTCACAAAGGGAGGCCCCGTCGGATAGCGCTTTCTCATTCGATTTAGCATGGTTTACCAGCTTGTCATATTCTAAACAACAGGCCCTGTGATGGGATATGTTTTCTTTCACCGCCTGTACGAAAAGCGCCTCTGTCCCTGCAATGTCATATGGATCCCGCCAGGAAAACAGTCTTTTTCTTACATCCATGCCCGCCTCCTGTTTGACAGTCCGGCGTGCCACACGGCAATGGCATTCATTCTACCCATAGACTGCCCTCCAACCATTTTGCTTATTCTATCACGGCGCAGCCTAAAATACTATGTCTATGCCTCCTTTTCCCCCAATTGCAGCCGTCTGGCCAGTACGGAGATAAACTCTTTATTGCCCGGTTTCATGCTGCGCTCTCCAAACAGGGGGCCCAGCTTTTCTACATTGCCATACTTCCATACGCAATCAATGTAATAACGCAGGTTCTTTTCCACACATCGAACATTCATGTTCAGCCGCTCCGCAACTGCGGCGTAAACATCCTTTGTGATATTCCACGGTGTTACGCAATGGCATACCCATTCCGTTGCCTCTACTGCGCACCAGTAGCCCCGCATGCCTGCCGAGCTCCATATGTCGAGTAGACTTCGTTCAATTTTGTTCCTCATTCTTTTTCCTCCCCTTTAGCAAAAATATGCTATATTTAGACAATATAGCCTGTAACTTCCCTTTTCAAGTCACTCCTACATTATCAAAAAATATTCGACAAATTTCTACATTATTTCTGACAAATTCTGGGGAAAAGAATAGATTGAATATACTATATACACAGAATTCCGATTTATAGCGTCTTTATATATTATTTATTTCCGAAAATTCGAGCATCTTAAATCAAATTCTGTAAAAGTTCGAGCAAATGCGCTATTGACTTCTAATATAGGAAAATTCTGTATGTATGGGCACAAAAAAGCCCCGGGAGAAAACCCCGGAGCTTATGTCCGAAACGCCAGCTATGCCCGCGCGCCTAAAAACTTCTCCACGATGGCGATTACCGGCGAGCCTAACAGTATCCCCACCCCATACTGCACGAGATTGGCTGGCACGCCAATCAGCGCCGGCCCGGCACCATAAAGCGCCGTCTCGAAGAGAAAATACCCAACCGGCATAACCGATCCGGCAATTGCAAGGGCAATCAGCCGTTTTCCGGCGGAAAACCGTTTTAGAAGCAGCCCCGCAAAAAACGCCATCAATCCCTTGATCAAAAACGTGGGAATTGCGTAAAGGGCGCTGCCCAGCATCACGTCCGCAAGCGCGCTGCCCACCGCCGCAGACAACGCCCCCCAGGGCCCGCCCAGCACGGCTGCCGCAAGGTACACACCCGCATCCCCTAAATTCACATACGCGCCCGTCATATTCGGAATGGGTACCGCCAGTACGATAGTCAAAACTAGAATACAGGCGGCCAGCAGGCCACACAGCACCAGCCGGTGGATTTTGTTGGATAAATCAATTCGCATAAAATTTCCTCGCTTTTTTTCCCGTCTTGCGGATGTTCCAAAGACATGATAAGGTTATACCATTCCATTCTGGCCGGCACAAGTGGCCGGCCAATATTTTACGGTATCTGTACCGGTACAGTATCGCCAGGGCAAAGCTAAGGAGGCGCACGTGGAAGACAATGTATTATATCAGGAGGTTGCCAACAAGATGGCGGCCCGCATAGAGGAGATGCAGCAGGGGGAGCGTCTCCCCTCGGTGCGGGCATTATCCCAGGAGCTAAACGTGTCCCGCAGCACCGTCATCGCGGCATACCGCGTTCTGGAGGAGGCGGGCCTGTGCTATTCCCGACCCCGATCCGGGATGTTTGCGCTGCCTGGCCGTGCTTTGCTCCCGCAAGCGCCGGAACAGGAAGCGCAACCGGGGCTGGATCTCATGAGCGGCGTTCCCGGTTCCGACGCTTTCCCTTTCGCCATGTTTAAGAAAGCCATCAGCGACGTGCTGGACGCGGACCGGGAAAACGCCTTCACCTATCAGCCCGGCTGTGGCTACCCGGGGCTCAGGGAGGCGATTGCTGCGATGATGTGCAATCAAAGCGCCCCCTGCAAAAGCGAAAATGTGCTCATCACCTCCGGGGCGCAGCAGGCGCTGGATATCGCGGCCCGGCTTCTGGTGCGCCCCGGCACCACTGTGCTCATGGAAAACCCCTCCTACCCCGGCGCCCAGGCGGTGTTTGCGGCGCAAGGTGCGCGTATTCTCGGCATCCCGGTGGGCCCGGAAGGGATGGATTTGGATCTTTTGGAGGGCTTTGTCCGCCGCACCCGGCCCCGGCTCGTATATACCATGCCGCTTTTGCAAACCCCGACCACGGTCTGCATGCCATTAAAAAACATGCGGCGGCTGTGCGCTTTGGCCCAGGAGTATGATTTCTACATATTGGAGGAGGACGTTGTCAGCGAACTGATGGACGCGCCCCGCCCGCCCATATATGCCCTTATGCCGGACCGGGTGATCCATATCAAAAGCTTTTCCAAGATCATGATGCCCGGCATCCGCACCGGCTTTCTGCTCGCGAGACCCGAGCTGGTTGCCGCCCTGGATCATATCAAGCGCCAAAGCGAGCTGTCCGCCTCCGGCCTGATCCAGCGGGCGCTGTGCCGCTGCCTGTCCGGGCCGGAGCAAAAATCACATATCAATTCTTTGAAAGAAATGTTTCGCGCCAGGCGGGCTCAGGTTCTTCCCCATCTTCAGCAGTGGGCGCAATGGGGCGTGCAATGCATCCCGCCAAATGGAGGCGTGGACTTCTGGCTCATGCTGCCCGAGACCCTTTCGGACGCTTTGGTCTATTCCGCCTGCCGTCAGCGGGGCGTGCGTGTGGGGGCGGGCAGCCGCTATTATTGCGCGCCCATGGTGGGAGCACAGCGGCATCTGCGGGTAAGTGTAGCTGGACTTGTGCCAGAGTCCCTGGAAACCGCCCTGCAAACAATGGACGATGTCTTTCTGGAGCTTGCAAGCCGCGAGCGGGGAAAACTATATATCAAATAATTTCTTCTTATATTTTGTTCTTTACTTTAGCTTGCTAATGCGCTACTATAGAGAAGTATGGTGTTTATGCCGTATATATAAGGATGGAATTCAGGAGGAACTACAATCATGAAAAAACTACTAGCATTTGCCCTGATCTTCGCTCTGGCGCTGTGCGCGCTGGGTTGCGCCCAGGAACAAAAGGACACTTCCCTTGACGATGTGCTGAAAAAGGGCACTTTGGTTCAGGGAATGGACGACGCGTTCCCGCCCATGTCATTTCGGGATGAAGCGGACACAATCGTCGGCTTTGACGTGGACATCGCCGCAGAAGTGGCCAACCGCATGGGCGTGACGCTGGAGCCCAAGCCCATCGATTGGAATCAAAAGGACACGGAGTTGGACACCGGCGCCATCGATGTGATCTGGAACGGCTACACCATCACCCAGGAGCGCATCGATAAAAACACCGTAACCCCCGGCTACATGCGCAACCGGCAGGTGCTGGTGGTGCGCGAGGACAGCGAAGTACAGTCCCTCGCGGACTTCGCGGGCAAGAAGCTTGCGCTGCAGGCGGCGTCCTCCGCAGCGGACGCGCTGGATGGGAAGCCCGATTTTAAGGCCAACATCGCCGGCGGCGAGCCCCTGGAGTATGATGACAACATGAAAGCCCTCATGGATCTCCAGGCGGGCGGCTGTGACGGCGTGCTGATGGACGAAGTGGTTGCCAACTACAACATTTCCGTGGGCGGCATGGCGTTTCGGGTCATCGACGAGGCCCTGGCCGAAGAGGAGTACGGCATCGGCGTGAAAAAGGGATACAATGCACTGGAAGCGGAAATCTGGAAGCAGCTTACCGCTATGGCCGACGACGGTACCCTGGCGAAACTCAGCGAAAAATGGTTTGGCAAGGATGTCACCATCGTAAAATAATCAAGCCAAAACAAAAAGCCAAAACGCCCCTTCCGCGCATGCGGAAGGGGCGTTGACACTGTCGAAAAAGTCCTTTGGGGATTATCAAGGGTCGCAACCCCTTACTGTCGTATCACTCTAATATGGCAGCAGGCATGCGCAGCGCTTGACCGTATCCACCACCACGTATGTTTCGGATGCGCCAAAGCCGTGGATCTCATTGAGTACCCGCCTGAAATCATCCATGTCCTTGCAGGCAATCCGTACGCAGGCGCTGAATTTCCCCGTCACGATCTCGCAGTCCGTGATCTCGGGGCTGGCAATGGCGTATTCCTGAAATTTGGCCTGGGTACCGCTGTCAAATACGAGCATGACAATGGCGCTAAAGGCCCGGTTGAGCGCCTTGGGGTTGACCTCAGCCCGATATCCCGTGATCACGCCCGAATCCTCCAGTTTACGGACCCGCTCGATTGCGGAGGGCGCGCTCATATTGATCATCTTTGCCAATTGCTTCATGGAAATCCGCGCATCCTTTTGCAATATCTCCAATATCCGGATATCAGTCGCGTCCATAATTTCACCGCCTTTAAAAACCTATCAGTCTAATTGTAACATGATTGTATCCATGTATTCAAAAAAAATCAATCCCAATTTGAGAAATAATCATAAAACAATAAAATAGAGCGTGGCATTGCGCCACGCACCTGATCATTAACAAAGTAGGTGGCAAAATGCTCCGCCATTTTGCCCCTTGAAAAAATGTAATGGGCCGAGTAAAATCCGTCAAAATCAGCGACATGCGCGGTGATTTTGACACCCTACATGCGGCAAGGCCGACAGACGATGTAATCGTCCGAGGTCGCAGCTGCATGGAAAGACCACCGCAGTGATCCCATCGACAAAGCCTTGGCTTTGTCGATGGCCTGGAGCGTGGCATTGCGCCACGCCCCATCGTTCATGCCTGCATCCTCTATTTTTTCCAAACAAAGGGCTTGGGTTCCTCTTGACCGCGCAGCACCCGAAGGCCGCCCTCTGCCAGGGCTTCCATCTCATATTCCCCTGCCATGACCTCCACAGGCGCGATCCAGCTGACGTAGTCCGTAATCCAGCCCGCCACCATCTTGGAGTATACAACGCCGCCGGTGAGTATAATCCGGTCAACCTTGCCCTTAACCGCTGTGGCCAGCTCGCCGATGCCTTTGGCCATGCCGTAGGCCATGGCCTGATACACCAGCTTTGCGTGCTCGTCGCCGTTTGCGATCATGGCCTCCACTTCTCTTGCGTCACTGGTGCCCAGAAGCGCTTTCAAGCCCGCGTTGCCCCGGACTTTGTTGGCCATTTCCTTCAGGGTATACTTGCCGCTATAGCACATCTTAACCAGAGGCAGGGCCTGAATGCGGCCGCAGCGCTCCGGGCAAAAGCCCGCGTCATCATCGCTGACCATATCGATGGAATATCCCTTGTCGATCAACCATGTGGAGCAGCCTCCGCCCAAATGGCACACGATAAACGTGCATTCATTTGTGGGCTTATGCATGATGTCCTTGGCGCAGCGGTGGGCCATGGCGTGGGAGTTGAGCGCGTGCCCGCGGCTTTCCTTGGGGATATCCGGCATGCCGGTAATCCGGGCGATGGGCGCAAGCTCGTCCAGGGCCACGGGATCGTACACATACGCGGGGATGTTCAAAGGCTTCGCGATCTGATGGGCGATGACCGCCGCCGTATTGGAAACATGTGCGCCATCCTTATCGGTGTAGAGATAATCCACCATGTCCTGATTGACCGGAAACGCGCCGGAGGGAACCGGCGGCAGCAATCCGCCCCGGGCCATGATGCAGGTAAGGGAGTCTAGCTTGATCCCCTTCTCCTCAATCGCCAGCACGATGAGCTCCCTGCGGTAATCCACCTGCTCCATCACCCAGGAAAAAGACGCGAGATCCTCATCGGGGTGGCGGATGGTCTCGTTTAATATCTTGGTTTCGTCGTCAAACACCGCTACCTTTGTGGAGGTGCTGCCGGGGTTAATAACCAGAATACGCTCCATATCTTCCCTCCTTAGCCGTTGCATACGCCCGCGGCCAATGCCAGGGAGAAGTATTTTTCATCCGCGGAGGAACCGCGGGATGTCAGCACGATGGGCACCTTGCAGCCCAGTACGATGCCTGCCATGCGGCCGCCGCAGGTATACACAAAGCACTTGCCCAAAACATTGCCCACAACGATTTCGGGGCAGAGGAGAATATCAAAATCGCCAACCGCGGGAGATTCATAGCCCTTTACCTCGGACAGCTCCGGCACCATAGCCAGGTCATAGGAAATGGGGCCTTCCACATAGCAGTTGGGCAGCTCGCCCTCGATGCTCATGCGCTTTAATTCCGCCGCATCCACGGTCTCCGGCATCTTGGGGTTCACAACCTCTACAGCGCACAGGGCGGCCACATTGGGCTTTTCATAACCCAGGCCATGGAAGAATGTTACCGCGTTCTCTACGATGTGCTTTTTCTTTTCCAGGTCGGGATAAGGAACCATGCCGCCGTCGGTCACGCACAGAAGCTTTTGATATCCCGGCACCTCGGCGATAATGATATGGCTCATCAGCCCGCCGGAACGCAGGTTGGCTTCCGGGGAAAGCACCCCCTTTAACAGGTTGCCGGTCATGATCTTGCCCTTCATGAGGAAGTCCGCCTTGCCTTCATGGATGAGCTTGGCCGCGCACACGGAGGGATGCATGCCCTCGGGCACTTCCACGATTGTAAAACGATCCGGCTCCTGCCCAAGCTCTGTGAGGGCGGCGGAGATTTTTTCCTTGTCGCCCACGAGAATGGCGTTTACGATATCGCCGGCATGAATAACCGCCTCCAACGCATGGGCATCATGGGCTTCCACCACAGCGACTGTGCGTTTGGGGCCACCCTTCACTTTTGCAATAAGCTCATCAAAATTCTTAAGTGCCATGTATCATGTCCTCCTTTAAATTGTATATGCACAATTCCTGTGCGGGTATCAATTAAGATATGCGGCGTCTAGGATTGTATCAGTTAATATGATACCTGTTTTGTGAAAACTGCGCAATGCTTCCAAAGCATTCTTTATTATATATTATTATCCACCGTAGAATCTATTTATCCGAAACAGGGTATACTTTTCCAGCGCGGCACAGCATACGATTTATCATGGACAGGATACGGACAAAGCATCGCAGCAAACAACGGCGCCCCCGCGTTCCGGGGCCGGAAGCCATCCGGCGCACCCGGCTTTTTGCGTCCCTTGGCCTTCTCCTGTGCCTTTCGGGCCTTTTTTTTCTGGTGAGGAACACGCCGCACATCCTGCTTTCCCTGGCGTTTCCGGGGCTTCACGCGGTGTCGCCCCCAGTCCCCGCTCCCCAGCAGGATACCGAGCCCCTCGTACTGCCGCTGTATGTGGATGTGGACGAGGGCGTGGGCAAGGAGGTGCGCATCACGGTGATTTCTGAGCCGAAAATCGCCCCGCCAAGGGACCTCACGGGAGACGAACCGAAGATACTCATTTACCACACCCACAACACGGAGGCATACACCAAGACAAAAGACCATCCCTATGAGGAGAGCGGCTCCTGGCGCACCTATGACAACGGCCGCAACATCGTCGCCGTGGGAGAGCGGCTTACGGAGCTCCTTAGGGACAAATACGGACTCGCGGCCATCCATGACACCAGGGATCACGAGCCGCCAAAGCTGAGCACAGCGTACAACCGCTCCCTAGAAACAATGCTGGCGTACAAAAAGCAATACCCCTCCCTCGTGATGTTCATCGACGTGCACAGGGACGCGGGCGGGGAAAACACCGCCATCAAGCTGGATGGAAAGAAGGTGGCCCGGCTGATGTTCGTGGTGGGCACGGGGGAAGGCGCCACCGGTACAGGCTTCGGCCAGATGCCGGATTTTGAAAGCAATTATGCCTTGGCCCTTGCCATCTCCAACCGTCTTGGAGGGTTTGACCCGAAGCTCATCCGAAACATCCGCATCAAAACCGGCCGCTATAACCAGCATGTCAGCAACCAATGCCTGTTGGTGGAGGTTGGGGACAATATGAACACGTTTGAGGAAGCCATGAACGCCATCCCCTATCTCGCCCAGGCCATCGCCGAATGCGCCGCCCAGGGTTTTACCGCGCCTGCCTCCCCCCCGCCCACGCCGCGGGCGGCGCTTTGGGCACCCGGCGCTTGAAGTATTTGCTCCCCTGTGTTACTTTATAGGTAAAACATGTAGGGGAGTTTCCAAAATAATGAATGCATCCGCACTGCTCATATATATGGTGATACAGCTGATCACCCCCGGCCCAAGCAATTTCATGGCCATGTTCTCCGCCGCCCGCTACGGGTTAAAAGGCGCGAAAGGCTATCTTTTGGGCACCTCCACCGGCTATGCCATCAAAACATTGCTGTGCGGGGTATTAAGCCTTGCTTTGGCGCTGGTGCTTCCGCAAGTCGTGCCCTACCTCAAATGGGTCGGCGGCGCATATTTTGTGTATCTCGCCATTCACATCCTCCTGGACGGCCGCAAGCCCCTCTCTGACGAAGAAGGCGAGGGCAGCTCCACGTTTATGAGCGGTATTCTTCTGCAATGCCTGAACATGAAAAGCTGGATCTTCTGCTTGAGCATGTTCTCCGTGTATATCACCCCTTACACCACCGACATCGGCACGCTGCTGTTATGGGGGTTCATTTCAGTCATGGTGATGGTCCCCTGCACCCTTGCTTACGCGGTGTTTGGCAGCGCCATCAAAAAGGTCTACAACAAGTACCGCTGGCCATGCAGCATCGTGATGGCCGCGGCGCTTCTTTACTGCGCGGTCATGGCCGTATTATAAGGGAGAGGCCGATGAAACTCCTGCATTGCGCCGACTTGCATCTGGGGAACGCCCCCGGCAATCATGACGCCCGCTTTTACGATCATTGCTTTCAGCTTGCCCATGTGGCGGAACTTTCCGTTTCCCTGGGAGTGGAAGCTGTGCTCGTTTGTGGCGATCTCTTTCATCAGCGCAATATAGAGCCCCGTACACTGGCCGCTACGGTAGAGCCCCTGGAGGCGCTGCGCTCCCGGGGCATCCCTGTCATCGCCGTGGAAGGCAATCACGATAAGGCATTTTATACCATGCGCGAAAGCTGGATGGAATATCTCCACAGCGCGGGCCTGATTACGCTTTTGCGCCCCACCTATGAAAACGCACAGCCGCACCTTGTGCCCTATTACAAGGGCAGGGGCGGCATCCATATAGTTGGCGGCGTGCGGTTTGTGGGCTTTGGCTATCTGGGCAGCGCCACCAGATCCCGGCTGGCGGCGCTTTCAAATGAGCTTGCGCCCTTTGACGGGTTCACCGTGGGGCTGCTGCACACAGGCGTGGACAACCTCAGGGGTCTGGATCTTGGCGCCATCACCAGCGCCGATCTTGAGCCGTTTCGGGGGCTGGTGGACTATTTCGCCATGGGGCATATCCACAGCCGGTACGACAACGGCTATGCATTCAACCCCGGCGCGCCGGAATACGTGCATATCGGCGAGGCACAGCAGCCCCAGCGGGGGTTTTATCTCGTCACCACTCATGAGGATCATTCCTTCCAGGCGGAATTCCTCCCCTCCGTCACCCGTCCGGCCAAAAGCTTCACGCTTCCCGTCACAGAGCTTCGTCCGGAGCAGCAGCCCGGCTCGGCGGTAGCCGCCTGTGCAGGCATGCCGGAGCACGGTGTGCTGGACCTGGAGCTTACCGGAACCACATCGGAACACGCCCTGGACATCCCGGGCATCACCGCCGCGCTGGAAGCCGCCTATTCACCAGTTTGGGCCCAGGTGCGGGACAAAACCCGGCCTGCTGCCGCTTCTACAGCCTCCTTTCCCCTGTCACTTGTGGACATGGAGCGGGACGTCATGGTAAAGCTCGCAGAGGAAAACGGTCTCCCGCCGGAGGCGGGGCACCTGGCGCTGCGCCTTTGCAGCGGGCTTTTGGAGCGCGAGCCCCCGGAAGGACTGTTTGCGCTGCTCAAGCAGTTCGCACTTCAAACGGAGGACCGGCCATGCGAATAGAACGGATTGTCCTCCATGACATCAAATGCTTTCCCCATTTTGAGGCCGCGTTCGCCCCAGGTATCAATTTCATCTGCGGCAAAAACGGGGCTGGGAAAACCACCCTGGTAGAGGCCATCGGCCTTGCCGTATGCGGCGCGGGGGACGAGAAGGGATATGTGGATTACTTTTTGCGCGACGGCGCCCGGTCCGGTGAAATCCGGGTGGACATTCATGTCAGCGGCGAGACGTATTCCATACTCCGGCGGATCAAAAAAAACGCGTCCGGCCGCCGCATTTTGGACGCGGAGGGGAACGAGCTTGACCTTCACGGGGATCAGGATGTGGATGATTTTCTGAAAGAGCGATTGGGGATTGGCCCCCGGCAAAGCCTGAGCCGCCTGTTTACAGAGGTGGTGGGCGTGCGTCAGGGGATGCTCACCCAGCCTTTCCGGGAGCAGCCCGCAGAACGAAAGCGGATTTTCAATGCCATGCTGGGGGTGGAGCGGTATAAGCAGGCGGCCCTGCGCCTGCCGGAGCTTTCCGGGTATATTCAGGATAAGCTATCCATCTTAAACACCCAACAGGCCGTCCTCGCGTCCCACACAGCGGAGCTCCCCGCGCTAAAAAATGCCCTTGCCAATATGGACGGGCGGAAGATCGCCGCAAAGGCCGCGTTAGAGCGGATCGATGGGGAGTGTCAAGCCGCACAAGAATGCCTGAACTCGCTGGCAAAAAAGCAGCAGGCATATGATGCGCTATTGCGGGAAACCGAGGCGGCAAAGGCCGCGTATCTCCAGCGGGCGAAGGGGCATCAGGCGGCGGTGAACGCCTCAGGACAGGCGCTCTTAACCGCTAAGGAGTCGGCAGCGGCGGCATATGATATGAAAACCGCCGCCGAGAAGGATTTTTCCATGGCGGACGCAGAGTTAAAAGCCCTCGCGGCGGCCAAAAGCGCCCTTGACGAGGAAATCTCGCTCATTAAGCAGTCAGCAGAGGCGGAGCTATCCACATTGGAACAGGTTGTGGCTACGCGGCAGGCGGCCCTGGATCAACTACAGCAGACCGCTGGCCGGGCGAAGGACGGGCGCTGCCCGTATCTTGACATTCCCTGCACCAGCGTTACGTCCCTGGACGAGGCGATAACGAAGCGCCATTCGCTGCTTTCCCTGGAGCTCTCCACAGCGAAGGAGGCGGCTTTGGAATGCAAAGCGCGGTTTGCCGCGAAAGCCTCCCAAGCCCAGGCCCGCCTGGAAGTGCTGTTGGCCAGGGAGCGGGAGGCACAAAACGCCCTTGCCAATGCGCAGGCGGCGCTTGTGCGGGGGGAAACCGAATGGAGCTTGCATCAGGCCGCCATCGCCCGGCAGGAGCGGCAGCAGGCAGCCCTTCAGGACGAGGAGCGCGCGCTGCTTTTGCGGGAAACGGCATTAAAAAAACAGGAACAGCAGCTTGCACAAGCCGCTCCCATAGACCCGTCCGCCCAGCGCACAGCCCAGGAAACCCTGGTGGCGCTTCACGGGCAGCTGGGTACGGCGAAGGAGCAGTTTGCCGCATTACAGCGGGAGGCCGCGCAGCTGCAAGCGTCTGTGACGGAAAAGGCGGCCATGGAGCTGGAGCTCAAATCCCTCAATGAGGAGCTCCGCTTGCTCACCCAATGCGCTTCCCTCTGCGCCTCTATGGGGCAGATGCTGCGCGGGGCGGGAAGCCGGGCGGCCCAAGCGTACCGGGAGCGCATCAGTCTCAATGCCCAGGACCTGTACCACAGGCTTTCCGGCGACGGCGCGCGGCTCATATGGGCGGAGGATTACGAGGTGCTGTTGCTGGATCGGTTTATGGCAGCGCCCCGCACCCGCAGCTTCCGGCAGCTTTCCGGCGGCGAGCAGATGAGCGTTGCGCTGGCGCTTCGGCTTTCGCTCTTAGCGCAGCTCTCGCCTCTTGGCGTGGCCTTCTTCGACGAGCCAACCGCCAATTTGGATGCTTCTAGGCGGGAGGGCCTCGCAAGACTGCTGCCCAGAGTGACCGCCGGGTTTGAGCAGGTGTTTCTCATCTCCCACGACGATACGTTTGACGCCATCAGCGATCATGTGCTGGAATTATAGTTTTGCTCCAATCGGTACAAATTCATTGATTGTGGTTTCCCCAAAAGGCATTGAGAACATTTGCCAAAGCTTCCGGGGACTGTATATTCACTTCATGTCCTGCATTCTCAATCAGCTGAAATTCAGAGTTTTGTATTTGCTCTACAAAAGTTGGAGCAGCCTTTTTATTGGCAGTATCTTTGTCCCCACAGACGATTAACGTTGAGCAAGAAATATCCTTTAGCTTGGCGCAAAAATCCAAATCAGCCATAGAATTTGCCAGTTTGATGGTATCCTTTTTGGGCAGCCCCATCTCCTGAAATATTTTTTTAGGCATAAGCCGAAATATCATATTTTGAAATTTGAGCAGGCCTTTGGGCATTTTGTACTGCGCGCCAATCAGCACGATGGACCGTACCTTTTGAGGATAATCTATCGCATAATTCAATGCGAGGATTGCACCCAAAGAAAGCCCGCAGAGATTTAGCTTTTCAGGGATATCGTTGCAGTAATCCGAAAAAGCCCGGTAAATATTAGAATAGGTCATCTCTTCGCCCTTTGACATAGCCCATAAATCAACGCAATCGAAGGTATCGGTTTTCTCTAAAAACGATATTGTCTTTTGCCAACTCAATGACCCCTGGCCAAGGCCATGTATGAAAACATATTGCGCCATATTATTCTCCGTTCCTCTTGCAAGCCCTTTATCTCAAGCTGATTATACCATCACACCAATTTGCATTCAAACAAAACCGGGTGCGGACTTGGAGTTGTAATAGGCAAGGCGGCGGAATAGGCTATCTATCCCGCCGCTCTGTTTTGTCTTCGGCCCACTGGCGCTTATGATGAGGTTATTTCCGCTTGACGGGAATCCACATTTCACTGGAATAGTTTTCATCCTGGGTTCCATTTGGGTAGTCGGCGGGATCGCGGTACATTTCAATGCAATAGCCTGCTGCTATTTCATAATCCTTGCATCCTGGCAGCCACTCGGAAAATATCTTCTTGTTCACATCCTGCATCGCATCGGGCATAGGGCCAATGCATGTGAAAACCGCCCAGGTAAACTTCGGAATGAGCTTAGTCACAAAGCCATCCGGAATATCCATTGTAGCATTGTAATTGTCCGCAATCAGGTATTCAAACTTGTTTCCGCTCATGCTCTCGTCGATGTTGATGCCATAGGTGCTGCAAATTTCGTCACATTTTGCGGACTCGTGAAACTCAGCCCACAGCTTCGGCACCACTTCCGTTGCGTTTTCATACTGGAATATCCTCGACAGGCCAATGACTGTAAATGCGTCCTTTTCCACAATTCTGTAATCCATAGAATAACCGCCTTCCAAAGCAAATTTAATTTTTAGCGGCGCAAAGGATTTTACCATTGCTCCACTTTTTCGGACGGCAGTCGGCGTAGCGCCGTGAAAACGGGTAAAAGCTTTTGTGAAACTGTCCGGTGAGTCGTAACCGTATTTGAATGCAATATCGATGAGTTTTTTATCGGTGGCAACCAGCTCGCTGCCGGCAAGAGAGAGCCTGCGGCACCTGATATACTCCGCAACCGTGAAACCGCAAAGCATGGCAAAGCCTTTTTGGAAATAGAACGGTGAGATCAGCGCCTTTTTCGCAATGTCCTCGATTGTAAGCTCCTCAGCAATATTGTTTTCAATATAGTTTATGGCATCGCCAATGCATTCCATCCATCTCATACCCGTCACCTCCTGTCCGCTTTCATCATACAGCAATCCTGCGGGTTGCTCCCGACTTTTTATGCCAAGTTGTGTCTATACGCCTAGCCTAAACCGTCAACCCTCAAAAAAGTGCAAGCAGCGCAGCAGCGGCGGTTTTTTGACCCGCAAAAACGGTGAGAATTTCTTCCCACCGTTTTTTTGTTATCCGCGTATTTAGAACTTCAATGTGTTGAACTTGACGCCGGGGCCCATTGTGGTGGCCAGCACCACGCTCTTCAAATAGGTACCCTTTGCGGCGGCCGGCTTCGCCTTGATGATGGCCTCCATGAGCGTGTTGAGGTTCTCCTCAAGCTTTTCCACGCCGAAGGAAACCTTGCCAACGGGGCAGTGAATAATATTGGTCTTATCCAGACGATACTCCACCTTACCGGCTTTGATGTCTTTGACGGCCTTGGCAACGTCCATCGTAACGGTACCGCTCTTGGGGTTGGGCATCAAACCCTTGGGGCCCAGCACCCGGCCAATGCGGCCAACAACGCCCATCATATCAGGGGTGGCTACGCAAACGTCAAACTCAAACCAGTTCTCGGTCTGGATCTTCTTGACGAGTTCCTCGTCGCCCACATAATCCGCGCCGGCTTCCTG
>CAYPKG010000021.1:0-36319 GCA_964411275.1 uncultured Oscillospiraceae bacterium | reverse complement strand
AAAGTCATACTGCTACGTGCTTCTCTGATCATATTGTCGTAGGCATCGTTGTGGTCAATAACATTCAAATCCAATCCACTTTGGCTTCGGAGCCCGCCCATGCCGCGCCGCTTAAGTTCGTATTGGGCCCCGGACATCTGCATCAAACGGATATTTGCCCTTACAATAATTCGATCAAAATAGGCGGTTTGGATATAAGTCTCGAGCTTGAGTTTTTCTTTGCCTGCAAGAGTGCCATTGGCTGTGTCAGATATGCAAGCAAATCGCAGCCTGAACAGGCGCAGACGGAGCAACCCGCATCCCCGCCGCCAATCTTCTTTGTCGATTGGGAGACGGCGCGGCTTGACATTGATCTGAGCCGCTACGCTGACCGCGACATCATTGGCTACAACAAGGACGGTGTGGAATACGCCCTCGGCAGAAGCGGCGGCATCACCTACACCACCCAAACCACCACGATCACCTCATGGGGAGAGGTCTTGGGCAACGAGCGCATCCCCGCCGACATCAGGCGGCAGATTGTCGATTACTATGAGGGCAACCTGACCGATGAACAGGTCAGGGCAAGCTATCTGACCGCATTGGGGATAACGCCGCCGCAGCCGGAAATCCCCGCCCAAAACTTCCGCATCACCGACGATAACCTTGGCGCGGGCGGTCAGAAGGTCAAATACAACGCGAATATTGACGCCATCCGCACCTTGCGTCAGATTGAGGCCGAGGGCAGGAACGCCGCGCCAGAGGAACAGGAAATCCTCTCCCGGTATGTCGGATGGGGCGGCATCCCGCAAGCCTTCGACCCGGATCATCAGCAATGGACGCGGGAATATGGGGAGCTGAAAGACCTCCTGAGTGATAAGGAATATGCTTCTGCGCGAGCCTCCACCCTCAATGCCCACTACACCAGCCCTACCGTTATCAAAGCCATCTATGAGGCCGTGGGGAATATGGGTTTTCGCACCGGCAACATTCTGGAACCGGCCTGCGGCGTCGGCAATTTCTTCGGCCTGCTGCCGGAGGAAATGCAAAACGCCAAGCTGTACGGCACCGAGTTGGACAGCATCACCGGGCGCATCGCCAAGCTGCTTTATCCAAAAGCGGACATTCAAGTGGCTGGCTTCGAGACCACCGACAGGCGGGATTTTTACGACCTCGCAGTAGGCAACGTGCCGTTTGGCAGCTACAAGGTTCCCGATAAGCCCTATGATAAGCTCGGCTTTTCCATCCATGACTATTTCTTCGCCAAGACCATCGACCAAGTGCGTCCGGGCGGCGTCATCGCCTTTGTGACCTCGCGCTACACGATGGATAAAAGATCGCCGGAGGTGCGCCGCCATATCGCGCAGCGGGCGGATCTCCTCGGTGCGATCCGGCTCCCTAACAATGCGTTCAAGAGCAACGCGGGAACCGAAGTGACCAGCGACATCCTTTTCCTGCAAAAACGCGACCATCCCATCCATTGTGGAGAATCCGAATCGCCACGGCAAGAGCTACAACAAATGGCTTGGGGATCAGGCGAAGCCCTCCCATCGGGAGCGCCTGTGCGCCGCCATTGACAGCGCCCTCGCGCAGAATCCCGCCGACCTCAATGCGCTCCTGAAGCTGATGCAGGATAACGGATATGAGGTTAAGGCTGGTAAGGTTCCCTCCCTGTGCGGCGGGGAGCAAAAGCGTTTTATTCGCTTGGACACGCTTGGCGAGGGCTACGCCGTGGCCGATCTTCGCGCCGTCCTCTCCGGCAAAAAAGCACATACACCCCGCAAAAGAAATCTCTTGGCTGATGATGAGAAGCCGGTCAATCTGCTGGTAGATATTCAGGCGAAATTGCAGGCTGGCAAGGGCGCTGGCTATGAGCGTTGGGCCAAAGTGTTCAATCTCAAGCAGATGGCGCACACGGTCAATTACCTCACCGAGCATAACCTGCTGGAATATGCAGCCCTTGCCGAAAAAACGGCTGCATCCACCGCCCGATATAATGAGCTGTCTACTAAAATCAAGGCCGCTGAAAGGCGTCTTGCTGAGATTGCCGTGCTGCGGACGCACATCGTCAACTACTCCAAAACCCGTGATGTCTATGCTGCCTACCGCAAGGCCGGATACTCCAAAAAATATCTGGCTGAGCATGAAGGTGACATCCTGCTTCGCAAGGCCGCAAAGAAAGCGTTTGACGATTTGGGCGTCAAGAAGCTGCCCACCGTCAAGAGCTTGCAGGCCGAGTACGCATCCCTGCTCACGGAGAAAAAGGCGGCCTACGCCGAATACCGCGATGCGCGCGATGAGATGAAGGAGCTGCTGGTGGTCAAGGCCAATATTGACCGGCTTCTTGGTTCCGAGAATGAGCGCAAAGCGGAAAAAGAGCATGAACAGCGTTAGCGTCCATGCTCAGAAGCGTTCCGCAGGAACGCGCAGCCGTGCAATGAAATTGCACGTTCAAGGGGGATTGGGGCGCTGCCACCAACAAGCAATCGGGGCAGTTTTCGCAAAGGCGAAAACCACCCCGATGAGCAAAGTGGGTACCGCTTTGCATTGCTTGCCGATGCCAGCTTAATATACCAGCTCATCGTCTCAGATCGCTATGCGCAGTATCGGCTATCATCCCTTCAGTATCAGTGAGGCGCGGAAAACATTGCCCGATAAGGACTCATATCAAGACCTTCTTTTACAAACAACGGGAGTCAAAGGACCTTAACTTGCGGATCATGCAGAAAAAAGTGCGGGTTATGCAGTGATACGGCGCAGCGCTTTCCCAAAATGCTACGATGGAAGCAGAAGTTATTTATCCCATTTCGGCGGTGGCGGAGCGTTTTTCTTCACGTCCTCCTGAGCCCGTAGCGCCTCCAGCCCCATGCGTATTAAATCCAAAGTCGCCCGTGAGCGGCTGCTGTATCGATTGTTGAAACGGTAGTCGTCGATTTGGCTGAGAAGCTCATCGTCAACGGTAATACAAAATCTTGGTTTTTCAGTTGGCATGATACTCACCTCAATATCTATTATACATCAGTGTATCACCTTTTTTCAAAGGGGGATAATTTGGCAAATCAAGTTGACAGGTGTATTACTGAAGAATTATAATATAAATGGGTTCATCAGTGATGAACTATGCAAAGGAGGGGCAATCCATGGCAACCAACATGAACCGCGTGGTAATCTCTGTTCCGAAGGATATTGAGACGGAAGTGGAACGCCTGAAGCAAACGACATTTTACGATAAGCCCTATGCGGAGGTCTACCGCCAGGCGATACGGCTTGGGCTGGAGAAAATGAAGGAGGCCTGTGACGAATCACTGGAGGAATAGCGGACAGTAATTTGGGGGGCTGTATATGTATAGAATATATGACGATTTTGGTCGGTTTCTGTTTGGCATAGAAAAGAGATCGGGCATTGTGTCGCGAGGGGATGCGGCGGTCTATGGGCAGACCGGAAGGGAAATCGGTTACGGTGTTCGGGAGCGCGACGTATTCATGTCCGACAAGTATACACTGTATAGCGATGATGGCACGCTCCTTGGATCGCTTCACCGTGATTTGAACGGCAAAGATCCCGACGGAGACGATTACATCATGCTGCGCGCTCCAGACGGACGCATCCTCGCGCGGATACGGGCGGAGAGCTTTGGAGAATATGGGATCAGGCAGGACCTTCTCGGCAGCCGGGCGGAACGCGCGACGAAAGAGGAAGGTAGTAACCTGTCAGAATCCGATAAAGCGGCAAAAACCGAAGGGGCAAGCGGCACAGATGGCAATTCCCACTCGGTTGACAGAAGCGGCCGCCGGGGAACGGCCAGCGGCTTTAGCACTCTCATGGCCACCTTCATCATCATCTGGTGGTTTGCCCTTATTTATGTCAGATTCGATGACCGGGTGGATGGGCTGCTGCGCGTCATTGTCGGGCACTACCTTGCGTTCCCGATCGGCTTTGGCTTGGTTATCGTATTGCTGACCCGCCTGAAGGGCAAAAATACGCGAGGCAAACTGATGGTCCTGACGCTGAGCCTTGTTGTGATGGTATTCATGCAGCTTGGCATGCATCGTATCCTTGCCGCCGGGCATCAGCCGCTGAAAGAAATGCTCGAAGAGGCGGTCAAATTTACCATTCCGCTGTTTATCTGGGATATCTGCATGGGGATTGTTACGCGGGTTGCCGATAGACGCGACGCCTTGGAGCTTGCAGAATATGCATATTTAATGGTTAACATCTGGCACAATCTTTATCTTTTTATCTTCATGATCACCTATACGCTGGCGCTGTACAGGGTGAACTTCGCCTATATGCTTTTGGGGGGAATCCCGATCCTTGTGGTGAGCATAGCGCTGGCGCTGCCCGGTGTGCTCTCCTACCGCGTGCTTGCCGGGAGCGAGCATTATTTTGTTTTGTAGTCTTATAGAAATGAAACATTTAGGGAGAAAGTATTATGAATATGAAAAGAAATCAAAAAACACTCGCGCTACTGCTGGTATTCATGCTGTTCGCGTCGATGCTGAGCGCCTGCGGCCAAAAGGCACCGGGCAGCTCTCAAAGCTGGTCGGCTCCGCCGGTGCCGAATCTCTCGGATTCAAACGATAAAGAGGATGCGGATAGCGTCACCGGCAATTATACAGAAAATGTCGGCAGCAACGCCGCGGGCGCACGGGTCTTTGTGGGGGACAGCATTTTTGTCATATGTGCGGACGGCAGCCTGTGGGGCTGGGGCGACAACACCAATGGCCAGCTGGGCAACGGCACCAGAGAGAACGCGTCCGCGCCCATTCATATCATGGACGGCGTCAAAACAATGGCAACGGGCTACAGCCATGTGCTGGCCGTAAAGGAAGACGGCAGCCTCTGGGTTTGGGGCAGCAACGACGTCGGTGAGCTGGGTGACGGGACCCGGGAATACAGGTTTGAGCCCATCTGGCTGATGGACGGCGTGCGGGACGTCGCGGCGGGAACGCAGCATTCCTTCGCCATTAAGGAAGACGGCAGCCTCTGGGCCTGGGGGTTGAACGGCGATGGACAGGTGGGCGTTGGAAATACGCAAGATGCCCTTGTCCCCGTAAAGATTATGGAAGATGTCAAATGTGCCGCCGGCGGACTCAACCATTCTCTCGCCGTCAAAAACGACGGCAGCCTCTGGGCCTGGGGCAATAACCGCTATGGACAGCTTGGGAGGGGAAACACCGACGAATCGTTTACCCCCGTCAAAATCATGGATGGCGTCGCCGCGGTGGATGCGGGCCAGTCCTATTCTCTGATGTTGATGGAGGACGGCAGCCTGTGGACCTGCGGCTGTGACATCTATTTAGGCGGTGGGGAAAGGGGAAGCCACGCGCTCACGCCCATACATGTCTTGGACGATGTCAGGAATTTTTCCGCCGGCCTCTGGCAGTCCCTTGCCGTCACGAAAGACGGCGGCCTCTGGGTCTGGGGCCGGTGGGAGATGTGGAATGGCAAAGAGTATGTCGGCCTGTTTGGCGACGGCACATTCAAGGCGATGCAGACGCCGATCAGGATCATGGAGGACGTGCTGCAGGCAGCTGCTGGGTTAAGTGGCTTTGCCATAAAAGACGACGGCAGCCTCTGGGGTTGGGGACGGAACGACGAGCGCGCTGTGGATAGCAGCGAGGATGCGCCGATGGATATCCTGGAGCCCATCGAGGTCCTGAAGGATCTCAATTTAGGGCAACCCTGATCAGCTTCGGAGCAGCTGAGCGGTGTTTTGTCTTGTAGTCTTATAGAAATGAAACAGTTAGGGAGAAAGTATTATGAAAATGAAAAGAAATCAAAAAATACTCGCACTGCTGCTGGTATTCATGCTGTTCGTGTCGATGCTGAGCGCCTGCGCCGGGAGAGCATCGACGCCGCAAACAAGGGGTTATTTAGATTCAGACGGTAAAACGCATATCATCAGCGGCGATGACACGGACGATGAAGAAGTATACGACGGACCGGACGATAGTGAGGATGGTTTAGCGCCCGCGGTACCCGACTTCACCGGTACGGAAACGGCGGAGCTGATCGCGCCGTATCATGCGCTGGCCGTCGAGTATAACGGATATATTTACTATTTGGACCGCAATACCAACCTCTGCCGCGCGGATACGAATATGAAGAATTACGAGATGGTTCTCGCCCATCCGCTGGATAACCGGTTGCTGCCCAGCGCAAACAGCACCGCTTATATCTGCGGCGTGACCAACGCGGGCATGATCTATATTGGCTCGACCAAGGGAAGCTGTTATCTGGACGCCAACAGCGCCGACCTCTGGCCGCTCACGACGACGACCTTCAGCGGCGCGGAGAACCCGGTGCAGGTGTTCGGCATCAGCGGGGAGTGGATGTATTACACCAAAGACCGGGATACCGACAAGTACCTCTACCGCTGCAAGCTGGGCGGCGCGTTCGACACGGAGGAGCAGGTGTTCGATTTCACGATATGCGATGCCGCGCTAACGGAAGATTATATTGTGCTCGTTTGTGACGGCTTCAAGACCCTTGGCTATCAGCGCCTTGACGACCTTCAAAAGGACGGTATGAACGAGATAGACAGCGTAAGCAAATACAGAACCGATTTGGCGCTTGCGACCGTTCAGGACGAGTTGGTGGTCTATGACCTGTCCGATGATGCGTATGCTTTGGGGTCAAAGCTCTGTACCATAAATCTAAGGGATGGAACTACACATAGAGGGACAAACATATGGGGGTTACGCGGCTACGGGTATTACGCAAAAAGTGATAGTTTGTTCTATTTCGATAAGCATCTCTCTCGCAGGCCGGTACAGGAAATCGAAGCTGACGCCTCATACTCGAATGCCAATGCTTATCAATCAAGCGAATATCTAAAAGCCTCAGACTGTGCGACTGTTGTTGGGGATTGGCTCTTTTTTAAGGGCAAGCGTGACTCAATCGGTTCCGATTTGGGTGGTGCGAATTTTTTTATCGGCCTTGACGGCATGACCCTCAACAGCCTTGACTGAGACTGACGGATACGGTGGAGGTGTACGTTGAAGAAGAAAAAGATTATCTGGATTTGCATAGGCAGTATTCTACTCCTGCTTGTGGCGGCGCTGGTTATAAATATTCTGCTGCGGGGCTGCACACCATCCTCCTCGGGCACGTCTCTTTCCAGCCATGAGTGGGAGGGGAAGATTCGCTCTGAGTGTCTTGCCGTCGAGACGGCAGTAGAACAAGGCATCGCGGAGGCCGTAGACATCCGGGTGAGCGGCGTCACAGGCAATACGATATCGCTTACCGTGTCCGCGCCGGACATATGCGGGGAACTCACCGCGTGGCTTGAAGGGATAAGCGAAGAGGAATACAGCAATGCCGCCTTAGAAGATACCATACGGGATTTGCTCCGAGAGACGGCGCCGCAGAAACAAGAATTTAGGTTGCCGGTCGAAGATGGGACGGTACGATATACCGACGAATATATTCAATACATAGGATGCGGCCTTTTTTCTTTTTATCGTAAAATGGACGAAGCCGCCGCCGCTGCGCTGGGAGGTGAAGGGGCTTGAAACGAGTTCTCTCTCTGATTCTTGGTTTTGTAATAATCCTTGGAATGGTGCCGGGTACGCAGGCGGCTTCGTCGGATGAAACCTATGCTTGGATTGCGATAGGACAAGAATCGATCGAATACTATGAAATTATCGTGAAGGACGATGTGGTTTTCTTTTCCGGTGACGATTTGGCCGCGCTTACCGGATACACCTACAGCGTGGCGGAAGCCGTCGCGAGCTTTACAAGAGGCGCAAAAACCGTCAGCCTAGATATAGACAATCCTGCGCTGTATTTTCATGGTCATGGAAAACCCCTGAAAATCGAATTTTCTCAGGAGAATATACGATATTCCACGGCGCGCGAAAGGTATTTCTTTTCCGGTGCACATATTCTCCCTTGGCTCGGCGTTTCATGCCGCGTACATGACGGCGTATTCTATATCATACCCGACGCGGTGTCCTATTGGGATATCATCGGGGATTTCAAGCCGGAGGATTTTTCCTTCGATTACATGAGTGTCTGCGAAGCGCTGGACGTCGGCGGGAAATGGGTAAAAGCCGGCGCTTATATCCGCGATAGCGGCCTGGGAATGCTGTGGGACATCATCCCCGTGGATTTCGGCGTTACCATCGGCAGTCTTCAGGATTATTACGACATCTTCAACGATATGTTCATTGACATGGACAGCACGGCGTATGCCGTGCAAAAGACGCTGGAAAGGGCTGCAAAAGCCAAAAGCTTATTGCTTTTGGAGGAAATGGAAGCGGCAGGGGTTCCTATGCCTTGGGAAGAGTTTTCCACCGTTTTCGATGTTGCGGATCTGGAAGCCGACGTTATGGAATATTTTACTTATTTTGACGCCTTTCAAAATGACAACACCGCAAAGCTTCGTATGATGGAGACTTTATACCTCAATGCCAAGGCATACACCATACCGGTTGAGATTGCCCACGCGGCGGTGGATATCGAAAGGGATTATACCGATTATTGGGGAGGGCTTGTGCGCCGTCTTTTTGTCGACGTCGGATACGAATCGCTGGAGGCGCTGGTTTCCCTGGCAACCGGCGGTACAGTTTTAGAAAAGCTGCTGACTGTGCTGGAGGCTTCTTCAGACTTAGCCCCGGATTGGACGGAAGGCGTCGCCCGTATTTCGGATTATGATGTATTGGCGGAATATGCCAAGGCTATTTTGAAGGGCAGCACGCGGGATTCAAAGGACAATATTGAAGAATCCATTTCTGCGGCGATTGTCTATCTGTACGCGCGGGAATGCAACTACCGCGCGATGGCGGAGTATGCGCGGGTGAAATGCGGCGACACAACGGTGGCAAACACGCTTTATGAAAAAGCGGAGGAGGCACTGAAATGGCAGGGGTATTTTCTTGCGGCATTCCCGTCCGCGGAAAACGCCTCCTATGAATACAACCCGCCGGGCACAGATAAAATCGTCCTGGGACAAAGATCTAAAAACGAATATGTTGAAAAGCTTAAAAACATGCTTTCGCAGGCGGAGATTTTGCGGGAAGCGCCAGAACGGCAGGAAGGGGCGGCAAACCCGGCGCAGTATCATGAGCTGTTTTTGGAGTTTCTGCGCAGCTTTAAGTGGCTAAACTTTGCGTCCTTTGATGCTTCGCAGGTTCCTTTGGACGATTATGAGCGCATGCAGTGGGGATATTACTATTTCCATGATGTCGATCAGGACGGGACGGACGATCTGGTTATCGTTGCGGGCACATCAAGTTCCGGCTGTATGGTCTTTACAGGACGAGGTGGCTTCATTGCGTGCTATGGAGCCGTGGACTGTGCTTATGGCCTTTCTGTTTTTGCAAGTGGCAACGCCACGGGGCTTATCCTTTCGGAGGCCCATGGCGGCCTTGGCTTTGACAGTTATCTGGATATTGTAAACGGCGCTTTAACTGTGTTAAAAACCGATGAATACAACTATGAAAGCACCGATTATGTCAGCGGCATACCAAGCGGGTGGACGAGGCTGGAAGGCCATGAAATAGGAAGCCTGTTTTCGGGTGACCTTTATGACGGTGAGGAGGGCGACAGCGAGTTTCCCGTTGACGATACGATTGAGGTGGACTGCTTGGGCGGGCGATTGACGCTGACGCTGCCGGGAACCTGGCTTGGCCACTTCCTGACCGTTGAGGGAGAGCAATCGGTTTCTTTCTATAACAAAGAAAACCACGAGGCGGACGAGAGCACCGGTCTGCTGTTTACAGTGGTCCTCAGCGATTATCAGAGCGAGAAGGAGTTGGAGGTTGCGGGCTATCCCGATTACAGAAATCTCGGTCGGTGGGAGGGCGGGCTGGTCATCGCCCTTCTTCCCAGCGACGTACAGTTTTCAGAAACCAACAGCGCGCTTGCGGACGCCTATCTGTCGATGAATAATGATATCAACATCGTGCTGATCACGCTCACGATTAACGGGTAAACAGACAGAAAGCGTGAAGAGTGCAGCGACGGCTTTTTCGGGAAAGCCTATTACGGCATGAACCGCGATGAGATCATGTGTCGGGACTGCGCGCGGGAATTCTGGGCTCCCTTCGGCTATAAGGCGCACACCAGATAATGTTCGGACGCAGATACGGAAACTAAAAACGGAGGCAGGGAGAATGAAACAGATCAGCTTACGAATATTCACAGACGGCAAGGTACAGGCGGAGACTCACGGCATAAAGGGAAAGGCCTGCCTCGACTACATAAGTATCATAGAGCGCCTCACCGGCGCGCGCACCGTGGATTCGGATTTCACGGCGGAGTACCGCGAGACTGAGGAACGGCTGGAGCTGGAGAACGAAACGGAGGTGCGCGCCTAATGCCGGAACGCCTGAACGACAAAGAATGGCGGCTAAAAAACTCATGGTGGCTGCTTTTGACCCTGCTGCCGTACCTCGACTGCCTAGCGTTTTTCTATATCGGCTATCACGTAAAGCGCAGAAGCTACACCCTCGTCGGCGCGGCATTCGCCGTCGCGTGGGTGGGCACGCAGGTTTATGGTCTGTTTGGACATACAACAGGCTTTGGTGCCGATCTGCTGATCTGGCTCGCCGCAATCGTTTTAGCGCTGGTTTGGCGCGGCGGGTATCTCAAGCTGCTTGCATCCAGACAGCAACGCGAGCCGGTGCCACACCCCCTGGCGCTTGATGGACAGTGGCGTATTAAAAACTCGATGTGGCTATTGTGGAGCCTTATTCCGGGACTTGGCGGGTTCAGCCTGCTGCATATCGGAAGCCGGGCAAAGAACAGAGGCTGGAAGCTCTGGGGTATTCTATATCTAGTCATCGGCGCGCCGCTCGCCCTGCTTGCCATCGAACAGGTAGTCGATATAACCGATGTATGGAGGACCATTGAAGCCGTACTGGAGCAGCGGCTTGGGACGGCACGCGCTTGGGAAATCGTGCTCAGTACGAGACTGCTTGCATTTTTGCTGCCACCTATACAGGTTGCCGTACAGATGTTTCACAGTCTCCTGCTGCGCGGAGCGTATCTGGAAAGCATTGCTCCGGAATATGAGGCGTCGCGCCTTAGATACCCCTGCCTCACCTCGCACAAATGGAGGGTTTCAAGTTCCTGGTGGATGCTTATCTGCCTTGTACCATATTGCGGCGGAGCCGGTATAATTTTTGCAGGACTCAGGACAAAAAAAAAGGGCTGGATCATCCAGGGCGCGGTCATCACCACAGTTTTCATCGCCTTGTCTGCGCTTGGCAATTCGTTTCCGACCGGGGCCATCCATAGTGCATACGGTATTCTGATCGCTTTCACCTATATCACCGCATTTGCCTGCACACTCATGAAGTACGAGCCGTACCTTGCTGCGCGGGCGGTGCGGCTTGACGGTTATGACAGCGCCATAGACCGGGAGCTTGCCGCACAGGAGACTTTTCGCCGGCGTATGGGCGGCGAAAATCCTGCCGCCGCAGATGAAACCACGTCCGCGCCGCTGGAACCGCAAAAGCGGTATGAGAGGACGCCCGATCAGACGGGCTCGCTTTCTATGCCGCCGGAGGGCCCCGCCGGACAGTCGCTGGATATAAACGCCTGCTCCGAGGAGGATTTCCGCGCCCTTCCCGGCATGACGCTGGCTCAGGCCAAAAAGGCCGCGAGCTACCGGGCGGAGCATGGAGGCTTCGTCTCCGTGGAGGCGTTTGTGGACATTCTGGAAATAAAGCCGCATTTTGCCGTGCAGATATTCAAATCAGCGACAGCGTCACCCACTGTAAAGACGGCAGTTGATCCGGATGCGAGACCGGTGAAGCGGAGGATAGACATATAATGCGAATACACAGGATCATCGAGCACACCCGCGCCGAGGGGCCGGGCACGCGCCTGGCCGTCTGGGCGCAGGGTTGCAAAAGCGCCTGCGCCGGCTGCTATGCGAGGGAGCTATGGGATATGAGCGGAGGCATCGAGATGTCTGCCGATGAGCTCATATCGTGCATAGGTAAAGCGCGAGACGGTATCGAGGGGATAACGCTCCTGGGCGGCGAACCGTTTTTACAGGCGGGGGAGCTCTCCGCTGTGGCCGCCGCGGCGCAGGAGCAGGGCCTTTCCGTGATCACCTTCACGGGCTTCATCCATGATGAACTCCTGTCAGGCGCAATCCCTTATGCGCCGGCGCTTTTGGAGCAGACTGATCTTCTCATTGACGGGCCGTATATCGAGTCGCTGCGGGATTTTTCCCGTCCGCTCGCGGGCTCGAAAAACCAGCGCTTCCTGTTTCTCACCGATCGCTATTCCATGGAGGACATTTGGGCAAGCCCCAACCGTATAGAGATAAGAATGGATAAAAACGGTGCTGTGCGCGTAAACGGCATGGGCGACTTCTCCGCGTTGGAGAGGCGGCTGGATGCGCCGGCGTCAGCTAAAGGAGTATGAACATGGCCTGTGCAAAATTTGAAGAGACCTTCGCAAACCTTGTTAACGCCGGCTTCCCGTACATATACATCCCCACTTACGAGGAGGAGCGCGTCGTCTCCGCCATGGAGGCCGTACTAAACAATTCGGAGCTCATCAAGGCCAAGCGGAAAATGTACGTCTGGACGCAGATTAGCGGCCTTGTCTGCGGCGGCGAGCGTGTGAAAGACACGGTACAGCCCATCCCCGCAACAGACCACATCGGTCGCAGCGGCGAGGATGCGGTGTATATCCTCAAGGATTTCCACGTCTACTTCGGGGCGGAACGCAATTCCCGCCCCGACCACGCGGTGATACGCAAGCTGCGAGATATCCTGCCAGGACTCAAGAGCAGCCGCAAGACGGTGGTGTTCGTCGCGCCCCAGTTGGCTATACCGGCCGACATGGAGAAGGAGATCTCCGTGCTGGATTTCTCGCTGCCCGACATAATGGAGATAGAGGCCACCCTTGACGAACTTACCGCTGGGCTTAGCCCGGAGAGCATCAGGCTCGCTCCGGACGAAAAGCGCGCCTTGGTACGCTCCGCATTGGGCCTCACATTGCAGGAGGCGGAGAACGCCTTCTGTCGCGCCATCGTGAACCTCAAGGGGCTGGACAAAAGTGCCATATCCATCATCCACGAGGAGAAAAACCAGGTCGTCAAGAAGACTGGGGTGCTGGAATTTGTGCGGTCCGACCTCGACATAAACGACATCGGCGGCTTGGAGAATTTGAAAAAGTGGCTCTTGAAACGCAACGGCTCCTGGCTGGAGCGGGCGAAAGCGTACAACATCCCCGCGCCCAAGGGGGTGCTCATCACCGGCGTTCCCGGCTGCGGCAAAAGCCTGACTGCCAAGGCTATGAGCGCCATATGGAACCTGCCGCTCCTCAAATTGGATATGGGCAAGATATTCGGCGGCATCGTGGGCAGCTCGGAGGAAAATATCCGAAAGGCTATCGGCACCGCCGAGGCTGTCGCACCCTCCATCCTGTGGGTAGACGAAATTGAAAAGGGCTTTGCAGGCACGAAATCCAACGGCGACTCCGGCACTTCCGCCCGCGTGTTTGGCACCTTCCTGACGTGGATGCAGGACAAGACCGCGCCGGTGTTCGTCATCGCCACCTCTAACGATATAAGCTCCCTCCCGCCGGAGCTGCTGCGCAAAGGGCGATTCGATGAGATATTTTTTGTCGATTTGCCCACTTTTCAGGAACGGGAGAAGATATTCGGCGTGCATCTAAAAAAGCGCATTGTGGGATCAAGCGTCCTTCATGAGGTGGAGCCTGCGCCAAACATCACGGCGGAACTGGCCGCGGCATCCGAGGGCTTCTCCGGCGCTGAGATAGAGCAGGCGGTCGTCGCCGCGCTGTATGAGGCGTTCTTTGCCGACCGGGGCCTGCGGCGCGAGGATCTTTTGAAGTGTATCGGTGAGACGGTACCCCTCTCTGTCACCCAGAAGGAGCAGATACTAAGCCTGCGAGAGTGGGCGACAACCCGCGCCGTGCTGGCCACCGCCCGGGAGGACCGGGAGAACACAGAAAAACCGAGTAAATCCTTCACCGCGCAGGGCGGACGCATTGTGGATTTTGACTTATAAACAGGATAACTGGAGGTAAACCTATGTCACTTACACTTACGCTTATCCCCGTGGCCATCGCCGTAGGGATGTCCCTGGGTTCCTCGTCCATAGCGGCACTCACATCCATAAAGGGACGCGGAGGACATGATCTGGAGCCTGTAGAGACGCGCTTTGCAGACTGCGATATGCTGCTAAAAACGCTCAATGAACACGGACTGAGCGTGAAAAGACTCTCGGAGAACGAGTATATCATCGAGACGGAGGCAGGCACGCTGCACTACTTCCGCGCATCATCCGACACGCCCTTTATGCTGGAGGCAAAGGGCGTGAAGGATTTGCAGGGGTTGCTCTCTTCTCTTGATTCACTGGAAAATGAATACGGCCGCAACGTACAGGCCTTCACCTACGACAGGGTGATGTGCTCGCTGGAGGAGCACGGCATGAGCGTGGCGAGCGAGGAGGTTCTGGAGGACGATTCCATCCTGCTCACCTTGAGGCTATAATACCGACATTCAAGACATATCGCCTACGGGTGCCTGGGAGACGACTCCCGATAAAGAAGCTCTCATGAACCATACGGCCATGCTGTAATAACACTTCGCCCCAAAGCGGAAGTCGTCGATTTCTTTCATCAGCGCATCGTCAACGGTGATGCAAAACCTGGGCTTATCAGTCGGCACAATCAATCCCTCCCGCTTGCTATTGTACATCAGTGTATCACCTTTGTAAAGATAACTTTGTGCATCGATGATGAACCGAATAGGAATCGCGTCATAATCTCCGTCTCGGCTGATATTGAAAAAGAAATGAATGCTTAAGGCAAAAACCTAGTTTTAAGTTCTTATTCTTATTGGTTGGCATGAGTAACAAAATAGTGACGGTCGCTTTGGCAAAAAAACAATAGAAAGCAAAAAGCGGACGGTCTTTCAATCGTCCGCTCTGTTATTCGATGATGTTTTGCTTCGGCTTGTCCCGCAGAGAGCGCATAAGTGCCCATACCGTGTTTGTGATGACTTTTTGCTCCCATTCATCACAGGATAGAAACTCGCGGATGAACTGTTCCTGCTCCGGCGTGTATTCGGGCTTATCCGGCCAGAAAAAATGATCCGCTGAAATATTCAGCGCGTGGATGATTTTGGAAAGCACTTCATAGGTTGGATAGCGGTTATCGTTTTCTATATCCAAGATGGTGCGGGATGCTGTTTCGGTGATTTCGGCTAAATCCTTTTGCTTCATCCCTTTTGCTTCTCGCGCGGCCCGGATAATCCCGCCCATCTTTATCACATTGTTCTGCATTGGGTATCACCCCCTTGTCTTATAGTTTACCGGAAAGACAGGAGGAATAGAATGCGCATCGGAATCACCTTGCTACGATATAGTTATCACCTGAGTGCCGTGTTTATGAGGAGGATCTCGGATGAAAGTTTCCATCAAATCCGTTGAGGAGGGTATGTAGGCGATAAAATAACTGTTCCGATAGACAGACGGTCAAAAAAAGCCCCTGCCAATTTCGGCTTGTTTGCGGTCTATTAAGTGATAAACATATCACCTTTACCGGAAGGGGAAATCTTCCGATTTGGCGCGTCCCGCAGTTTTTCTGTGCGGACACGCTTTTTATTTGTCCATTTTGGGACAAGCCCCCATACGGCTGTCCCGGCTGTCGTTCCCCGCCCTCCGTTTTGGTTTGCCCACCACCCAAAACCGAAACGGAGGAAAATACTATGTTTGATAAAAAGAGCGACTATGCGCTCAATAAGCGCGTGAAAGACGCCATTGTATACATAAGCGCAGCAGGCGTCCCCGTGCTGCTGACCCGCGCTGACTTCGCCAATGATGAGGAGTTCCAGCTTTGGAAAGCATGGTCGGACGGAGACTATCAGGACACGGAGCGTAGCGGCCGCAGCTTCTATGACAGCTACATCCCCTTAGACGAGCACCTGGATTACATCGGCGCTGTTCCGTCGATAGAGGATGAGCTGTTTACTCGACTGTCCATGCCGAGTGTTCTTATAGCATTTGAAAGATGCTGTAAGAACACTCGCTTTTTTATGCCCAAAAGCGTTCCATGCGCCATCAGCGCGGGATGTCCTGGTCGGATAGAATCAGCTCTACCTTATGACGGGTTAGAAAGCCGACTACTTGCTGGATAGGCAGGGAACCTCGCGCGATCCGGGAAAAGTTCCTCACCAACACAGCATCCACCATTCCTGCTTTTACTGCTTTCGCAACCTCTATTAGCCCCGGCCTATCCAGCGTGAGGCCGCTGCCGTATTCGGTGCTTATGCCTACGACGGCAAGATTGTTGCGGGAAGCGTATTCTTTCAGCCCATCCACTTGTGCCATCATAGAGAAATCATCGGCCCCCTGATGAGCGATGCGGCAATAAAGCCAAACTCGTTTCATCTTCTTGCCCTCCCTTATCCGGCCAGCGTGTTTGGAATATAGTTCACAATCACGCCTTTTCTTGTGTTGACGGATACTTCGGGATAAGGCAGGGGTAGCGCGGCGGGGATGTCGATAGCACCGATACAGTTATAGACAATAAGGAGGCCGCGCTATTGGGTGCAGCTATCATGGGCGCCGTTACCGCGGGCATCTATTCAACATATGAGGAAGCTGTTCGCGCAGGCGTCAGCATGGAAAAATGCTATACGCCGCATTCGTACAACGAGAAGAAGAAGGAAGCTTTTCGTATTATGTATAAGGCCATGATCCAAGCACAGTATTGACCTGAGCTTCTTTTCTACGCGGAGGATTTGAACACGGAGGAGTAGAGGAAAGTGATGATGAGACATCTTAAACTGGAACCACCCTTTTTTGAAATTGGTCCCAAAAACTATTTGTTTGGAAAGCAAGTGCTGGATCTTGCGAGAATTGCCGACAAAGCGGCCGAAAAATATGATGTCCGAGTGATTTTTACAACACCTTATGCAAATATCGAAAAGGTGGCATCCTCCACCCGAAATCTGAAAATCTTTGCGCCGCATATGGATAGTATCCCTGTGGGCTGCGGACTGGCCTGTGTGTTGGCGGAATCCATCAAGTCAGCCGGAGCAGTGGGCGTTATGCTGAATCACGCCGAGCGTCCGCTTTCGATCTCTACGCTTGCCAAAACACTGCTGCGTGCACGCCAGCTCGATCTCATGAGCATCGTGTGTGCAGATTCCATGGTGGAGACCCGTGCAGTGGCACAGCTTTATCCTGATCTTATGATTACAGAACCCACGGAGCTGATTGGCACTGGACAGGCTTGTGACATGACTTATGTTAAGCAGTCATTTGACGCTGTTATAGGCGTCAATCCGAATATTGGAGTGCTGGTGGGCGGCGGAGTCAGCGGCGGTGATGATGTGTATCGGATCATAATGGCGGGTGCCGATGCTACCGGTTCATCTAGCGGAATAGCAAAAGCATCTGACCCGGGCGCTATGGTACACGAAATGTTGGCTGCATTGCGCGCGGCTTGGGATGAGAGACACAAAAAGACAGGCGCATAGTAAGCTGTCAATACGATTCCAGATATTAAATAAAGAAAAGAGTTCAGTATGGATAATCTGAAAAGAGTCGGTTTTGTTGCATTCGGCGAAGTAAACACACCTTATCAGAAGCTTGTGGAAAAGCATGACGAGGCGCTCTCACAGTTAGACGCGCCGGATACAGTTATCACTGATGGCGGAATTGTTATCGATGATGTGAAGTACGAGGCTGCGGAAGCTGCGATAGCAAAGTTGAAGAACGTCGAAATGGATTGTCTAATCATATGCGTATGCGGATGGATTCCCACACATGCCGTTGTGCGCGTAACGGACGAATTCAGGCATCTTCCCATGGTCCTCTGGGGATTGAGCGCGTGGCGCGAGAACGGACGTATCGTTACTGCCACGGCACAGGCTGGCACCACCGCTTTGCGGCCGACCTTTGAAGCTTTGGGCTACAAATTCAAGTACGTTTACAGCATTATCGACAAGCCGACACCAATTGGAAGTATAAACACCTTTATTGCTGCGGCGTATGCAAAACGCATCCTACGCCATGCACATGTGGGGACAATGGGATATCGCGATATGCTCCTTTACGGAACGCAATTTGAAGGGAGCTCGCTGCGCAAGCAGATCGGGATCGAGGTCAAGCCTTATGAAATGCTCGAAATGGTACAGACGAGCGAAACAATTGACGAGGCTGCTATCGACGAGGGGATAGCGTATGTAAAGAGCGCCTGGCATTTCGATACGCCGTTCGATGACGATATCATTCGCAAGGGTGTAACATACGCATTGGCAATAGGCAAGAAAATTGAGGAGCGCAACTGGGATGCTATATAGATCATCGATGTGGACGGGATGAAAAAGCTGCTGGGGTTTCCACCCGCAATGATCTTTATGCTCATCGACCATTGGTGTAAAATCGAAACTACGCCCGAAAACGATATTATGGGCAACATAACACAGCTGATGCTAAAAGCGCTGACGAATGAAACGGCTATGTACTTGGAGTGCTATGAGTTCTTTGAAAAGAGCATGTTCCTCGGTGCACCGGATTATGTGCCGGAAGCAGCGGTCGACGGCGACATACGTGTTATCCAGACTGCGTTCGGCTTGTTCGACTCGTCGCTGCTAAACGTTTCCATGGTAAAGCCGGGGCGCGTTACTTGTTCCAGGCTCAAATACCTAAACGGAGAATACTACATGCACGTCTATACGGGCACAGGGAAAACTCCGCCGCCCTGGAATGAATTTGGGTGGGACGACCCCGCTCCGCAGCCCCCGAGCTTGGAGGTGTTCCCAGATTGCGGCGTCGAGGAATTTGCACAGAAGGTCTCGTCGCAGTACGTTATCGTTACCTATGGCGATGATACGGAAGCGTTGATGGATCTTTGTGATCTTTTGGATATTGAAGTGATCAAAATAGCAACGAACAAAAGCAGCAGACCATATGCGGTTGACTGTTTTAGTTTGCAACAAGACTGTCTAATCGGCAGAGGAGTTGCGTAGTGGTGGCGCCGTCAAATATACTAGCAGATTTGC
The DNA here is from genome assembly GCA_964411275.1 of uncultured Oscillospiraceae bacterium. Taxonomy (GTDB): domain Bacteria; phylum Bacillota; class Clostridia; order Christensenellales; family CAG-138; genus CAYPKG01. The sequence continues at coordinate 17,330 of CAYPKG010000021.1, read as the reverse complement.
TCAAATAAGCTTCACTTATTATTTTGATCTCGCAGGATCTCGCCTACCTTGCCGCCCGGGTGAGTCAGCAACAAGTCTTCTTTTGTATATCCACTATATCTCATGGTCGTAAATGCTATGGCATCCCATACCGCAATTATTGCGGTACAGCTGGCCGAAGCGCACATGTTCCACATGTCGGCTTCATAATCGACCTTGATTTTAAAATAAATGTCGCACTGCGTGGCCAAAATGGAATCGTCATTCTGACAAACGCCAATTATCGTGGCGCCCTTTGCCTTTGCAATGGGGATGTAATTCACTATTTCCTGTGTATTACCGCCCTTAGAAAACAATACGACCACATCGTCCTTCTGTATAACGCCAGTGCCGCCATGGATCGAATTTGACGGTTCGCAGTACAGTGCGGGTACTTCGACCACACATAAGGAATGAGCTACTCTTCGAGCAACGGTACCTGATGTGCCGCAACCGGCGAGAATCACCTTGTGGCCGGATGGCTTTATTGACATCATGAGATCAATAATTCTTGCCATCACATTTCGATCCAGAGTCTTTTCCAAAATCTTGATATTTGACCATTCGATTTCCAAAATCTTGTCAATATCCGCATCATATTTACTCATAATTACTCCATACATTAGCACTGCACAAATACAGCAAATATTTTCTTTCGTTAATAATTATTTTAACAGGGTATTACGCTAAAATCAAGTAGTATTTTCTTTTTTATATTCATATTTGCGGTTTCGAATATAAAACGCAACTAATTACTTACGATTGTCGTCGCTTTATGACCTGCTGTTGGGATTGTAAATCGACTCAGCAGTGTCATTGCATACGGCATGCAGAATTTATTAATTATGGGTTACAACAACAAGTAATATTTGAAATAATAGATGATTATACATTGCGTTGGGGGAACACAATAGCAATGAAAGCTAACCCAACTTGAATAACGCTATCCCATGTGATACTATTATGATACTAAAAAGAAAAGGAGTCAGAAATAATAGAGAAAAAACTAAACAAATAAGTTTAAAATATATTCAATAAAACATATATAATAAGGCCAATAATGGTTGAAGTAGTCGAGTGGGAGTAAAGACTGATGACCAACCGTGTAGTTGTTAGACTATGAGCAGGCGGTGATATTATGTTAGATAATATAAAGCTCCTGCGAAATGAAAGAAAAATCAGCCAGGAAAAGCTAGGCGAGATATGTGGTGTATCGCAGCAATCGATATATAAATACGAATCTTTGGACGTAGAGCCAGAGTTGACAACGCTAAAGAAGATGGCGGACTATTTTGAAGTCTCTATTGATTTCTTGGTAGGTCATACCGATGTGCGAGATGTAGTCGGGCAGGCCGCTCCGCCGGAACTGACCAATGAGGAATGGCGTTTGATTCCTAACTATAGGATGCTTCCTGATAATAGCCAGAAAATTATAGATGATTTAATCGCTGACATGATTTCTAAATGAGTCTTAAATTGGCAAAAAAGATGCACGGGCCATTTACCTGTGCACCTTTTTCTTTTAGCGAATAAAACTCAAGCTCTCGCGAGCAGGCTGTTTACAGCACGCCGGTAAACACCAGCAGCAGCATGACGACGGTTATGAGCGCCGCAACGGAAATCAGAAAAGCGCCCCATTTGAAAGAGCTTTTCGCGGTTTCCACAGAGTCGATCTCCAGCAGCCGGGTTTTGCGGATGGCGGCCCTCAGGGGCTTATACAGCACCATGGCCATCGTCGCGTTGAGGGCGCCCTTGATGAGGTTGTAGGGCAGGAATACGGGCAGCAGCATGGCGGCCACAGCGTCTCGCGGGTAGCCCATGTAGAAAGGCGTGATGACGTAGTTCCACAACAGCATGATTGCCGTCATGGAGAGAACGCCCACGGCGAGGCCGACCACCGCGCCCGTGATGGTGCGGTAGCGCTTGTAGATGATTGCTGCGGGGAGTATCAGCATGCAGGTAGAGGTCACGTTCATGACAAACCCGTACAGGCCGGTACCGCTGATTGTAATCATCTCAATAAACGAAATCACCAGCGAGATAGCCGCGCCCGCCATAGGGCCGTATATGAACGCGCCGATGGCGATGATGGAGTCCTTCATGTCAAAATTCAGGAACGGCGCGCCGGGCGCCGCCAGCGGGATCTGCTTGGAGATCATCAGCACAACGAAGGACAGGGCGCTGATCATGCCGAGGGTGACCAGCTTGCGGACATTTCGGACATTTGCTTTGGATACGGTTACGTTACTCATGTTCTTTGCCTCCGATAAACAAATTTTGTCCATCCGGTCGGGCGTTTGGCAATGCGTCGTGCGCAAAACGAAAAGCCCCGCAACGATTGTTGCGGGGCTAAAAGCGCGTGCAAAAGGCGGTCGCCTTGCGCCGTTTCTTTCATCCGGACTATACCGTTGGTACCGGGATCACACCGGCTCAACCTTGCGGCTCGTGGACTAAGGTTTGATAAACCCATTACCACCAGTGGGGAATTGCACCCCGCCCCGAAACAGACTGTAAAAATAGTATAGCCCTTGGTTTGCTTTTTGTCAATCCCCACGGTAGGTGGGCGCATTTTTCGGCGCCTTGCCTTTAATCACCCGGTGATAGTATTCGTATGTCATAACCGGCAGGTTCTCGCCCTTCCAGGCGTCCTCCACCCGGGCGAGAAATACCGTGTGCGAGCCTGCGTCGGCCTTTGAGATCACACGGCAGGTCATATATCCTGCGCAGCGGTCCTTAAGGTATGGAAGACCGTCTATGATCTCGGATTTGAGGCCCTCAAATTTCTCCACCTTCGCGCCGGAAAAGAACCCAAGCCGGCCGATTGTCAGCGCGGGGGTTTCCTCCGTCAGGATGGAGACGGAAAACCGGCCTCCCTCTTCGATCAGCCCGTGGGTGTGATTGTTTTTGTTCATGGAAAGTGCGACAATGCCGTCCGAAGACACCTGAAAGACCGTGTTGACGATGCAGCCCTGGCTTAGCCCGCCCTCCATGACGCCGATGGCGTACAGGCCGTAGGATAGCTTCCATAATACCGATTGATCCATGCGCTGTAGTCTCCCTTCCAAATGATGTATGGTTGTTGTAAGTTTACCCGATAGTATATATGCTCAAACACATAATGTCACCGCTTCCTCAAAGCAGAAATATGTGGTATCCTTAGCCTATGGAAAAGCGAAGCTTGTTAAAACGGTTTGTGGCCTATTATAAGCCCCACAAAGCGCGGTTTGCGCTGGATTTATTCTGTGCGTTTATCGTGTCCGGCGTGGATTTGTGCTATCCGCTGATGACGCAATACGGGTTAAGAACCCTGCTGCCCGGTGGGGAGTACAGGCGGTTTTTTGTGCTGGTGGTGGCGGCCGCGTTTTTGTATGTCCTTCGGGCGTTTATGATGTTTCTCGTGACATATCTTGGCCACGAGCTTGGCGTCAGGATGGAAGGCGATATGCGCCGGGATCTGTTTACCCATCTGACGGAGTTGCCGTTCCGGTTTTACGATAAAACCCGCACCGGTGTGCTGCTGTCCCGGGTGACAAACGACCTGTTTGAGATCACGGAGCTGGCGCACCACGGGCCGGAGGATCTGTTTATTTCAGTTGTGACAATCCTGGGCTCTTTTATCGTGATGTTCAGCATCGAGTGGCGGTTGGCGCTGGTGCTGGCGTTGGCGATGCCGTTTATGTTGTTCTTTACGGTGCGCACCCGCAAGCGGATGCGGGAGACTTCCCGGGCGGTTAAGGAACGCACCGCCGACATCAACGCCGGTATCGAAAGCTCCATCTCCGGGGCGCGGGTGGCAAAGGCATTCACCAACGAAAAATTCGAGATCGAGAAATTTGAGGAGGGCAACGCCCGGTTCATCAAATCGAAAAAGGCATATTACCGGGTGATGGGCCTGTTCATGAGCGGGGTGGATTTCTTTATCGGCATGTTCAACGTGCTGGTGCTTGGGGTGGGCGGGCTGCTGATATTTAGGCAGAAGCTGGATCCGCTGGTGCTCATTACGTTCACCCTGTATGTCAGCTCCTTTGTGCAGCCGGTCCGTCGGCTTTCCCATTTTACGGAGACGTTTACAATGGGCATGGCGGGCTTTACCCGTTTTTGCGAGCTGATGGACGTGCGCCCGGACATCGAGGACCGGGCAGACGCGCTGCCGCTGACCCACGTGAAAGGGGAAATCGAGTTTCAGGACGTGTCCTTTGCCTATGACGAGGGGGTGAACGTGCTAAAGGGCGTGTCGTTCACCGTTCCGGCGGGAAAAACGCTGGCGCTGGTGGGGCCTTCCGGCGGCGGCAAAACCACGTTGTGCCATTTGATCCCCCGGTTTTACGAGACCACCGGCGGCACTATTTTCATCGATCAAAAGGACATCCGCAGCGTCACGCTGAAGAGCCTTCGGGCGAACATCGGCATCGTGCAGCAGGACGTATTTCTGTTTGCGGGCAGCATCCGGGACAACATCCGCTACGGCCGTACCGATGCCACGGAGCCGGAGGTGGTGGCTGCCGCCATGGCGGCGGAAATCCACGAGGACATCATGGCGCTGCCCAACGGCTATGACACCCAGGTGGGAGAGCGGGGGGTCATGCTGTCAGGCGGGCAAAAGCAGCGGATTTCCATCGCCCGGATTTTTTTGAAAAACCCGCCCATCCTCATACTGGACGAGGCCACAAGCGCCCTGGATAATGCAACCGAGGCCCGAATACAGGCCGCGTTTGAACGGCTGAGCCAGGGGCGCACCACCATGGTCATCGCCCACCGCCTGTCTACCATCCGCAACGCGGACGAGATCATCGTCATCGACGAAACCGGTATCCGCGAGCAGGGTACCCATCAGGAACTGCTGATGATGAAAGGCGAGTATTACAAGCTTAGCCGGGTGCTGGAGGAGCGGGAGTAGTCAGAAACCGTAATTTTGCCCTGTAGGAGCGCGAAACAAAAAGCCGGTGGGCAATTGAATTTGTCCGCCGGCTTTTGTTGAAAGAGTCATTACGGCTTTTTGATCATCTGCATGCTCACGATGCCGATGACGGTAAAGCCCAGGACCACGAAAGCAACCCCGCTGTAGGAGCCGGTAGCCGTCAGGATGGCTGAGGCCACGGGAGGCCCGCCGATGGAGCCCAGCATCAGGGACATATTCAGGATCGACAGGTTGGTAGCGAAATTCTGCTTGCCATAAAAATCCTGGAGGAATGCAGCGTTTACCGTGGGTACGCCGCCATAGGCAAGGCCCAGGAACACGAATGCCGCGAACAGCATAACAAGCCCAGGCACCCGCCACGCCAGGATCAGCAGCAGCGACGCCAGCACAAAGCAGCTTACGATGCTGAGCATGGTGCGCTTGCGTCCGATTTGGTCGTACAGCATGCCGAATACCACCCGGCCCAGGCCGTTAAACACGGACAACAGGCCGGCGCCCAGGGCGGCGACGGCAGCGGTGGCGCCCAGCTCCATACCGATGGGGGCCGCGTTGCCGATACACATCAGACCGCCCGCAGGAAGGATTGTGCACCAGAGAAAATACGCCCAGAAGGACGGCCGTTTTATCATTTGCCCGGCAGTTAAGTCCAGCTGCTCCCGGTTTTCGCCGACTGTTTTGGCTTTGGGCGCGGGGAATATGGTATCCTTTGCTGGCGGTTTTATGATAAACGCACCGAGGAGCACCACAGCGCAAAACAGCACGCCGAACGCCAGGAACGTACTGCGCCAGCCGATGCTGCCCATTAACGCCGTGGCTACAGAGCCCAATATCATGCCGCCGCAACCAAAGCCCATCAGCAGCACGCCGGAGGCGAACCCCGGCTTGTCCGGAAACCAGCGGTTGACAACGCCCAGCAGCACATTATAACCAAAGCCCACGCCCAGGCCGCAACCCACGCCGTAGGACAGGTAGATGCCCAGAAGCGACTGCACCCGGGACGCGCTGATAAACCCAAACAGCAATAGTCCGGAGGAGATCAGAAGCGGGATGAGCGGGCCGGTTTTTTTCGAAACCAGGCTGGCCAGCAGACCGCCCAGGCAAAAGCAGGAGATGGAGATTGTAAACGTCAGCGAAGTCTCGCTGCGCGCCCATCCAAATTCCGCTTCCAGCGGCGCTACGAAAATCGACCAACCGTAAATCAGGCCCAGGCATAACAGCATAATGACGCCATAGGCCAATATAAAGTAGCGTTTTTTTGTAAGCTGCATCGTTCGTTGCTCCTTTGTTGTATTGCAGGGTGAAATCAATTTAATATATCTTTGCATATCATAACATGAAAAGCCCTCACGGGGAGGGTTTTCCTATTATATATAATTTACTTATTTCTTGGATAAAAAAACTATCTTCCCAAGGGCGCAAAGGCCGCCTGCAAATATCCCGCGATAGCCTCCGGCGGCAAAACCAGAGAAACGCCCTTGGTGCCACCGCTGATCTCAATCCTTGTAAACCGCTTCGCGCTTTCGTCAAACCATGTGGGATATTGCTTTTTCATGCCCACCGGGGATACCCCGCCCCGGACATATCCCGTCAAGCCCAACAGCTCCCTGGGGGTTATCAGCTCCACACGCTTTTCCCCCGCCGCCGCTGCAGCAGCCTTCAGGTCCAGCTCTGCATTTACCGGAATGACGAACACCAAAACCCCTCGCTTCTCCCCCCGGGCCACCAGCGTCTTAAAGCAACTGGCAGGATCAATGCCCAAGAGCTTCGCCACGGCCTCCCCCGAAAACTCCTGGTCGCCGATGGCGTACGTCATGGGCTCGTACTCGATTTTCGCCCGCTCCAGCATGCGCATGGCGTTTGTCTTTTGGGTTTTTGCCATAGCTCCTCCATTGCCTCAGGGCCTTATTGCAGCGGACTCCGCTTTGGTATAACCGGGCAATCCCAGCCAAACATTGCGCCGCCCTGGCGCTCCGCCTCCCGGATGGCCCTTGTGGTATGGCTGTCGATCTCCCTTTTGTCCAGGGAGGAAACCAAGAATACCACCACGCCATAGGAAAGCTCCTGCTCCGGGCGGTAGATGGGGTTGCCCAGTGCAAAGCCATTGAGCCGGGCCTGCTCCTGAAACAGCAGCCTGCTGGGCTCTGTGGGGAAAAACAGATAAAAACGCAGCCTGCGGCTAAAAGTAAGCCCGTCGCCCTGGCGTTTTAACAGCTCGATGGTTTTTTTGTTGTCCACGGTTTGAAATTTGGCCGCGTCCGGATACAGCAGCTTATGGTAAGTCTGCCAGCCAGGCTCCGGCGCCCGGCCACAGGTCAGCAGCAGCTTGCTTTCTTTGCCTGCCAGCGCCTCCAGCGCTTCAAGCTGCGCCTCGTCCCGGGTGTAGAAATAATACTGCCTTTGGGCGGGAAGAAAAATCGCCCCCACATACTTCGCCCCGTGAAGCGCCTTTTGCGCCTTTTTGAAAACCCCGTCCCCTCGGCGGCTTTCGGCGGGCCTAAAAGCCCGGGACAACTCCGGACAGGCCAGGGAGAGCCATAACAATGTCTCATGGCCCTCCGGGATGTTTTCAAAGTACGCGAGGTCAACCAGGAACTGAGCCGGCGCGTTTCGCACCTGCCAGTCATATTCCAACCAGTTTGGCGTCATCGGCGCACCTCCCTTTGTAAAAGCCGTCAGCCCACAACGATGTTGACAACGTTCTTGACAGCGATCACCTTTATCACGGTTTTGCCCTCCACGAAGGGCTTGATTTCCTCATGGGCCAGGGCCATTGCCTCAATTTCATCGGCTGTGGCAGAGGACGCCACCACGATGCGGCCGCGAACCCGGCCGTTAATCTGGATGGCCAGCTCCTTTTCGTCCACCAAAAGCGCCTCAGGATCCCACTTGGGCCACGGCGTGGCGTACAGCGGGCCAAAGCCGAGCCTTTCGTTGATTTCCTCACAGATATGCGGGGAGACCGGCGAGAGGATCGCCAGGAGCGTGTGCAGCTCATCTTTCGTGACGCTGCCCTTCTGGTAAAAATCGTTCACCAGGCTCATCATGGTAGCGATGGCGGTGTTATACTTCATCCGCTCGTAATCTTCCGTCACCTTTTTGATGCAGGCATGAATTTTCCCCCGCATGTCCGGGGTCTCGCCGCTGCCTTCTATCATGTGGGTCAACCGCCAGAGGCGGTCCAAAAACCTTCGGCAGCCCCGGGCGCCGGTGGTAGACCAGGGGATGGGCTGGTCAAACGCGCCCATGAACATCTCGTACATGCGGAACGTATCCGCGCCCAGGTCGTCAACGATGACATCCGGATTGATAACATTTCCCCTGGACTTGGACATTTTTTCGCCGTTTTCTCCCAGTATCATGCCATGGCTGGTGCGCTTCTGGTAGGGCTCGGGGGTGGGCACCACGCCGATGTCGTAAAGGAATTTGTGCCAGAACCGGGAGTACAGCAGATGCAGCGTGGTGTGTTCCATGCCGCCGTTGTACCAGTCTACAGGCGTCCAGTATTCGAGCTCTTCCTTGCTGGCCAGCTCCTTGTCATTGTGGGGGTCCGCATAGCGCAGGAAATACCAGGAGGAACCCGCCCATTGGGGCATGGTATCCGTTTCCCGCTTGGCGGGCCCGCCGCAATGGGGGCAGGTGGTATTGATCCAATCCGTGGCGCGGGCCAGGGGAGAGGAGCCGTCCTCGCCAGGCATGTATTCTTCTATTTCAGGCAATACCAGCGGCAGTTCGCTTTCCGGAAGCGGCACCCAGCCGCAGGTTTCGCAATGCACCAGCGGGATGGGCTCGCCCCAGTAGCGCTGCCTGGAGAATACCCAGTCGCGCAGCTTGTAGTTGATCTTCCGGGTGCCGATGCCTTTCTCCGTGAGCCAGTTGGTGATGGCGGGAATCGCCTCTTTCACCTGCATGCCGTTTAGGAAATCGGAGTTGACCAACACCCCTGACTGCACGTCTGTAAACACCTGTTGCTGCACGTCGATGCCGGAATGCACCACCTCCACAATGGGGAGATTGAATTTCTTCGCAAATTCCCAGTCCCGGCCGTCATGGGCGGGAACCGCCATGATAGCGCCGGTGCCGTAGCCCATCAAGACGTAATCCGAGATCCATACCGGGATGGTTTTGCCGTTGACCGGGTTTGTGGCGCGCACGCCCACCAGCTCCACGCCGGTTTTTCCCCTATTGAGCTCGCTGCGCTCGAAATCCGACTTACGGGCCGCCGCGGCCTGATAGGCCAGCACCTCGTCTATGTTCTTTATGGTCCCCGCCATTGTCTTTACCAGCGGATGCTCCGGGGACACCACCATGTATGTGGCGCCAAACAGCGTATCAGGACGGGTGGTGTATACGTTTAGCCCCTCGGGATAGCCCTCGATGGGGAACACCACCTCTGCGCCCTCGCTGCGGCCGATCCAGTTTTTCTGCTGGATCTTGACCTTTTCAATGTAATCAATGTCGTCCAGGTCGTCGATAAGCCGCTGGGCGTACTTGGTGATCGCCAGCATCCACTGGCTTTTTACTTTGCGCACCACAGCGCCGCCGCAGCGCTCGCAAACGCCATCCACCACCTCTTCGTTGGCGAGGCCGACCTTGCAGGAGGTGCAGAAATTGATGGGGATCTCCGCCTTGTAGGCAAGCCCTTTTTCAAACATCTTCAGGAAAATCCACTGAGACCATTTATAGTATTCGGGATCGGTGGTGTTCACTTCCCGGCTCCAGTCGAAGGAAAAGCCCAGGCGCTTGAGCTGGCCTCTAAAATGATCCACATTGTCCCGGGTGACCTTGGCGGGATGGATGCCGGTTTTGATGGCATAGTTTTCCGTGGGCAGGCCGAACGCGTCCCAGCCGATGGGGTACAGCACGTTGTAGCCTTCCATCCTGCGTTTGCGGCAGATCACGTCGATGGCCGTGTTGGAGCGGGGATGCCCCACATGCAGACCCATGCCGGACGGATACGGAAACTCGATCAGCCCGTAGAACTTGGGCTTCGCGTGGGAGGCTTCCGCCTCAAAGCAGCGGGCGTCCTCCCAGTTTTTTTGCCATTTGGGTTCGATCACTTTCGGATCATAGTTTTCGATCATGGTTGCTTCCTCCAGGCGCTATTGGCATTAAAGTATTCTATATAATAAAAACTCCCGCCTCTTATGGAAAGAGACGGGAGCAAGGCTCACGTGGTACCACTCTTTTTCACAGGCGAATTCGCCTGCCTCAAATCCCCGTAACGTGGGACGGCCGCCGTGCCTACTGAAAGTTCAGCAACGGTGCTCCATGGCGAGGGATCTGCCGCCCGGCCGCCACGTTTCACCCTGTCGCGGCTCTCTATAGACCGGCTGTGCATATCGCTCCACTTCATCGCGGATAGCTGTAGTTTACACAAGCTATTCTCCATTGTCAAGCAAACCCGGCGAAAAACAAGAGAAAAGGCCGCGAAGTACGCGGCCTTGTTATCGGAGCAGCCAGCATGGGGTACAATGCTGTCCTATCTCAGTTGCATATTCAGTATACCATTGCCCGATTGTAAATGTATCACAAAACCATTACACATTTCTCAAATAACTGTCAAAAGGTTGTGAAAAACGCACGAAGTTCTTGAAATACATTTTATTAAAAAAGGCGCTGTTGTAAACAAGCGCCCCAATATGTCGAAAAACCGCCGCTGCTGCGCAACTTGCGCTTTTTCGAGGGTTCACGTTTTGATTGCTCGACTATGTCTTAAGGTGAATTGCCGCAGAGCGGCAAGAGAGTATCCCCTGGGGGACACGGTCATCAAAACGTGCAAAGTACCCAATTTTCATTAGAAAATTGGTTCCGAATTCGCCGCACACAAGGTGAATTGCCGCAAGGCGGCAAGAGAGGGCACCCTGGGGTGTGTCGCCGAATTCGGCTGAACATCCCCCCGAAATCATTGGATTTCGGGGATTTCAGTAAGGTTCCATGTCAAAGTCTTCGACTTTGACCACCCTAAGGGGCTGCGACCCCTTGATAATCCCCAAAGAACTTTTTCGACAGTCTGAGGCGCTGTTGTAAACAAGCGCCCGCATCTCTCTGTGTGGTTCCTTTTCTTTTAATCAGGTATTGTCCCTGCGCCAATTGCCCTCAAACACGATTTTGTTTAGGCTTAGCCGTTCCTGCTCGCCGGGGGTCTCGTCGGCATAGCCGATGGGGGTGATGGCCACGATCTTGACATCCTGGGGAATGCCCAGAAGGTTTCTTATGGGATATTCGGAAAACGCGCCCACCCAACAGGTGCCAAGGCCTTCGGCTGTGGCCGCAAGCACCACCTGCTGCATGGAGATGCCGCAATCCACCAAATAATACTCCTTGCCGTTCTTGACGCCGCTGTCCGAGGGATCGGCGCACAGCACCAGGGCATACGGCGCATTCACATAACATTCCTTGTTGGGATTGTCGATGAGCTCCCCCAGCATGGCCCGTGTCTCCGGGTCGCTTATAAGAATATAGCGCCAGCACTGGCGGTTACACCAGGAAGGCGCAATCCGCCCGGCTTCCAATATCCGGTCGATTGTGGACCGCTCCACCGGATCGGTTTTATAGGATCGGATGCTTCTGCGCGCGCGCAGGGTTTCGTAAAATTCCATGGAGAACCTCTTTCAAATAAACACATTACGAGCAAGCCGTAAGCCGAGTTCTGTCAACGGATGACCATCTATCTAGGCCCATAGTTACCTATAGGCTCAAGCGATTACATGAAGCCTGGCGGGCCGCCATTTGGGGATTGCTCCCGACGCTCCCATATCAATCTTGCACCAGGTGGGGTTTACAGAGCGGACAAGTCGCCATGCCGCTGGTGAGCTCTTACCTCGCCTTTCCATCCTTACCCGCGAAATGCGGGCGGTATCTTTCTGTTGCACTTTCCTTGGAGTCGCCTCCACCGGGTATTACCCGGCACCCTGCCCTATGGTGCTCGGACTTTCCTCATCCGAAAATCGGATGCAGTCACCTGTCCTACTCGCAATGCATTTATTATGGATAGTATAACATAGTTTTTAGTTTTTACAAAATCACTCGTCCCCCGCGAAAAGAATGCGTCCGCAGTTTTCGCACTCAACGATGTCGGTGTTGTTGGCCACGCGCTTCACCACAACGCTGGGAAGGGACATATTGCAACCGCCGCACTGGTTGTTTTCCACCTTCGCCACGGGCACCGCGTGGTTTTTCTTTACCCGTTTGTAGGCGGACAGCAGCTTTTCGTCGATGCGCTTCGCCTGCCCGACAAGCTTTAAATTGGCGGCGTCGATGGCGCCCTTTTGCGCGGCGGCTTCCTGCTCGCACACAAGCTTCACCTGGTCGTATTCCTTTTTCGCCCTGCTGGCCCGCTGGCGTGTGGCCTTATATTCTTCCATGGCCTGTTCCAGCCATTTGACAAGCTCCGCCAATTCCCGCCTGGCTACATTTACATCGGACTGCAGCTTTTGATAACTTTCCCGGCACTCGGTAAACTCCTCGGCGGTGCACTCCTCGTCTTTCATCATCTGCTCCAGCTCAGAACCCTCGAGATCGATCTGCCGCTCCAACTCGATGATCTGCTCGTCTATACGGGTCAGCTCCGCGTCCTTTTGCTCCAGCTCCTTTTGCAGGCGGGCAATGGCGTTTTGCTGCTCAGAAAGAAACCCGTGAAGCTTTTTCATTTTGCCCCGTGCGGGCGTCGTGAGAACCTCCCGTTCCAACCGTTCTTTTTCCAGATCCAATATCTGGTACTCCCACAATACGTTTAATCGATCCATCATTTACCTCCCTTTGCCCATCAGGGCGTGGAAAAGGGCGGATGTTCGCATCCCGCCGCTATTATCTCTATACTACATTGTACCCGCGAAAGCGCGGTCTGTAAACCGCGAATAAGGGGCGCAAGGGCCGGGTGCTCGGTCTCGTAATGGCCGGCGACGATGAGGCCCATATTGAAAACCGGTGCGGCAAGCCCCTCGTGGTGCTTGGCTTCCCCGGTCAACAGGGCCTGCGCGCCTGCGTCACGGGCGGTTTCTAAAAAATCCCCGCCGCTGCCGCCAACCACGGCAAGCTTTGTCACAAGAAGCGCCGGATCCCCCGCAAACCGGACGGGGGCGTTTAGAAGCTCCCCGGCCCGCTTGCAAAAAGCTTGCAGGGACATTGGCGAAGCAAGCCGCCCCACCCGGCCAATCCCCTGGGTTTCGGGGCTAAGGGGCTCGTCCGGGCGCTGGAGCGGGCGGATGTCCACAAGCCCCAGGATATCGGCTAGCGCGTCGTTGACCCCGTTCATGGCGCTATCGAGATTGGTGTGGGCAGCGTACAGGCCGATGCCGTGGCGGATCAGCTGATACGCTGCCGCGGTATCCGGCGCGCTGTGGTGGATCCGGCGCACTGGGGAAAAGAACAGGGGATGGTGGGTCAGCACCAGCTGCGCGCCAAGCCTTACGGCCTCTTGTGCCACCTCCACGGTGCAGTCCAGCGCCACCAGCACTTTTGTAATGTCGGACAGCTCCGGCTCAATCAACAGTCCGGGATTATCCCAGCTTTCGGCCAGCGCTGGGGGCGCCGCCTCTTCAAATATCTTGATTAACCCTTCCAATTGCATGATCATATCCCCATTCATCAAGTATTTAGGTTTTTAGCCGAAACCGCAGATTTCGGCATCAGCCAGGGAGCATCTGTCATGGATTTGCATCCATGAAAAAGGGCTTTAAGAATACCCCCGTTCCAATTCCAACAACCGCAGCATATCCTCCGCCTGCCTTACGAGAAGGGCCTCTCCGCCGGTACCCCGGGCGGTGAGCAGCCGTTTTTCATGCTGGGCGAGGAGCTGCCGGGCGAGGGCGGAAAACAGCGGATCCCCAAGCGCCCCGGGGCCCATGGCAAAACAGCCCTCCGGCCAGCCGGGCGGAGGGGCTACGGGTGTTCCGGGGGCGGCGAGAAGTACCTGATAAAACCGGCGGCCCTCCTGCACGATCCGGTCTTGGAGGACGCGCAGGCCGGTTTCATAAAGAAATTTCCGCAACGCCTCCACCCCGCGCATGGGCTGCAGCACAGAGATGTCCGCGCCACACAGGGGGAGCGAGCAATGGGACAGCATCCGGGCGATGAGCTCGCCGCCCATGCCGCACACAGCGAATGCTTGGGCCTCTCCGGGGGCAAGGACGCTTAGCCCGTCGCCTAAGCGAAACTCCATCCGCGCGCTTAGCCCGCACCGTTTTGCCAGCGCCCTGGCTTTTTCCAAAGGCAATTCCCCGATGTCGGTACAAATCACTTTTTGCGCCCGTCCGCGCTGCAACAAAGCCGCGCCCAAGCGCCCGTGGTCGCAGCCCACGTCAGCCATGACGCCATGCTCGCCCAACAGCTCCAGTACGGTTTGCAGCCTCGGCGTCAGGCGTACGCCCTGGTGCTTTTCAGCCCGCAACGATCTTAACGCCGGCGCTGGCGCCCAGCCGGGACGCACCGGCGTCCAGCATGGCAATGGCGTCCTCACGGGTGCGCACGCCGCCGGAGGCCTTGACGCCCATGTCCGCGCCGACGGTCCTGCGCATCAAATTCACATCCGCGGCGGTGGCTCCGCCGGTGGAAAAGCCTGTGGATGTCTTCACAAAATCCGCGTCCGCATCTTTGGCGCACAGGCAGGCGCGCACCTTTTCCTCATCGGTCAAAAGACAGGTCTCGATAATCACCTTGACATTTGCCTTGGGATGCGCGGCGTTGACCACGGCGGCGATGTCGGACTGCACCAGCTCCCAATCCCCATCCTTTGCCGCGCCCACATTGATCACCATGTCTACCTCCCGTGCGCCAAGGCGAACGGCCTCCGCGGCCTCTGCCGCCTTCGCTGCGCTGAGCGTCGCGCCCAGAGGGAACCCGATTACGCAACAGGGGAGTACGCCGGTGCCGGACAAAAGCTCCGTTACGAGAGGGATCCAGTAGGGGTTTACGCATACGGAGGCAAACCCGTGCTGCTTTGCTTCTTCACAGAGCCGCTGGATTTGCGCCTTCGTGGCGTCCGGCTTGAGCAGGGTGTGGTCGATTGTCTTTGGGTCTACCTTACGCATAGTAATACACTCCTTTTGTTTGTAACTCTAGTGTACCGCAGGAAGCATGAAAACACCAGAAATTCCAGTCAAGCCTCATTCGTCGGGAATTAGCGCCTGGCGAAGCAGCTCCTCCGCGACCCCATCGCCGCCCATGTTGTTGGCTAAAAGCGTACAGGCTTGGCTGATGGCAGCTTCCAGCCGGGCGATTGTCTCGGAGTGGAGAATGGAGATGTCGGGGTTTTCGCTTAACAGCTCGCCCACCGTGGCCATGAGGCGGTATCGAAATTCCTCTGTGGCGGCAGGGCCCCAGGCGGCAAACAGCGGCATATACAGGCTGTCGTCCACAAAATTCCCCCGGTACAGCCGCAAGAATTCCGTAAAATCGGCAAGGTTGTTGCCCGGCTCCAGCGCGAACAGCATCCGGAAAAACAGGTTCCAGTCGTAATCCTCGTTCATGCAGGTGACCAGCCGCTCCCCCAGTATGGACAAAAACGGGTCGTCCGCGTGAAAGGGCTCCTCCAGCTCCAACGCCTCCTCAAATGACAGGGGCGCGCTGACGGCGGCGACGATCTGCTGGTAAATGGTTTGGAATGTATCGTTTACATTGTCCCCCCCGCACCGGGAGAGCATGTACCGTGACAGTATATCACAGGCCCCCCGCAGCCGGACGGAAAAGCCCACCTGCTGCTCCATCTTTCGATAAAACAGGTCGGAAATGGTTTTTGCCACCAGCTGCTCAAGGCCGCTTCGCTGCAATTGCCGCTCCGTGGAGCCTGAACGCTTCTGCATCTGGTCGTATATCAGCTGCAAATGGTGATCCACCTGCTCCAGGTTGGAATAAGTGGAGTACAAAAGCTGCTTCAAGAACTCGTCCAACAATTGGTAGGAGTTGTTTTTGTAAATCAGCTGATGCTCAATCTCCGCCCAGAACACGTGCACCAGCGCCTTGATTTGGACTTCAAAGGGCGTGCACACCCCGTTTTTATAATAGCGGCCGTCGATGCGGTAGATGGCCAGCCCGTTTTGCTGCTGCTCGGGCTGGGGGGAGTCGAGAAGCAGGCGCACGTTGGGCTGATCCGGCACGCTTCTTGTGCCGTCCTCGTGCTTTAGGGTGCAGGCCTCATCTAACAGCCCGTATATGGTTTGCTCCTCGCGCAAAAACCGGCATTCGGCCCGAAGGCCCACCAGGTCGCTCAAGTTGGTCAACAGGTCGTAGGCGTTGTCGTACTTCAAATACAGCCGCTTTCGCAGGATCTTTTCCTTGAGGCTCATTTCCCCTTTCACCCGGCCTGTGACGCCCAGGAGCGCTTCGTCCTTCAATACAACGGAAAACAACTCCTGCAGTTCAAACGCGCATTCCCGGTAAAAATCCCGGCGGCGCTCTAGTATGCTCGCCGTGTCCTCGATCAGCTGAAACAGGGGCAGTCGCATGATGATCCTCCCAGAGAAAAGCAATAATTCACCTAAGCATGGTAACCGGGTTTGTATTCCATGGCTTAGGCTGGCCCGTGCGCGGATTGGGCGCGCAGGGGCCGTGGGCTTTCTCTACTGATTCTATTGTACCGAAGGGATACTTGCGCTGTCAAAGACAGGCATGTAAACTGATTGTGACGATTTGAGATAAGGGGGGACAGGAATGGAATTGCCGGGCGCATATTTAGAGAGACTCAGGCTGCAGCTGGGGGAAGGTGGGCTAACGCAATACTTGAAGGCCATGGACAAGCCCCCTGTGCGGGGGCTAAGGGTGAATACCCTAAAACTCACGCCCGGGGCGTTCCTCTGCCTGTCTCCCTGGCGGCTTTCCCCACTGCCAGGGATATCAGAGGGGTTTATATTGGAAGACCCCGCGGAGGGGATCGGCAACCATCCCCTGCACCGGGCGGGGTATTGTTATCTGCAGGAGCCGTCCGCAATGGAGCCGGCGGCGCTTCTTAACCCCAACGGCAACATGCGGGTGCTGGACCTGTGCGCGGCCCCTGGGGGCAAGGCCACGGCGCTTGCGGCAAGGCTGGCGGGGCAGGGCCTGCTCATCGCAAACGAGGTCGTGGCTCACCGGGCCGAGATATTAAAGCGGAATATCCAGCGCATGGGCATACGAAACGCCCTCATTACCGTCATGCAGCCCGAGCCGCTGTGCAAGGTGTTGGAGGGCTGGTGCGACGCGGTGCTGGTGGACGCCCCCTGCTCAGGCGAGGGGATGTTTCGAAAGGACCCGAAGGCAATCCGGGAATGGTCCTTGGGACATGTGGCCGCCTGCGCCAGGCGCGCCGGGCATATCCTGGACTGCGCGGCAATGGCGCTCAGGCCGGGCGGGAAGCTTGTATATTCCACCTGTACGTTTTCCCCGGAGGAAGACGAGGCGGCGGTGGAGGCGTTTCTTGCCC
>CAYPKG010000020.1:0-37310 GCA_964411275.1 uncultured Oscillospiraceae bacterium | reverse complement strand
TACAAAAGATCCCGTACCTTATAATTTTTGTCCGATTTACTGTTGACGATCCAGTGTGCCGGGCTGCCCGAGAGGTTCTCATTGTACTTGACCGCCTCAGCCCACGCTGCCTCAATCTCCTGCTCGTCCGTATCGGCTACTTGCTGTTGATAGGCTTCGGTGGCGTATGATCCGTTTTTCTCTGATATATAGTTGGCAACGAATGGATAAGCCAGCAGACCCACGCCAAGCAGGGCGACCAATAGTATCAGCAGCGGTTTCTTCATCTGTGTTCCTTCCTGATATCGAAGGTAAGGGAGCGCGGCGGTCCGGCCCCGCCCCCTGTATCCTTCTTAGCGTTCACTTTGCCTTATGCTTAACGCCTAGTCCTCTTTCGCTTTCTTGCGGCTTGTTACGATCAGGATCGCGGCCAGGCCGATCAGGACGATACCGCCCACTGTGAAGAGAATGGTTCCTGCGCCACCCGTCCTGGGCAGCGTGAAGTCGGTGGTGTTTTTAATCTCGGTTGTCACCGTATATGCAGGATCCAACTCCGCCTTGGAGTTCTCTTCTGTAAATGTCACCTTTACAGGAGCGGCCAGAAGGTTATAGCCTGCGGGCGCCCTGGTCTCCACCAGCCAATAGGAGAGGTAGGTTTTATTGCCGACTGCATCCTCTATATAGTCCTTGAGGCCCTCAAATATTGCTATTGCGGGATTACCGGAATCAGTCTCTTCAATCCAGGGATCTGCACCATCATAGCCCGTTTCTAAATAATCTACAATTTTCCCGCCAAGTTTTTTCAGATATCTCCCATTCTTTGCATTATCTTCGCTGGATGCAATCTGGAACTGCGCGCCAGGAACGCCCGTGCCGGTGTTGGCGTCGATTTTTTCGATTTTAACGGATGCGGTGTGAATATTGGTCTCGGTCGTCTCATTTATTTTTTCTTCGTCAAAGCGGTTGGTAAACTCCACAGTCGCCTTGTTCGTTACGCTATGATCCTCATTGCCTAAAATGTTTGCATTGACGGTGGTATCAAATGTAATCTTCACAAACTTATATTTGGCAAGCTCCGTACGGCCCGCAGGGGTGAATTCGATTGTCAGCTTGTTATCGCTCTTTACTTCAACCGTCCAATGGGTGCGTTCAGTCAAAGTACCCTTCTCTGCTTCACTGGCGTCAAGGCCTTTCACCACTACGGTGTCCGCCGTGTAGGTAAGCGCTTCGTCCAGGATATCAACGATGTTATATTTTTTAAACGCCGCAATGTCGGTTGGGACGGAGGCCTCAATGGTCCATGTCACGGTTTCTCCCAGCTCTACGGAGGTGACGCTGGGCTCTTTTTCTGCTGTCAAGCTCTCGTTCTTGGGATACACATGAACATCCTTAATCCATTCGGTGTTCCCATCTTCAGTATTAAGCGTCATGGGAACGGCCACCACAAAGGGGGCAGCAGGGGCAGCGACCCTTTCATCGGGCTGCTCGATCACCAGGTAAAATCCCTGTTCAAGAGCGCCCGAGGATACCTCGCCATCGGTATCTGTTGTCAGCGTTTCAACCTTAGAGACATTGAAAACTACGCTATTCGAGGTCAGTTTTGTGGCAGCAGTCTTGCTGTCTACCGTATAGTCCCCATCCACGGGCACCTTGCCTGATTCTGGAATTTCAATTTTATACACATCAAATTTAATTCCTTCCAGAGGGTCTATGCCAGACGGGATAGTAATCGGCCTGCCGTCATTGGGCTCCCCAGCCTGAGACACGTCGTCCATCAAATACTTATGGATCGTCAGCGTGCCAGTTTCGGGCGGCAGGGAAGCGTTCTCCGCAAGCGCGGTGGCCATCAGTCCGCAGAGCATCAATACGGTGATAAGTACTGTTACCGGTTTTTTTAACATGTTTTTCATACTATACTTTCTCCTTTGGTTATTTGTTTATATGGTGATCAGCGAACTTGGGGCCCGCTGCTGCAACGGATTATAAGCGCCTTAGTCTTTATCCTTCGGCTTTTTCTTTGATAGAACAACGATCAAAATCACGGCTATGCCAATCAATACGATGCCGCCGATTGTGAACGCAATTGTTCCTGCGCCGCCAGATGCCGGCAACGTCATCTGCCTGTAGTTCGGCAGCATGAGCACTTCCGTACTGGTTCGTTCAACCTTAAATGCCGGCGGGATATCGCCCCGGGCAGTGATTGTAACAGTACCGCTAATCGCATCCACATGAAGCAGCCACTGCCCCACCGGAAGCTGGTACCCCTCCTTGGTTTTGGTTTCGGCCAGTATGTAATCGCCGCTGCCGAGGGCTGAAAACACTACTCTTCCCGTATCATCCGTCTGTTCTGTCCGGACGGTGTGACCCTCTACCAGCCAGCAGCAGCCGTCCTCGTTTGTTGCGGTTGGGGAGTGGTTGCCCCCGATAATGTTGCCGCCGGAATCCAATTCGTGATAGTGATTGCATTCATCTTCATCAACCTGGCCGCCGCAATCGGCATCGTGTACATGGCCGCAGCTATATAGCTGAAACTCCGCATCGCCTTCCCCAAAGGGATTGCCGTCTTCATCCGTTTTGATAAATTCAAAGCCGGTGCCGCTGCTTACCCATAATGTAATTTCGGTATTAAACTGCGTATCGTTGATATAGGCGAGGGCATCGTCAGGAATGCCGCCTGTGTCGTTGGTTCCTTCTGAAGCGAAGGCGATTTCATCATCCGGCACGTTGGCAAGCTTATTAAACCGCAGGTAAAACTCCCCGGTGCCCCTTCCGGCTTCTTTCTTTTCCACTACTGTGTATGTGACGTCTACCGTTTGCCGCTCGGTAATTTCCCGAAACGCGCCCTGGAAGTTATCGTATTCCTTGGTGATATAGTAGAAATCCGTTGGGATGGTAATGGGACTTCCATCCACCACATTATTGAATGTCCCGGTTCCCATCAGGGTCTTGTCCGCGTCGTTGGCATATAAATCTATTTGACCCTTGCGCACCAGCACATCCTTGGTCAGCTTTTTCCACGCGGCAGCGCTGTTCTTGGTATAGGGGATGTCCACAGCAGTGCTCTTGGTTTCGGTTGCATCGCTCAGGATATATCCCAGTTCGCCAGCAGCATCATCCTCTTCTGTGCCCAGGTACAGGTAGTGGCTGTTGGTTGGGTCGCTTTTTGTCCCAGCCTCCATAGAGAGCACGTCCAGCGTTAAGTCGTACTCCCCCGGCTCGATTGTGATGATTTTATAGTCCGTGGCATAGCGCCCGTCCGCCAGCATCCAGTAATAGGAGATGATGTATTTCCTCTCAATGCTGGTATCCGGATAGATGGGCAGCTCACCGTTCCATTTCTGTTCATCCAGCGTCAGACCGCTGCCGGTTCCGCTGCCCGTGACCTTGACGGATAGATCCGGCACCAGTTTGTATGTGCCGTCGTCCGTAACCTCCGTAAAGCCATATTCATCCAACGTATCCACCGCATACGTACCATCCGGGTTCTGCGCAGCCCGCCAAATCTCCGTATAGATCCAGGCGTTCTTGCTGGCGGCAAAACTTGTTTCCATAGTAGGCACAGCCCAATACTTTCTGCTGTCCTCCGGATACCCTCCCTGTATGCTGGTAGACCAAATTTGTGCGTCATCCACACCCACCACAAGGTTATCCGTAAGGGTATCCACCATGGTGAGTGTAACGTCCGGCCTGTGGTCGTACCTCTGCCCGGAGGACACCGTTTTGTTTTGGCCCGCATCGATGCCCATATATCCAATCAGGCGGATGGGGCGGTGGCCCGTCTGCCCGCCGACGGAGGTAGAAATCCGGTACCAGTCCATGCCGGGGTTTTCCGTCCTGCCGGTTTTCGTGGCGTCATCGATTACTACGGTGTCGGTGACTCTGTCTGGTCCCGCCATGCTGGGGGCGCCTGTGCCCACCATATGGCTGTAGCTGGCATTGCCGTTCGTAACTGTAAAGGGAGAGGTGATTTCCCGCACGGTGTCATAGGTGTATCGATGCCCTTTATGGTCGTCTTCCTTGTCACGGTCGTAGCTCGTCTCCAATTTCGTACGCACGCCTTCATCATTCCAGTCATAGCCCTTCTGCCAGGTGTTGAGCATGACGGTGGAGGTGGATGCTAAGGAATACGCCTTTGCAAGATTGGCCCGCTCGCTGCTGCCCCAGTCGGCTGAGGAGGCGTTTGAAAATGCAGTCAGCTGGGGGTAATGCCCGTCTTGATACTGCCACTTGGTGGTATCCGTAAAGCCCCTGAAGCCAAGGGTGCTCCCCGATGGAATGCCTGTAAGCCCGTTGACCGTTTCGCCGCCGCTGTTTACTGTATCTGTGGTCAAAACGCCGGTGATGCCCGGATAGTTTTGGTCGTTTCCAGCGCCCCATTCACGGGCGGCAGTGGTCTGCTTGTCGTAATAGCAATTGGTAAATCTTGAAAAATCTATCCGCTCCTCGCCTAAAAACCCACCTACCCGCTGGGGGTTGGCAGCCAGGCTTAAATCCATGTCCACATCGTAGTTGCCAACCTCTCCCGCCGCATAACAATTTGATATTTCCGCTCTATATGTATTATTGCCCTTATCAGTTGGTGTAGGACGATTGACAGCGCCCGCAAAGCTGCCCAAATATTGGCTGCTGCTGTCGGTGCTGCGCATTCCCACCAGCGTGGTGGAATAGCAATTCTTTATCCGATGTTGGTATCTAGGCAATGTAGAATTCGGATATATTCTTTTGGCAGGAATCTCCCCGAGAAAGCCGCCTGACATCTCCATCCCCTCAAGCTTTCCGGAGGTAAAGCAATTTTCTATGATCACGTCTTCCCCGGGATATCCGCAAAACATACCAGTGGATTTTTTAGAGTACATTTCATTGACGGCATAACAGTCGTAGAACTCGGCGCTTTGATTAAAGCAGGACATGAACCCGCCGGAATGAAATCCGACGGACACCAAAAGGGAATTGACAGAGCTGCAATTTCTATATGTGTTTCCCGAGCCAAAGCAGAACGAGCCACCGATATGGTCTCTGCCATACATATAGTTGTTTTCCGTATGGGCGCGGGTGACCTTAGAGATATCCGCTGTGTGAGGAGGCTGGGTTCCGCTGGTGAAGAAGGGGGATACCACATCCAAGCCATAGAACATGGAGTCTGAAATGGTAATATCCGTCATCTCAAAAACTGTTCTGATAGAGCCAAAGATTGACGAGCCCTTATTTGTATTGGTTCCATAGGACGCCAGTTTCGCCGTTTTAAAAGTCATATTTTCAAATATACTTTTCGGATTGGTTGAACTATAGGAGTCATCCGCCATACCGTTGATCATGGCAGCTGCTGCTTTATTTAAATCCGTGTGAGAAGCGTCGCTGGAAAAATTGTAGATCGTCTTGCCGTTTCCGTTTATATTGAAGTCTAAATTTTTAGCAGGTAGAACCGCAGTCCAGCTATACTCATCTCCGTTGAGGTTAATATTAGCGCCAAATTTGATGGTCACTTGGGGGTCTGTAAGTTTTAAGTTCGTCATAGCAAACCGCATCTGCTGGCCAGAATAGACGGTATAAACATTACCCGATTTTGAGGGGGTTCTGTTTGGGTTTGTTGTGACGAAGCCTGTGGTACCTGTGGCTGTCTTACCATCCCAAGCCCAGCTATTGTGTGCCCCGGTATCCTCAGCAAGCGTCCAGGCGAACACATTGTGGGCCTTGTTTCTCCACATGGTATTTAAATAGTCCGTCCAGGCATCGGCATTTCCACTGGTGGGGGTATTTGAAACAATATAGCTGTCTATCTTCCTGTCATTTGCGCCGCCACCATTGATAGACAGGAGCTTCATCTGTGTATCATAGGAATTGCCGCTTTGCTCGCTGTCCTTTACAAGTTCGATTTTTCCCAGGGCAGGGTATAGCACGCCTGCTTCCTGGCCGCTTTGTTCTTCCTGGCTTTGCTCCTCCTCCCCGGTCTGCGCTTCCTCTCCGCCCGGTGCTTCCCCGCCAGCCGATGCTTCCTCGCCACCCGGTGCTTCCAGACTGCTTAGCGCATCCGGGCTGCTTAACGCTTCCAGGCTGCTTAGCGCATCCGGGCTGCTCTGCACTTCCGGGCTGCTCTGTGGTTCAAGCCCGTTTTGCGCCTCAAGATTGCTTTGCGCTTCCCCGCCGCTTTGCGCTTCGCTTGGGTCAGCATCCAAGTTCCGCGCGGCAAGGGCTTGCGCCGCCTCCTGTACAGCAATGATCTTGTTGGCGTCCTCCTGGCTCATCACCGATTCCTCGCCGCTGACAAGCTTTTTAAAGCGCACCGTATCCTTGGCGTAAAGAGGGCAGTCGATATTTTCGGGGTCGTGAACATGGCTATAGTCGCCGGGGACCATTTCCGTATGCGTCTTTTCCACGCCATCAATATAATCGGTATATGTTGTTTCCACCATTTCCCTGCACATGCATTCAATCGGGCTAAAGTGGATGCAGTCTTCCAGGTGCGCCCAGGCGAAGTTATCCTCGTCTATGGCTTGTCCATCGATCCCGCAGTGGCAATCCACCGCCAAGCGGACATAGCAAGGGCAGGAAATATCATGCTCATCGCTCGTTTCGTTTGTGGCTAAATCGCAGGTACATAAAAGTTCTACTTTTTCAAAATAGGGGCAGTCCTCAGAATGCTCTTCGGAATAGGTATCCTCGCCGACTTCGCAGGTGCAATGGATTTCCTCCGTATACAGGGCGCAATCCCCCGCGTGGGTGGTAACGCCGTTTTCATCCGCTTGCGCGCCGCAGGTGCATTGGGTTTCCTCCGTATACAGGGCGCAATCCTCGGCGTGGGTGGTAACGCCGTTTTCATCCGCCTGCGCGCCGCAGGTGCATTGGGTTTCCTCCGTATACAGGGCGCAATCCTCCGCGTGGGTGGTAACGCCGTTTTCATCCGCTTGCGCGCCGCAGGTGCATTGGATTTCCTCCGTATACAGGGCGCAATCCTCGGCGTGGGTGGTAACGCCGTTTTCATCCGCTTGCGCGCCGCAGGTGCATTCTTTGGTATCGCAGTCGTCGCCATGCTCATGCAGAGGACAGTCATGCCCATGGGCTTCTCCCTCAGCAGCGCCGCAGGTGCATACCTCCCCGGCTTCCTCCACCGTTATTTTAACAAAGGGCCTTGCCTCACTATAGGTATAGCCGGAAAAAGACGCTGCTAAGGTGTATTCGCCAATGTTGTTTTCGTCATAATCCCCCTTCCATGTCACCGGGATGTCCAGCACGACGCCGGTGACGCTGCCTGCCTCGTTGCAGGCAAACCACGTGTTCTCACTTCCGCCAATTGAGCCGTACACACGGTAGGCGATTTCGGCCAAAACCCCTTCGCCGTTCCGGTCCGCATAATGGATGGTGTAGATGGCTTTTCCGCCGGACGCGTATATGCCGGCCACGTCTTTGGGCGCAACATATCCAAAGTTGTAATAGTCATAATGTTCATAGCCGTCAGTCATATCAACTATGGGTTCTGCCTGCACAAAGCTACTTGCAACTGCATCGCTGAGGGGAACAACCGCCCGCAGATATTGAGGCAGCTTTAACTCTTCCCTGGCCGTGCCCAATGCCACGGTCTCAGTGTATACGGGATTATAGCGTTCAAAGCGCTCTATTTTGGTTGGCCACTGTATCTGTGCCAATGCTGGAATTATAAGTCCGGCCGTAACGATTGCCGCGAACAGCAACGACAGCAGCCGGTATTTTTTTTCATGGCGGGCAATACGCATTCGACAATTCTCCTTTACAGTATGGTTCCATCTATATAAGGAAGTATCTTCATTACCTCGTATTTATCGCGTTTGGTAAGGCTGCAAAGTCAATCACGCCCCAGCCGTAGACGGTGTCATAGCCCGTTTCACCCTTGTCAACACAGGCTTGCTTTACAATTTCCATGAATTCTGAAGCGGTTGTTTCCGGAAGCTTCTGCTTGACCATGGCAGCCATCGACGTGACCAGCGCCGTAGCATACGACGCTCCCGCGCCATTGCGCTCATATCCGCCTATAGAAGCTAGGCTCACGTGCTTCTCTCCCGGCGCTGTCACAAACACGCTTTCGTTTCTCACAGAGGTTTCCAGCGCCTCCATCTCAATGGATACCACGTCTACCCCGATGACGCCTTCATAAGCCGCCGGGTAGCACGGCTCTTCGCTGTTTCCGCCAGCGGCTGCTACAATGATGACGTTCTTTGCTATCGCGTAGTCCACCGCTTCCTTCAGCCCTTCATTTTCGTTGGGCGTACCCATGCTGATGTTGATCACCGCGCAGCCATTGTCCGCAGCGTCCCGGATGGCCCTTGCCACATCGTCGATGCTGATATGGGGTTTCTCCCCAAACACCTTGTACATAACCAAGTCACTTTGCGTCATCCCCACAATGCCCTTGTCGTTGTTGCGTTTGGCAATGAGCAGCCCTGTGATGAATGTTCCGTGGCCCCGGATATCGCCATAAGAGGTTTCGTGGTCGTCCACATAGCTCTTGCCGGTTATGCGCCCCATGTCCAAATCCTCATGCTCGTTGACGCCGGTATCGATCACGGCGATCTTCACGCCCTTTCCGGTCAAGCCCCTTTCCCATGCCTTCTCAATTTGTACGGAGGATAGCGCCACTTGCTCCGGATATAGGGGATCGTTGGGCGGGGCGGAGCTTTTGCCCAGGCATCCACTTAAGCTCAATATCAGCGCACCGGCGCAGCAGCAGGCCGCAATTCTTCTTTTGCTTTCCAATCTTTTCATAACCCTATCTCCGGTTTTTTTGAATATTGCGGTCGTTTTCTGCCGGCGCACACCCATAAATCGCCCCTGTTCAGCCGGATATCCGAAGAAAAGCGAGCATTACGCCGTCAATCTGTTCACCCTTCACTGGCCCGTAGTTCCGGCTATCCAATGAATTTTCCCTATGGTCGCCCAGAAGAAAATATTCATCTTCGCCCAATGTCAATGGATACTCCAGGGTGGCTTTGCTGTAGGTTTTATCGTAAATGTACGGTTCCGACAAAACCTCTTCGTCCACCAGCAGCGATCCGCCTTCCATGCCCATGTCTATCCTCTGCCCAGGCAGCCCCACAATCCGTTTGATATGGTCGTCATTCATATCGTCATTGGGCTTCACCAGCACGATGTCCCCTGCCCGGTATTCGCCCCGCAGCCGAAAAAACAAAACGATGTCATTTTGACGCAGCGAGGGAATCATAGAATCGCCTTTGACAAGCGCTATCCCCAATACCACTCCAAATAGCAGATAGGTAATAAGGGCGGTAAGGAAAAGTCTCAGGCCCAGCGTCTTAAAACCCCGGTGTTTTTGTAGCCGTTCAATCCGTTCGTTGAGTAAGTCTTGAGAACCCTTACTCTGTTGGCGATACATGGATATCACTCAGTTTCGCAATTTTCTCTTTTAGGATGGTCAGCGCGGTCAGCGCCTCGTCCAGCATACAAGTTACCATGTCACGGTTATTTCTTAATTCTTCTGCAAGTATTTTATTTTGACTCTGCAGAATCTGCGAATCCATCCTGATCTGGTTGGCTTCCCGTACAGCATCCACCCGAACCTTTTGTATAATATCCTGCTTGGACGCTTAGATGGATTGAAGCAGGCTATCGAGCTGGCGGACTTTGTCGGTATAATCCTCTCCTGAAGTATTTTTAACAACAACTTCCTTGGGGGGCAGATCATAAGGCGCTTTATTGTCCTGATTTTCCTGATTTTCCTGTCTGACCCTCTGAAGCTGTTCGTTGAGTTCTGCTACAGATTTTTCCGATTGTTCAAGCTGCTCGCGCAACGCCTGGGTACGTTGAAAATATATCCTGTCAAGCTCGCGGATTTTAACAAATACGTCTTCTTCGTCGCACCCGCCAAACCGCTTATGCTTAAATTTCAGCTGTTGAATATACTCTTCAGCGCCTTTGTCTTGTATCATCATTGCTTCCCCCTGACGTTTGAAGTTTTGAACTTATAAATTGATTTAAGCTTTTAAATAAATTCATATACAGATCCTCTTCACTCAGTTTAAGCAAATCCGATATTGCAGCGGATGAGAAATACTGTTCCGTCAGTTCCTGAAAAACCTCATATACTTTGTGTACGGGACAGGTATCTATCGCATACCTGCTGCAATAACGGTCGTCCTCCAGGCAGCGGTTTAGCTGCACTGTATGTTCCATGGCGTTCATCACATCATAGATCGTGATGTCCACCGGCTCTTTCGTCAATTGGAACCCGCCCGTCACTCCGGCATAGGATGAAATCCATCCTGCCTTGCGAAGCCTCTTGGTGATCTTTGGAAGATAGTGTTCTGAAATGCCAAGGGCTGAAGACATTTCTTTTGTAGCGCTATATCCATCTTTGCTGGCTAAATAAAGCAGGACGCGGATTGCATAGTCCGTCTGCATCTTTAACTGCACTATAGTCCCCCTTCCCGAACTAAATCACATGCGTCCATGGTTTTATTTGCATTATATACATCACATAATTTGCATTATGTGGTATAATTTAAACTTATATATATGAAAAAGTAAAAACCTCATTATGTTAGAGAAGTAACAGACATGCTAAAATCCCTTATTGCATTATTTCTAGCAAAAAGGGCTTTTTCTTATGTAAATTGTAGGGAAACTTGTCATTTTATGTTGACAAAATCACAATATGCGGATATATTATTTATGTGGAAGCTTGTGCTTTTTTGTATATGCACCACATAATGCAAATTATGTGGTTATTTTTCTTTACACAACCAATCCCAAGGCATCTAGCCTGCGCTGGTATTCATAGCAGGAAGAGATTATATATATTCTCGTGGTGTTGATATTGCTGTGTCCGAGAATATCCGCCAGCATCGCGATGTCCTTATCCACAGCATAGAAGCATCGTGCAAAAAGATGCCGCAAATTGTGGGGGAACACCTTTTTTGCAGCGACTCCCGCATACTCACACAGGCCCTTCATGGCCCTCCAAATATTGGACCGGTCCAGCGGGCAGCCGGTCTTTGTTATAAATACCGGGCCTTCTTGTATTCCCTCACTTAATAAATACCTGTTGAGCTTTTTTCTTAGCTTGCCCGTAATCAAAATGGTGCGGGTTTTTCCTTTCAGCCGGATGGTGGCTTCGCCGGATTTAACAGCTTCTGCTGTAATAAAGCTCAGCTCTGAAACGCGTATGCCCGTGGCGCAGATGGTCTGTATAATAAGGGAAAGCTGCGTATTCTTCTGGCTTTTCGCCGCCTGCACCAGCCGCAGATATTCGGCTTTGGTCAGCTCTTTTTCTTTCGGGCAATAGGTTTTTCGCTGGATTTTCAGTTGCTTTACCCGCAGCCCGCTCTCATTAATATATGAGAAAAAGCCGTTGATGGCCGTTAGCTTCGCATTGACGCTGGACGGCTGGTATTTGCTTTGCAGCTGATCCTTATACCGGATAACAATATCCTTGGTGAGAGGCTCTTCTCCCAGATAATTGAAAAAGCTAAAATGTCCCTTTTATACTGTTGCAGGTTCCCAGGGCTTCTTTCTCTCGTTTTTAAATCTGCGATGTAGTCTGCAAGCTGTGTGATGATTTGATTGCCTCTCATAATATAACCCTCCCAATAATTCCAGTATCCCAACTATACCTCATACGCGAATGATACAAAATGCTGTGCTTTTACGTAAAAGAAACGCTTTTTTTGATCTTTTATGGTGCATTGTGTGACTCATTTTAAGGCAGCTTCTAACCGCTTGAGCTTTTCCACGATATAAGCTATAATTAGACTGCAAATTTAAAAAACCAATCGGCATGCAAAAAATTACCGGCGAGCATTCTGGCAAATTTGGGGGATATGAAAATGGAACAATTATTTTTTGAAATGATGAAATTATACTCTGGTGACCCGAAACAAATTCAACATTTTACGAAGGTGCATGGTTTTGCGCGAATGATTGGCTTATGCGAGGGGATCGATGATGGTACCCTTAAAACTTTGGAGACCGCTGCCATTGTACACGATATAGGCATTGTGCCCGCAATGGAGAAATACGGCTCGGGAAGCGGGAAGTACCAGGAGTTGGAAGGCCCGCCTGTAGCAAAAGCAATGTTAAAAGCCCTTAAATACCCAGAGGAAATTATCGATAGAGTTTGCTATTTGGTAGGGCACCATCATACATACAAAGATATTGACGGGATGGACTATCAAATACTTGTTGAAGCGGATTTTCTTGTGAATATGTTTGAAAGTGAAATGAGCGCCAAGGCTATTCAGGCAGCGCTGGATCATGTTTTTGTTACGAAAACGGGAAAAGCATATTGTCAAACCATGTTTCAGCCGATGGCTGATTAGTAGGGCTTCTCGACAATCTCAGG
Organism: uncultured Oscillospiraceae bacterium; assembly: GCA_964411275.1. Lineage (GTDB taxonomy): Bacteria > Bacillota > Clostridia > Christensenellales > CAG-138 > CAYPKG01. Next base: position 25,006 of record CAYPKG010000020.1, on the reverse strand, counting down.
CCATCGACAAAGCCTTGGCTTTGTCGATGGCCTAGGCTTTGCCCATGGCCTGAAGCTACTGTTCATGTAGTCATCTTGATTGCATGAGGCCCTGCTTGCGCTTGTTCCTTGCCCGCTTGAGTATTTTAATCAACTCCACAATCACAAGGGGCGCTAAGGACAACAGCGCCACCTCGCCCAGCAGCGACGCGGGCAGCGCGGCCAGCTTGAACGCGGTGCGAAGGGGTGCGAACTCCAGCAGCCCAAATGTCAGAAGAATGCCGCCCCCTGCCGCCGCGAACAGCCACTTGTTGGTGAACAGGTGCAGGGTAAACAGCGATTCGCTCTCGCTGCGAAGGTTAAAGGCGTGAACAAGCTCAGACATGGACAGCACCGCGAAGGCCATTGTCCGGGCGGTGTCGATGCCATGGGGAAGCCCGATGAGGTACGCTATAAACGTGATAACACCGATCATAACCCCCATCCAGCCCACGTTTACCACCATGCTTCGAGAGAACAGGCTGGTGCCCTTTGTTGGCTGCCGGTCCATGATCCCCGGCTCCGCCGGGTCAAGCCCCAGGGCAAGCGCCGGCAGGCTGTCCGTCAGAAGGTTGACCCAGAGGATGTGGATCGCCAAGAGAGGTTCCGCGAGGTTCAAAAGGGTGGCGGTGAGCAGCACCAGTATTTCCGCCAGGTTGGAGGAAAGCAAAAACTGCACCGCCTTTTTGATGTTGTCGTAGATCCGGCGGCCCTCCTCCACGGCGGACACCACTGTGGCGAAATTGTCGTCGGTTAATATGACGTCGGCAGCCTCCTTGGCCACCTCGGTGCCCACCTTGCCCATGGCGCAGCCGATGTCCGCTTTCTTAAGGGCGGGCGCGTCGTTGACGCCATCGCCTGTCATGGCCACCACCTCGCCGTGCTTTTGCCACGCGTCGATGATGCGCATCTTATGCTCCGGAGATACCCGGGCGTATACGCTGATGTCCCGGACGCTGTCGAAGAGCTCCTGATCGTCCATGGCGGAAAGCTCTGTGCCGGTGACGGCCCTGTCCCCCCGGCTTGCATGATAGATGCCCAGCTCCTCTGCGATGGCGGTGGCGGTGAGCTTATGGTCGCCCGTGATCATGACAGCCCGGATGCCCGCCTTCTGGCAGGTGGCCACGGCGTCCTTCGCCTCCTCCCGGGGGGGGTCGATCATGCCGGTAAGCCCCAGCAGCGTCAGTTCCCGCTCCTCGTCAAATATGGTAACGGGCCGGGCATCAAAAGCCTTGGTCGCATATGCCAGCACCCTTAGCGCGGCCCCGGCCATGTCTTTGTTCGCGTCGTCCAGCCAATCCCGGTCCTCCTTCGTGATGGGCCGTGGGTTGCCGTCCGCGTCCGCGATATGGGTAGCGCACGCCAGTATCTCATCCAGCCCGCCCTTGGCGTACATCACATACCCATCGCCGGTCTTACACAAAACGCTCATGCGCTTGCGGTCGCTGTCAAAGGGCGCCTCGTCCACACGGGGCAGCTCTTTTCTGATCGCCTCCGGGTTCGCGCCGAGGGACTTGCCAAAGTCTACCAGCGCGGTTTCCGTGGGGTCACCCAGGCCAACGCCCGCATCGTTGACGGTGGCGTCGTTGCACAATATTGCGCAGTTAATGAGCTCCCAAAAAATTTTCGCCTGTTCCGCAGCGCAGTCCTCTGTTGTCAAGGCCCGCCCTGCGAACGCGGCCCGCTTCACCGTCATGCGGTTCTGGGTCAACGTCCCAGTCTTGTCGGAACAAATGACCGTGGCGCTTCCCAGCGTTTCCACAGCGGGCAGCTTTCTGACGATGGCGTTTCTCGCCACCATACGCTTGACGCCCATTGCCTGCACCACCGTGGTGATGGCGGGAAGCCCCTCCGGGATCGCCGCAACCGCCAGGCTGACCGCAAGAAGGAACATGTTAAGCGCGTCCCTCCCGTACAGAAGGCCAACGCCGAACATAATGCCGCAAATCACAAGGCAGGCAATGCCAAGGGTTTTCCCAAGGCTCTCCAGCCGCTGCTGCAAGGGGGTGGCCCGCTCGTCCGCGTTTTGCACCATATGCGCAATGTGCCCGACCTCAGTTTGCATGCCCGTGGCGGTCACCACGCCCACACCCCGGCCGTAGCTGACAAGGGAGCTCATAAACGCCATGCTGGTCTGATCCCCCAATGCCGCGTCCTGCGCGCACGGGTTGGGGGTTTTGTCCACCGGCGCGCTTTCCCCAGTCAGGGCGCTTTCCTGTATTTGCAGCGATCCGCTTTCCAGAATGCGCACATCCGCCGGAACCAGATCCCCCGCCTCAAGCAAGACGATGTCCCCCACCACCACCTCGGCGGAAGGGATGGACATGCTTTCTTCGCCCCGGCGCACCTTGGCTTGGGGCGCGCTCATGTCTTGCAGGGCGGCAAGCGCGTTTTCCGCGTTGTTTTCCTGGAGCATGCCCATCACAGCGTTTAAGAGGATGATGGCGAATATAATGCACGCGTCCATCCATTCCCCGAGAATGCCGGATACCAGTGCCGCCGCCAGCAGCACATAGATCATAAAGCCCTTGAGCTGATCGACGAACATCTGTAGCTTTGTGCGCCGTTTGCCGCTGGTGAGGCGGTTTTCGCCCTGCTCGCTTAAGCGCTTTGCCGCCTCCTCACGAGACAGGCCTGCCTGTCCGGTTTGAAGGGCGTCCAATACAGCGTCCGCCTCCATTGAATGGAATTCTTGTGTCATCGTGTAGCCTCCTCATATTGTAAAGCATATTATACTATGTTTTCTTGTAAAGAAACCGGCAAAATACCGGAATAAAGCGCCAATATTTTCTGTGATTGGCTGGGGGCTGCAGCGCTTTGCATACTAAGCTTATTATTCAGCTGCCCTTAGCGCTATGCGGGCGGTGAATAGAAGGACATCAAAAATGCCGCCGCGGTCACTCCCGTGGCGGCATTTGTATTTCTAATTCCGTTTTCTTGTAGGAAGCAGCCAATCCGATGGCTGGATGTCGGCAAACCCGGCTTCCTCATCCACGGCTCCCAGCGTCATCAGCGAGCAAAACTCCTTCACCCGCTTCATCCGGGGCTCCTGTGTGGCCATTATCACGCCGATACCCGCCACTTCCACGCCAAACTCCTTCATCATGGAGCACAGCGCCTTGCTGGTGCCGCCGCCCTTCATAAAGTCGTCGATAACCAGCGCTCGCTGGCCCGCACTCAGGCTCCGGCGGGGCAGGCTCATGGTTTGCATGCGCTTGCTGGTGCCGCTCATATAATTCAATGTCACCACCGACCCTTCGGTCATCCGGTTATCCCGCCGGGCGGTAACCATGGGCTTTCCAAGGGCTTTTGCCACCATCAGCGCGATGGGCACGCCCATGGACTCCACCGTCACCACCACGTCGGGCTGCTCCTTATGAAAACGCTTGGCGAATATCTCCCCCATTCGCGCCAGCTGCCGGGGATTGGAGAACAGATCCGCAGTATACAGAAATCCGCCGGGGAGTATGCGCTCCTGCTGGGCCAGCTCCTCGCATAGCGAAAGCACAAACGCCGCGTCCGCATCCTCCTGATAAAACGGATAAAAGCGAACGCCGCCTGCCGCGCCGTTTACGCTTTCCACAACGCCCAGGCCGTAACGGGCCATGACCCCGCGGACCGTGGTGATGTCCTCGCTTAAAGTTGATTTGGCGCAGCCAAACCACTCCACAAACTCCCGCAGCGTAAACAGCCGCCCCGGCTCCGCCGTCAGCGCCCGGGTAATGGCCGCTACACGCTCGCTGCGCTTAACGCGATCGGTATTCAACCCCCTCATGGATGCCCTGCTCCTTTTCCCGAATATTCGGTATAATAGAGCCATTATACTGTCCAATCCGCATATTTACAAGGAATTTTTTTCCGAACGTTCGGGATTTGCATGTTTTGGCTGCCAATGCTATACTGATGAAAAGAAAACCGATGGGAGTTGGGAAGATGCGCAAATAGTTCCTGCTGAGCATTCAAGGAAAAGGGAGCAATCCCTTGCCTTACGCGCCCGGCGATGGTTATGGGCCCCTTTGGGGCTTTGTAAGCATCGCGGGTTGGCAGGAAACCGCATTTTCCCGGAGCATCCCGCATCGCCAACATGGCGCGCATTGCGCTTTTGTTGGCCCTCTTTGGATGAAATGCCCCGGGGAAGGACGGCCTTCCTGCGGGGGTTTTATTTTTTGGAGGAAATCATCCTATGCCAACAATCAAAATAACGAATTTAACCTTTGCCTATCCAGGCAGCTATGACCCGGTGTTCGAGAACACCAGCGTGCAGCTTGACACAAACTGGCGGCTGGGCCTTGTGGGGCGCAACGGCAGGGGCAAGACCACGCTTTTGCGCCTGCTCCTTGGCGAGTTTGCGTATTCCGGGCGCATCGACGCGCCTGTCCCCTTCTGCTATTTCCCATTCCCGGTGGAGGATGCGGCCCGGCCCGCCCTCTCTGTCATGCTGGAGGTATGCCCACAGGCGCAGGAATGGGAGCTGGAGCGGGAGGCCGGGCTGCTGGGCCTTTCAGGGGACGCATTAACGCGCCCCTTTGAAACGCTGAGTAACGGCCAGCGCACAAAGGCGCTGCTTGCGTCCCTGTTCTGCAGGGAAGGGGAATTTCTTTTGCTGGATGAGCCAACCAACCACCTGGATTTGGAAAGCCGGGCCATGCTGGGCAATTACCTTTCCTTAAAATCCGGCTTTATACTGGTGTCCCACGACCGGACGCTGCTGGACATATGTACCGACCACACCCTCTCCATCAACCGGGCGGGGCTGGAGCTCGTCCAGGGAAATTTCACCTGCTGGGAAGAAAACCGCAAGCGTCAGGATTTGTTTGAGCAAGGCGAAAACGCGAAGCTGAAAAAAGAAATGCGCAGGCTGGACGCCGCAAGCAAGCGCACCGCAGGCTGGGCGGATACGGTGGAAAGCACAAAGTACGCAAACCGCAATTCCGGACTGCGGCCCGACCGGGGGTTTGTGGGCCACAAGTCCGCCAAGATGATGAAGCGGGCAAAGGCCACCGAGCAGCGGCGGGAGCGGGCGGTGGAGGAAAAGAGCAAGCTCTTAAAAAACATCGAGGAGGCCGACGCGCTGTGGGTCACACCCCTCCCCTTTCACAAACAGCGGCTGGTGGACGCGAGGGATGTAACGCTCCATTACGGCAGCGTTTGCGCCTGCCGGGAGATTTCATTTGAGTTGAAGCAGGGGGAGCGGCTTGCGCTGCGGGGGCCAAACGGCAGCGGAAAATCCACGCTGCTAAAAGCGATCCTGCAGGATCCGGCCATCACCGCTACAGGGCGGCTGGAGCTTGCGTCGGGGCTTATGATCTCCTATGTGCCTCAGGACGCGTCTGGGCTTAGGGGCGACCTCAAGGAGTTTGCCAAGCAGCAAGGAGCGGATGAAACAAGGCTTTTGATGCTTTTAAGAAAGCTGGGGTTTGAGCGGGTGCAGTTTGAAAAGGACATGGGACAATACAGCCTTGGGCAGAAGAAAAAGGTTCTCCTGGCCATCAGCCTTTTTACAAACGCCCACCTGTACATTTGGGACGAACCCCTCAACTACGTGGATGTGCTTTCCAGGATGCAGATCGAGGCGCTGATTTTGCGCTCTTCACCGACGATGCTGCTGGTGGAGCACGACGCGGCGTTTTTAGAGAATGTGGCGACAGGGGAATTGTGGATGTAATCCGGGTTTATTTTCCGCCATGACGAAACGCCCCGGATTGTGCCGGTCAAACATAAAATCCTCCGCGGTGACTTCCGGGGCGGGTTTGTTTTCCCTTCTTGTTTTTCTATGCAAAGGCATATATAGTTAAATTGCTCCCATTATAAAAAAGGACGGCTGCAATGGCCCAACAAAGCGATTTTTCTCAAAATAGCATGCGCGCCAACATATTACATGTCTCCATCCCGCTGATGATCGCGGAGCTGGTAAACGTGCTTTACAATATCGTTGACAGGCTCTACCTCGCCCGCATCCCGGAGGTGGGGCTGTTGGCGCTTACGGGCATCGGGATCACCGCGCCGCTGTTGAGGCTGATTTCCGCGTTTGCGCACCTGGGGGGAAGAGGCGGCTCGCCGCTGTTCTCCATCGCCCGGGGCGCAAAGCAGCAGGAGGAGGCCAGCCTTTACATGGGCAACACCTTAAGCATCCTGATCGTGTTGAGCGTCCTCGTGACAATCGTAGGCTATGTGTTTATGGAGCCGCTGCTGTACTGGTCCGGGGCCGACATGGACACAATTCCCTACGCCAAGGATTATTTCAGCATTTATCTAAGCGGCACATTCTTCGTGATCCTCAGCCTGGGGATGAATTCATTCATCAACGCCCAGGGCTTTTCCCGGGTGGGCATGCTCAGCGTAACCATTGGCGCGGTGGTAAACCTCATACTGGACCCGGTGTTCATTTTCGGGCTGAATATGGGCGTCAAGGGCGCGGCAATCGCTACGGTGATCGGCCAGTTCTGCTCCGCCCTATGGGTGATGCTGTTCCTGTGCGGCAAGAAGGCCATTTTTCCGCTGACACTCAAAAGCATGCGCCTTAGCTTCCACCGCGTCCGGGGGATACTCGCCCTTGGACTTTCGAGCTTTGTCATGGCCGCAACCACCAGCGCCGTAGGCATGGCCTGCAACAGCCTTCTGGAGCGGCTGGGGGGCTACATGTATGTGGCAGTTATGACCGTCATCAACTCCATCACCGGGTTTTTACAGATACCCTTTGTGGGCTTTGGCCACGGCTGCCAGCCTGTGCTGGGCTATAATTACGGGGCAAAGGAATATGGGCGGCTTCGCGAAGGCATCCTGCTGATCACGAAAATGCTCTTTGTGATCAACCTCGTGTGCTGGCTTCTCATCCTGCTGCTTCCCGGGCCGTTTGTGCGTCTGTTTCACCCCGATCCCGCCTTTATCCAAACCGCCATTCCCTGCATCCGGATTTATTTCGCCTGCTTCATATTTATGACGTTCCAATGCATTGGTCAAAATGTGCATGTGGCTCTGGGGAAATCCCGCGCGGCCATATTCTTCTCGCTATTTCGAAAGGTCATATTGGTTATGCCTCTGATGTTCCTGCTGTCTTCCATCCCCGCCCTGGGCGTCATGGGGGTGTTCCTGGCGGAGCCAATTTCCGAGGTGATCAGCGGCACCACAAGCTATTTGGCAATGCTCAAAAGCGTAAGCAAAGCCACTGGAGAATCCTGGCGAAAGCAGCCTGAACCCACGGCTTCCGCCTCATAAAAGGAATGGAATTTTATACGTTAAACCGGAACAGGACGATGTCCCCGTCCCGCATGACGTATTCCTTCCCCTCGGAGCGGATCAGTCCCTTTTCTTTGCAGGCCTGCATGCTGCCAAGGGCAATGAGCGTGTCATAAGCCACGATCTCGGCCCGGATAAACCCGCGTTCAAAATCGGTGTGGATTTTCCCTGCGGCCTGAGGCGCTTTCGTCCCCCCCTCGATGGTCCAGGCGCGAACCTCCTTGGGGCCGGCGGTGAGGAAGCTGATGAGCCCCAGCAACCGGTAACAGGCCTTGACCAGCTGATCCAGCCCGCTTTCGCCAATTCCCATATCCTCTAAAAACGCCTGCTTCTCCTCAGGCTCCAGCGCCGCAAGCTCTTCCTCCACCCTGGCGCAGATGGTGATGGCCTCTGCTCCTTCTGCACTCGCGGCCTCATACAGGGTTTGCACCAGGGGCAGATTTTCCTTGCCTCTAATATCGTCTTCCTTGATGTTGGCCACATAGATCACGGGCTTTGACGTGAGAAGGAACATGCCGTGGACCGTATGGCGTTCCGCCTCGGACAATTCCATGGCCCGCACGGGTGTTCCGTTTTCCAGCTGGGGGAGAATTTTCTCCAGCAGCTCCGCCTCGGCGATCTGTTTTTTATCCCCGCCCTTTGAAAGCTTTCTCGCCTTGTCCAGGCGCTTTTCCACGGTTTCCATGTCGGAGAGCACCAGCTCCAGGTTGATTGTTTCCATATCCCGCACGGGGTCCACGCTGCCGTCCACGTGTACGATGTTTTCATCTTCAAAGCAGCGCACCACATGCACGATGGCGTCCACCTCCCGGATGTGGGACAGGAACTTGTTGCCCAGGCCCTCGCCCCGGGACGCGCCCTTGACAAGCCCCGCGATGTCCACAAACTCGATGGCGGTGGGGGTTGTTTTTTCGGGGTTGTGCATCTTCGCCAGGACGTTTAGCCTTTCGTCCGGCACCGCCACGATGCCCACATTGGGCTCTATGGTGCAAAAGGGGTAGTTGGCCGCCTGGGCCCCCGCCTGCGTAATCGCGTTAAACAGGGTGCTTTTGCCCACATTGGGCAGCCCCACTACGCCTAGTTTCATCCTATGTTCTCTCCTTAGCCGTTATTTTCACACGGGCTATTGTATCACAAAGGGCAGAAAAGACCAATACGGGCGATCTTGACAATTCCCCTGTGCCATGTCATACTCTGTTGTAATTGAATACCGGACAGGGGAGCTTATGGAATAGGCTGAGAGGAAGCGAAAGCTTCGACCCTTTACCTGATTTGGATAATGCCAACGTAGGGAGTGATTAACGTCATTTTTTTAGAGGGATGCCATTTCAGGCATTCCTCTTTTTGTTCCCCTGCATAATAAGAAGGAGGAAAAAACATGCTGGGCAATTGTCTAAGGCGGGTGCGGGAAACATCTCCCCTCATCCACAACATCACCAATTATGTCACGGTAAACGGCTGCGCGAACATTCTGCTCGCGGCGGGCGCGTCCCCCATTATGGCTGATGAATGCAGGGAGGCGGCGGACATTACCTCCATCTGCGGCGGGCTATGCGTCAATATCGGCACATTGAATGCCCGCACCATCGAAGCGATGCTTCTTTCCGGCAAGCGGGCAAACCAATTGTCCCGCCCCTGCCTGCTGGACCCTGTGGGTGCGGGCGCATCCCCCCTGCGCACGGACACCGCGCGAACGCTTATGAAGGAAATACAATTTACGGTCATTCGCGGGAACATGTCGGAAATCAAGGCTCTGGGGCTGGGAAGCGGCTCCACCCGGGGGGTGGATGCGGACGTAGCGGACGTAGCGGACGTGGTAAGCGAGGATACGCTACCGGCAGCGGTGGATTTTGCTAAGGCGTTGGCGAAACGAGAGGGGGCCATCATCTGCATCACAGGTGCCATCGACATCGTGGCGGAGGAAACGAAAGCATATGCCGTCAAAAACGGCACGCCGTATCTATCGCGGATCACCGGCAGCGGCTGCATGCTGTCTTCGCTCATCACCGCTTTCATGGCGGCGAACCCGGAGGAGCCCCTCCACGCCACAGTAGCGGCGGTTTGCGCCATGGGCCTGTGCGGAGAGTCGGCCGAAGCGCGGGTGCAAGCCCAGGCTGAAGGAACGGGAAGTTTTTTAGCCCGGTTGCTTGACGCCATGAGCCTGTTGACCGGAGAAGAACTTGAGGAGGGTGCACGCTATGAATTGTTCGAATGATGATATGCTGCTTTACGCCGTCACCGACCGGCGGTGGTTAATCGACAGGACGCTGTACGAGGCGGTGGAGGCGGCGCTCAGGGGGGGCGTGAGCATGATACAGCTCAGGGAAAAAAACCCCGGCGCTCCCGGACTTTTAGAGGAGGCCCGCGCCCTTGCGGGGTTGTGCACCCGGTATCGGGTTCCATTTGTGGTCAACGACAATATCTGTATCGCCAAGGGTGCTAACGCGGACGGCGTGCACCTGGGACAGTCGGACATGGACGCCGCCACCGCCCGGGCGCTGTTGGGCCCGGATAAAATCATCGGGGTGTCCGTGCAGACCGTGGCACAGGCAAAACAAGCCCTGAAGGACGGCGCAGACTATCTGGGGGTGGGCGCGGTATTCCCCACCGGCACCAAAGCCGATGCGGATTATGTCAGCCGGGAAACGCTCATGGCCATCTGCCGCGAGGTACCCCTTCCCATCTGCGCCATCGGCGGCATCATGAAAGAAAATCTCTTATCCCTCAAGGGCTCCGGCGTCCATGGGGTGGCCCTGGTCAGCGCCGTATTCGGCCAAGGAGATGTGGAGGCGGCGTGCCGGGCTCTTCTCCCCCTGTGCCGGGAAATGGTGGCGCCATGAACATCAGCGGCTGCATATTCGATCTGGACAGCACGCTGCTTGACAGCATGCCCCTGTGGACAAGCATCGGCTCCACCTATCTGCTAAGCCGGGGCATTGCCCCTGCCCCGGATCTGGACGAACGGTTTTCCCGCATGAGCCTTTTACAAGCGGTGCAGCATTATAAAGCCCAGTACGAGCTACCTGACAGCGAAGAAGCGCTGATGGCTGGGGTAAACCAGCTGCTGGAGGGAAGATACTTCCATGAGGTGCTGCCAAAGCCTGGGGCCATCCGGCTATTGGAAACCCTTAGTCAAAAGCGCATCCCCCTTTGCGTGGCCACGGCCACCGACCGGTATCTGGTGGAAGCGGCCCTTTCAAGGAACAACATGGATCATTATTTTTCATTCCTCATCACCTGCAACGAGGTAGGCGCGGGCAAGGACCGGCCGGACATCTACCTTGCCGCCGCTAAACGCCTCGGCACGCCCATCGGGGAAACCCCCGTATTCGAGGACGCGGTGCATGCCGCCGCCACCGCCCGGGCCGCCGGGTTTCCGGTGGTGGGGGTTTACGATGAGAGCGCGGAACAAGAGCAGGAGGCCCTAAAGCGGCTTTCCACCGTGTATTGCCTAGACTTTATGAGCGCGAAGGAGTTGTTTGCATGAACGAGCTAAAAAGGTTCTTACAATCGCCGGTTCGGACTGCAGCGGCGGCGCAGGCATACAGGCGGACATCAAAACAATTGCCATGCACGGCATGTACGCCATGAGCGCCATCACCGCCTTGACCGCCCAGAACACCACCGGCGTATACGGCATTCTCGACGCCACGCCCGATTTTGTGGCCCAGCAGCTGGACTGCATTTTCACGGACATTCGCCCGGACGCGGTAAAGATCGGCATGGTATCCAACAGCGCCATCCTCAAAACAATCGCCGCCAAGCTCATGGAATATCAGGCGAAAAACATCGTAGTCGACCCTGTTATGGTGTCCACCAGCGGCAGCAGGCTGCTAAACGGCGACGCTATGGACGCGCTGACAACAAGGCTGTTGCCCCTTGGCGCGCTCATCACCCCCAATATCCCGGAGGCGGAGGTGCTTTGCGGCTTCGCCATCCGTGACGAGGCGGATATGATGAGAGGGGCCGAGGCCATCGGCAGGCAGCTACCGGGGGCGGTTCTCGTCAAGGGCGGGCATCTCGACAGCGGCGCGGTGGATCTTTTGTATGACAAAGGGGCGAACCCCTCCTCCACCCGGTTTCCTGGCCCCCGGGTGGACACCAGGAACACCCATGGCACAGGCTGCACCCTGTCCTCCGCCATCGCCTGCCAATTGGCCGCGGGCCGGCCGCTTACAGAAAGCATCCGCCTGGCGAAGGATTATCTCACCGGAGCGCTTTTGGCCGGGCTGGACATTGGCGCGGGCCCTGGGCCAATGGATCACATGTACCGCCTGAAAGGAAGCCATCATTCATTGGACATATAAAAATCGTACCCGCTTCGCCCGGTCTATGATATACTAGCCATAAGGTAAGCAAAGAAACGGCCCATACGGGCCGGGCGGGAGGGACATCCATGGGCAGAATGCGCCTGTTAAGCCAGGCAAACAACAACATTGTCGAGGGATTTTGTCTGGTTAAATCCGTGCAGATCAAGGTCAACTCAAAGGGCAGTGATTATCTTGATTTTATACTTTCGGACAGCGAGGGCGAAGTCACCGCGAAGCTTTGGGATTATAACCCCATTCAACACGGTGCGTTCTACGCGGATAATATCATAAAGGTGCGGGGCTCCATCACGGTATGGAAAGAAGCGGAGCAGCTGAAAATCGACCGCATCCGCGTGGCCACAGGCGAGGACGGTGTGGATATGTCCCTGCTGATCCCCTGCGCGCCCTTTGACCCGGAGTGGATGTACGAGGAGCTTTTCACATTGGCAGAGGGGTTTGCCGACGAGGATCTTCGGCGGCTGACCCAATACATCCTGCGCACAAACAAGGCCCGGCTGTTAAAAGCCCCCGCCGCGCTAAAGCTCCATCACGCCACAAGGGGCGGGCTTCTTCACCATACGATGACAATCGTAAACGCCGCCAAGGGCATCGTGGCCCTGTACCCGGCGCTGGACGGGGATCTCATCTATGCGGGCGCCATATTGCATGACATCGCCAAGCTTGACGAGCTGACCGTGGGCGACCTGGGCATCGCCAGCGGCTATAGCACCGCCGGGCAGCTGTTAGGGCATATCAATATGGGGGTGGACCTCATAGGCAGCGCCTGCGAGCTGTTGGACGTTCCTTCGTCCCTGTGCGTGCTCGTGCAGCATATGCTGCTGTCCCATCACGGGGTGCCGGAATACGGAAGCCCGCGGCCGCCCATGTTCCCGGAGGCGGAGGTGTTGAGCGAGCTTGACATGCTGGACAGCCGCCTGTATGAAATGTTTGACGCACTTTCCGGCGTGCCGGTGGGCGGTTTTTCCGAACGGGTATGGGCGCTGGACAACCGGCAGCTGTTTCAGCACGGGCATGGCATGAAACAATACGAATAACAAAAGTAAAAATAGTAAAAATTTTGTGACCATCACCCCATAAGCATCCGGGTCTGCTATACTGATGGCAGGCCCGGTTGTTTCTATGCATTGACGGGCCATTACGGGGGAAGCATGAATAGGAAGCATATGAAAAAGAGCATTCTCCTGCGGGCTGCCTGCCTCGCGCTTTTGATTGCGTCTATCGGGCTGTTGCTGGGATGCGGGAAAAAAACCGCTGTTGACGCCTGCCAGGAGTTTCTAGGGCTAATCAACGCAAAGGATTATGAAAGCGCGTATGGCATGCTATGCGCTGGCGTGCGCTATGACGAGGAGCGCAAGGCCGCGGACGAGGCCGCGGGCAATACCCAGAGCGCCAAGCGCATTTCACAGGAGCAGTTTATCTCCCGGTATATAGCCATATTCGAGGAGCTGGACATTGAAGGGCTTACCTTCTCCATCACCTCCCAGGTAGAAGGCGAAATCATTTGCGTGTATGACTATACCCTCACATATAAAAGCGAGAAGATCGGCGATCAGAGCTGGGACTTCCGCATGACTGTCCTTAGGGAGGACGGAAAATGGAAGGTGGACTGGAGCCCCTCCCTGCTGTTTCCAGAGATGGATTGGGGAGACACCATCCGGGTTGGCACCACAAATGCCTCCCGGGGGGAGATACTGGCCGACGGGCAGGTGTATGCTGAGACCGTAAAGGCAATAAGCGTGGTGTTTATCCCCAGCAAGATCGAGGACGAGCCGCAGTTTGTGCGCCAGCTCAGCGTGCTGCTGGATATGACCAGCGACGCCATATATAAGGAATTAACCCGCTCCTACGTGGTGGAAAATGACTTTGGCGTGCTAAAGCAATTCCGCCCCGGCGTGTTGAGCGACGCCCAGAAGGAAGAGCTGCTGCTCATCCCCGGCGTCGGCATCGACACAGGCAATTACGGGACGCTGCGCAATTATCCACAGCAAGGCAGCCTTGCCCATATCATCGGCTATGTTCGCCAGGCGGACGAGGACGACCTCCTGCGGCTGATCGGCGGCGTCATCGACGAGGAAGGCAAGCTGGTAGACGCCACCACTGGCGCGCCCATCAAAAACAGCCTTTACAATTCCGACAGCGTCGTAGGAAAGCTGGGATTGGAGCGGCAGTATGAAACCGAGCTTCGGGGCGAAGACGGCTCTTATGTGTACATCTGCGCGTCAGACGGCACCAATAAGGACACCCTATACCGGGAGCCTGCAAAAAACGGGCTGGACATCCAGCTGACGGTGGACGCAGGCCTGCAGGAACGGGTGGAAACGCTGCTGAAATATTCCCTGTTCGGGGACAACACCGCAGGTGCTGTGATCGTGATGGATCCCAATACAGGCGCCGTTGACGCCATGGCCTCGTACCCGTCTTATGACCTCAATCTGTTCACCGGCCGGTTGAGCGACGAGGATTACAAGGTATTGAGCGAAGCCAACAACAAGCCGCTGTACAACCGGCTGACCCAGGGCACGTATCCCCCTGGCTCCACAATCAAGCCCTTTACGGCGGCGGCGGCGCTGGAAACCGGGGCCATGACCAAATCCACGGTGTTTCCCGACGGAAAAGGCGAAACCATCGAGCCCATTGAAGGCGGCGGATCGGACACGCGTACCTGGCGGCCCTCCAACAGCGGCGAGTTTGGCCCCTGGGGCGGCGGCGTGTTTACAAGGGTCAAGCTCAACAACCGGCATTCGCCCCTCAACATGCACGCGGGCATCGTGGACTCGGACAATATTTATTTCGCCTACACGGCGCTGAAAACCGGGTTCGAGCCTTTTATGTCATTTATGGAAAACCTGGGGCTGACGGAGGCCATCCCCTTTGACCTAAGCGTGTCCAGCGCCCGGCTGATCAACGAAAGCACCCGGTTGATGCTACAGGAAAACACACTGGACGCCACACACACCCGATTGCAGCTGCTGGGAGAAAGCGCCTTCGGCCAGGGGGAAATGATGGTCACGCCCCTACAGGCGGCCAGCATGTTCTGCGCTCTGGCCAATGGCGGCGACATCATGGAGCCGCATATCATCAAAGGATTGTACCGCACCGAGGGAACAGAGTACACCGCCGTGAGCGTCCGGGAGCCCAAGGTGTGGAAACCCCAGGTCATCTCCGCTTCCTCCATCAGCATTATTGAGCCCATGATGATCGACGTTGTGCTCGAAGGCACAGGCAAGGCGCTCAATTACTCGGAGGACAAGGAGGGCAAGCGGTCGGTTCCCCGGTCGCCCAAGCTCACAAACGTGGCGGCCAAAACCGGCACCGCCCAGGTGGGCGGGGACAAGAGCCGGGAAATTTCCTGGTTTGTGGGCTATCGCGCGGACGCGGACCCGGAAGACGCGCGGCTGGTGCTGGTCATGTTAGAAATTCCCGCCAGCAACTCCCTGTATTCCAATTTGAAATACGATATTGCTTATGATTTGCTCAAGCCTTAACATCAGGCATGAGAAAAGGAGATTTGACATGATCAACATTTGCGTATTCGGTTCCTCCAGCCGGAACCTTGCCCCCGGATTTTACGATCTGGCACGGGCTCTGGGCCGCGCCATCGGACGGGCCGGAGCCAAAATGGTATTCGGCGCGGGAGGCTCCGGATTGATGGGCGCGGCGGCCGAGGGCATCGCCGAGGTTGGCGGCGAGATGGTGGGCGTGATCCCCGAGAAGCTCAACAAGCCCGGCATTCCGTATCCCGGCTGCACAGAGCTGATCGTGACTCCCACCATGCATGTGCGAAAATCCACCATGGAAGGGCTGTCCGGCGCGTTTATCGCGTTGCCGGGTGGGTTTGGCACCCTGGAGGAGCTGCTGGAGGTGCTGACGTTAAAGCAGCTTGGATACCATTCCAATCCCGTGATCATATTGGATTATGAGGGTTTTTATGATCCGGTGCTCAAGCAGTTTCAGGTGTTTTATGAAACCGGCTTTGCCGACAGCGCTTTTTCCGGGCTGTACAGCGTGACAGACTCCCCACAAGAGGCCGTAGCCATGGCGTTGACCCAAGCGCCTACCGTTTTGCCGGACAAGCTTGCCCAGGCAGTTGCCGGCCGGAACAAAGGAGCATAACAATGAAAAAAATGCTTTCCCCCAGGTCCATGAAGGCCCATCAGCATACCCAGCATATCGTCATGGTCTGCGTTACCCGGCAGAAGACCAGCGCCCGGCTCATCCAGCGGGGCGAGGCCATCGCCAGGGAAAAGGGCGGGCTGCCTTTGCATGTGGTGCATTTTGTGCGCACCGGCGACAATTTTTTAGGAAACCCCCACGAGGGCGAGGCCCTGGAGTATCTGTTTACCGCCGCACAGCTGTCCGACGCGGCGCTTTCGGTCTTGCGGGCGGACGACGTGGAAGCCGCCCTTTGCGACTACGCCAAAGCCCACCATGCGGCCATCATGGTGCTGGGCGCGCCGCCCAAGCAGGGCGAGAGCAGGCAAAGCCTCACAGTGGACGGGCGTACCATCGTGGAGCGGCTGCAGGCGAGGCTTCCCCAAGTGGAGATGGCTGTGGTGGAGTAAATCTGTCAGTAGAAAGTAGGGCTGAAGCGGGGCAAACGCTGCTTCAGCCCTTTATTATATTATTTGGTCTTATCATAAATCGCTTTTGTTTCTTCCCTTTTTGAATATCACAACGCAAACGACCGCTATGATAAAAATTAGTACCATCGCGGCGATTACAAGCATTCGGGTTTTCTTTTTCAAACCATCATTCATCGAGGAGCCAGCCCTAAAATTCTCAATAACCTCTTCTTGATCGCCACTCTTTATGATGAGCGTGTCTGTTTGTTCTGCGTACTCATGTTGTGTGATGGTTCCATCATTTAGAATATCAAGAATGCATTCATTTCCCGCTTCATCCATATAATTAATCGAATACCGCCCTTCATTACCTTGAACCATTTTTTCAACCCTCGTGATATTGTGAAATAGATCATTCAGAACGGTTGATTTTATATCGGTTAAATGATACTCCAGGATTATATTTTCAGGAAGTACAATCGCATCCGAGCTCAATGCGCTTGTCAAATTTTCCATGGCTTCATAGGTTATCATAAAATTCCTATTTGGGTCTGGCTCCTTTGGAATAATATGAAGGTATCCAATTCCAGCTTCATCCATATAATTAATCGCATACCGCTCATCATTGCCTTGACTGCTTTTGCTAACTCTCGTGATATTGTGAAACAGCTCATTCAGAACGGCTCTCTCAATATCGGTTAAATGATACTCTGTGATTGTACGTTCAGGAATAACAGTCGCATCCGAGCTCAATGCGCTTGTCAAATCATCCATAGCTTCATACGTTATCGTAAAATCCGTATTTGGGGCTGGTTCCTTATTTGCATGGGCCGGAAGCATTATAGCGAATATAAGGACAAAGACCAGAGTTAACGCCAAGTTTTTTCTCGTATTCATATGTTTCCCCTATTCTGACTGTATTCTTTTGTCCTTATCACTCTTTTATCCCTGCCTGGCAGCAAGATACCCCCGCACAATAAATTTGTTCAATTTCCCTTTTATTATAAAGCCTCTGGCAAGCGCATGCAATTCTTACATTCCATAATGCAGCATAATCCCGGCAGGTTATGCATATTTTTGTTTTGGTTCCTGCATTCCCGCGTGTTGCCCGTATACAAGGTTGCAAAAATAATATATAATAGAAGTGCAAAATCGGCGAGAAAATATATTATGTATAACGTTTCGCCTTCCTTTTCAAATAAAATTCTCTGCTGTATAATAAAATTGTGAGATGAATTTTTTTCACTTTACCCATGCATTTTTCATTTCCTGCAAGTCACAGGTACTCTAGGTATGGCAATCCGTATCACCATAGGGCAATGAGTTGCAACAATAATAAGGAGGTCGGTATCATTGAAACAGTTGATGCTAGGAAACGAGGCGATCGCACGCGGCGTTTATGAAGCGGGTGTACGCGTGACTTCCGCATACCCCGGCACGCCAAGCACGGAAATCAACGAAAACGTAGCAAATTACGACGGCATCTATTCCGAGTGGGCGCCCAACGAAAAGGTGGCTGTGGAAGTCGCCCTGGGCGCGGCCATTGCGGGCGCGAGGAGCATGGCCTGCATGAAGCACGTAGGCCTGAACGTGGCGGCGGATCCGTTCTTTACGGCCACCTACACCGGCATAAATGCCGGCATGGTGGTGGTGGTGGCGGACGACCCCGGTATGCACTCCTCCCAGAACGAGCAGGATACGCGCCTGTTAGGCCGCGCGTCCCACGCCATCGTACTGGACCCCTCCAACTCCCAGGAGTGCTTGGACTTCATGAAGCTTGCCTATGAATTGTCCGAGAAATACGATACCCCCGTCATCGTCCGGCTGACCACCCGCATTGCCCATGCCCGTACCCTCGTGGAGGTGGGCGAGCGCGTAGAAGTCCCCCTGAAGGACTATGTCAAGAACCCCAAGAAATTCGTTTCCATGCCCGGCAACATGATTGGCCGCCATATGGTGGTGGAGGCCCGGGAAAAGCAGGAAGCGGAAGACGCCAACACGCTGCCCATCAACCGCATTGAATGGGCGGACAAAAAGGTCGGCGTGGTCACTTCCGGTGCTGCCTACAACTATGTGAAAGAAGCCATGCCCAACGCTTCCGTGCTGAAGCTCGGTATGGCATACCCCATGCCGGAAAAACTCGTGCGTGAGTTTGCCGAACAGGTAGAAACGCTGTACGTGGTTGAGGATATGGAGCCCTTCTATGAGGACACCATCAAAGCCTGGGGCATCCCCTGCTCCGGCAAGGATAAGACCGGCCTCCAGGGAGAGCTGTTCGCCCGCAAGATCGCGGCGAAGTTCGAAGGCGCGCCGGAAGCCGGCCCCATGACCACCCCTGGCATCCCGGTACGGCCTCCGGTGCTTTGCCCCGGCTGCCCCCACCGCGGACTGTATTATGTGCTCAATAAATTAAAGCTCACGGTATGCTCCGACATCGGTTGCTATACCCTGGGCGCGCTGCCCCCGCTGTCCGCAGTGGACTCCTGCATTTGCATGGGCGCGTCCTTTACGATGGCCCACGGCTTTGAAAAGGCCCGCGGGGTGGAGCAGGCCAAGAAGACCGTGGCGGTATTGGGCGACAGCACGTTCTGCCACAGCGGCATGACCGGGCTTCTCAACATGGTCTACAACAGGGCTGTCGGCACCGTTATCATCGCCGACAACTCCATCACCGGCATGACCGGGCACCAGAACAACCCGGCCAACGGCCTTGACATTCACGGCAACCCAGCGCCGCAGCTGGATCTCGTCAAGGTCTGCGAGGCCCTGGGCGCCAAGCACGTTACGGTCATCGATCCCTTCGATGTGAAGGGCCTTGAGAAGCTTCTCAGGGAAGAGACCGCCCGGGAAGAGCTTTCCGTGATCATCACCCGCCGCCCCTGCGCGCTGATCGTCAAGCAGCCTGGCGTCGCCATGACCTGCGATCCCGAAAAGTGCAAAAACTGCGGTATGTGCATGAAGATCGGGTGTCCCGCCATCCGTAAGACGCAAACCGGCGTGACGATAGACCCGACCCAGTGCGTAGGTTGCGGCCTGTGCAAAAAAGTGTGCCCCTTCGGCGCGCTGAACTGATCGGAAAGGAGAGAGCGTAACATGATCGGAATTGTGATCGTTGGCGTTGGCGGGCAGGGTACCCTGCTTGCAAGCAAAATCTTAGGATACATGGCGCTGGAAAACAACTATGACGTGCGGGTCAGCGAGGTGCACGGCATGTCCCAGCGCGGCGGCTCCGTCGTCACCTATGTGCGCATGAGTGAAGACGCCCCCGTGTACTCCACCATCGTGGAGCAGGAGCAGGCGGACGTGGTCCTGGCGTTTGAAAACCTGGAGGCGTACCGGGCCCTTCCCTATGTGAAGCCCACAGGCACCATGATCGTCAACACCCAGGAAATCCTGCCTATGCCGGTTATCATCGGCGCCGCCGAATATCCGGCGGACTGTCTGGACAAAATCAAGGCCGGCGTGAAAAACCCCATTTTCCTGGACGCCACATCCATCGCACAGGAGTGCGGTACATTCAAGGCCGCCAACGTGGTGCTGCTGGGCGTTCTTGCCAAACAGCTGCCCTTTGGCTATGACCAGTGGATGAAGGCCATCGAGGCGAACGTAAAGCCCAAGTTCATCGACATGAACAAGGAAGCGTTCCGCCGGGGCTATACCTACGGCGAATAACAAACCAGACGAAACAGATGCAAACGGCATGGCCTGCACGGCTATGCCGTTTTGTTTTTTTCGTATATTTTTCCATATAAAGGGCATCCTTCCAATTAGGGGGAATCCACTCAAAAAGACCATATTGACAAACAAACACGGCAATCGACACAACCCGTGGGCTTTCCTCAAAGGGAAGAACCCGGACAAAACCGAATTGAGACAAAGGGCCATGCCCGGGAGGGTGGGCCCCCTCGAGCCTTTCGGCTTGGGGAAAGGAGGGAATGGTATGGAATTAAACGCCATCCGCAGGGGACAACGCATTATCGTCCGGCTTCAGGGGGAGCTGGATCACCATAGCGCAGAGCAAATTCGCGGCGCGCTGGACGCCTATGTATCCGATCTAAGCTGCCAGGAAGTCGAGCTGGATATGAGCGGCGTCAGCTTTATGGACAGCTCCGGCCTGGGCGTGGTTCTGGGGCGCTACCGGGCGCTGACCGCCCGGGGCGGGCGGCTGATCGTGTCCGGCGTATCCGCTAATGTGGACCGGGTATTCCGCATGTCCGGGCTGTACGCGCTGGTTGATCGGATCTGATACCAATGGCTTTCATCAAGTAGCGATATGAAAAGCTCCCGGGACGGGACTATGCCAATCAAAAGGGGATAAGGATGGATATGTTTGATAATGAAATGCACCTGAGTTTTTCGAGCCTTTCGCAAAACGAGGCGTTTGCCAGGGCTGTTGTGGGCGCGTTCGCCTCGCAGCTAAACCCCACCTTGGAAGAGCTTTCGGATATTCGCACCGCCATCTCCGAAGCGGTGACAAACGCTGTCATCCATGGCTATGGCGGCGGCCCGGGCTTGGTTTATCTCGATTGCGGGGTAAAGGGCAATACCCTCACGATCACCGTACGGGATGAAGGCGTGGGCATCGAGGACGTGGACTTGGCGCGGCAGCCCTTTTATACCTCACATCCGGAGCTGGAGCGCTCCGGCATGGGCTTTGCTGTGATGGAGGCGTTTATGCAGGAGCTTACCGTCTCGTCCCAGGTGGGAAGCGGCACCTCAATTACCATGATAAAGCGCATTAAAAGGACCGATGGCCAATGATGGACGCCGCACCGCTTCCCCATGAGGAGGTCATTTCGCTGATACGCCTGGCCCATACAGGGGACGAGGCCGCTATGGAACGGCTGGTGAAACACAACACCGCCCTTGTTAAGTCCATCGTGAAGAAATACCTGGGCCGTGGCGTGGAGTTTGACGACCTGTTTCAGATCGGCTGCCTGGGGTTGGTAAAGGCAATCAATAATTATGCCGAACGGTTTAACGTGCGGTTTTCTACCTATGCCGTCCCCATGATCGCAGGGGAAATCAAACGGTTTTTGCGCGACGACGGCATGGTGAAGGTCAGCCGCTCCATTAAGGAGCTGGCCGCGCGCACCGCCGCCGCGCAGGAGCGCCTGCGGCGCACCCTGGGCCGGGACCCCGGTATACAGGAGCTGGCGGATGCAGTGGGCGCTACCCCCGAAGACGTGGCCGCCGCGCTGGAAGCCGCCCGGCCGCATATGTCCTTGTATGAGCATGTATATGACGATGGCTCTGAAACCACCCTTCTCGACCGGATGCAGCAGGATGAGGGCGAGGAAGGCCTGATGGTGGACCGTATTTTATTGAAAGAACTGCTGGGACAGCTGGAGGGGCGAGAACGTCAGCTTATCATGCTACGGTTCTTTCAGGACAAAACCCAATCGGAAATTGCGCGGCTGATGGGTGTTTCCCAAGTGCAGATTTCAAGGCTGGAAAGCCGTATCATAAGCAAATTAAGGGATGCCGCCCATTGACTGCTGGCATGCCTTTCGATTAAATGTCTAATTTTAACCTGTTTATAGTATTTTTTAACGTAACATATAACCAGCGCAAATAATTTGCGCTGTATCCATTATAATTAATTAGAATACCACATTTTCAATAATCATATTGACTTCTATTCAAAAAATTGCGATGCTAGTAGGAGATATAACGTGAATCAACTGATAAGTTTTTGCTATAAAATTTAATTATGGAAAGGGTTTTGAAAAATGGAAAACTGGGTTCTGGTTGCAGCGCTTGCAGTAGCGGCGCTGGCTTTGGTGGTTGCACTTAGCTTCCTCCGGAGCATTGGGCGCATTGAGGTGAAGAATGCCCGTATGCGTGAAATCTCAGGCTACATCCGTACAGGCGCAATGGCTTTCTTAAAGCGGGAGTATCGAGTAATCGTCATATTTGCGGCGGTTTTATTTTTTATCCTGCTTCTTATTCCCTCCATGGGCTGGACGGTAGCTATTAGCTTCCTATTGGGTGCGCTGTTCTCCGTGTTGGCCGGATATATCGGCATGCGCAGCGCCACCAACGCCAACGCCCGTACAGCACAGGCCGCTGGCGAAAGCGAAAAAGCGGCGCTGAACGTAGCGTTTACCGGCGGCTCCGTCATGGGCCTTTGCGTGGTTGGACTGGGTCTTCTGGGTGTATCCGTGTGCTATCTGGTGTTTGGCAACACCGAAGTGCTCACTGGCTTCTCCCTGGGCGCAAGCTCCATCGCGCTGTTCGCCCGTGTGGGCGGCGGCATCTACACAAAGGCTGCCGACGTGGGCGCGGACCTGGTGGGCAAGGTTGAGGCGGGTATCCCTGAGGACGACCCCCGCAATCCAGCCGTTATCGCAGACAATGTGGGCGATAACGTGGGCGACGTGGCCGGCATGGGCGCGGATCTGTTTGAAAGCTATGTGGGCTCCATCGTATCCGCCCTG
Organism: uncultured Oscillospiraceae bacterium; assembly: GCA_964411275.1. Lineage (GTDB taxonomy): Bacteria > Bacillota > Clostridia > Christensenellales > CAG-138 > CAYPKG01. Next base: position 2,419 of record CAYPKG010000020.1, on the reverse strand, counting down.
ATACTGGGGCTGCTGGTGGCCAAGGCCGCCGGCGTCAGCTACGTCATCGGCGTATGCGTCATCGGCGTGGCGGCCTCTATTCTGGGCATCATTTACGTCAAGTTCATGAAGGGCGGCAATCCCCAGCGGGTGATGATGATGGGCACCTACATCTCCATGGCGCTGCTGCTCGTTGGCTCCTTCATACTCGACCGGGCGCTGTTCCAGGCGAACAGCCATTTCTACGCCATCCTCACCGGCGTAATATCCGGCGTGGTCATCGGCTCCGTTACGGAATGGTATACCTCCGGTGCATTTAAGCACGTCAAACAGATTGTCAAGCAAAGCCAAACCGGCGCCGCCACAAACATACTGTCCGGCCTGTCCATCGGCATGCGCTCCACGGCAATCCCGGTTCTCATCATCGCCGCTGCGGTCATCGTTTCCTTTGCGGTTTGCGGGCTGTTCGGCGTGGCGCTGTCCGCCGTGGGCATGCTGGCCACCGTCGGCGCCATCATCGCCGTCGACGCCTATGGCCCCATCGCGGATAACGCGGGCGGCATCGCGGAAATGTCCCACATGCCCCCCGAGGTCCGGGAAATCACCGACAAGCTGGATGCCATCGGCAACACCACCGCCGCCATCGGCAAGGGCTTTTCCATCGGCTCCGCGGCATTGACCGCCCTGGCGCTGTTATCCTCCTATGCCTCCACCGTGGGGCTTGATACCGTCAACCTGTTAGACGCGTCGGTCATCGGCGGCATTCTCATCGGCGCAATGCTGGCATACCTGTTCTCCGCCCTGGCCATCGACGCGGTCAGCGACTCCGCAGGCTCCATGATACTGGAGGTGCGGCGGCAGTTTAAGGAAATCCCGGGCCTGCTGGAAGGCACCGGCACCCCGGACTATGCCCGCTGCGTGGATATCGCCACCGCCTCCGCCCTCAGGCAGATGATCGTGCCTGGCCTGTTGGCGGTGCTTTCCCCCGTGGCGGTGGGGCTGCTGCTGGGCAAAGAAGCCCTGGCTGGCATGCTCATCGGCGCAACGGTCAGCGGCGTACTTCTCGCCGTATACATGTCCAACTCCGGCGGCGCGTGGGACAACGCGAAAAAATCCGTCGAGGAAATGGACGGCGGCAAGGGCACCCCGCTGCATGAGGCGGCGGTTATCGGCGACACCGTAGGCGATCCGCTCAAGGACACTGCCGGCCCGTCTCTGAACATCCTCATCAAACTCATGAGCATCGTTGCGCTGCTGTTCGCGCCGCTGTTTATGTAGATAGTACGAAAGAAGCAAAAAATCCTCCTCTCGCCGTCGACGAGGGGAGGATTTTTATGTACTTGCGGCGGCGATCTGTAGGGGCCGCCGCCCGCCGTCACTTCCGCTGCCCCAGCTTTGCCCAGAAAGCAAACGTCATGGGCCAGAGACCCGCGCCCACGATCCCCATCAGGAAATAGCGCAGGGCGTTGGCCACAGGCAAGCCCCCGCACAGGGCGTTAATCGGCGCTTTTAGAAGCACCTTGATCCCCACCACCAGCGCCAGCCCGATAAACAGCTTCAATATCTGCGCCCACCAGATTGCATCCACCTGGAAATCCGTCTTCTTCTGATCCATCCACAGCCCCGCCATGCCGCCTAAATACGTGCCCACCAAAGTAAACAGGCTGTGCAGCCCATGCTGGTCAAACTCGGCCACGTTGGCCTCCCGGGCGGGAAACAACAGCACATACAGCAGCGCAAGCAGGCAGAGGGCAAACCCTGCCCACAGCATCCAGGTCAATAGATTGGAATTCCCCTGGTCCGCCTTTTGAAACAGTACGCCGCATACCCAGATCAGCGCCCATCCGCTGATTAGCCCGACCCCCACGTCGAGAGGCGTGTGCACCCCAAGATACATCCGGGAAAAGCCCACCAGCAACGAGATCAGGATCATAGCGATCCACCAGCCCGCTTTCTTTCTCCAAAGGCCCACACTGCCGGATAGCGTGGCGATGCTCTGGGAATGGCCGCTTGGAAAGGAATAGCCTGTAGCCGCAGCCCGGGCCTTTTCCACGATGGTAAAAGCCGGATCTTTCACCCAGGGCCGGGGGATGAGAAAAATCGCCTTTAACAGCTGATTGATCCCGCTGCCCGCAAGGCCCAGAAACATCATGCGAAAGCCCCAGCGCTTGTCAAGGCACCAAAGCGTGATCATCACCACCAGCAGGAACACCGTTTCACCCCCAAGGTGGGTGATGAGGGACATTACCGCGTCCAACCCTGCGGTGCGAATGCTCTCCAACCAATATAACAGCCCCATATCCAACCCCCGTTTTTGTAAAGTGTTTCAAAAAACCGTCGCTGCTGCGCAGCTTGCGCTTTTTTGAGGATTCACGTTTTGATTGTTCGACTATGTCTTAAGGTGAATTGCCGCAGAGCGGCAAGAGAGTATCCCCTGGGG
>CAYPKG010000019.1:0-38852 GCA_964411275.1 uncultured Oscillospiraceae bacterium | reverse complement strand
GGTTTGGCGTTCCAAATTTAAGAAAGGAGCCGTAGCTTGTTAGCGCTACAGCCCCATAATTTATCATGCATTTGATATTCCCTTATACTGGGATATGGGGTAAAACAGGTGGGAAACCCCGGCGGCAATTAAGATTGGGATTGTGGGGCTGTAGCGCCAAGTGCATACTTACCGCTACCCCCGCAGCTCGTTTTCAATTGCAAGCAAAACCTTTAAATTGGCGATTTGATAGGCGTTAAAGCGCTGCGCCACATCCGCGTCTTTGGTATACCGGCCGGAATACCAGCTTTGTGCGCCGAAGAATTCGGCGTATTTCTGTGTTTTGAATATCTTGCCGGATATGGCGTAAATTCCGTTTCGAAGGTAGCCCAGCTCCTCTAGGGAATAGGGGAGAAAGTCCGTCCGAACGAAATAACGCGTATTGAGAAGGGGGATAAGCGCCTCTACCGCCTGCTTTGAAAGGGGCGCTGGGTTGGGCGCCGAAAAGCTTTCTCCGGCCAGGATCACCACCGGCTCTGTAAACGCGACCGTCAGCGTGCTGTTTTGTGCGATCAGATCACGGCTTTCTTCGCTGCCCACCCAGTCAAACAGCGCACGGGCGGGGCTGCCCTCCGGCTCGTCTAAGCGGATGGCTACGTACGAGGTGGTCAAAAACGGATATTGCCCGGATGCGAAGTTTTCCGTTGTTGGCAGATACCCGTCCACGGCGAAGAGCTTTAGCGAGGAACCCGCAAACGTGTGATCGAGATAGGACATGATGTTAAAGCCGATGGCGTATTGGTTGCGCAGCACGTTTTCTGTGATGGTGCTCATGTCGTCGTCTACCGAAATCTGTTCCATCCGCTGGGTGACAGCGGGGTCGATTTCCTGCTCGTGAAAATCCATGGCGGCAAAGTCCGGCATGTCGTATCCTGCCCACACGAGGCTTTCAAACAGACGCTGGCTGCCGCTTTCCTGGTTTCTGATATAGACGATGATATCGGAATTTTCGCCGCCGATATCCGACCAATTGGTAATATTTCCGCTGTAGATGTCCCGGATCTCCCCAGAAGTCAGGTTCCACACGGGGTTGCTTTCATTGCCGATGAACACCAGCCCGTCATATCCGTAGACCTTCATCTCGATGTCCACGTTTTTTTCAGCGAAATAGCGAAGCTCATCCATTGTGGGAGCCACGAGAAACACGATATCAGCCGTGCCATCCGCCAAATTCAGCCATGCCTGGTGGGTTTTGGAGCAGATGGGCGCGGGGCCTTCATAGCCGTAGCTTTCGGTAAATAACTTGTATATCGCGTCTGTGATGGGGATACGGGCGGTGGAGGAGTCTATTTTCGGCAGAAGCGGCGGAGGCGCGGGCGTATCGGGTATTACCGCGGGGCTTGGCGAAGGCGGGATTGGCGCGGGGCTTTTTTCGCAGGCGCAAAGGCACAGCAAAAGCGCAAGGGCCAAGGCAAAATAAATACGGTGATTTCGTTTCATTCCATTCTCCCCTCCATCATGCTCTATATCTAGTATATACGATAACGCAGATTTTGCGGTGAAGGTTGCGGATATCTTGCGCCTGAAAACATCTGGAAAACAATACATAAACTAGGCCATCCACAAAGCCACATGCTTTGTCGATGGCCAGAGATATGGAAAGCTTTGTTCACGCGGTCAAATAGGTTCAGCCAAGCAGCTCCAGCATCGGCGTTCCCACCGCATCCTTGAGGGTTACGCCCAGAAGCTTGGCGAATGTGGGCCCCTCGTCCACGATGGGCCGCCTGGGGAGAAGGACGTTTTCCCGGAAGTCCGGCCCTTTTGCCAGGAACACGGGCTGGGGGCCGTTGTCCGGCAGATAGCCGTGGGTGGCCCGGCCCATGCGGTAATCCTTCAGGTCGAAACCAGACACCAGAGGGCGGGAGCAATCATCCGCAAAGGAGGTATAGCCGTCGCTTTCCACGATGAACGCGAACGCCCCGTCTACATGCTCCAGCGCGCTGATTTCCTGGCGGGTGAACACCCGGTTGAAGCCATAGACGCCATCCTCCGCCATTTCTAGAAGCGCTTTGTGTACCGCATCGTGGGCCGCGTTGTCAGCGGGGTCTTTTAGCCAGAACGTCATGGACATGCCGTTGGACATGCCCAGGGCCGTATAGTCCACCACCTCGCCCGCGTCGTTTGCCTTAATAAAGCCCCGCTCCGCCAGATACGCATTGGGCTTTACCACCCGGGCGAGGTCCTGCTGGCCATGGTCGCTTAGTACCACAATGTTTGTTTCCTCCCGCACCCCGGCGGACGTGAGGGCGTCCTCCAGCATGCCAAACCAATGATCCACCATGTCAAGGCCTTCTGTCACTTTGGGGCAGAATATGCCGTTTTGATGCCGGTAGGTGTCCACGATATTGATATGCAAAAACAAGACCTCTGGGCAATGCTCTTTGATGATGTCGCAGGTGCAGTGAACGATGAAATTGTCAAAATGGGGGATAACTGCAAAATTGCTCTTGCCCGTTAGATGGTATGTAGAGGGGAGGAAGCAGGCGTTGCGTTCCATAAGCGCCATCACCTCCGGCGAAGCGCCCATTTTCATAAACGATTTCCGAAAGGAATCGGCGGGGTAGGGGAGCCAGTATTCCGGAATGTGATAATCGATGTTCGGGTTGTAGGCGGTAACCGGCCAGAATGACGCTGCTGTGGAATAGCCGCCCCGCTTTGCCGCAGCGAATATGTCGTCCGCTTGTATGAGGCGGGAATCCCATGTCCACTCCATACGCGGGATGTCTGTGGTGAACGTGTTGTTTGCATACACGCCATGCTTGTTAGGATAGCATCCGGTTTGGATGCTGACGTGGACGGGATATGTGATGGACGGGTATATGGTGCGCACGCTGTCCACCTTGGAGCAGTCTCTGAGGAAGGAGCGAAAATGCGGCGCATTTTTCAGATGGTTCAAATCCTCCGTGACAAGGGCATCCACCGAGATTACCAACAGGCGCTTTTTCATAAATAATTCTCCTTTTTTTCGGGTAAGCTGCGGATGGCGCTGCCGGTGCTGTATCCTTCCCAATTGCCGATTGTGTATTCGCGCAGCAGCATCCGGTATTGTACGGGAAGCCCCTTCGCTTGAACACGGGGCCCTGCCGTCGTCCGGGAAAAGGCATTTCCTTCAGCTTTAGAATGCCGTACCATATATATATATTTTCATGGGATATACCTCACAAAAAATATAATTTACTTGGATTATTATATTGCCTATGTGGTATAATGTCAATGTTGATTGCAAAACACACAACAAAATGGTATAAAAGAGGGATAAAAATGCCGGAAACATATGTAATTTCCTATGATTTGGGTACGAGCGGCATTAAGGTCGCCTTGGTATCCGGGAGCGGGCGGCTGCTTGCCTGCGCACAAAAGGGGTATCCGTTGCTGACGCCCCGGCCGGGATGGGCGGAACAGGACCCCATGGCGTATTGGAAGGCGCTTTGCGAATGCACGCGCAATGTGATGGATGGCGCCGCAAGGCGGCCGGAGGCCGCGGCGGGTATTTCCATCTGTACGCAATGGAAGGGCATTATCCCGGTTGACGCCCAGGGGCAGGTTCTGCACAATAGCTTGATCTGGCTGGACGCCCGGGCGCAGGAGGAGGCGGAATATCTCAACCTGTGCCTCAATACCCGGATGTTTACCGGGCAAAGCTATTGGGCGCGGCTGATGTGGCTCAAGAACAATCATCCTGATATTTATAACAGAGCGGACTGTATCTTTGAGGCCAACTCCTTTCTGCGCTGGAAGATGACGGGCCTTCGCGCCATGGATATCAGCAACGATTTCATACATTCCCTTGATCCCGCCGTGGACGGGCTTTATGATAACATCCTGAAGGCGGCAGGGATTGACCGCAATAAATTCCCGCCTCTGGTGGACAGCACAGCACAGGTGGGGATGGTGACGCGCCAGGCGGGGCTGGAGCTGGGGCTTCCAGACGGCATCCCGGTTTTTGCGGGGTGCTCGGATATTCCCGCCATCGCCATCGGCGCGGGCTGCGGGAAACAGAACATGGCACACGCATATTTCGGCACTTCCGGCTGGGTTGGCGCGGTGGTAAAGCACGAGGCAAGCCTTGTTGAGACGCCTTCCTGCGCCCTCAATTCCAGGGAGGATATCGTGCTTTACGGCATGCAATCCGTTGGGCTTGCACTTGATTGGACGCTGAAGCAGTTCTACGGGGCGGAGCTTCAAACAATGGGAAGCGGCATATTCGCGTATCTGGAAGAAGAGCTTAAGGATATGCCCCCCGGATCCCAACGGCTGCTGGCCACGCCCTGGCTTTGCGGAGAGCTGCCGCCGCTTTGCGAAAAGGCCCGTATCGCCTTTGTCAACGCCAACGCGCTACATACCCGGCGGCATTTTGTCAATGCCATGATGGAGAGCATTTGCTACTCCATCCTGTGCCGGGTGCGGCAATGCGAGGCGATGCTGGGCAGGCCGTTGCCAGACATTACGGTGGTGGGCGGCGGCGCAAGCGGCGGACATTGGATGCAAATCCTTGCGGACGTGCTGCAAATTCCAGTGCTGGTTCCAGAGGATAACAAGCATGCGGGCGCAATTGGCGGCGCGTATTGCGCGCTTATGGGATTGGGCTTGTGCGGCGCAATGCCACAGATCGGCGATCAAGTTCGCATGCGTCACAGGTACGAGCCGCGCGCCGAAAATTGGCCGGAACATCAGCGGATGCATGAGGCGTTTGTTGGATTGTTTGACACATTGAAACCCGTGTTTGAGAGACTGCAGGCATAGGAAACCCCCCGTGCTAAAAGCAGCGGTTGTTTTCTCTCATAATCATTCTAAAGTCCTTTAGCGCTGCCGTAGGGGCATTATCGCAAAGACATTCGACGCAAATCCGCCCCCACGGTAAATTTCTATCTGGTGAATTATGGTTGGGTGAGGATGAGCTCAATCCCCATTTCGCGAATTCCGGTGACGTATTCCTTAGAGAGATTGGTATCCGAAACCACCGTATTGATCCGTTCCAGAGGGCTTCCCAGAGAAAAGGCGTTGCTGCCAAATTTTTCGCTGTGCGCAACCAATATCGTCTGGTTGGCGCGGTTGATCATTTCTTCCCGGATGCTGGCGTCGTCGTTGCTGTAATCCGAGATGCCGTACTTAAACGTGATGCCCCCCGCGCCGATGAATGTCTTGTCCACAAACACGCTTTGGATGGCCCGAAGCCCCATCTGTCCGGACATGTTCAGCTCGTTTAAGTCAAGTTTCCCGCCCAGCACATATATGTCGAAATTGGTGCCGATCAGCTCGTTGATTACGGCAAGGGAATTGGTTAAAACAGTCAGGCTGTGCAGCCGCTTCAGGTTGCGCGCCACCTGAAGAATGGTGGTGCCGGAGGAGAGGATGACTGTTTCGCCCTCATGTACCAGTTCCGCCGCGGCTTTGCCGATTGCAGCGCGCTCCGCCTGACCCTGGCGGGGCTCAGAGGGCAGTGGGGAAAGATCGATGGATACACGGCGGTCTGCGAGAATTGCGCCGCCATACACCCGTTTTACAAGGTTTTGATCCTGCAATGTCTCCAGATCACGGCGGGCTGTTTCATTGGATACGCCAAATTGGGATACGATTTCCGTCATTTTTATGACGCCACCGCGCTGCATCAGCGTTTCCAGAATTGCGTTTTGTCGCTCTTGTGCAAGCATACACCCACTCCTTTCCCGTTTTCACAGGCCTATTGCCTATATGATACACAAATACTGGGGAAACCACAAGGTCTACATGGAACAAAATCAACAAAACAACACAAGTCAGAAGCAAACGCACAACAATTACACAAAATTCACTTGACATCCCACATTTTTATATTACAATGAACACAAACACACTTCAATCATGGGTGTTTTCACAAAAACATGTTGGAGGTTATATCAATGAGCGCTCCCAAATTATTTTCCCCAGGCCCGGTTCTGGTAAAAGACAATGTGCGCCACGCTCTGCTGCATTACGATATCTGCCACCGCAGCCATGAATTTGAAGAGATGTTTCAGGACACGCAGAATAAGATCGGGCAGCTATTTTGCGCGGACGACCGGTATTATTCCGTAATCGTATCCGGGTCCGGCACATCCGCCAATGAAATGGTGCTTTCCTCCTTATTTAGCGAAGGGGACGGCGTGCTTTTGATCAGAAATGGCATGTTTGGCGAGCGCCTAATGGATATCATCGATCAATACCGCATTCCCAAGGTGGACATAGACTTCCCCTGGGGCACCTATCCCGATGTGGCCGTGATCGAGAAGGCCCTTCAAGACAATCCCTCCGTAAAGGTTGTGGCGATGGTATTCCATGAAACCTGCACTGGGATGATCAATCCGGTGGGCGAGGTGGGCAAACTATGCCGGAAGTACGCAAAGCTTTTCTTTGCGGACTGCGTGTCTGCTGCGGGCGGCGAATTCGTTAATGTGGTTCAAAATAATATCGATGTGGCCACATCTGTGGGCGGAAAATGCGTTGGAGCATTCCCGGGGTCGGCATTTGTCATTGCTAAGCGCGAAGTTCTTGACGGCTTAGAGCCCAATCAGGGGAAAAACGTGTACCTGAACCTGTACCGGCATTACATGAATGCCCGCACCACCCATCAAACGCCCAACACGCCAAATCTGACGCTTTTCTGGCCGTTGAATGTGGCTTTGACCAATATACTCGAAGAGGGCCTGGACAATAGGATTGCCAGGTATCGGCGCTGTGCCGGCATCATCCGCCAGGGCGTTGAGGCGCTGGGGATGCGGCTGCTTTTGAAGGAGCATATGTCCAATACCGTGACCTCGGTTTTCCTGCCGGAAGGTGTGGATGTAAACGAGTTCCTTGTGGAAATGGAAAAGCGCGGGTATGTATTTTACATAGGAAAAGGCCATTATGCCAAGCAAAATATGCTGCAAATCGCCAACATGGGCGAGATTTACGAGCAGGACTGCCGCAACATGCTGGGGGTTCTTGCGGATTGCCTGAGAATACTGCGAGAGAAATAAGGCTTCCCGGTCAGTCGCGGGACAGGCGGCTGCCTGGCAAAGCGTTTCACGTAGGTGTACTATTAGAAATTTATCTGTTAGAATAGATACCAAATAAATGGATATGAGGTAGCAGATATGTCCAAAGCTCTAGAGTTTGTTGCATTCAAGCTGAAAAAAAGCACTTCGGAGACGGATTTTTTACCTGTATCCGATAAATTTACCAGCGAATTTCTTGCGAAGCAGAAAGGGTATATCTCCCGAAAGCTACTATTGAAAGGCGATATATGGGCTGATTTGGTTCTTTGGGAAACAAAAGCCGATCATTTGAATGCAATGGAAGCAGCAAGCGAAGATGCGGTAGCCGCGGAATATCTGTCCATGCTAAACTTGAGCGCAAAGGGCAGTTTTTATCATCTCTTTTCTGTTGAAAAGGATTATGAATAAAATCATTTTATATTTGCGCTATGAAATCAATCACAAGGAGATGTTTGAATGGCGTTGCTGGAAAACAGTGTAACCAAGTGGCCGGAGGACGTTATGGAAAGATACCGATGGCTTGACGAACTATTACGAAAGCAAGCGGACACCGAAAAGGAATTTCAACCTGCATGGCAAGCATATAAATATCTCTTGCGAGGCAAGATGTATGCCTATATCGGTGTGAATGACCAAAACGCGAGGCCCATCATAACATTGAAGCTGGAACCAATTTTCAGCGATATACTGCGCCGGGAGTACGATGATATTGTACCTGGATATTATATGAATAAGCAACACTGGAGCACCGTGTATCTGGACAGCGGTGTACCCAATGAGGTGCTTGCTGATATCGTACATGCCTCCTATCAATGGGTTCTCTCGTCGTTGAGCAAGAAGGCACAGCGGGAGATACTCGGAGGGTAAATATTGGCTCCACCAAATACAAATCTATCGATATCTTTGAGGCCTGCGCCCATCAGGGAATAGGCTGGCTTTGCCATTCAGCCGTCTTCGTTGTGTTCTTCAGAGAGATATTTTCTATAGACCTTTTCCCTGTGTTCCGCTTCGATTTTGTTTAGCCGCTCCCAATACGCCTGATTTTTCCGGGCTTTGATAATCGACGCCCGCTCGGCTGCGAGCATGGCCGCCAGTCCTCCGGCAATCACCATCCCCCCGGCAAAGGAGGCGTCCAGGCTGCGGGCTCCTGCTGCGACGTCCAGGAGAATTCCCGCAAAGAACTGGCCCACAAATGCCAATACCGTCAGGGAAAACGCGGAGAGCTTTGGCACGGTCAAATTGCTTAGCAGCACGGTTGCCACGCCCAGCACGCCGCCCAAATAGACCCAGGGCGGGGGAGAAACGGCGGCGCTCCACGTTCCAGGCGCGACAAGAAACGCAAGCCCCGCGACGGCGATGGTGATGGGCAACCCCACGAGGTGGTTGATGAGCGATCCTTTAAGCGCGCCCAGCTCGTTTGCCAGCCGGGCGTTTACGCTTCTGGAGAGTACCACCAGGATCCCGGAACCAAAGGAAAGGAATACGGCGTATACGGCCTTCGTGACGGACCGGTCCAGCATGAGCAGTATTCCCATAAGGGCGAAGGACAGGGAGATCAGGGCAGATTTTTGAAAGGGAATCTTCCGCATTCCAAACAGCCCCAGGCTGTCGATCACCAGGGAGGCAACCGTCTGCCCCAGCAGCCCCAGGGCCACGATGCTGGTCATGCTGATTAGCCCAAAGGCGAAATTGGTGAACAGGGTTGTGAATACGCCAATTGCCCCGCCCAGATACTGCCATAGTGGAATTCGGCGGCGGGTGAAGGGCTTTTCTTTCCGGAGCGCGCAAAGCAGCCACGCGGACAGCACGCCTGCAATGTGGATCAAAATAGCCGCAAGATACACGCCGTATGCCTGTGAAAGATGCCCGTTGATTGCAACCATGGCGGCAATCGTTACCCCGGTGAGTAAGGCGAGAAGCTGATACATGATTTCCCCTCCCTTCGCCTAGAGTATATCTGCTTTTCCGGCGGAGCCATAGGACATTTGTCATATCAATGGGCATTTGTTGTGGTACAATAAAAGCGGAGGTATTGGCAGATGAAAACAAGGCCTTTGACGGACAAACATCGAAATATACTTGCGGATTATGGCCTTTGGGACATTCCCGCAGACGCCTGCATGTGCCTTAGTTTCCAGCCCGGGGAAGCCATTTTGCAGGAGGGTCTGCCCATCACCTGGCTGGCTATTGTCGTTAGCGGCAAGGCGAAAGTCTGTTCCACAGCACCAAACGGCAAGCATTTAATACTTTGCTATTATCTTTCTAAGGGCATGGTTGGTGACATGGAGCTTATGGCGGGGCTTGACACAGCCACCGCAACTATGATCGCTATTACGGAGTTTACCTGCATCGCGATACCGTTTAGGGGCTATGCGGCTAAATTAAAATCCAATACGGAATTCTTAAACAAGCTGGGAAAAGAGCTTGCAGAAAAGCTGGTTCGCTGCTCCGATAATTTTGTGTTAGCGGCGCTGCACTCCGGAGAGGAGCGCCTCTGCGCCTATATTTTGCAGACATCCCATGACGGCATTTTCAGCGACATTATTACCGACGCCTCCGGCTCTGTGGGCATGAGCTACCGGCATGTGCTGCGCCTGTTGAAGGCGCTTTGCGCTGAAGGCGTGCTGGAAAAACGCGAAAGCGGATACCGCATTTTGGACCGGGAGGGCTTGGCGCGCCGGGCAAATTTCGATTAATTATTGACCGAGAATACGCAAGGGAGATGCTTGCCAATATTGCATTTTCGCTGGCATCATGTCCGCAAATAGAAATAGCACTTGACTTGAATCCTCTACAATTGTAGAATAATAGTACTACAATTGTAGAGGAGGTTTTGTATGGGCTTTCGAAGGCTACCTGACGCGGAGCTTGCCGTGATGCAGGCCATATGGGACAGCGAGCCGCCGGTATCCCGTACGGACGTGGAAAACGTCCTGAAAAAAGCGCGGCCCATGGCCGCCACCACCATCCTGACGCTGTTGTCCCGGCTGGTGGAGCGGGGGTTTTTGTCCATCGAGAAATCCGGAAGAAGCAATTGCTACACCCCCCTTATCACAAGGCAGGCCTATCTCGCCTCCCAAAGCAAATCCTTTTTTAATAAGCTTTGCGGCGGGGATATGCGGGTATTTGCGGCCGCCCTTTGCGACAGCGGGTTAAGCCATGCGGACATCGAGGAGCTTCGCTCGCTGCTGGAACGAGGCGAGCTATGAATCCCATTTACGGCATACTTTTCTTCTTTCTCGCCGGCGTGATCATAATCGCGTTTTATGAGCAGGGGCGTCTGGAGAAAAAAGAGGCCGGGTTTATCCGGCAGGACTCGTCCTTGTATCGAATGCTTCTGCTGTCCCTGATTGGGGGTGCCATGTTTTTTGTGGTGACTAGCAAGGACATGGGCCGGGTGTTCGGCATGCCACAGTTTTGGACCGGGCTGGCGCTTGGCGTGGCTATGGTGACTGCCTTTTATGATCGAATGCGAAAAGAAGAGAAATTGCAGTCTGAGCACATACGCCCCGGGCACAAAACCATGCTGGTGGATCCGCTGCTGCTGCCGGGGATGATTGTGCTCATATTTACCCTATCGATGATGCTCAATCGGGACGACCTTCTGATCAAGCTTGGCTTGCTGTTTTTTTGCATCAGCGTATATTACGGGCTGCTGTTGCTGTTGCTCCCGCTGCTCAGACGCACCATCAGCGCCCGGGCCTGCGCCACGCTTTGGATGGTTCCGACGCTGGTTTTCGCCATTATAAGCACCCTTAATATAAGGGCGCGACAATTGTTTGTCCTCACTTTGCCACGGGAATGGATTTCCCCCCTTGGGGCTGTTTGGGCGGTTGGATTTGCCTGTGTGATGGCCTTGCAGCTGTTTTCTCATCTCGCGTTCAGGCGGCATCTCATAAAAAGCGCAGAGACAGTTACGGCCCCCAACATTCTCGCCCCTTGGCAGGAAGCCCTTGTGAGGCACGGGGTCAAGCGCGAAATCCCGGTTTTCGTTTCACAGCAGGTTACCACCCCGCTGACCGTCGGCTGTTTTGACCGCACCATGCGGCTTTTTCTGCCCGAAGCAACGTATACGGAGCAGGAGCTTCAGTTGATCATCCGGCATGAATGCCGCCATATCCTCCGTGCGGATACCCGCATGAAGCTGTATATGGGGTTTTGTGCCGCTGTGTGCTGGTTTAACCCCTTCGCGTGGATTGCGAAAAACAAGGCGGCGGACGATTTGGAATTAAGCTGTGATGAGGCGGTATTGTCCGGCGCTGAGGAGAAGACGCGCAGGCAGTATGCCGCATTATTATTGAAAAGCGCCGGAAGCAGCCGGGGGTATACCACCTGCCTGTCCCGTTCGGCAAGCGGCCTTCGTTATCGGCTAAAGAGCATTCTGCACCCGGCTATGCGGTTTTCCGGTGGCGTGACGGTGGGCGTTGCGTGGATGCTGTTCATCGTGACATTGGGCGCCGGGGCAATTGTAAACCGCATGGATACGGTGAAGTCGCTGGTGTTTGACAAAGCCCCCGCCGGGCTTGTTATGGACGGGGTTTGCTTCTACGACCGGGAGGAGCCGGATAGCCCCGAGAGGACATACAGGGTATATAAATATGACGCACAGGCGCTTGGCGCATACCTCGCCTCCCTTCGGGCCAGGGAGATTTACGGGGCAGATGCCATTACAAGCAAGGGACAGGAGCTTTCGATCCAGTACGCAGAGCGGGTGAACGGCGAAACGGTAAGCGCGACCCAGCTTAGGCTGTGTGACGGCATGCTGCAAGTATATCTGCCCTATGAACGGTATGGGTATGAGAAAACGGTATTTCTTTTGGAAGAAGAACCCGATTGGGGGTATATTGCCTCGCTGCTGGATATTAATAGCAGGCCAACGCCCGCTACACAATGAGGAACCATTGTCCATGCCGCCATTCCCCCGTTGACCGCTGGATGCATATGCGTTTATGGCGGCGGATGGCTGCCTTCGATTTACTTTTTCGTGATAAGCGACTGAACATATGCGGACTGCGAAAACAGCGTGCAGCCGCCAGTGTGTTCTTCAAGCAAGGCGCCATCCTCGCGAAGCCTTGTAAACAACGGGGATTTCAGCGCTTCCCGAAGCGATGTTTTTTTCAGGCTGGTGTCGGAATATGGCGAAAATGGGCAAGGCTCGGCTCCGCCGCTGGCGTTGATATGGAAAAATCCCCGCCCTGCGGCGAGGCAGCCGCCGGATTGTTTTTCATCTCCGGGGAAGGAGATGAGGATCATATCGCTTTGATTGCGAAGATTCGATACTCGTTGCTCCAATAGATCGCGCCCCTGGTCGTCCAGGGCGAGTTCAGATTTTTCTACCGGGACGTACTCAACAAAAACAACAGCCCTACAGCCTTTTTCTTTCAACCCTAAAACGAAGGCGTCGCTGGTAACGGTTGGCAAGTTATCCTTTGTTACAGTAATAGAGGCTCCGAATAAAAGATTTTTTTCAGCCAGTGTACGCATCGCGTCCATGGTTTTTTTATAGATGCCGGTTCCGCGCCGCTTATCGGTCTGCGCTTCGTTGCCCTCTATGCTGATGACTGGAATTAGGTTTCTATGCCCGTCAAATAGCGCTAATGTGCCATCGTCAAGCATTGTGCCATTTGTAAAGACAGGAAATAAAAGCGCCGGATGAAGAGCGGCTTCCTCGATCACTTCAAAGCGCATCATAGGTTCGCCGCCTGCCAGCAGAATAGCAGAAACGCCCAGCTCTTCAGCCTCTGTAAAAATCCTGCCCCATCCTTCGCGGCTTATTTCCGTCTCGCTGGCGCATGCGTGATTGGCGCGATCATAGCATCCGGTACAGTTTAAGTTACAATCGCTTGTTATGCTGGCAATCAGGAAGGAGGGAATATGCTCACCGGCCTTTTCAAGACTATGCCGGCGCTTTTCCGCTTTTTGTGCGTCAAGGGCATATCTGGCGAAATAAACGCTCTCTTTCGGGTTTTGAAAAGTCGCCTTAAGGATATCACGAATGAGAGAAGAAATCCCATCGTTCAAGTATTTTTCAATATCAAATACTGCATTCATACATTCTCCTCAAATCTTTCTTAAAAATTTATACAAAAGTTGATATAGAGTGCCCGCTTCTTCCGGGCTCAGGTTCATACAACCTTGCATCTGAATAGGCACGTTTAATGCTCGCTCGCGCAAAGCTTCCCCTTGGGGCGTTAGCTCCACAATCAGATGCCGTTCATCTTCTTTTGAACGCTGCCTTGTGACTAACCCCAGTTTTTCCAACTTCTTCAGCAGCGGCGTCAGCGTGCCGGAGTCAAGATACAGGCGCTGGCCAAGCTGTTTCACGCTTACGCTTTTTCTTTCCCACATCACCATCATTGTAATGTATTGCGTATATGTCAGCCCTATTTCTGACAAAACCGGCGTATAGAGCTTAACCACGCCCCGCGCCGCGGCGTACAGCGGAAAGCAAAGTTGATTTTCAAGCTTTAATGGGTCCATTTACGCACCTCGCTTATCTTGATGGGGAGAAGTATATCATGGAAGAAATAGTATATCAAGCAAAATTAAATTTTATAAAATCTATTTTACACTTAATGTACGTACCACGAGGCGAACGAAAACGGTAGATATGGAACGTTGCTGTTCGAATATCTACCGTTGTTCAGTTTTGAGAAATCTACTATGCCTTTGCTTTGGCGATTTCCTCGTTTGTGGCCAGTTTTTCTTTTTGGCAATAATGTCAGATCATTTTGCCGCTCCTTTTCCATATTCAATTGTGTGAAATTTCGACTAGATCCTGTTCGCGACGCGGAACCCATCCTCGATGGCGTGGCCGATGACGCGCTTGTCATTGCAGCGCACTTTCATCGTTGCGTCGCCCACAACGTACAGCTCGGGCACTTTGTCGTATAGCGCATCATACAGCTTGGGCTTTCCTGTGTAACCACGGCAGATTAAAATCGTGTCGCAATCCACCTGCATGTGTTCCTTCGTTTTCACATCGGAAAGAACGGCGCCCTTTTCGTTGATCTCTACGATGTTCTTGCCAAGCAGCATCTTGATTTTGTCCCTGTGCTTTGCCATCAGGATGTTGAGGCGCTGCTGCCCGGGAGAGCTGTTGTCGTTGCCAAGCTCCATGATACCCATGTTGCCCGTACCCCGCCGGGAAGAAAGAATGACGTTCTTTCCCTTGAGCGCAAGGCCGTATGCCATCTCTAAATTCATAAAGCATCCGCCGATAATCATCACGGTATCCCCCAGCTGTGCCGTTTCGGCTTTTGAGGCATAGTCGTAGACCGTCATGACATTTTGATGGGTTTCCACGCCCTTGACATGGCAGGCGAGGGGCTTTGCCCCAGTGGCGAGAAGCACCGCGTCGAAGTTACCCGCAAGGATTTTTTCTGCGGTTGCCTCCTCCTCAATGAGCGCTACAACTGATTTTTTGAGCTGTGCTTCGAAATATTGGATCAAAAGGCGGATATCCCCCTTGATGGCCGGGTCAAAGCCCGCCTCGTGCATGGTTCCGCCCAGCTTTCGCCTTTCATAGAGCGTAACGTCATGACCGCGCTGCGTCAATATGAGAGCAGCTTCCATGCCCGCGGGGCCGCCGCCCACGATGCAAACCCGTTTCTTTCTTTCGATGGGCGCAAGATCTCGAAGGCCGCCCATATTGCATTGGGGATTAACCGAGCATCGAAGCCCCACAGCGGCGTTGAATTTTTCGATGGTGCCCACGCAGCCCATACAGCAGCGGATGCAGGGAACGATATCCTCCGGCCGCCCCTCCTTTACCTTTTTCGCGTAATTTGGGTCGGCTAATGTGGGCCGGCCGATGCCGATATAGTCGCAAACGCCTTCTGCAAGGGCCTTTTCCGCCAGATCCGGGGTGGAAAATCCCCCGTCCAGTATAAAGGGAACCTTGAAGCCCGCCTGCTTGAAGGCCCGGGCGGTGGGAATATAATCGCCTCTGGGGTCGTACTGGAAGTTGATGGTTCGCACGTTGTTGTTGGAGCCGGCCACCAGATGGAACGCCACGATCCCCGTTGCCTCCAATATTTTGGCCTGCTCAATGCTTTCCGTGAGCGTCAGCCCGTTTTCCCCGTCGTACTCGTCCCCGCAGATACGGGCGATGATGGGGAAATCCTTGCCGCATTTCCTCTGGCATGCCTCAATGATCTCCTTGAAGAAGCGAACCCTGTTTTCCGGGCTGCCGCCGTATTCATCCGTTCTTTTGTTGTAGGCTTTGGAACAGAACATATTGATGAGATGGCCGATGGCGCCGTGTATTTCGATGGCGTCATACCCAGCCATCTTGGCTCTCCAGGCGGCACTTGCGAAGTTTTCCTCGCATTCCTTTATTTCAGCCTTGCTCATCCCGCGAATGGGAAAGGGCATGATCCCGCCCTGGAGCTCGTTCATTGTGGAAGGGCCAAGGGATGCCTTTTTGTTCGCAAGAGAAAGCTGATGGCCGATGTGACACAATTGCAGGACTGCGATGGCGCCTTGGTCGTGAATGACAGAGACTAGACGGGCCTGACCGGTGATGTGCGCGTTGTCGGTCATGCGCATCAGGTTGTCTTCCCCGATGCTCAAATCGTCATCGATGGCGGTACATTCCACGATAATCATGCTAAGTCCGCCCTTGGCGATGGTTCCGTAAAAGCGCAGCCCGCGCTCGGTGACATAGCCATCCGGGCTGCCGTTGAGGGAACCCATGGGCGCCATTATGATGCGGTTGGAAAGTTCCAGAGAACCCATTTTACCTCGTTGCATAAGCAGCGGGAATTTCTTGTCCAAATAGACCAACTCCTTCTGTTTTCCATACCATCCAGCTTCATTATAGGCAGGTAGATAATATATTGTCAAGTAATTTCCAAAACAATAGGGTATATAGTAAAATTATTTACCATATACCCATCCAAATTCTTGATGAATGCGTATTTATTTAGTAAATTTCCATCCTTTTTTCGAAATCGGACATTTTATCGTATCTCTCAATCAGCTCAATGATCTCGGCGATGAGCCGCTTTTTGTGCATATAACTCAGGTTCCCCTGGTTGAAGAAAGGGATGCTGATCAGCTTATACATAAACCCCATGTCCCAGGTTAGATTGTGCTGAAAAGTCTCCAGCGCCTGTATGGCCCCCACGGGATCATGCTGAATGCTTTCCCGGAACAGCTCCACCATGGCATTGAGGGTAAACTCGTCCGTGGCGTTCAGTGAGGAAACCACATTCGGCTGGATCAGGCTTCCAATGTAAATATCAGAAGCGAACAGATGGGAAAGGTTAATCAGCGTGTCAATCTGAAAGCGTTCCATATACGCCGAGGACGCCTTTAGCACCGCCGCGGCTTTTTCTGCGGGCAGCTTGGTTTGGTATTCCGGAAAATGAACGAGTCGAAGGACACCATATACCATATACTGAATAACATAATAAAATGAATTGAGATTTCGCTTGCTGAAGATACGTTCGATCTCATGGGATTTTACCTGGGCCCGGATGAGAAGCCGGGTGCTTCCATGGCTGTTCATTGCAAAATAAACGTTTTCCGGGAACGATTCGTTGAGCTCCGCATCAACATTGCCATTGATCATATCCGTCAACATCTTTATGGTGATTGTGTGCTCGTCCATCATCCGGGCCATGTCGTCCACCATTTCCTCCGGGATGCACATGGGCCGCTCAATCACATCGTATTGAATAAGCCAGAGCTGATCCACCAGGCACAGTGGGTCCAGAAAGGAATGGAACGACCGCACCACGCTGGGTAACACATCGCTGAAAAAATCGCCGCCTCCGGTTATGAATGTCAGGATATTCGTCAAATCCTCCTTCAAGATGCTTTTCACGTCCCCGCTTTCCAGCTTTGAGACGTAGGAATAGCTTTTATTGATGTGCTCCGCCAGATCCTTTGAGGATATCCTGTTTTGCGTGCGGATGGTTTTAATCAATACCGCAAGCTCCGGTGTGACGTTGAATTTCATATTGCCTCCATGTTCCGGCGCCCAGCGCCGAACCCTATCATTCTTTTATTATACTATCTTCCCGGATCGTTGTGAAGAGATTCATTATTTTGAATATTTAAATATTGACAATGGAAATTAATTGAATTACAATAGACGCATGTAGAAAGGGGATACTATCGTTCCCGCTAAAAAACATCCATATCATCCAATACCATCTCGACTATGATCCCCGGCTGCATCGTGTAAAACCAAGAGTTACATAAGAGGTGAAGTATATGGAGCAAATCACAAAGCACCCGCTATATGCGGCTGCCGACATATTAAAGCGTGCCCTGATTGAAAACGGGTTTTCCCTTTATGACGATGGCGAGACGCCGGAAGTGTTGCCTGTGGAAAAGAACATACCCCCTTTTGCCGTCTGGGAGGACTTTGCAGTCAGCCCGGTGATACTGGAGGGCGGAAAATACACCCTTAGAACCAGTCTGCTGACGGCGGAGCTTACCGGGATGCGGTCTGCGCTTCCGCTCAAAAAGATCATCTGCGGTAAAATCTACGATAAAAAGGATCCGTCGTTTCCCGCCCGCCTGCGCATAGAAGGGGTATTTGCGGACAACGGCACGAGCCTTAAAGAGTATCGAACCCTGTGGAACAAGATTGCCGTTTCCGCCTTCGGCGTGGCCGCCAGCACGCAGCTAGAGGCCATGGGGATGGACAGCTACCGCATCATGATCACCAAAGACGGCAGTTCAGCGGGGATCGGCTGCACCGGGCCGGGAGGCTGGCTTACAAAGGCGCTGCTGGGAACCGACGGCGATGCGGCTAGCACCTGGGCGTTCTCGGTGGACGTGGATACGGTAGCGCTTCATCTTTTCCGCATCGAGAACAGGGCCGCACTCTACCGCAATGTGCCGGATCATCTGACCGGCTACGTCGATTGTTCGGCGGCGGTAGGCGACACATTCTCCAACCGGGCCTCGGACCTGCTGCGCAGTATGGGATACTCCCAGTATATCGGCATGCGGCTTTACCCTCCCGACATATACAAAAAAATGAACATGATCCAGGAAGCCTGGGACGCCAACAACCAGGCTGTGCAGCTTTTAGAGCCGATCGACGGCAACACGGGGCTGCCCACAGTTTTGACGCCTGCCGCGGAGCAGGCGCTGGCCGACTGCTTTCAGGCAGGCGCGCAAGGGGTGAAACTCTTTGACATCGGCCATATTTTCCTGCCCGCCAGGGATGGCGGCGCGCCCATCGAAAAAGTCGCTATCTCCATCTGCGCATACGGAACCGATGTCAACTCCAAATCGTTCAAGGCTGATGTGGTGCGCTTTCTCAAGCAACTTGGCATACACAATCACTTTTTCTTTCCCACAAACCTTGCCATCGCTTATGACACCAAGGATACATGGCTTGTGCTGGATGAAAAGATGCGGTACCTGGAAGGGAACTTCGGCGGGATCAGCAGCAAGGCGGAGGAGAACTTCGGCATCGGCACACATGCGTTCATGGCGAATTTGGAGCTGGAGCCTCTCAAAGCCAAGAGCGCTGAGGAATACGCATTTACCCCGCCGGAAACGCTGTAATGTCCGGAATAACAAAATATATGGAAAGGGAGAGAAGCAGTATGAAGCATTTGGAAGGAAAGGTTGTCATCGTAACCGGCTCCGGGCAGGGCATTGGCAAGGGGATTGCTATTGGCCTTGCCAGAGAAGGCGCCAAGGTCATGACCAATAACCGAAAGCCCAATGGTTACAGCGCACAGAACTACCGTAAAGAGGATATGCCCGCTGAGGATTGGGAGGAGTTTTGTAGGCTCAAAGGCGATGCTGAATTGACCGCCGGGATCATTACGGCGGAGGGCGGCGAGGCGCTGGCGTTCTACGGCGACTGTTCCAACTGGGCCACCGCGCAAAAAATGGTACAGGCTGCGGTGGATCAATGGGGCAGGATCGACATCATCGTCAACAACGCCGCCGGCATGGGCGTGGGAGACGTGGCCAACATGACGGAAGAAAACTGGGATCTCATCAGCGCAAGCAGAACCAAAGCCGCCATCGCTCTGATGCATTTTGCGCTTCCCTACATGAAAGAGCAGAAATATGGGCGCATCATCAACGTGGCAAGCGACGCGTGGGTGGGCCTTGCGAACAACGACGCGTATTCCTGCTCCACGGCCGGTATGTGCGGCCTTACCTGGGCCGCGGCGAAAGAACTCGATAAATTCGGAATTACCGTAAACGTGATCTGTCCCCAGGGCGAGTCGCCCTCTCACGCGGTGGAGTACAACAAGCTGATTAGGGAGATCACGGCGGCCGGGCATGCGCCCGATCCCAAGATACTGGAGATGGTAGCGGCCGACCATGGCGACCCGGCAAACCTGGCGCCATTTCTCACGGTTTTGTGCGAGGAAGCCGGCTATTACATCAATGGTTCTGTATTCTCCGTGACGTCCGCCGGAAAGGTAAAGATGTATGCCTATCCGGTGTGCGGGCCTATGCTCTATAACAATGGAGAAAAATGGGATGTGGCAGAACTGCGCGCCAAGGTAAAGGAGGAGCTGCTGGGGCCTAATTACGCGGCGCCGGGCAAAGCATACGGCTGGTAACCATAATCGGTTTTATATGGTGTCACGGCGGTTTTTTGGCTCGCAAAGCAAGTAGAAACATCGGGCGATAAAAAAATCAAATAGGGGGTTTTAGTATTGCATAAGCTCTGCTACGATATAGGTACGGCGCCGTAAATAACGAAAAAAGGAGATATTATTTATGGCAGAATTACAATTAAATACCATTGGCAGGATTGAGTCCGGCAATGGGGACATGAGAATTCTCCTGGACAAGGCTTATGCGCCGGCGCTCACAGGCCTGGAGGGGTTTGGCCACATTCAGGTGCTGTGGTGGTTTTCTAAATGCGACAATCCATCTTACAGGAGCGTACTGACGGAAATAAATCCGTACAGAAATGGCCCTGATGTGCTTGGCACCTTTGCCATGCGCTCGCCCAGACGGCCGAATCCTATAGCGCTGGATACGGTACAGATCACCTATATCGACCAGGAAAATGCAACCATCGGCCTTGTATGGATCGAGGCGTTTGACGGTTCCCCTGTTCTGGACATTAAGCCCTATACGCCCAGCCTCGACCGGGTGGAGAGTCCGGCAGTCCCCGGCTGGTGCAGCCATTGGCCGAATTGCTGTGAGGCGTCTGGCGATTTCGATTGGGAAAACGAATTCAATCATTGAGCAATATGAAACGGGGCTGTAGCGCTCAGTGCATACCAAGCATAATTATTCAGATGCACTGAGCGCTACAGCCCCGTTTATGTGCCTTTGGTGCAGTAAAACAACCATTTGAGGCTCACGCCAAATGGTCAACGATCTTCTTCCAAATATTCTGGGTAGCTAAAAACCGTTCATAATGTTTTTTCACATTTCTATGGTAAGTCTCCAGCTCTGCGGCGATTTTCATAAAATCTTCGCGTCCAAAGTATGCGCATAGCTTGGGCAATGTATAGGCGAGCTGGCCTCTCATCCGGGAAATGTTTTCTTCATACTCTTCCCGCTTGGTAATATAGAGCAAAAGCGGCTTGTAGCGAATCCATCCAATACAAGCCTTATAAAAACGATCAACATTTTCCGGCGAATTGGCGGTGATGGGCTTTAAGTCAATGGGCAGCACACCGTTTAGCAAATGCTTATAGGTGCCAAAGCCATCATGAAAAGTATAGCATGGCACTCTTTTCACAATGCGTTGTGAAAGGCAGGTGCTTAAAAACGTATCTTCCCCACGGGCGCCGGGAGGATTGTAAAAAGGGTGTACTCTGGTGGGATTGGATAAATTGATACACAAATTTGCACCGGAAATGAACTTGCATTTCATCACTTCCGGCACTTCTACGGCCTCATCGCTTACAAGAACCCGCGTATCGGCATATGTAACGCCACCCTGCAGCATCAGGGCGCGAAGCTTGTCCCAGTGAATGATATCATTGCTGATAGTTTCGATGAACAATTGAAAGATGCCTTCCGTGAGCACGTCATCGAACTCTATAGAAGGAATAGGCGATATGTATCCACAATGATGGCCATTCGTGATATCCGCATGCTGTATATGCTGCAAATGGGTTGTCAGCACATGCTGCCCGCCCCATATCGCCGTTTTTCGCGTTTTCGTCACCGCCATGGGATATTCGTCATCATCGAGAAAAAGCAAGCAATCCATCTTGTTTTTAATGGCCGCATAGAGCACGATGTTCCTTTGCCCCGCGTAGCCCCGCCCAAAGAGGAGCTTCGCCTCTTTTTCGTCAATGATGTTTTCAGCCATCAATTCAGCGATTTCTTGTTTGATATAGGATGTGTCCAAAAAACAGACGCTGTCTACCATATTGCTCAATCGGCTTCCGATATTGGTGTAGTCGGACGCCTGGGTGTGATTATACTTTAAATCATAAGCCACAAAAAGGTTAAGCTGTGCATTATCCTCCGACACCAATCCGCTTTCTTGCCATGTATCGATATACGTTCGTAAGACTTTTATAAAATTTTTCCGTCCTGTTGCAAACCCAATACCAACTTGAATGTGTTTGTTTTGTTGCATCATGCCCTCTTTTCAAAATAATTATAAATACGGATATTATGCCGTAGATTATAATAGTATCTACGCTCACAATATCCCTCTATCATTCATTATAGCATTATTTCTCATATCTCTCAAGAAAAGATATGTCCTGGCGCCCATTGCGATTGCCTGAATACGAATAATCCCTGCAATTTTTAATTAATATTCGAAAAACCCTTTTCTGGTCTTTCGGCCCAATTCGCCTGCCCGGACTTTGCTGCGCAGCAGCAGGCTGGGGGCATATTTGGGATTTCCGGTTTCGGTATACAGCGTATCCATGATGGCCAAACAAACATCCAATCCGATTAAATCCCCCAGCGCCAGCGGCCCGATGGGATGGTTGGCGCCAAGCTGCATGGCTTTGTCGATGTCCTCCGCGCTGGCGACACCTGTATAGAGAAGATCAGCCGCTTCGTTGATCATGGGGATCAGCAGCTTGTTTACCACAAAGCCCGGGGCTTCATGAACCTCCACGGGCTCTTTGCCGATTTCTTTTGCCAATGCAAACACGGTATCAAAGGTATCCTCTGATGTTTTGCTTGCGCGAATGACCTCCACCAGCTTCATCGCGGTAGCCGGATTGAAAAAATGCATGCCGATGAATTGGCCCGGCCGTTGCGTTGCCGCGGCGATGGCGGTGATTGAGATGGAGGATGTGTTTGTGGCAAATATGGCGTCCGGCTTGCAAATCCCGTCCAGCTCCGTAAATATTTTCTTCTTGGCATTGAGCTCCTCGATGGCCGCTTCAACCACCAAATCAGCGTCTTTGGCCAGAAGAATGTCGTCCGTGAACCGGATATGGCCCAAGAGGAGATCCTTTTGATCAGCCAACAGCTTGCCCTTTGCCACCTGCCTGTCGAGGGCTTTGTTTAGGCGCTGCTCTGCCGCCCGAATGACGTCAGAGGAAATATCCCGTACCACCACGTCGAAACCGCTTCTTGCGAATACCTGTGCGATATCCAGGCCCATTGTTCCCGCGCCGATTACAACAATATTTTTCATGCTGCGCCTCCTTATCGTTCCACTATGTTCTCTCTACCAGCAGGGCGGTGCCCATGCCGCCGCCGATACAAAGCCCGGCCAGCCCCAATGCGCTGTTTCTCTTTTGCATCTCGTGGAGCAATGTAACCAGGATGCGTGCTCCCGAGCAGCCGATGGGATGTCCCAGGGCGATTGCGCCGCCATTCACATTGGTTTTGTCGGCGCTTAGCCCCAATGCGCGCATGGCGACAAGGGCTTGCACGGCAAATGCCTCGTTTGCTTCGGCCAAATCCAGATCGGCGGCTGTGACGCCGGCGAGCTGCATTGCTTTTTCACAGGCTGGAACAACACCATACCCCATGATCCGCGGGTCTACGCCCGCCGAGGCATACGATTTGATGGTGGCCAATGGCGTTATTCCAAGAGCGGCCGCTTTTTCCTTTGACATCAGCACCAGCATGGCTGCCCCGTCGTTGATGCCGGAGGCGTTGCCCGCCGTAACGGTACCGCCTTTCAAAAAGGCGGGTTTCAGCTTGGACAGGTGTTCCGGCTTGGCGCCGAACCTGGGGTATTCATCCGTATCCACTTTAACGGGGTCCCCTTTGCGCTGCGGCACGAATACCGGTACGATTTCGTCTTTCAGCCGCCCGGCCTTGATTGCTGCTTCCGCCCGGTTTTGGCTTTGGAGCGCGAACGCGTCCTGCTCCTCACGGGTGATATGGTATTGTTCCGCCAGGTTTTCCGCCGTAATCCCCATATGGCAGTCGTAAAACGCGTCCCACAGTCCGTCGCTGATCATGGTATCGATCATCTGCGCGTGCCCCATTCGCTGTCCGAAACGCGATGAAGGAACGGCGTGGGGCGCGTTGGACATGCTTTCGGTGCCGCCTGCCAGTATGATATCCGCCTCCCCGGTGCTGATGAGCGCCGCCGCCAGGCTTACGGCCCGCAGTCCGGAACCGCATACCATATTGACGCTTAGTGCGGTGGCGGCTTGTGGGATGCCGGCCCCAAGCTGAACCTGCCGGGCAATGTTTTGCCCTTGTGCGGCGGACAGCACATTTCCTATGATCATTTGCTCCACATCCGAGGGATCGATGCCCGCGCGCGACACGGCTTCCCGCGCCGCGATGACGCCCAAGTCAACTGCGCCCAGCGTGCGCAGCGCCCCGCCCAAAGAGCCGATCGGCGTGCGCACCGCACTTAAAATGACCACTTCCTTGCTCATAATTCCTCCTGTTCTTGCCCGAGAACCAGCCCCATAGGGTCTTCGCCAAACAAAGCTGCGTCCATTGTCTTGAGATCCGGCGAGATTTCCGGCCGGAACGCCATTTTACTAAGAATATCCCGCTCCAGGTCCATGCCCGGTGCAATTTCCATGAGCATGAGCCCGTTGCTGGTGAGCTCAAACACCGCCCGTTCCGTGATATACAGCACGGCCTGCCCTTTTTTAGCGGCATACATGCCATTGAATGTGATTTGCTCCACATCCTCTACGAATTTCGGAATTCTCCCCTCAGCGGTGATTTCTATTTTTTCCGGACTGAGTGCAACGTCCAGCCCTCCCGCCGTAAACGTGCCGCAATACACCACTTTTTTCGCGTTTTGCGTGATATCGATAAATCCGCCGCACCCGGCGATTTTAGGGCCAAACTTGCTGACGTTGACATTTCCGTGGCGGTCCGCCTGCGCAAGTCCCAGAAACGCCATGTCCAAACCGCCGCCGTCGTAAAAATCAAACATGCTGGGGGCGTCCAAAATGCAATCAGGGTTCAGGGAGGAGCCAAAGTCGTTTCCGCTGCCTGGAACGCCGCCAATGGGCCCTGATTCCACCGTTAACACAATGCTGTCCGCCAGACCCTCTTCCGCCAGTACTTTCGCGATACCCTCGGGCATGCCAATCCCCAAATTGGTGACGTCCCCGCATTTTAACTCCATGGCGGCGCGCCGGCAGATGACTTTGCGCATATTAAGCTTGAGCCTGCCAACACGCGCAGCCGACGCGCGGATCTCTCCGCTATACGCCGGATTGTATTGCGTGCCGAATGTTTGCATATGGTTTTGTGGCTCCGCAACGACAATCGCGTCTACCAAAATTCCGGGGATGCGCACCAGGCGGGTATCCAGCGTGCCTTTTTGCACAATCTCTTCCACCTGGAGGATCACTTTGCCCCCGGAGTTTTTCACCGCCTGGCAAATAGCGAGCATTTCCAGGGATACCGCTTCCCGCTCGAACGTGGCGTTGCCATCCGGGTCGGCATATGTGGCCCGCACCAAGGCAATATCGGCGGGGAAGCGTTTGTACAGCAAATAGTCCTCTTCATCAATCCGTATCCGCTCAACAATATCCTCTTTTGCGCTGCCGTTTAATTTTCCGCCGCCCAATAGCGGGTCTACAAACGTGTTGAGCCCTACATGGGTGAGCGTGCCGGGTTTGCCGGCCGCGATATCCCGAAACAAATGGCAAATCACTCCCTGGGGCAGATTGTAGGCTTCGATTTCGTTCTCCATTGCCAGCTTTTGCAGCTTTGGCACAAGCGCCCAATGTCCGCCGATCGCGCGCTTGACAAGCCCCTTATGTCCAAGATGATTGATACCCCGGGAGCCGCCGTCTCCCTGTCCTGCCGCAAACACCACCGTTAGCTGGGCGGGGTGGTTGCAGCTTATATATTTTTCCTCGATGGCTTTTGTAAGCTCTTCGGGGTGCATACAGCCTACAAAGCCTCCTACTAATACCGTATCCCCATCCTGAATGAGGTCGATTGCCTCCATGACCGGCATCAGCTTTTCCATCCCTGTTACGCCGCCTTTCCTGTAAGTTGTCTGTTGAGGAGCAAAAACCATAGTATATCGATGATGGAATGCGCCGCTACAAAAGATTTTATTCCGCATCCTCCCATCTGTCGATTGGCTTGGCAAGCCGCAAAGCAATGCCCGGTTCGCGGATGCATCGCACATTTGCGGCAAATTTGTATCTGAGACGATGATGTGCACATCGGTAAGGGCGCATTCCATGATAAAGGCGTTGACGCCGAATTTTGAGCTATGCGCAGAACTTCTTTTTCATAACTATAACATGTTTTGTATTCGGGAACAATAACAATTTTCAATCCCAATCCAACACAAACCACAACCAAATACCACAAATATTACACAAATAATGTTGACAAAGGCAAAATAGTGATATAATCCTAGCATAAGTCCGCAAAAGAACCCTACAATGTGTGGATATGCTGAAATAACGCGACAATATGTGCGCTTCTCCTCGTGAATTCTATAACAACGGTCACCAATGTTCGATAAGTCCCCGTATCATGCATCCTATTTCGTTTAGGTAAGCGGTAGTTTCGGAAAGCTAAAATGGTGCAGTATCGGCCATAATTTTATTTAAGGAGTGAACGTTTATGGGTAACCGCCCCAAATCCCGGCTTTTTAAAGTGAAGCCCACGCCATATCTATTGCTGCTTCCCAGTATAACGCTTTTTTGCGTATTCACATTTATTCCGTTTATACGCAATATATTCTTGTCATTTTCAGTGGCGGATAAGCGGGGAAATGCCGTGAAGTGGGTGGGGTTCAACAATTTTCTGCGCTTGTTTGCCAAGGAAGACTTTTGGAAAATTCTTGGGAACACCTTCTTATTCGCAGCGATTGTGGCAATCTTTACCCTGCTGATCGCTATGGTTTTAGCGCTATTGTGCTCCCGGCCGCAAAAAGGAGGGCGCATATACCAAACCATGTACGCCATCTCCATGTCGGTGGCCTCGGTTCCGGCATCTGCTATGTTTTTGTTTATTTTCAAGCAAAACGGTATTTTGAACAGGCTGCTCGGCACGGATATTGCCTGGCTGATCAATGTGGATACCGCTCTTGGATCGGTGGCGTTTGCTACAGTGTGGCTGAGTATTGTCCTCGATGCTGTTATTGCTGCTGTTTGCGGACATGCCGTTCCTCTCCCCAGGTACGCCCTTTTATTTAAGCCGGATGGACCGCCGGACCTGGCTGATCGGGCAGGCGGCGTATGTGGCAATAGCCACGATGCTCTACCTCGTAGTCATACTTCTCGCAACGGCGCTTCTTAGTATGAAGAATTCCTTTATCGGAAACATGTGGAGTGAGACCGCGGCAATTCTTGGCTACTCCGGTGCGGGAAAAGCCGTGGCCTTGCCTGCTCTCGTGAAAACCCTGGAGATGGGCAGACCCTATGAATGTATGCTCACCATATTTTTCCTCATGCTGCTCTATACGCTGCTTATGGCGTTTGTTATGTTGGCCTTCAACATCTGGAAAGGTCAGCTTGCAGGGGTTATCGGCGCCGCTGCGTTTTCCCTGTTCGGTTTTTTGCTCAACCCGGAGCTGATCAAAACCATGTTCCGGCTTCCGGACGCGCTGATGTACAAGGCGAATGTAGCGGTGGGCTGGCTTTCGCCGCTCAATCATGCCGCCTATCACATGCACAACTTCGGCTATGACCTTTTGCCCCGGCTGTGGCAGACCTATGTGCTGTTTGGCGTGTCGATCGGGCTGTGCTTTTTTCTGGCGCACAGGGGGATACGTCATTATAGCTTTCATTTTGCGGGAACGGAGCAGGAATGATGGAGATTGCGATTTCAATTCAAAACGTCAGCCGGGATTTCGGGGATGAGCGGGTGCTGCATCATATTTCCCGGGAATTCGAGGTCGGGAAAATCCACGGGATCGTGGGCAACAACGGCAGCGGAAAAACGGTGCTGATGAAATGCATTTGCGGATTTCTTCTGCCGACAGAAGGGAAAATCATCGTGAACGGGAAACGCATCGGCTATGACGTGGATTTCCCGCCGGACCTGGGGCTGATCATCGAAACACCGGGGTTTTTGCCCCAGTACAGCGGGATAAAGAATTTGGAGATATTGGCGTCCTTGAACAAAAAGATCGGGCTTACGCAAGTGGCCGCCGCCATCCGCCGTGTGGGCCTTGGCCCAAGCTTAAAAAAGCCTGTGGGAAAATACAGCCTCGGCATGCGCCAGCGGCTGGGGATCGCCCAGGCCATCATGGAAAATCCAAGGCTGCTGGTGCTGGATGAGCCGTTAAACGGCCTTGATAAGCACGGCGTAAAAGAGATGCGGACACTTCTAAAGGGCCTGAAGGCCGAGGGGAAAACGATACTCCTCGCCAGCCACAACCAGAGCCACGTGGATGAGCTGTGCGACACGGTCTGCGAGATGGACGCGGGCGTGATGACCATCATTCGGGAGGAAAAAACATGCGAAGAATAGCCATTGGATTTGCGCTGGTTTTCTGCCAGCTGCTGTGCGCTTCATCTGCGCGGGCGGAGGGAGCGGCGCTGTATATCGATGCGGACACGGTATATCAAGGCATGGAGCAAACATACGCCCAGGGGTATGTTCCAAGGGTCAGCGGCGGCGCCGCCCACATCCTACTGCCCCTGAAAACCAGCGACGATGCCATGGGGCAGATACGGGTTTCGCCGCTGATCGACATGTCGGAGAAAAGCCCGTTTTCCCATGGAAATTATGAATTTAACGTCAATAAGGCAGACGGCGTGTTTTTGATCGCGCTGAACCTGCCCTTAAAACCAGACCGCGTGAACGGCGCGTATCCCGTTGCGTTTCAGGTTAGCTATGCAGCGGACGGGGCGGCTGTTACCCAGGAATTTACCGTGTATGTCACGATTTCTGACGGGCATGACCCGAATTGGGTGGAGCCGACGCCAGGCCCCGCGCCGGAGCCTGTGGCCGGGCAGCTTTCCATCGACAGCCAAAGCCTGTATCCCGGCATGGACAAGCCCTACGCAGCGGGATACATGCCCACGGTGGCGGACGGGCGGGTGTATCTCGTGTTGCCGCTCATTGGCGAAACCTATGATGGCAGCGTCACGGTTTACGCCGACCTGGGGGAATTGCGGGACAGCCCCTTCGTCTATGGAAACTACAGCCAGACCGTGCGCGGCTGGGGGCAGTATGCGTTCCTGCTGGAAATCCCCCTGGCGAAAAACCGGTATAACGGCGCGTATCCAGTGACGCTCAAGGCGGATTATCTGGACGTGACCGGCAAACAATGCAGCCAGAGTTTCACCATCCATATAACCATCGCGGACGGCAAAACACCGCCGGATCCCGGCGACGCGCCCAAGGAGGCGGTGGAGCGGCCGGAGCTGTTCATTTCCGCCTGCGCCGTCACCCCTAAGACGGTGGGGGGCGATGAACAATTTCAGGTCGAGGTGAATATCCACAACATCGGCAGCATCCGCGCCCGGTCGGTGCGGCTTAGCTTCGGTAGCGAAGCGGCTGGTATCATCCCCGTGGAAACCAACAACGCCATGCACTTAGCAAACATCAGCGACGGGGAAAGTGTCGCCGCTTCGTTTTGGTTAATGACCACGAAGGACGTGCTTGCTGGAAACCAGCCCTTTTATATCACGCTGGATTATACCGATCTGTATGGCGGGATCTACACGAACACGCGGACGTTTCTCATTGAGGTGACACAGCCCGCGGGCATGGCCTATGATCCGGTGTCCCTGCCAAAGGAGATACCGGCTGGGGAAACCGCGACGCTGCCCGCGAATGTGTTCAACATCGGAAAAAGCACCCTGCGCAATGTGACAGTTACATTAACAGGCGCCGGGCTCTTCCCAGTTTCCAGCGTATTTCTGGGGGACATTCCCCCTGGGGAAGCGGGGTATGGGGAGATGAAGGTGTTCATCGGGATGCTGTCCATGTCAGAAGGGTATACCGAGAGCTACGGGAAGACCACAGGCATCTATATGATTTCCTATGAGGACGACTTTGGGGAACAGCATCTTGTGGAAACCTCGGTTTCTACGGAAATCAAAAAGCCCGTGATCGAGGGCGAGAAGGAGGACGGGGAAAAGCCGGATCCGGCGTTTCAGTGGTGGATGAGCGTATTGATCGGCCTTGCTGTGATCGCTATTCTCGTGACGGTGATGGTGATATCGAAGTTTACAAGGATGATGAAGATGCGGTAAACTACAATAGAGGAAAAGATTTGATTGCAGCAAAGAGATGTCGATTGATCCTGGGCTTAGCCACAACAAAGCTTTGAAGGTTGGGGATGATTGTATGAAAAAGGTAAAAATATGGATATGCGGTATCCTGTTAATCGTCATAGCAGGCATATGGGTGAACAATATACCAATACGTACTGTTTATCCCATACTAAAACAAGCAAGTCAAATCGATAAAATCTACCTGGAAGTGAATGGGCCTGAAGGGGACGACAGATCCTATAATATTACCGATCAGGCTCAAATTGCACAGATATGCACGCTTCTTCAGGACGTCCGCCTCGGGTATCGCGGAGCGTATTCTGAAATCCCGTATGGCGCCTACGATGGAGATTATATCGTGATAATGCATTTGAATTCTCGGGATAACAGAGTATATCTCAGAGGAAATGGCACCTTGTATGACGGGAAGTCCCGCTTCCAGGCAAAGGATGATGCTGTAACCGCCTTGTTTCAATATTTGGTTGAGAATTATTACGGCAACGATAATGAGTGAGGCATTGGGCGGCCGCTCACCAAGCAATAATCTATAGCATCATGTCCCATATAAGCGATGCAACAAACGGCTGCACAAAGAACATGATGATCACGACCGTTCCACAGATTAGATACAAATCTTTGGTTCTTGTATGCGCAATGGCATGCCGTGTGAAATTCTTGGACGCCCACTTTGCAATACAATATCCAATCAATGCCCCGAGGATATTTGTAATGATATCGTTGATATCCGTTGCCCGAAAGGTAAGGACTTGGGTAATTTCAATTATGGCCGTGGCGCATAGTCCGAAAACAATGGTATCCTTGATATTTCTATATTTCTCCCACAATAAAGGCAGAAACACACCCAACGGGACAAACATAAGCACATTTAAGCAGGCATTCTTAAAATCGGGTATCATACCGGCAAATGGAATGATATTGACGTTAAAATCTATTTTCAGCGAAGATATGTTTGGAAAACCAACAAGCGCTAAAACAGCAACGAGATAGCATGCAAATATTGCATATGTAAAAGTGCGCTTTGCGTTGTGAAATGTAAATTTTCCATATACTAAGAATACGGGAATTATGAAAACCAATGCGGCAAATATATCAATAAGGGCGCCATATATTCTGAACATTTTTAACCTTTCAATCCCAAGCTTTATTGCTCCGTGGAGCTTGCGTGAATTCTACCATAAAATCCAATATACCGCAAACTGCCACATCCCAACGGGATTTTGAAAGGGAAACGCTTTCATGGCATCCGTTTATGTTGCATTTATCCGAGAGTGAAAAGAAAAGAAGCCCCAATTTACGGGACTTCTTCTCGTTCCATCAGCTGTTAAAATTCGGCCATTAACCCAAGTTTTCGGCAACCTCGGATCACGCTATTTATTCGCAGGACTTTTCCTCGCCTTTTTCTGCCGCACAGGAAGAATCTGCGTCGGGTGCCAATGCAATTCCAATCACCCCGCCGATTATTCCGCCATACAGGGTTGAGATATACGGATTGGATGTAATGGCGCAGGTTCCGGTGGCGCATCCGATAAAGCGATAGTACAGGTATCCGCCGACAGCGCCGACAACGGCGGCAATTATAACAGGAAGATATTTGAAAAACGCGGGCTTGTTTTTTTGTTTCATGGTGAATAGCCTCCTTTTACTTTATCTTCATTATAATGAAAAAGCCGGGATGTTACCGTGATTTTGTCACAATGTATTGCCTGATGCTCGGAGCTGCTTTTCTCAAATAGAGAAAAGCACCCGCCGTATGACGAGTGCTTCTCACTATATTCTTACTTATAGTTGGGTCTTCCACAGTCCGTGCAGATTGCAGTAGGCATATGCTGCCACGGCCTTGTCGCCTGAGAGTGCAAAGCTGACCTCCGGCACATCACCGGGCTTCAAGCATTTGCGCTGACCGCCGTTTTCGGTCTCAAGATACACCCATTGGATGCTGTGCTCCTCGTTCATTGGGTGCGGGGCGGAGCCTATGGCAATCTTTATAATATCGCCATCCACAGTTGCCACGGGAAGGTGCTTTTCGGCGCTTGCTTCTACCGTGTTGGGCACAAGCTGCTGCATCTCTTCTCCGCAGCATACCACGCGTATGCCGGAGTCGTGAATAAGACCCATGATATTGCCGCAATGACGGCAGATGTAGAATTTGTTATCAAACATGAACAATTCCTCCAATCAATAATTTTCTTTTCTAACTTCAAAATAGCTCTTGGCATACTTGCACACGAGGCAGACCTCGGGAGCTTTCTTGCCCATGACCAGATGTCCGCAGATGCGGCACTCCCACATGGTTTCCTCGCCTTTCTCGAACACCTGCTGCATCTCCACGTTATGGAGCAAAGCGCGAAAGCGCTCCTCGTGCGCCTTTTCAATGGCTGCGACTCTGCGGAAGCGGGCGGCCAGCTCCACAAACCCTTCCTCGTCGGCGTCCTTTGCCATGCGATCGTACATATCCGTCCACTCGTAATTCTCGCCCTCTGCAGCGGCAAGGAGGTTTTCAGCAGTATTTCCCCAATATCCCAGCTCCTCGAACCAGACGCGGGCGTGCTCCTGCTCATTGCGCGCGGTCTTGAGAAACAGCTCGGATAGCTGGTCGTAGCCCTCGCGGGAGGCAATATTGGCAAAGTAGGTATATTTGTTTCGGGCTTGGCTCTCGCCGGCGAAGGCTTCCGCCAGATTTCGCTCGGTCTTAGTCCCTGCGTAAGCGTTGGCTCCCTTTACTGGCGCTT
Organism: uncultured Oscillospiraceae bacterium; assembly: GCA_964411275.1. Lineage (GTDB taxonomy): Bacteria > Bacillota > Clostridia > Christensenellales > CAG-138 > CAYPKG01. The sequence continues at coordinate 6,506 of CAYPKG010000019.1, read as the reverse complement.
CTTCCATCTTCACAAATGCGCTTGCAGGCTGCCTGCATTGGGGGCATTTGAAATCGGCTGGCAGGGAGCTTTCATGAATATATCCGCATACAGAGCATTTCCATTTTCCCATGGGCTTTTCATCGGGTTCATCATTTGTTTTCAGCATGGACAGCAGCTGTTCCACTGCTTCTTTCGGGAAGCCCTGGCCCTGCGCATTTCTGAGCTGCTCCTTCAGGAAGGCATGGGCGTTTGTGCTTTGGGGAAGCATATAGCCTGCCTCGCGGATGATGTCCTCCGCCATAATGCGGTTGGACTTCTCGATGGCGGCGGCCAGCTTGCCGGGCAGTCCGGCAGCGATGCTCTCCTGCTCTGCCTTACTGCGCAAAAGTGCGTTCAGCAAGGTTTTCACGGCGTCGGTCTTGGGCTGTTGGGGCGGAAGCTCTAAAGGCACCATGGAGATCGCGCCGGAAGGACAGGCGCCCGCGCAGACGCCGCAGCCGATGCACTTGTCTACGTCGATGATGCTGTTCTCCGTGTCCGTAGCGCCGGTGGGACAGACGTATAGGCATAGACAGTCCTTGGTGCAAAGCCGAATGTTTCTTACCGCATATGTCATTACACTGCCCTCCCTTCGATCTTCTCGAACTTCCAGCCGGGCACTTTGCACACCGGGCAGATCGCCGGCGGCGTGTCCCCCACAAAAACGAAGCCGCAGATGGTGCAGACGTGCACGTCTGTCTTTTCGAACATGGCGTCGCCCTCTTTTTCATAGCGGGTCAGGAGGGATTTGAGAATGCGGGTGACCTTCTCGCTCCAGACCAGCGCCCGGAGCGCGCCGCGATCCATAGGGGCGGAGGATGCTGCGGTTGCTGCCGGGAAACCGTCTTCCAAATCTTTCTCAATGAGATCGAGCAGCTTGGCAAACGAAGGATTTTCCGCCGGTGCGGATACGGATTTGTAGTATCCGGCCAGCTCTGTGAACAGCGCGGCCTCCTCCTCTTTGTACTGCTTTTCACAGCCCCTTGCCAGATTGGAGCAAACGATGCCCATTTCCATCGGCGAAAGCTCTTTCATATCGGCAGGGGCATCCATAACTGGTTTCTTTGCCTGTACATCACCGCCCTGTTCTATGAACTCGGCCTTGGTTGCGCCGCAAAGGGGACATACCCAGCCCTCAGGCAGGTCAGCCCATTTTGTCCCCGGCGCTATCCCCGCTTCGGGGATGCCCTTGGCCTCGTCGTAAACATAGCGGCAGATGGAGCACACATACTGTTCATTGCATCGACCTCCTTCACTTTTGTTGAATGCATTGATTGTACCGGGTTTCCTGCGCTTATTCCGTGATATACTCACACAACTGGGCTGCAATTATGGATGCTCTGCGAACTCGCCAGCATGCATGCTTGCGGCAAATGGAGCCTGTAGACTGTAGCCCGCCCCTCAGATAGCTCTCTACTGCGGCGGTTTTTATTTTATATTCTCTATTACTATTTCGGCTTGTACCGTCATTTGTCCTGCTTTTTTGAATTTTTTCCCCATTATGGAAGATACCACTTTTATCCGTTCCCGTGGCGGTTGCATCCACCGCAGCCACAATACGGCTCGCTGCCGTCGGCATTCAACGCCGCGAATGAAAAGCGGTTTTCCCTCCACCAATGAAATGTCAATTATCGTTTTTGACATATGATATAAACTCATTTATACTATATCTCAACAAAGTGGAGGTCGTGTACATGCCACTAAACAGCTATTTTCCCATTTGGGAGAAACTGAACGCAGAGGAGCAACGCCTGCTTTTACAATCGGCAATCAAACGCACCGCGCCCAAGGGAATGCTGCTGCACAATGGCTCGGAGGATTGTATCGGGCTCTTTGTGATGCGCTCTGGACAGCTTCGCGCCTATATACTTTCCGATGAAGGAAAAGAAATCACGATCTACCGCCTGTTTGAGCGGGATATTTGCCTGTTTTCTGCATCCTGCATGATGAGCAGCATCCAGTTTGATATTACCATAGAAGCGGAAAAGTCTTCCGAGTTCTGGATCATTCCCTCGGATGTATACAAGCAGCTCATGGAACAGTCTCTCGCCGTTGCAAACTACACCAATCAAGTCATGGCGTCACGCTTTTCCGAGGTCATGTGGCTGATCGAGCAAATTATGTGGAAAAGCGTTGACAAGCGATTATCCTCATTCCTGCTGGAAGAAAGCGTCCTGGAGGACAGCGACACGCTTTCCATCACCCATGAACGAATTGCCAACCATATGGGTACCGCCCGTGAGGTGGTCACGCGGATGCTGCGCTACTTCCGGTCGGAGGGAATGGTGGAGCTTACAAGAGGAAGCATTGCCCTGACGGATAAAGCAAGGCTGGAACAGCTTTGCTGCTGACGCAATCTGTTTTTTAACGGCAAAAACTCTTCGGATGTAAAAAGCAGACCCAAAGAAATATCTTTGCGGTCTGCTATTATAAATCAGCAATTAATCCAACATGGATACAATCTGCGCTTTGGGCTTTGCGCCCATCGCTTTATTTACGATTTTTCCGTTCTTCATGACGACCAGCGTGGGTATGCTCATTACCTCGAACTGCTCAGCCAATTCTCTCTGCTCATCAATGTTGACCTTGCCGACCTTGACCCCGGGCGTTTCGTCCGCGATTTTATCGATGATGGGAGAAACCATCCTGCACGGACCGCACCAGCTTGCCCAAAAGTCCAGCAAAACGGGCTTGTCGCTCTCCATAACTTCCTTCTGAAAGTTGTTTTTTGTGATTGTTAATACCGACATGACTCAAACCTCCTATATTTTCTATTCCAATGTAAGCGCCCCCATGGGGCAGAACCTGACGCATTTTCCACACTGGATGCATTTATCCTGATCCGCGATCGGAGCATCATGGCCAATCTGACTCAACGCTCCCACCGGACAGACCGGTACCGAGGGGCAAGGGTGATTTTGCGGGCAGCGGTTCTTGTGAACTACCAATCTTTTGCCCTCATTGCCCGCCGCTGCTTCCTTTTTGAATAATTCAAATCCCATAATGCTCACGACTCCTTTACTGCTCTGATGAAAGTATACCGTCTATTTTACTTTCGTTCTGTGATAAACTCACACAGCATTTCGCCTTGTGGGTTAATACTTCATAGCGCCATTGGACAATATGTACCGCTCAAATATACGATAAGCATTAACTTATTATTGACTTACATATATTATAGGCTCTATAATATTAAATAAGAAACCTAGACTCATCACAAATCAGCATGATACGAGCGGTCAAAAAAATTGAGGAAGGGTGGTTTTATGCATCAGCATATCAGAAGAACCCTTGGGGTAGTTCTCCTATCGGCTTTGTTATTGACATCCTGCGCCGCCCCCGCGCCATACGCCTGGCCGGATGCGATCGATGATGTTCAAAACGCGCACCTGCAAAAGCTGTGTAAGGTGTGGGGGTTTGTGAAATTTCATCACCCCGCGGTGGTAAACGGCGGGGAAGCGGATTGGGATCAGGCGCTGCTGGACATTTTCCCACAAGCGCTGGAAGCACGGGATACCGGCGCGGTGAACGCGCTGTTATCCGACTGGGTGGGCGCACTGGGCCCTGCGGAGGTTAAGGAGGGTGTGGATGCCCCCCCACCAATATTTCCGCTGCCGCCGGAGGTCGGACGGTGGGTTACTCCGCTGATGGAATGGATCGAAGATGAGGATTATCTTGGCGAAGCGTTAAGCCGCCAGCTCAAAGAGCTCAAGCGGCTACGGATTGAAAATAGCGTTACCTGGATAAACTCGCAATCTGTGGTAACGATATTGTCTCCCGCTTCCATCGGGATAGAGGTTGCGGCGATGTTCAGACCATGAGAGGTGTTCTCAACCAACGCAATCTCTTCGATGTCCGCATTGAGAATCTTTGCCGCCTCCTCGTATGCTTTTGTGCGTTTGCCATCCAGTCCGCCATGATGGAAGCCGGAGCTGATCTCATCGTTGCGCGCTGCGTACTCGGCAAATTCCTGGACGGCCTTAACAACGCACTGGGGGGCTAAGCCAACGCAGGCCCAGTCCAAAAAGTCTTTTTCCCCACTGGCCAGCCAAGGAAACTCTTCGTTTCTGATGCTTTCCCAATTTACACTCATGTCCACAATCCTCCTGTTTAAGTTGTTTTAGGTAACCATTTATTTGCGCACTGCGATGGCATCAATTTCAATCAGAGCGCCTTTGGGCAGTTTTGCTACCTCCACGCAGGCTCGCGCCGGGTAAAGAGTGCCCTCGAAAAAATCACCATAGATCCTGTTAACAGCGGCAAAGCCCCCGAGATCCTGCATAAAGATCGTGGTTTTGACAACGTCTCGGAGTCCCAGACCGGCTTCAAATAGAATTGCTTCAACGCTAAGCAGCGCTTGGCGTGCCTGATCCTCCACGGTGGCGGGCATCATACCAGTGGCGGGATCGATGGGAAGCTGACCGGAAATAAATAGGGTTTGATTGGCTTCGATGGCCTGAGAATAAGGTCCAACGGCAGCGGGCGCGTTTTTTGTGGATATTGCTTTTTTCATGATGAACGCCTCCTCAAAATGTTTATGGTAACACGGATCCCCGTGCTGAAAAATGATCTTTATTGCGGTACAATGCAAAGCTCGGGGAGAGTTCTGGGCTGATGTCGTTTGTTCGGTGATTTGATGAGTAAATTTGCAACAATGAATTTTCAATTCTGCCAATATGCAATTCCTTTGCTGCGCTTAATGCAGATTATATTTTGTAACAGGGGGAACGCGCAAAATGCAGAAAATGCGCGGGAATGGAAAGAAACGATCAGAATTCCAGCCAAATAGGAATATATTATAACTTGATATTTACTTAATTTAAGTCAACAACAAAATGCCAATAATTCAACATAAAATCTCTTTTTATTGGAATTCAAAGAATCAAATGAAATCTGCTTTCCAACATGACAGACAATATAGAGAAAATAGCGCTGCTACATTGCATTTCAATTTTAGTTTCGGTATGATAATGGAAACGGCCTTTGGAGAAAGGAGCCGCCTATGGATAAGATCCAAAAAATGATCGGCGCAAAAATCCGAATGTACCGCAAGGCAAAAAAGTACACGCTGAAGGAGCTTTCCGCTAAAATCTATAAAAGCAAATCAATTTTATCGAAATACGAACTGGGCGAAACAACCATAGATATTGCCACCCTACATGAGATTGCCAAAGCGCTGGAGGTGGACGTGCGGCAGTTTCTGGATGCAGGGGAATCATACGCCAGTGGCGCTCACCCGGCAAGGTTTGGGGTTTTCAGCAGCCAGACTCTATGCGTTTATATGCTGGTTCGAAGCGGAGCCTATGATCTTTTGCGCGGCTATCTCACACTTTACGATGAACCCGATGGAAAGATTTCCGCTACCTTTTATATGAATGTCCCTGATTTTTCGAATTATCATCAGTGCTCTGTTGTGTATTTGGGCGAACTGATTTGCCATCCGACCAATGCCGTCATCCACCTGGTCAATCACTCGGATCCGGCGGACCATACAGTTATTTTCGCCGGCATTCACATGAACACGACAAACGCCTGTTACGGCATGTTAATGCAAAATGGCTATACAACAAGCGAACCCGGAGCCTTTAAGATCATCTTGTCTCGTACGCCTCTGGATGAAGATTTTTTAAAAACGGAATTGTTGATTTCAAAAGAAGACTTTGCCTATATTCGCCGCACCAATATTCTGGGGTATCAAGCCTATGAAGTTGTCAGTAAAAAGAAACTATCTTTGCAGGAGAAAGAACGTCCTCACAGTAAAAATGGATAAAAGCAGCAACAACCCCGGGGGCGATTTGATAGATCGTCGGGCTTTCAACTGGAAATATGTACCGAATTTAATTCCTGCCTATTGTAAAATTAACGATTATCCTCGGCACAGTAATGATGTGTCCACCCATAGATAGCGGGGGAGGAGAACATTATTTTGATGGTGTAGGAGAATTCTATCAAAGAAAATATTCATCCTCACGCTGTCTTAATTTTTATTCATCATCTCATGATGAATTCAATGATGAATTGCTGCGAAAAAATTGGCACAAAGGTGGCACTTGAGCAAAAAAGCACGTGTTGTGAAAAACAGAAAGCCCCCGAAACATCTAAGGTTTCGGGGGCTTGTCCGTGGCATGCTGCACCAAATTAGATATGCGCGTTCGCGGCGTGAACGCGACCCAGAATGCCGCAAACCCAGACAACGTCTGGGTTTGCGTGGCACATATTCTTTTGAGTGCACCATGGTGGAGGCGCCACCCGGAATCGAACCGGGGATGAAGGTTTTGCAGACCTCTGCCTTACCGCTTGGCTATGGCGCCATATCATATTATATGGTGGGTTTTCAAAAGTAAAACCCGGAAAATGGAGCGGGAAACGAGATTCGAACTCGCGACCCCCGCCTTGGCAAGGCGATGCTCTACCACTGAGCTATTCCCGCATGGTGCCTCAGAGTGGACTTGAACCACCGACACAGGGATTTTCAGTCCCTTGCT
>CAYPKG010000018.1:37994-42125 GCA_964411275.1 uncultured Oscillospiraceae bacterium | reverse complement strand
TTGAAAGGAGTGTATGATAACACACGGTTTTTGCCGCGTGTTTATCATACAAGGATATATATGACCACGAAGCTGTATTTGGATGATTGCTATCTTACTAAAACCACGGCTAAGGTTCTTGGCTGCGAAGCCATCGAGGGCGGGTTCGAGGTGGAATTGGACCGCACCATCCTGTTCCCCACAGGCGGCGGCCAGCCCCATGACACCGGACTAATCGGAAGCGCAAACGTGCTGGACGTCCGGGAGGACGGGGAGAAAGTCATCCACGTGACGGATGCGGCGCTGCCCGTGGGGGAAACTGTGACGGTGAGCCTCCACTGGCCCCGGCGCTTTGATCACATGCAGCAGCACAGCGGCGAGCACATACTTTCCTACGCCGCGTATGAATTGTTTGGGGCGCATAATGTGGGCTTTCACATGGCGGAAACATACGCCACAATCGACCTCGATAGTCTCCTTGACGGCGGGCAGGTGGCAAGCCTGGAGCGGCGCACCATGGAGTTTATCACCAGTAACCTGCCGGTAAGGGTTGTATATGTTTCCCCGGAGGAATTGAGCGGGATGCAGCTTCGCAAACAGGCGGAGGGGATAGCGGGCGAGATCCGGATCGTGACCATGCCCGGGGCGGACAGCTGCACCTGTTGCGGCACCCATGTTAGAAACCTGGGTGAGGTGGGCTTTGTCAAGATCGAGAGCTTTGAAAAATACAAGGGCGGCACCCGGCTGACGTTCCATTGCGGCGCCCGGGCGCTGGACTTCGCGGGGCGGATGCAAAGCGCGGCGGAACGGGCGGCGAAATTGCTGTCCGTCAAGCCGGAACTGCTTGGGGAAGCGGTGGTAAAGCAGCAAAAGGAGCAGGCGAATTTGCGCCGGGAGAATAAGGAGCTGTATCATAAGCTAACCCGCTATCTCGGTGAGGAGCTGTTGGACGGGGCAAATTGTGTGAAGGGAACGGCCATCTGCGTGAGGCTGTATCCGGATCTGCCCAGCGCGCAGTTAAAGCCCCTGGCGCAGCGGGTTTGTAAGGGCAGGAACGCCCTGTGCCTGCTGTTGTCAGAAGCGGAGGGGGCGCTGCAGTATGTCCTTTGCTGCTCGGAAAAACTGGGTCTGGACATGGGGGAATTGTGCCAGGCGGTGAACGCGGCGCTCAACGGACGCGGCGGCGGCCGGGGGACGCTGGCCCAAGGAAGCGCCAAGGCGTTTCAGGGGCAGGAGCAGGCTGTGGAGCAGCTTGCCCGGTATCTGGAGCAACGGCTTAAAGGGATGAAATAGTTGAAAGGCAGAAAAAACGGTGTGGCCGAGAAAAAGAACTGGCTGCTGCTGATTGGAATATTGCTGCTTACATTGCTGCTGCTGTTCTATCTAATTCGGCTCAATGAAAACTCCCCGGTGCTCAACGCCCGCGCGGGGATCATCGCGGTGCCTTCGCTTTCCCCGGACAGCATGCCCTACATGCTTACCGGGGAATGGTTTATGAGGGAAACGGGCGGGGAGACGGACGCCTGGGAGATTGCGAAAAACCTGCGCTTCGACCGGCGCATGCGGGGCTTTACATACCGTTTTACACTGGCCCTTGAGAACCCGGAGGATGGGTATTATTTCCTGTTGACCCGCCCGTTTTCCAGCCGGTTATGGATCAACGGCGTTGTTGTACAGGGAATGGAGGAAAACGGAACCATTTCCTCCGCGGACATGTTCCGCCTGGCCGATTATGAAAGTAACGGCACGGGGACGTATGAATTCACATTGGAGGCAAACAGCCAGTCCTTGTATGACGGATATCAGGGCGTTCTGCTGGGTTCCCGTACAAAGCTGCTTTCAGCGCAAAATCTCTGGCTGTATCTTGACCTCATTGCCATCGGGCTGCACCTGATGCTGGTGCTGTTCATGGTGGTGATGTTCCTGCAAAAGCGCAGCGAAAAATACCTTTTGCTGCTGGCGTTTACCGCCGCCATGTACCTTATTCTCTTTTTAAGCATTCCCCGGTATCCTTCCATAATGGTGTTTCCCCGCTGGTCGCCGGTGGTGATGCGCCAGTTCTATGTGCTCAGCTATTTTGTGTGCCTGCAATTTGTGGTAAAACCGCCCCGGGCGGTGCATCATTTTGTGCTCTTCACCGTTGGTGTGTGTGTTCTCTCGCTATTTTGCGCAAGCGGATTTGCCATGACGGTGCTGCGTTATGCGGGATATGTGCAAATGCTCATTCAGGGTTATCTCATCGCTAAGTCGCTTCTTCGCGGCGCTCCCTCCTGCGGAATATTGCTGTGGGGCTGGGGTGTGAGCTTTATCGTGGAAGCGGTGTTTTACTTGCTGCTCAATAAAGGGCTGATCCCGCAGGGTATGGTGGACGTACAGGTGATGCCCACCCAGTACGCGCAATTCGCGTACCTGTTTGCGCTGGTGGTGGCGGCCACGGGGAAGTTCGCAAGAAAATTCCAGGAGGCCGACGAGCTGAACGCGCTTCTCGAAAAAAAGGTGGAGGAGCAAACATCAGAGCTGGTATCCACCAACGAGCGGCTGATGCAGGTGCAATCCCGCAAACAGCGGTTCATGACCGATATCGTCCATAACCTGCGCAGCCCGTTGTTTGCCTTGGGCGGGTATCTCGATATGTTAAAGGATGCATTGCCCGTGCCCACAGCGGGGCAGGAGAAATATCTCACGCTGATCGACGGCAAGATCACCAGCCTTGAGAATATGGCGGATGATATATTCCTCGTTTCCCGCCTGGACGACAATGCGATTGAATTCAACTTTGTGGAATTCCAGCTTTCACATCTCATTCAGAGCCTTGTGGCGGACGCGGGGGCAAAGGCGCTGGAGCGGAGGATCGATATTATCATAAAACTGGAGGATACCGGCCTTACAATCGTGGGGGACGCGTTTCGGCTGGGACAGGCTCTCGATAATATTCTGGACAACGCCATCCGGCACAGCCCGGAGGGCGGGGTGGTACAGGTGAATGTACAACATGGGGAAAAACACACCGTGGAAATCACGGTTTTGGATCATGGCCCTGGAATTCCCAAGGATCAGATCCACCGGTTGTTTGAGCGGTATGTGAAAGGCCCGGGGGGATCAACCGGCCTGGGGCTTGCCATCGCAAAATCCATCGTCCGGGCCCATGGCGGGGATATCCGGGTACAATCTAATCCTCAAAAGGGCAGCGCGTTTACGGTGACGCTTCCCGTGTCGGATGAACCGATTGACAAAATTTCATCATAATTTCAACGGAATTGGATTGTGTTTTCTGTATACTGTATATGTCGCCCTGTGGTAATGGGTGAGACACATTATACAAAGGAGGAAACAAAGATGAAATTGCGTACAGTATTGGCGCTTCTCTTGGCGATGTTGCTATTTGCCACCGCCTGCGCCGCTCCTGCCGCGCAGGAGCCCGCGCCAGCGGCCGAGGCGACGCCGGAACCGGTCCCTGCCGGAGAAGAACCGGGCAAGTACACTCCCGGCACCTATTCCGCCACAGCGAAGGGCTTTGGCGGCGACGTTAGCGTAACCCTCACTGTAGACGCGAACGCCATCACCGATGTATTAGCCGTAGGCGACAGCGAGACGCTGGGCATCGGTTCCATCGCGGTAGAGCAGCTTCCGGAGATCATCAAAACCGCCAACTCGGCGGAAGTGGATGGCATCTCAGGCGCCACCGCGTCCAGCAACGGCATCAAGACTGCGGCTGCCATGGCCCTGAACGAGGCCATGGGTGAGACGGTGGGCATTGTGTTAAACGACGGTGTGTACACCGCCTCTTCGTATGGTTTTAGCGTGATGGAGCCCATCCCGGTTACCGTGACGGTAGCGGGTGGGAAGATCACCGACATCGCTTTGGGCGAACACCAAGAAACCATCGGTGAAGTGGCCACGGCCACCAGCGTATTGATCCCCCGGATCATTGAGCATCAGTCCCTTGCGGTAGACGCTGTGTGTGGTGCGACCTCCACCTCCAACGGCATCAAGAACGCGGTGCTGGATTGCTTGCTCCAGGCCGGCGGGGATCAGGCGGCGCTGAACGCGCCCCTTGGGATTGCCCCAGCCGCTGACGAAACAATCGAGGCGGACATCCTTGTGGTGGGCATGGGCGGCGCGGGCACCACGGCGGCCCTGGCGGCGGCTGAA
>CAYPKG010000018.1:6536-37894 GCA_964411275.1 uncultured Oscillospiraceae bacterium | reverse complement strand
AAAAAAGCCCTCACTGAGAGCTTCTTTGCACAGGCGTATGACAAGTACCAGGCAATGGGCGGCACATACCTGCTGGAGACGGAGGCGACCGAGCTTCTCATGGACGCAGGCAAGGTAGCCGGCGCGAAGGCGACCCGTCTGGACGGCAGCACCGTTACCATCAAAGCGGCGAAGGTCATACTGGCCACCGGCGGCTTTGCGGGCAATGTGGAAATGAAAAACCAGTACATCGGCGGCGACTGGCGGGTGTACGGCATGACCCAGAACGACGGCGCGGGCATTCAGATGGCGCTCAATGCGGGCGCGGCCACCTATAACATCGACATGCCTCCCATGTCCCATTTCGCGGGGCCGTCCACCATCATGCTTTCCTTTGAGGATCATGCGGACAATGACATTCCCTATGGCCTAGCCTGCTCCTCAGAGTCCCTCATGGTCAATCCCAGCGGCGAGCGCTTTATGAACGAGGCGAACATCGCGTACAACGGGTTCATTGTTGGGCCCCGGTACTATACCATCTACTCCAAAGAGCAGATCGACATCCTGCGCGAGCAGGGGCCGAAGTTTGACGCGGGTGGCCGTTACCTGACCCAGGGCGGCATTGCGGCGGATGTCCCGCTCAAAAACATCGACGCGGTGCTGGAAGAGGCCATCAAGCTTGGCTATGTCTACAAGGCAGGCTCTCTGGACGAGCTGGCGACCGCCATCGGCAGCGGCATGACCGGTGGGGCGCTCAACGACGCCGTAACCGCTTACGACGCGGTGGTAGCGGGGGGCGAAGATCCCTTCAGCAAGCAGCTTGAGCGCTACGAGCGCCTGGGCGCTATCGGCGACGCCAGCGAGTATTACATCGCCGTGACCGGCGCGCCTTATATCTACAGCACCTGCGGCGGCCTGGATGTCAACGCCGATATGCAGGTACTCGATACCACAGGCAACGTCATCGATGGGCTGTACGCGGTTGGCACAGATTCCATGGGCGTACTGTTCAACAACCAGAAGGGCTACGCGAACTACGGCGGCGTTGCCCAGGGTTATGTGTTCGTATCCGGCAGGATCGCCGGCGAGCACGCGGCAAAATAACCGGACAACTAGTGTGACGTAGGGGAGCCGTAGCAGCAACAAGCTACGGCTCCTCTTGTTTAGGAGGGAGATTATTATGTGAGGGCTGAGATGGCCTCAAGTAGGCGCGGCATCAAACCGCAATGCGGCAGCCGCAGCCGGACGCTGTTCTTGCCCAGCCCCTCAAAGCAGGAGCCGTCCACGGCCTTTATGCCAACACAAAGCATCCGCTCATACAGGTTTGCGTTTGAATTCACATGTGTCAGCAGGCATATGGGGCAGGCATCGTATGTGGGCGCCATGGTGATGGTCCGAGGAAGCGCGGCGCGCAATCGCTTTTTGTCCCTATCAAAGTTTGCCGCACATGTTTTTAGAAAACCGTAATCGCTTAGCGCGGCCGCTGCCGTAAGGCGGATGCATTCCGGCAGCACATAGGGATTGCTGATTTGCATAAGTGCTTCGCACAGCCCCTCGCCCGCCGCGATGTATCCGGCCCTAAGCGACGCGAGACCCCATGCCTTTGACATGGATCGAAGCACAAGCAAATTGCTAAACTCGCTCAAAAGGCAAATTGCGGACTCGCTTTTTTTCATATAGCCGCCATAGGCTTCGTCTACCAGCACAGCCGCGCCCATGCGCTTTGCGCGCTCCAGCACGGCGCGCAGTTCGTTTAGCGTAAAGCGCATACCCGTAGGGTTATTGGGGTTATCGATATAAACCGGCGCCGTTTGCTTTTCGATGCCGTCCACCAGCGCCTGCACCGGCAGGCCGCCGTTTTTGATAGGCACACTTTTGTAAATACCCCCGCGAAGCCGAACGGCCCATACGAAATCCGGGAATTGCGGCGCCACGCCCAGCACCTGATAAGCCGGCTGATCGAACAAGCTCAATACCTGATATATTCCGTCGATGGTTCCCGCGCAAAGCTTGAGCATACCCGTGGTTAAACGGCAATCGGAACCCCAAAAGGATAGCAGCGCCTCTTGGAAGGCCGTGCTGTGCGGATAGGCGAATAGCTGCTGCGGGCGCGCGCTCCATGCAGCGGTCGCGGCAGGCGGGGTGCCATATGGATTGTCCCCCTCGCTGCAATTGATAAAACCCTCGGCGCAGGCCTCCTCCTGGGCGTAACTCTCCTTGAGTCCTTTTAAAATCTCGGGGCGTATCTTTAGTTCCATAGCATGCTTCCCCTTAATCGTGCAGCACTACTTGGCCGTTATATGCCCCAGTGAGCATGTCGTCTATAACGGCGGATACGCCGCCTACGATCACGCGGTCCAACCCTGTGTTCGACCCCATGGGATTGGAATAATCGGCGTGAGCCGCTATGGAAGCCGGATCGAACACGACGATATCCGCGTCTAAGCCTTCCCTCAAAAACCCCTTGTTTTTGAGATGCGAGATAGAAGCCGGAAGCCCTGTGCATTTACGAATGGCATCCTCAAGCGTCAGCAGCTTTTCCTTGCGCACGTATTTTTCAAATATGGTGGGAAACGTGCCGTACAGCCGCGGGTGACCAAAGAGGTTTTTCTGTGTGCCGTGTACGCCGTCGGTACCGATCGCTGTGCGCGGGTCCTTCAGAATGCGGCGGATATCCGCCTCGCCCACCACCGTGAATACGCCTATGGCGCTGCCATCGGTTTTTTGCACGATATCAAAGAGCAAGTCATAGGGATCGCGGCCGTAGAGTTCCGCCAACTCCATGAGATTTTTTCCTTCGGCTTCCGGCGCTTCCATAGCGTTGCCTATGAGCACGCCTTCGGGCCCGCCCGAGCTGTACAGTAGGTTTTCCTCGCCGGCTTTATTGGGCATAAGCATCTCGGCGCGGATGGCGGCCCTTACAGCCGGGTCGTTGAGAGACTCGATCAACGCGGCGCGCCCCTTCTGAAAATACGCGCGGGGGATAGCGTGCATAAGCTGTGTTGCGCCTGCGTTGTAGGGATATTGATCCATATGTACCGTTACGCCCTTCGCCGCGAAATCGTCGATAAGCGCCAGCGTTTTTTCGGATCTGCCCCAGTTATGCTTTCCGGTTACCTTATGATGCGATACCACAAGCTCCACACCCGACCGCTGCGCCACCGTGCAGGCTTCTTCCAGCGCCTTTAACACCGTATCCCCCTCGTCGCGTATGTGGGTACAGTATACGCCGCCATAGGACGCCACGACCTCGCAAAGCTCTGAAAGCTCCGCAACATCCGCATAACAGCCGGGCGGATAGATCAGCCCGGACGTAATGCCGAGAAAGCCCGCGTCCATCGCATCGCGAACATATGCTTTCATGGCGTCCATTTGGTGGGCGCTCGGCTTTTGCGCGCCCTCGCCCATCACAGCCCACCGGATGCTGCCATGCCCGGCATAAAAACCCATATTCGTGCCAATGTCAAGTTTTGATACGGCGTTGACCCAAGCGGCAAAATCCACGCTGGCTTTTGCCATCGCCTCGTTCTGCGAAGGGGTGGCGTCCTCGGTGACAGCGATACAGCAGGGGGGAACCTCGCCCAGCCCCGGCGCCATGGACGAACCGCAGTGGCCCGTGACCTCGGTGGTAATGCCCTGCAAAAGCTGATTACCCGCCAGCCTGTCCACAAACACGTTCTGGTCGCCATGAGAGTGGTGATCGATAAAACCGGGGCATACCGCTTTACCCGCCGCGTCTATCCGCTCGCTTGCCTGGGCCGCAGAAAGATCGCCTATGGCGGTTATTTTTCCGCTTGTCATGCCCACGTCGGCCGGGCGGGCCGGCGCACCCGACCCGTCGTATACCCGGCCACCAAATATGATCGTGTCAAAGCTCTTGCTCATATCAATTCCTCCGCATGGATGGCCGTACCGTTTCTAAACGCCTCTACCACGCGAAGCTGGGCGGATGTTACCGGCTTTTTATCAAGCAGCGTCACGATGACCAGCGCGAGAATGCCTGTGAGCACCGCCACGAATATGGTGTGGATGCCCATTGGACAGCCCAGCACTTCCCATATGCCAACCACAAGGCCGGAGAACAGAAGGGAAATGAAGCCAGCCGTGGCGGTGGGGCGTTTCCAGATCAATCCGGCATAAAGCGGTATGAACAAGCTTGCCTGGATGGTATAAGCCAGCATGATCCATGTGATGATGCCGGGTATAAACTGCACAAACACATATGCCAGCACACCGGCTAAGACAATATAGATTTTGCTGGAAACCAACTGCTTCGCATCCGAAATTTCGGGCTTAGCGGCCTTCAACAGCGCATTGAGGCTCAAGCTCGATGAGATGAGCATGGCATTGGCGGTGGTAAGAATTGCGGCGACAATGGCTGCCGCATAGAGCGTGGAGATGAACACAGGCATGTCGTTGAGCAGCTTCATGACCACGTCGTCGGGATTGGCCATATCGGGATGGAGGATCTTTGCGCCCAAGCCCATAATGAGCAGGAAGCCTCCCACGGCGATGGAGCTTGCGATTGACGAAGCCATAACGGCCTTTTGCGCGTCCTTGGGCGATTTGGAGGCGGCGATCTTCTGTATGGTGGTGCACTGGTTAACGAAACACAGCAGCCCGATCGATACAAGATTGCCCAGCATCGTTTGCCACGGGATATTAGCATGGAAGGGATTGAGCATGTCGGAGCCCAGGGATGCGATACCGGCAAAGCCGCCCGCGCGGGCGAAGGTGATGCCAGTAACGATCAATATGCCGCCGATGATAAGAAAGGTTTGTATAAAGTCGGTATAGGCGATTCCCTTAAAGCCGCCCATATTAACGGTTACGAGGAATATCACCACTGTAATGATAAGGGAAAACCCCCGGGAAAGCCCAATATACGAGCTTAGTATGCCCGCAAAGGAGGAGACCATTGCGCAGAATACCGCAAATTCACCCACCAACAGTATAATAGCCGTAACGCAGCGGGCGCGCTTGTCGTAGCGGACGGCGATAATGTCCGCGATGCTGGGGATATTGAAGTTTTTGAAACGTGTGGCAAGGAATTTTGCGAGTATCACTTGGGCGACAAGCGTGATGACGGCCATCCACACCCACTGCGCGCCAAAGGAATAATAGGAACCGGCATAGCCGATCAGCGTTCCGCCGCCTATGGTTGCAGCAACCATCGAGCCTGCGGTGACGTACCAGGGAAGCGAGCCGCCGCCCACGGAAAAGTCCTTATAGCTTTTATTCTTGCGGCCAATGAGTATAACTGATAGAATGATAGCCACAAGATACAACGGTATCACGATCATAGCAACGGTATTCATTTTCAGAACTCCTTTCAAAATAGGCATATTTAGAGAGTTGAGAGTTCCGCTTTGCAAAGCTGACTGTGATGCAAGTATAGCATGGGTATTCGGCATGGCGTTATTCGAAAAATCACACGGCGATATTGAAACATACAATAACGAAGGGGAATATTACCATGAAAATGGATCAGCTTTTTCAGTTTGTGGAGATCGTGCGTGCGGGTTCGATCAACAAAGCGGCCCAAAAGCTTTTTATATCACAATCCACATTAAGCCTTTCTATTCGCGCACTGGAAACCGAGCTTGGCGCGCGGCTGTTTTTTAGGAAAAGCAACGGCGTGGAGCTTACGGAATTGGGGGAAGAATTTTTAAAGCAGACGGAGCCGCTCTGCGAGCAATTTCAAAACCTCGGCATGCTTTGCGAAAAAGTGCAGGAGAAAGCCCCGCGCTTACACCTTGCCGTATTCTATACGGGGTATATTGCGCGGGCGTTTACGCGCCTTGTGAAAATGTACGCGGCGCAAAATCCGGACTTTTCCATACTTGAGGCAACGTTCACCCGCATGACCGAGCTGGTCGTTTCGGGCAGTTGTGAGCTTGCGGTATACAGCCTCATTTCCACATCCCGTTTGCTGTGCCTGAACCATTTGAAGCAGAACGGCCTTTCGTTTCAGCCACTGTGCAAGATGAACGCTTATATCATGCTCCGGGACGATCATCCCGTTTTAGACGGGGGGTGCGGCAGCCTTAGCATGGATATGCTTGAGGAGTATCCGTACACGAGTTCACCGGATAAGCTTAGCCAAACCGATTGGATTGTGCTGACCGGCAAACCCCAGCGCAATATGCGCCATATTCTTACATGTTCACGGGAGAACATGACCGATCTTATACTCTCGACGAACGCTTTTTCCATTGTGCCGTTCAACAATACGCTTTATGCCAGCGGGCTGCCCTATCAAAACGGCGCCATACGCATGGTACCCATCGACGGCCCCGGGCTGGATTACGAGCTGGGCTTTATATGGCGGCGCAGCGTAAATCTAAGCCCCCCGGCCCTTGATTATATTGGTTTTTTAAAGGAGGAGCTGGGCATACAATAGCGGTGATGGGGGATAGCAGGGATATGCGTTTTTACTCTCCCATATATTGATACCCCACCCGGGGGACGGTGACAATCAGCTTGGGGTTGGAGGCGTCCTCTTCAATTTTTTTGCGCAGGTTCTTCACATGGGAAAACACGGTGCGCAGATCCCCAAAGCTGGGCTTCTTCCAAATATACTGATAGATTTCCTCAAAGCGCAGCACGGTCTTTTTATTGTTATAGAAATACAACAGCAATTCAAACTCGATGGGGGAAATCACGATCCGCTTTCCATCCTTAAAAAGCGCGTGTTCTTTTCCTGATAAAACCATGTTGCCAATGGCAAAATCCCCCGCCGTCCGCGAGCTCCCCAGCTGCATCCGCCTAAGCGCCGCCTCGATCCGGGCAAGCAATATGGGGTACCGGAAGGGCTTTGTAATATAGTCGTCCCCGCCCATCCCCAGGGCGCGCACGATGGTTTCCTCGTCGTCCAGGCAGCTGATGAATATGATGGGGCAATAAATCTTTTTTCTAAGCCGCACACACAGGTCGATCCCGTCCATGCCAGGCAGCATAATGTCCAGAAGGATTAAATCAAATGCCTGCCGCCGCACCAGCTGGAGCGCCTCCTCCGCGTCATGGGCGATAGTGGTGGTATACTCTCCGGCCTTTTCCAAATAAAAGGAGAGAATATTGCAGTTTTCTATATCGTCTTCCACCAAAAGAATTCTGTAGGCCATCCGACCGCCTCCCGGTTTTTTGTTTAGTATATCACAAAAGGAGCGGGAAGAGAGAAAAACACCTCAACGCGAGATGCCGGGATGCTATCCCGGGGGCGTTGAGGGTTTGCGCAATTTGTATCATTTCAGCGCCTGATCAACAGCACCGAAAGATCATTGACATTGGTGCCTGTGGGCCCGGTAATAATCAGCCCGCCGCAGGCCTTGAGCGCCGTGTAGGAATCGTTATCGTCCAGCACTTCTCTAATATCGATATTCTGTTTTTCCAGCATATGCTTTGTGTCCCCATCCGCATAGCCGCCTGCCGCGTCGGTGGGGCCGTCGGTGCCGTCGGAACCCACAGAGAACACACAGGTGTTTTTTAGCCCTGCAATCTCTTGTGCCGCCGACAGGGCGATTTCCTGATTGCGGCCGCCGCGGCCTGTGCCTGTGATGCGCACCACGGTTTCGCCCCCTGCGAAAAAGGCCAGGCTTTTTTCCGTATCCTGATGGTATTGGGCGATGGAAGCCAAAAAGCTTCCGGCGTCCCGTGCGTTACAGCGAAGGCTGCCCGTGAGAACGAAGGGCTCATACCCCAGCGCCTTCGCCGCCTTCGCTCCAGCCGCGCAAAGCTGGCGGACGCTGCCGGTAACATGGGTTTCCACGTTGTCCGCGGCTTTCGGGGTTTCCTGCCGCAACAAGGCGTTTGCAAGGTCGGAAAGCCTCAAGTCATACCGCTTTGCCACGGCGATGGCGTCGGCACAGGTGCTAAAATCGGGATAGGCGGGGCCGGAGGCGATCATATCCGGGGGATCTCCGATGACGTCGGAGAGGAGGATGGCATACACATGGGCCGGGGCGCAGAGCTGGGCGAACCGCCCGCCCTTGACGCCGGAGAGCCGCTTGCGGATGGTATTGATTTCCACGATGTCCGCGCCGCAGGCAAGCAGCTGGTTCGTAATATCCTGTAATTCCTCAGGGGGAAGGAGGGGCTTTTCAAACAGGGCGGAACCGCCGCCGGAAAGCAGGAACACCACCGTATCCTGCGGACTTAGGCCGCTGACCAGCGCGATGGCTTCTTCCGTGGCCGCAAAGGAGTTTTCATCCGGTACAGGGTGTCCGGCTTCCCTAAGAAGCACCCGGGGAATGTCCCCCAGGCAATGCCCGTATTTGGTGATCGCGATCCCGGCCTCCAGCCTGTCTCCCAACACCTCGGAGGCGGTTTTCGCCATCTGCCACGCGGCCTTGCCAGCCGCCACAAGCAATACCCTGCGCGGCCCAAACCGGGCCTTATTCAAGGCCTTCCGCACGGCGTTGTCGGGAAGCGCAGAGGCCAGTGCTTCTTGTTGAATGTAAGTTGCGTCTTCTCTTAGTGTCATAGCAGTCTCCTATTCCGTCATTTACGCCTATTATAGCATATGATACCGGGATGAAAAGACGGCTGGACAAATCCTGCCTATTCTGCTTCTCCTTTCCTTGAAGAGGGCATATATAAATGCTTTTCCACATATGCATAAACAAAAGCATGGATAGGGAGGGCGCAGGGTATGGCGCAATGGGGACGGCAGGACAGCACGGCGCAGGCCTATATTGAGGAGCGGGTTTTGCAGGTTGCGGCTTATATTGTGGAAAACGGCGCCACCGTCCGGGACGCCGCGCGGATGTTCAAAATCAGCAAATCCACGGTTCACAAAGACGTATCCGAACGTCTGATTTCCATAGACCCGGGGCTTGCCAAACAGGTGCGGCAGGTGCTGGACGTCAACAAGGCGGAACGGCATATCCGCGGCGGACAGGCGACCTATCGCAAATATAAAGGGGAATAGCACAATGACGCCGGCAGAATCTTTGATTTTACCGGCGTCATTGTGTCAAAAAAGCGCCGTTGCTACGCAGCTTGCGCTTTTTTGAGGGGTCACGTTTTGATTGTTGGACAGTCTCACGCCGGCGTTTTTCGTCCGGCGTTTTTGTCATGTCGAGCGCAGGATCGAGAATGTGTTGAAGAGGTTTAGCGTGCCGTAGCCCCATTGGGGATTGGGGTAATTGATATCGAGGCTGTGGATGCACCCGGAAATCATCAGTGCGCGAATGCGGTATGTGTTCAAAGAAACGTCGTTTCCATCCACAAGTCCCCATTGAAGCAGCAGCGCGCCGGCGCCGGCGGTGATGGCGGCGGAAACGCTGGTGCCGTTCATGGTGCCTTCGCCACCGGGATACATTCCCCGGACTGCAACCCCAGGCGCGCAAAAATCCGGTTTCGGGATGGGAAGCCGCGTGGGCCCCCAGGAGGACTGGGGAAACAGGCTGTTTGTGAAGGCGTCATATGCGCCGGTTGTGATGACGCCGATTGTGGTTCCAGGTATCACCACCGTGGTGTTGGGAGAAGGCTGTAAAAACTCGATGCCTGGCGTTAACTGGCCCGTAATGGGCAGCCAGACATGATAAGCCCCATCCAGCACCAGATCTGCGTACACTGTCAGCGTCCAGATCCCGGGGGTTGGATCCCTGATTTTAATATAGGTAAGCTGCGCGCCCGAATCGCCTACCGGATAATAATAACTGATGCTGCCGGTGGTGCATTCAAATACAAAAGAGAAATCAACCTGGGTGCCGGACCTGGCTGGAATGCGGCCTGTGGACTCCCCCGTGGGGGACCTGAGGGAAACCGACAGCCGGTCAGTCCCCCGGTTCCAAACCTGAACCAAAAAACTGTGGGCGTTTTCCGGCACCCGAATTTCCAAGTCATCGCTGCTTTCGTCCGCCTCCAAAACGCCTTCGGCGTGATGCCGCGCCTGGCTTTCATTGCCGCCGCCAATGCAGATGCACACCCCTGTTCGGCGGCTCAGGGCGCTTAAATACTCTTCGAGATGCTGAAACCCGTCATGGCCGCCCAGATTGGAGCCAAGGCCCAGGCAAATGGCCACCGGCCGCCTGAGCGCCCGGGCCTGCCGCAAAATGTAATCGATGCCCAGCATGATGTCGCTCGACGAGAATAATTCGTTTTCGGTGGGAACGATCAGGAATTCCTCAATGTAAAAGGGCCGGCATTTGCGCAACTTTACCATAATGATATCCGCGTCCGGCGCGGCGCCAATCAGATCCCCCTGTTCCCGGCCGCCCGCGACGGACGCGAGAAATGTTCCGTGGCCCACATCGTCCCGGTGGGGAACCACTGAGAAAGGATCGTCCGCGCGCAGGGCCGCGTTGATATCATCAGCGGTATATTCTGTTCCAAAGTGAAAGTTGGCAGGCGGCGCGCCCTCAATTGTCTGGTCCCATATATTGAGGATTTTTGTGGTGAGGTCCTCATATTGAAAGGCCGGATTTGTATAATCTATTCCGGTGTCTACAAACCCAAGAAGGGTGCCCCTGCCGGTTAGTTCGATATAGGGCTGCCGCTGTAGCTGAACAATGCCGGCGGCTTCCAAGCTCCGATAATCCAAAAGGCTGTTTACCGTAGGGAAAACGCCCACGGGGCTTCCGCCCAGCAGCTCCATGACCTCCGGCATGTTGGCGAGTTCCACATAGGCGATTGTGTTTTCTCCCGCCAGATCATATCTGTGGATGATGAGTCCCCGTTCGATCAGGGCTTCCAGCAGCACTTGCCGTCCCCGTATGATCATATCCACCGTCGTTTGGGTTTCGAAGTTTTCCATGCCTTGCCTCCTAGAAAAAACTTATGATGCGGGTTTTCGGGAGATCCAGGTGGTTCCAGTACTTTCCGCGCCATGTATATCCGCTGAGAACCGTATCCGTAAGCGTGGTGGGATACATCCAAACTTCCGTGGGCTTGCCGCCGCGGGTGTTAACCCAGATGTAGATATAGTGATTGAGGTAGAGAGGCAGCACATTAAGAGCCTCTTCGCCTTGGACTGTGGAGGATGTGGGGATGGTGTTGGGTGGTTTTGAGGGCGGGTAGAGTGGCATATGATCACCTCATTAACAAATCGATAGAATTTTTGAGACATAGGGTTCCATATCCCCAGATGGGACTTGGATACGAGATAACGTTGTCCCTGTTCGCGCCTTTTAACAGCGCCGCTTTGAGCCGCTCTCCATACATAAACGGGTCGTTTGTGTCTACGATCCCCCATTGCATCAGGAGCGCGGCCGCCGCCGTCACAAACGGCGCAGCCATGCTGGTGCCGCTAAAAGCGTCATACCCGCCCCCGGCCCTTGCGGAGATCACGTTTACCGCCGGGGCCACGAGATCCGGCTTGATATCCTGGGAACGGGTAAATCCCCGGCCGGAAAAGCTGGCCGCCGTATTGCGCAGGGAATTATAGCCTCCTACGGAGATAGCCTTTTGGCTGGTGGAGGGCAGCGTTAGCGTGGTAGAGGGGTCAGATACGAAAAAAGCGGCGTCGTCGGAAACCTGCTCCACGGTGGGCAGGTACAGATTGATGCGCCCGTCCACCACTTTACGCGCATTGATGACAACCCGCCAGATCCCGGCGGGAACGCCCAACGGACTTTCCAGAAGAAAAAACTGCCCCTGGTTTTTGCTGTACGGGGTGGGCTCCATCCCATATATTTGTATGGTGGCGTCCAAATAAGACAGGGTGGTAAGCTGCCCGGGTGAGCCGCGAAGAACCGTTCCATCGGGGGCGACGAGGGCTGTTGCTATGTTGTCGCCAAAGCTGCTCCAAAGGCTTACCAATACCGATGGCAGGCCTGGGGGCAGGCTAAACGGCACCTCTTGCATCTCCCATGACTGGACAACGCCGGAATAATGGTGGGCTGCCGCGCCCTCGTTTCCGGTGGCGATGACGATGGAGGTTTTCCATTTGGTGGCCATATCGTCGATAAATGTTTCCAACAGCGTTTGCCCGTCATGTGGCCCGTCGTTTGTGCCATAACTGATATTGATGCTTATGGGCATGTTGAGCGTCCGGGCGGTGTCGATGACATACGCGATGGCCCGCATGAGATCGGTGGTTCGGGAGGTTGTGCCATTCGGGGCGTTCAGCTTTACGATGATGAGGGAGGCGTCCGGCGCGGCCCCGGCGGCAATCCCGGCTACCGCCGTTCCATGGCCCACATCGTCCATAAAGGGAATGACATCCTGGGGCGTTGGCGACGAGAGCGCCGCGTCAATCTCGGCCCGGGTGTAAATTCTGCCCGTGGCCTGGTCGAAAAGCCGCTCAATGCGGGTGCTGCCATCCGCATTTCGAAATGCCGGATGGGTGTAATCGATGCCAGAATCGATGATACCCATCAGCACTCCCGCCCCCGTAAGGCCATAGGGCGCATCCTGCACCTGGGCGATACAGCTTTGCCGCAAGCTGTCCGTCAGCAAGAGGGCAAGGGGTTTTGACGGCTCTATGTATTCAATTTGCGGATATTCATACAGGCGATCCACATCATCCCGCGCAAGGGTGATGATGGCATAGCTTTCATCGAGGATGTCAATCCGGACGTTCAGCTCCTGCTCCACATCGGCGAGGCTGCCATGGTATTTTACGATTACCTCCATGCGATCCCTCCTGTACCATCATCATATGCAAAGCGCAGTAAAAAATGGCAAGAAATAGCCGGCGCCGTCATAAGTATAGGAATGTGAGGTGAAGAGATATGGACGAATTGGGCAATTTGTACGTAAATGTGTATGACGCAGGGGTTGGGCAACCCGTAGAGGGGGCGGTAGTCCGGATCTTGAGCGAGGGTGAGGAACTGTTGGTGGAGGGACTCAGCGACTCCTTCGGCGCGGTATTCGCCCCGGACATACCCGCACCCCCGCGGGAGTATTCCGAGGCGGGGGGGCCGGGACAGCCTTTTGCCACCTATACGGTGGAGGTCGTGGCGCCGGAATACGGCAGGCGTATCATGGAGGGGGTGCAGGTGTATCCCAGCGTCACCGCCCGGCAAAGCATGTTTCTTTTCAGGGGGGGCGATATATTTGGGTCTGTGCCGCCGCCGAGGCTGTGGGGAAACTTCCCGCCCAAAATACCGGAGGAGCTGGTAAAGCCCCTGCCTCCCGCCAAAGGATTTGTGGTCTTGCCGGATCCCGTGATCCCCGCCTTTGTCATCGTCCACGAGGGCATTCCCAGCGACCGGACCGCGCCCAACACCTGGGTCGGTTTTACGGATTATATCAAAAACGTCGCCAGCAGCGAGATATTTCCCACCTGGCCCCCCGCGGCTATCCGCGCCAACGTCCTTGCAATTCTTTCATTTACGCTGAACCGGATTTATACGGAATGGTACCGGGGGAAGGGCTTTGATTTTACCATCACCAACTCCACCGCCTACGACCAGGCGTTTAGCAACAACAGAACCATCTATGATGAAATATCTATCGTGGTGGATGAGCTGTTTACCACCTATATCACGAAGGAGAATATCCGCCAGCCGCTGTTTGCCCAGTACTGCGACGGCCGTCAGGTATCCTGTCCGGGGTGGCTGACCCAGTGGGGCTCCAAAGAGCAGGCGGATCGGGGCAGGACGGCCATCGAAATATTAAGAAGCGCTTATGGTCAGGATATATTTCTCATGCAGGCGGAAAGGGTGGAGGGGGTACCCAGCTCTTTTCCGGGAACAAACCTGCAGACTGGTTCCACAGGGGCCGCGGTCAGAACCATTCAGGAGCAGATCAACGGTATTTCCAGGAATTACCCGGCCATCGGAAGGCTGCGTGTGGACTCCATATTCGGCCCGGCAACCAGGGAAAGCGTGATTGCGTTCCAGCGGGCATTCGGGCTTCCGGAAACCGGAATTGTGGACTTTGGAACCTGGTATAAGATGTCGGATATATATGTAGCGGTTGAAAGATTGGCGGAACTTTCTTAGACCGCCCGCTTCGTGCAGCGTTACTTGGGAGTAACGAATACGGTAAGCGCGAACACAGCCTTAGCTCCGGCAGCCCTGAGGGCACGGGCGCAGGCGTTTAGCGTGGCGCCGGTTGTGGCCACGTCGTCGATCAATACGATCCGCTTCCCTCTTACTGCCACAGCCGCTTGAAATGCGTTCTTGACGTTTTTTGTCCGGGCGTCATGATCGAGGTTGGTTTGGGTTCCGGTATCCCGTATCCTATGAAGCCAGCTTTGCTCCACGGGACACAAAGCCCGCCCGGACAATTCCCGGGCAAGGAGCGCGCTTTGATTATAGCCCCGTTGCCGTTCCTTTTTGTGCCAGAGGGGAACGGGGACGAGGGCGTCCCCATGCCAGTTTTCAGGCAGGGTCAAAAACGCGGCGAGGGGAGCGGCGAGATAGGCGCATCCATTGTATTTATAGCGCCATATGGCGGTTCTTGCCGTGCCCTGATAAACAGCCCCGGCGAAAAAACCGTCCAGCTCCCGGGGGCAGGGGGGATTTGGCGCCAGTTTAAGCGCCGCAAAGCAGGCGGGGCATAAGTCCCGTTCATTCAGCTGTGCCTCCACGCCGCAAAAGGCGCAGGCCACATGGGGCGGGTACAGCCAGTCTAAAAACATTGTTCCGATCTCATGCATGCTGCCGCCCTCCTTTCTTTGAGTTATAACAAATTTGGATGGATCTGTCCATAGCGGGTTATGGTATGATATACTCTGACAGACAATAACCATAAGGAGCGGCAAGACAAATGACAAAACCGGTCTTGGTGATACTGGCGGCTGGCATGGGAAGCCGATATGGTGGGCTCAAGCAGATTGAAGGGGTGGACCCCGAGGGGCATTTGCTCATCGATTTTTCCATATATGACGCGGTTCGGGCAGGGTTTGACAAAATCGTTTGCATCATCAAGGAAGAGATGCAGGCGGATTTTGACGCGGCCATCGGCCACCGGCTGCGGGGGCATGTGGACATCAAATGCGTTTACCAGGGTCTAAACGACCTCCCGGCAGGGTATGCCCCGCCTGTGGGCCGGGTGCGCCCCTGGGGAACGTCCCAGGCGCTGCTGGCCTGCCGCGACACATTGGACGGCCCCTTTGCGGTGATCAATGCCGATGATTATTATGGCCCCAGAGCCATATCGGCCATCTATGAATTTTTATGCGTCCCCCGCCGGAAGGGGGAGTATGCCATGGTGGGTTATCAGCTGAAAAACACTTTGACAGAGCATGGAACCGTGACGAGGGGGGTGTGCCGGGTAAGCCGGGACGGGATGCTTGAGCACATCCAGGAGACGAGAAATATTGGCTGGGGAAAGCATGGCCCCGCGCGCCTGACACAGGACGGGGAAATCCCGGTTGCGGCGGAGGCGGTGGTATCCATGAACCTTTGGGGGTTTGGGCCGGAGCTCATCCCGGCGCTGACGGAAAAATTCCCCGTGTTTCTTGACACGACGCTATTGTCGGACCCCCTCACGGCCGAGTATCTTCTTCCCACCACCGTCCAGGAGCTGCTGGAGGAAAACAAAGCAAGCGTTAGGGTACTGCCCTGTTCCGACCATTGGTTTGGCGTGACCTACCGGGAGGACAGGGATCATGTGGCCGTCGCTGTGGAGCAATTAAAAAACGCGGGGGTATACCCGCGCCGGTTGTGGCAATAACGCATCATCAGTGGCTTAGATAGCTGATGCCAAGAAGTATGTAGAGAACCCCGAATACACAGGGCATAAACAACTCGTATTTGGGGATTTTCTTTGTAAAGCGCGCTGTGAGCGCGATGATCTCCGTTCCATACGCCAGCGCGCCCATGAGATACGCCACAGTCTTGAGAATGCTGCTTGCATCTAAGATGATGCGTTCTGGCAGCATGGACGCAAGAAACAACAGCGCGGCAATGGCCACAAACGCGTTCTGGACGTAAAAATACTTGGCGTGCTCCTTGTCATGCTGTTCAACAGCAGCGGCTTCAGCATTCTGCGTCAATTCCTGGCGCGGGGTTTCATCCTGAATGTTCATGGTTGCCCTTCCTTATACGGTTATACTCTAAAAAAAGTGTAAGTTTAATAGCAGCGGCGGGTTATTAAAACCCAGCAACAATCATACACGCATTGCCATGCATTGTAAATCCCCCAGATAATTTTTTTGCCGGGCGGAGATTTCCTTTATTGTATCATAAGAGAAAAGCGGTATACTAGTAGCATGCAGAATAAAGTAAATGGCAATATTGCCGGAATTCGACAGACTATATTGGATGAGATCTCCGCCCTGTATGAATTGCGGGCTGGGCAGGATGAGTTTGCCCCAGCGGAGCTTTTGATGGAGCTTGCCAGGCTGACCGGGATCATCGGCCGGGAGATTTCCGTGTATCTCAAGCGTGACGGCCAGGTGGTGGACGTCAGCGTGGGCGACAGCGGTACCGTATCCATGCCGGATATGCGAGTGGTGCGAAATATCGACCGCTTGTGCGGCGTGCGCTGTATCCACACCCACCCCAACGGCAGCGGAAGGCTCAGCGGCGTGGATATGGGCACGCTTCGCAGCATGCGCCTGGACGCCATGGCGGCGCTGGGGGTAAAAGACGGTGCGCCAGGGGATTTCTATGCCGGGTATTTGGGAGAATGGGACGAGGAGGATGGCTTTGCGGTGCTGCTTTACGGCCCGCTTACGCCCATGCATCTGCCCCAAATGGCCCTGATGCGGGCGCTGATTGCGGCGGATGAACGGCTAAAAGCCACAACAAAGGAAACCGGGGAAACCAGGCCGGAGCGGGTGATATTGGCGGGGTTGCAGTCAAACGCGCCTTACGATACCATTGCGGAGCTTTCAGAGCTTGTAAAAACCGCCGGCGGCGAAGTGGTGGGCAGCAGCTTGCAAAAGCGGGGCTCGCCGGACAACGCCACGTATATCGGCTCCGGCAAGGCGGAGGAGCTCAGCCTGATGGGCAGCGCCCGGGAGGCGGATCTTTTCGTGTTCGACGACGAGCTTTCCGCCGTGCAGCTTCGAAACCTGGAGCTTTTGCTGGGACGGCCTGTCATCGACCGGACGGCGCTCATACTGGACATATTCGCGGGCAGGGCCCAGTCCAGGGAGGGAAAATTGCAGGTGGAGCTGGCGCAGCTCAATTACCGCCTGCCCCGGCTGACCGGCCAGGGGACGGCGCTGTCCCGGCTGGGCGGCGGCATTGGCACGCGGGGCCCGGGGGAAAAGAAACTGGAAATCGACCGGCGGCGGATCAAGCGGCGGATATTCGAGCTGGAGCAGGCGCTCAACGAGGTGGCTGCCCAGCGGCAGCTAAGGCGGGAGCGGCGGCAGAAAAACGCCGTGCCTGTGGTGGCGCTTGTGGGGTACACCAACGCGGGGAAATCCTCATTGTTAAACGCCGTGTCCGGCAGCGACGCGCTGGCGGAGGATAAGCTGTTCGCTACCCTGGACCCGGTGGTGAGGCGGGTGACGCTTCCGGGGGGGACAGAGGCGGTATTCTCCGACACCGTGGGGTTTATCAATAAGCTTCCCCACGAGCTGGTGCGGGCGTTTCGCGCCACGCTGGAAGAGGTTGCCGAGGCGGATCTCATATTGCACGTGGTGGATTGCGCAAGCGGCTATTACGATACACAGATGCAGGTGGTGGAAGAGGTGCTCACACAGTTGGGCGCGGGGGACACCCAAAGGATAAACGTATACAACAAGATCGACAAGCAGGAGGCCAACCCGGCCCACCGGGGGCATTGGGCCCATGTCAGCGCTGCTACCGGAGAGGGCCTTGGGGAGCTTCTCGACCTGGTAGAGAAAAGCCTGAACCGGGGGCAAACCCGAAGGGAGTTCCTCGTCCCCTACGACCGGTACGACGTGATGAACGCCATCAGGGGCACGGGGCGCATTCTTTTAGAAGCACACGAAGAAGCGGGCACCCGGGTGGCGGCTATGCTGGATAACGACAGCGACAGGCGGATTGAGGGGCTGCTTCGTAAGGATTAGAGTTTCGGTATTCTCTTTCGCGGGTTGCCCCTGGCGCCCATAGGATGCGGGCAAACCGCGCAAAAATCCACCACAGTGATCCCATCGGCAAGGCCTAAGGCTTTGCCGATGGCTTTTCGCCGGCCCGCCATTGAATGACCGCCAGCACGATGAGAAACCCACCGAACCCCTTTTTCAGCCAGTCGGCTGAAACCCACGCCGCAACAAGCGCCCCCGCCACGGCCCCCAGCGCGCCGGAAATCAAAAGCGGGATACCCGCCTTGAAGTTCAGCCGCCCATCCTTGCGGTGGATGAGGATTGCGGCTAGCGCGCCGGGCAAAAAGGCCAGCATGTTTGCGCTTTGTGCGCCGCGCTGGCTGACGCCTAAGAATATGGTTAAAAGCGGGATCAACACCGTGCCGCCTCCCATGCCCATGCCGGACAGTATTCCGGCGAGGGCCCCCGCTAAGAGATACCAAAGCCAATCCATACGATCGCTCCCGTTATGCTCATTCTCAAACCCAGTTTTTTATTAAAGGGTGGATAAGACATGCTCGCAGTGCTGCCTCTTGCATTAAAATGCATCGTTCATTGCGGATGTATTAAAATAACAGCCGCAGTCCGGCGGCCAGCATCAAAACGCAAAACAGCCGGTTGATCCATACCCCCCGCAGCCTGCCAAGGAGCTTTGCGCCAAATATGCTTGCTGGTACTAGCCCCAGCGCCACAAACGGCGCGGCGTTCCATTCGAGAATGCCACGAAGCCAGTATACCCCGATGCTGACTACGGTCAGGGGCAGCATGACGATGAGGGCGGTGGCATGTGCCTCGCTTTTATTGAGGCCCTGGATCCGCTCTAAAATGACCACCGCCAGCAAGCCGCCGCCGGACCCGAACAGGCCGTTGATCAGCCCGGTCGCGGCTCCGGCCAGCAGCAGGGGAATTTTTTGTTTTTGCTTTTGTTTCATGGTTGTAGCATGTCCCCACAAAAGCGTTGTATGCGGCTTTTGACGCTTCTTTTGATGGGCGGCGCGGGGTTATAAACAAAAACCATAGATTTTTCCAAGCCTTTTCAAGATTTTTATGGTGCAAAATAAAAAGACATATGCTATACTGGTAGCGCATGAACGCGGAGAGGGTAGAACATTGTTGGTGATTGGCGAAAAACGTGACCTGAAGTAAGAGAATAAGGGTGATATACCCTTTTTTTGTTGTGAAATCTGTGACAATGGATATATATTCATTGAATTGTTGGACTTATACTTTTTAGTAACGGAAAGGCAGGTGTTGGCATTGCCAAAGCATTCCTTTAAGGGCGGTGTGCATCCCATGCATAAGGCCCACGAGGGCAAGCTTCCCACCCGGAATGTGCCGATACGGGAGTTTATATCAGACGAAGTGTGTATCCTCATGGGGATGCACCTGGGGCCGCCCAGCAACCCAATTGTGAAAAAGGGCGATTTGGTGAAGATGGGACAAGTCATCGGCGAACCGGTGGGTTTTTTGGGGGTTCCGGTACACGCCAGCGTTTCGGGAGAGGTGCTGGAAGTTGGCTTAAAGCCGTACCTCACCGCCAGTCCCGCCATGTGCGTGACAATCAAGAACGACTTTCAGGATGAATGGGTCAAAGACCTCACCGCCTACGGCAGCGTAGAGACGGTGAACCCCGCGAGCATCATCCCCGCCATCAAGGCCGCGGGCATCTGCGGCATGGGCGGCGCCGGCTTCCCGACCCATGTAAAGCTCACCGTCGGGGAGGGCAAGTATTGCGACACAATCATATTAAACGGCGCGGAGTGCGAGACATTCCTCACAGCGGACTACCGGCTGATGCTGGAAAATCCGGAGCGGGTGGTGGACGGGCTTCGTGCGGCCATGCGTGCCCTTGACGTCAAGCGCGGCGTGATCGGCATCGAGGACAACAAGCCCGAGGCCATCGCCGCCATGCAAAAGGCCGCGGCAGGCCGGGAGGGCGTGGAGGTCATGCCCCTTAAAACCAAGTACCCCCAGGGCGGTGAAAAACAGCTCATCCAGGCTGTCACCGGCCGGCAGGTGCCCCAGAAGAAGCTGCCCCTTGACGTGCATGTGATCGTGTTGAACGTGGGCACCGCCGCCGCAATCGCGGACGCGGTGACTGCCGGAAAGCCTTTGGTTTCCAGGTTGACCACCGTCACCGGCTGCGTGAAGCAGCCCGCAAACCTGCTGCTCAGGATCGGCACCCTGTTCTCGGCGGCCATTGCCGAGTGCGGCGGCTTTTCCGAGGAAGTTGGGAAAATCACCGCTGGCGGCGGCATGACTGGCATTTGCGCCCCCAACGAGGATGTCCCCGTAACAAAGGTCACCAACGGCATCGTCTGCTACAGCGTGAAAGATGCCGTGTCCCTTGAGGAAACCGCCTGTATTCGCTGCGGCCGTTGCGTGGAGGTCTGTCCTATGAACCTGAGCCCTTATCTGCTCAAGCATTATTGCGACACGGAGAAGCTGGATCTGGCGGAAGCGCATAATGTGCTGGATTGCACCGCCTGCGGAAGCTGCTCGTACATCTGTCCGGCCAACCGCTGGTTGACCGCGTCGTTGAAGAACGCCAAGGATAAAATCACCCTGGCGAAGAAAAGGGGGTAAGCGTTTATGAGCTTGCGTATTTCCAGCGCTCCGCATATTCGGAGCAATGATACCACCAGCCGGCTGATGCTGGATGTCATCATCGCTTTGATCCCCACAAGCATTGCGGGCGTATACTACTTTGGTATGAAGGCGCTGACGCTGCTGGTAGTCAGCATGATAAGCGCTGTGCTCTTTGAGTTTCTCTATCAGAAGCTGACCCACCGGCCGGTGCGCATCGGCGACCTGTCGGCGCTGGTTACCGGCCTGATACTGGGCCTGAACCTGCCCGCCACGGCTTCCTGGTGGCTTGCCGTGATCGGCGCGGGCTTCGCGATCATCCTCGTTAAATGCCTCTTTGGGGGCATCGGCGATAACTTTGTGAACCCGGCTTTGGCCGCCCGGGCGGTGCTCTTAGCCAGCTGGCCTGTGCGCATGACGGCGTTTGTGTTGCCTGGGGTGGACGCGGTTTCCTCCGCGACGCCGCTGGCGGGATACCCGACCACCACGATGGATTTGTTCCTGGGCAACATCCCCGGCTCCATCGGCGAGGTCTGCAAGGCCGCAATACTGCTGGGGCTTGTATATCTGTTGGTTCGCAAGGTGATTTCCTGGCGCATCCCCGTGATCATGGTATTAAGCGCAGCCGTGTTCGCGCTGCTCTTAGGCCAAGACCCGGTGACTGCGGTGCTCAGTGGCGGCCTGCTGTTTGGCGCGGTGTTTATGGCAACCGACTATACCACCAGCCCCATGACCGCGATAGGCCAGATGATTTACGCGGCGGGCGCCGGCCTGATCGTGGCCATCATCCGGGTGTATGGCAACTACCCCGAAGGCGTTACGTACGCCATACTTCTCATGAACATCGTGACCCCGTTGATCGACAAATATGTGCGGCCCAAGGTGTATGGCTATGTCGCACCTGAAAAGCCCAAGAAGGAGGTGAAGGCAGATGCCTAAAAACAAACTCTCCAGCGTATTCATGAACGGCATCATCACGGAGAACCCCACGTTCCGTCTGGTGCTGGGAACCTGCCCGACGCTGGCTGTCACCACCAGCGCCATGAACGGCATCGGCATGGGCGCGGCGGCCACGTTTGTGCTGGTCGGCTCCAATCTGGTGATTTCACTTTTGCGGAATTTTGTTCCCGATAAGGTTCGTATCCCCGTCTTCGTGGTGGTGATCTGCACTTTCGTGACCATGGTGCAGATGTTTATGCAGGCGTTCGTGTCGAGCCTCTATGAGAGCCTGGGCATGTTCATCCCGCTCATCGTGGTCAACTGCATCATACTGGCCCGGGCGGAAGCCTTTGCCAGCAAAAACGGGCCGATGGCGTCCGTGGTGGATGGCCTTGGCATGGGCCTTGGCTTTACCCTTGCCATTACCGCCATGGGCTGCTTCCGTGAGCTGATCGGCACCGGCGGCATCTTCGGCTTCAACATCCTGGGTGCAAGCTACGAGCCCATGCTGCTCATCAGCATGGCCCCCGGCGGGTTCATCACGTTCGGGCTGATGCTGGGACTGATGAACTATGTCATGAACAAAGTGGAAAACAAAAAGAGGCAGAAGGTTGAGAGGGGAGGCGTAGAAGCATGACGTTAAGTTTAAGCGACGCCACCGGTATTGCCAAGATCCTGTTGTTTATGGTCAGCTGCGTGCTCTCCAACAACTTTATATTCTCCCGTTTTTTGGGCTGCTGCCCGTTCCTGGGCGTATCCAACAAGGTCGAGACCGCCGTGGGCATGGGCATGGCCGTGACATTTGTTATGGCAATAGCAAGCCTGTTTACCTGGGTGGCGTATCACTGGATACTGGTGCCACTCAACCTAAAATACCTGGACACCATCAGCTTTATCCTGATCATCGCCAGCCTGGTGCAGTTCGTGGAGATGTTCTTGAAAAAAAGCAGCCCAAGCCTGTATAAGGCGCTGGGCATTTACCTGCCGCTGATTACCACCAACTGCGCAGTGCTGGGCGTCACGGTATTGAACGTTTCTGAGCAGTACGACCTCCTCTACAGCGTCCTGAACGGCACGTTCGGCGCGCTGGGCTTCCTTCTTGCCATCGTTTTGATGGCGGGCGTCAGGGAGCGGCTGGAGACTGCAAGCATTCCCGAAAGCATGAAGGGCTTCGCCTCCGGCCTTGTAATCGCCGGACTGATGAGCGTGGCGTTTATGGGCTTCGTCGGAATTGTGAAGAGCTAGGAGGAGCGAAAGTATGAATGTAGTACCTATTTTACTGGCGCTCCTGGTCTTAGGCGTGATCGGGCTCGTGTTTGGCCTCGTGCTGACGCTTGCCGATAAGCTGTTCAAGGTGGAAACCGATCCCCGTGTGGATCAGGTGCGTGAAGTCCTGGGCGGCGCCAACTGCGGCGCCTGCGGATACGCGGGTTGTGACGCGTTTGCCGAAGCGGTGGTCCGGGGAGAAGCCTCTCCCAACGGCTGCCCGCCGGGCGGCGCGGCGTCCGCGAAGGCCATCGGCGAGATAATGGGCCTTACGGTGGACGCAACGGCCGAGCGCAATGTTGCCCGGGTCGTTTGCCAGGGCACGCCGGATGTGGCTAAGGAACGCTATGAGTATGACGGATATCACAGCTGCGCCGTTGCCGCAAGCCTTGCCGGCGGCCCGAAGCTGTGCCGGTATGCCTGCCTGGGGCTTGGGGATTGCGCGGAGCATTGCGCGTTTGGCGCGATCAAGATGGAAAATGGGATTGCCGTCATCGACGAAAGCCTCTGCACCGGCTGCGGCGCTTGCGTCAAGGCATGCCCCCGGGATGTCATCAGCCTCCTGCCCGAAAGCGCCAACGTGGTGGTACGCTGCCGGAACGCGGACTCTGCGAAGGAAGCGCGGGCGGCCTGCGCAAGGGCGTGTATCGCCTGCAAGCGCTGCGTGAAGGAGTGCGAGTTTGACGCCATCCATGTGGAGAACGGCTTTGCGAAGATCGATCCCGAAAAATGCACCCGTTGCGGCAAATGCGCGGAGGTCTGTCCCTGCAAGTGCATTACGCTGGACTAAGCGAATATCGAAATACTCAGCCATCGACAAAGCCTTGGCTTTGTCGATGGGGTCACTGCGGTGGGTTTCCATGCAGCTGCGACCTCGGACGATTGCATCGTCTGTCGGCCTTGCTCCATGCAAGGGATCAAAATCACCGTACACAAGGTGAATTGCCGCAACGCGGCAAGAGAGGGCACCCTGGGGTGCGCCGCTGATTTTGATGGATTTTATTCCTGGCCTTGCATTTTTCTTAGAGGCAAAATGGCGGAGCATTTTGCCACATACTTTGTTGATAGTCTGACGCCCGGCGGTTTCGCCGGGCGGTTTTTTACACGCCGCCACCCAGCGCTACTGTTCCTTCCCGCAATACTTGCAAAACCGGCTGTCGGAAAGGATGGCCTTTCCGCAATACGCGCAAAACATATGATCCGGTGCGGCGAGGGGCGCTGCACCCACCGGTTCCGCCGGGGCGGGGTTCCCGGGGATTGTGGTTTGCGGCTGCACTTCATCACCCCCGCCTCTTGTCTTGAGATAGATCACAAAGAACGCCAGCGCCATCAACCCCAGCAGCACGAAGCTGTAAAAATTCCCGCGCTGCTGATTTGCCTGCGTGGCGGCTTGAACAGGGGTTTGCATATTGTCAGCGGGCGCTGCTATGGCGAGAGGCTGTGACCCATTCCCGGCCTGCTCCTGGTCTGCGGCTGCTTGGGCCGAGCCGCCGCCAATGCTCAGGCTGCGCCACGCGGCGGTAAAGTCCATAAGCTCTTCCTGTGTGGCGGGGGCGCCGTAGGACGAAAGCGCAAGCATGGCCGTGGTGTCAAGGGCGGCGGTGGTATAGATATACCAATATGTATCGCCATTCTCCACGAAACTGGATAAGGTATAGGGGAAATCCTGCCTATCCCTCAGGATGGAAATGGACATGTCTGTGACGTTTTCCATCTTGGAAGAGACGCCGTTTGCATACTGCTCCAACTGTTCCACGGTGCATTCATTGAAGTTTTTCGTAAAAACTTCATTGGGATCCAGGGTAAATGACATATACATATCATACGATTTGATGGCGATCAGACGCCCTTTTTCCTTTGAGAACACCCTGCTTTTGACAAACCCATGAACATAAAAAGCTTCTTCCGGCACAGACTCGTCAAGCATCATCCAGCCCTTCGGCATCTCGATTGCCGTAGGCCCCTGGGCGAAATGATACGCTGTAGCTTTTTCCAGCGGGGCTACCTGTGCGGCATCGGGTTGCTCCGCAAGATGCCGGGTGTCCCAAATGGAAAGAAAGTCCGCCCGTTCGCCGTCGGTGATTTCAGCGAATTTTATCAGCGTAAAAATATACACATAGGTGCCGCATATGGCGGTACAGGATAGCTGATGTTCGTAACCGAGATCATCCATCTCCTCCATAAACAAATAGGGGAACGCGCCCCCCTCAACAAATTCGCCTTCTTCTTGCGCAAACAATCGGAACTCCTCCGGGGAAAGGGGCCCTACACCGTCATTAGAATACTGCAGGAAAAAATGCACGTCGCCTTTTCTTCCGGCAAGTATGTTGCTATCATAGGAAAACAAGCCTTCCTTCGCCGTTCCATATTTCGCAAAGGCGGGATCATCCGCTGCCATGTCCCGGGTGACCACCGTCCAATCCCAGGGGACTCTCAGCATCAGCCCGCCCGGCGCGGTGTAGACGCTGCTGTCCTGCGCCGCCTTGGCGGGGGAACAAGCCCACAGGCAGCAGAAAGCCAGCAGCAGGGAAAGAAAGGATCGGGTGTGTTGTTTCATAACTACCTCCCTATATTCCGTAGAGTTCTACCAAAATACCTAATTCAATTCTCGCCACCGGCTTGGGGAAATCCCCATGTTTTCGCGAAACACCCGGGAAAAATACAGGGGGTCGGGATATCCCACAGAGGCTGCCACCTGGGAAACGGTGAGGGTTTTGTCCTTTAACAGCGGCAGCGAAGCCGCCATGCGCCGTTTAGTGAGGTACGCGCTGGGGGATTGCCCCGATACCGATTGAAACACGCGAAACAGCTGGCTCCTGCTGAGGCCCACGTGCTTGGCAAGCGCCGGGATGGAGATGTCCGTCATATAATTTGCGCCGATGTAGTCCATGGCAACCTCATAATATGCCTGCTGCTGGGAGCGCGGCTGAATTGCGGCAGGGACATGCCGGATGAGCTCGCTTAAGAGCAGATACAACTCCCCGGTCATACCTGTTGCGTGGCAAATTCCCGGGCCCCGCCGGTCGTAGATCGCCCTGAGCCGGGCCTCCACAGGAAAGCGCCTGTCAAGGCCATAGAGCACCGGATTTTCCGGGGTAAAGGCCGTGGCCGCGATCAAATGCGGGGCGTCCGCCCCCATAAACCCCACCCAGTGGTAGGTCCAGGGCTGTTGCGCGTCCGCCTGATACTGGATGAGGGTTTGCGCAAACGCCAGAAACGCGTCACCTGGGCCCAGCCGCCAGGTTTGTCCGCCGGTGGTATATTCGCCATGGCCGGACGCAACATAATGCAAAAGATAATGATCCCGCACCGCCGGGCCCCAGGCATACCCCGGCGCGCATTTCTGCCGCCCGCTGTTGTAAACGGATAAGGAAGACATTGCTTTGCGGGTATCCTTATAGGATTGTTTGAAACCGTCCTCGCTCATACGGATCCCTCCTATATATGAGCGTAGCGCAATGTAGCATAAAACGCAACAAAAATCCATGAAGATGAACCATTTTTTGATGGAAACCCGGATGGGAGCAGTGTATCATGAAGGAAAGAGGAGGCGTGGCCTGATGCGAATGATAGATGAATTGTTGCAAGGCGGGTTTGACGATCGATTGCGGGAGGTATATCCCGGGCTGGAACCGGCAAAAAACCGCTGTCAGCAAGCCATAGCTATGTTCACCGGCCTGTTTGGGGAGCGGGAGGGCATGATGGTGTTATCCGCGCCCGGGCGCACGGAGATCGGCGGCAATCATACCGACCATAACAATGGCCGGGTGCTGGCGGGGGCGGTGAGCCTTGATATGATCGCGGTGGCAACCGCCGCGGATGATGGGCAGGTGGAGCTGTTAAGCGAGGGCTTTCCCATGCTTCGCATGTCGCTAAACGATCTCACGCCCCATCCAGACGAGATCGGCACCTCCGCCGCGCTGGTTCGGGGGATTGCCGCCGCCATGCAGGACGCGGGCTACCGGACGGGCGGATTTTACGCGTATGTGACTTCCGACGTGCTCAAGGGATCCGGGCTTTCCTCCAGCGCCGCGTTCGAGGTATTGACCGCTTGCATATTCGACCATCTGTACAATGAGGGCCGCCTAAGCCCCACCCGGGCGGCGATTATGAGCCAATACGCGGAAAATGTATATTTCGGCAAGCCCTGCGGGCTGATGGATCAGATGGCCAGCGCCACGGGCGGGTTTGTGGCCATCGATTTTCAGGACAATGGCAACCCCATTGTGGAAGCCATCCCCTTCGACTTGTCCAAAACCGGGCATACCCTGTGTATCGTGGACACCAAGGCCGACCATCAGGACCTGACCGCCGCCTATGCCGCTATCCCTGAGGAGATGAGGCGGGTGGCCGGGTTCTTCGGCAAGTCCGTGCTCCGGGAGGTTCCGCCGGAAGAGATCGTGAAAAATGCCGCCGCTCTTCGCGAGGCATGCGGTGACCGGGCATTCTTGCGGGCCATGCATTTCATGGCGGAGAACGACCGGGCCGCGCAGCAGGCGCAGGCGCTCAAAGCGGGGGAGTTCTCCCGGTTTCTCGAGCTGATGAACGAAAGCGGCCGCTCTTCCTATCAATACCTGCAAAATATATCTGTGGAAGGCGCGGTTGAAGAGCAGCCCATGGCCGCCGCCCTGTGCATGAGCGAGTATCTTCTCATGGGCCGGGGGGCTACCCGGGTGCACGGCGGTGGGTTTGCCGGAACCATCCAGGCAATCGTGCCGGACGAGGGATTGCCTGCCTACCGCGCGGGCATGGAAAGCCTGTTCGGTCCCGGCAGCTGCTACACCCTCTCTATCCGCAAGCAGGGTGGCATACGGTTACTGTAGGGGAACGATGGGGGAACCTTTTTTTAGCCGAAATCACAGATTTCGGCATCCATCAAGGATAGATGTCATGGACTAACATCCATGACAACAGAAAAAAAGGTTCCCCCATACCCCCTCTAAAAACTCATAAAAGATTTATAGCATTAAGTTTTTAGGAGGCTTGGAACCCTTTTTGTATAAAAAGGGTTCCAAGAAAAAAAGAAACCATGGCGGAATTACGATGGAATCCCATTTTGAAGGACTGGACGATGGTGGCAAGCCACCGGCAGTCGCGGCCCCAGATGCCCAAGGACTGGTGCCCGTTTTGCGTGGGCTCCGGGAAAGTGCCGGAGGAGGGTTATGATGTTTTTCGGTACCCCAACGATTTCCCGGCGCTGTCGGTGATGCCGCCTGTGCCGGACGACGTGATGAGCGATCCGCTATTCGTGACCAGGCCCGCGTATGGCCGCTGCGAGGTGCTGCTGTATTCCCCGGAGCATCATGGCGCGGTGAAAGACCTGGACGACGCGCATGTACACAGGCTGGCGCAGATGTGGCGGGAGACATTCGACGACATGCGGGCGGACCCCAACATCAAATATGTGTACCTGTTCGAAAACAAGGGCACAGCGGTGGGCGTGACGATGCCCCACCCCCATGGGCAGGCCTACGGATACTCGTTCTTGCCGAAAAAGCTGGAGCAGGAGCTGGACTCCGCTATTGAATATTGGAAAGAGAACCGCCGCTGCCTGTTTTGCGATCTCCTTGGGGCGGAGGAAAAGGACGGGCGGAGAATTTTGTTCAAGAGCGAGGATTTTGTGGTATATGTGCCCTTCTATTCCCCGGTGACGTACGGCGTGCATGTGGCCGCCAGGCGGCATGTGCCGGACATCGGCAGGATGACGAAAGCGGAGCTTGACGGGCTGGGGGAGATCGTCCGGGGCGTGGCCGGGATGTACGACAGCCTGTTTGACACGAGCTTTCCGTACATGATGTGCATGCACAACGCGCCGGTGAACGGCGATTGCCCGGACGTTAATAAAGCGTACCACTTCCACATCGAATTCGTGCCGCCTATGCGCTCCGCCACGGTGCAGCAGTTTTTCGCCTCCTCCGAAACCGGGGCAGGCGCCTTCTGCAACCCCAATTGCCCGGAGGACAAGGCAAAGGAACTGAGAGCCGCCTATGAGAAATGGCTTGCTAGTACCCTTTAAAAAATTGGAACAATAGTACCATCAGGTTGGTTCAGGAGCCGTTTAGTACAAGGGCACCTGAAGAGAAAGGAAAACAACATGTCAATTCTGGTAACGGGCGGCGCGGGCTACATCGGCAGCCACTGCGTACTGGCGCTTCAGGAGCAGGGCCTGCCGGTGGTGGTCATCGACGATTTGAGCAAGGGCCACCGAAAGGCTCTCGGCGGCGCGCCGTTTTACGAGGGGGATTTGAAAGACGCGGCGTTTGTAAACTCCGTATTCCACCGGGAGGATATCCAAGCTGTGATCCACTTTGCGGCATATTCCCTCGTCGGGGAAAGCGTGTTGACGCCGGGGAAATATTTCATCAACAACATCATGGGCACAGCCAATGTACTGGAGGCCATGCGCACCCACGCTGTGCCGTACATGGTGTTTTCCTCCACCGCGGCCACGTACGGGGAGCCGGAAAAGACCCCCATTCTGGAGACGGACCCGCAGATCCCCACAAACCCCTATGGCGAAAGCAAGCTGGCGGTGGAGAAAATGCTACATTGGTACGACAACGCTTATGGCATCAAATACTGCGCGCTCCGGTATTTCAACGTGGCAGGGTCGCATCCCTCCGGCAGCATCGGCGAAGCGCACGACCCGGAAACCCATCTCATCCCCATCGTGCTGCAAGCGGCGCTTAAGGAGCGCCCTGCCATCACGATCTACGGCACGGACTATCCCACGCCTGACGGCACCTGCATCCGGGACTATGTGCATGTGTGCGACCTGATCGACGGGCATACGCTGGCGCTTCAATACCTTCGGGCGGGCGGGGAAAGCAGCGCGTTCAACCTGGGCATCGGCCATGGCTTTTCCGTCCGGGAGATCATCGACGCGGCCAAGGCGGTGACCGGGCAGCCCATTCCCGTGGTGGAAGGCCCGCGCCGCACCGGTGATCCTGCGGTGCTGATCGCCAGCGGTGATAAGGCGCGGGAGGTTCTTGGCTGGGCTCCCCAATACCTCGATCCCGCTGCCATGATCGAGACGGCATGGAACTGGCATCGCTCAAAAGCTTGATTTTTGGGTGGTTTTGTATCCCTAAACAAAAGGTTTATCAAAGCATTCTTGCGGCTGCCGCGAATTAGCGGAAGCCGCTGTTTTTTTGCGGCGAAAACACCGTGAATACAGGGGTTTTGGGCCTGCGCAGGAAAACATAATTTCTGTGGAAAATTATCGTTGACAATATCCCTGTTTTATGATTAAATGAATAAGATTTGTTTAGAAAGAGTAAACCGTAAGTTTACATACAGTGAGGGACTGAAAGGAAGGCCGTTATGCAAATCGGACAGAAAATAAAACGGATGCGGCTGAAGCTGGGCCTGACCCAGGAGGAGCTGGCGGCCCGGACGGAGCTTTCCAAGGGCTTCATCTCCCAGCTGGAGCGGGACTACACCTCCCCGTCCATCGCTACGCTGATGGACATCCTCGAGGCGCTGGGCAGCGACATCGCGAGCTTTTTCAACGAGCGGCCTGAGGAAAAAGTGGTGTACGGGTCCGAGGACATGTTTGTCAAATCCGACCCGGAGCTGAAAAACGACGTGTGCTGGCTGGTGACAAACGCGCAGAAAAACGCGCTGGAGCCAATATTGGTTACATTAGCGCCCGGCGGCAGCAGCTATGAGGACGATCCCCACGAGGGGGAGGAGTTTGGCTATGTGATAGCTGGGGCGGTAACGCTGTATCTGGGCGAGAGGCGTTTTCGGGTGAAGAAGGGCGACAGCTTTTATTTCCATCCGTCCAGCCTGCATTATATTGAAAACAAGGGCAAGAAAGAGGCCAAGGTGCTGTGGGTTTCCACACCGCCCAGCTTCTAGAGGGGGTGTGCGCAATGGGCGACAAGCATTTGATTGAATTGGTGGATGTCTCCAAGGATTACGAGGGAGACG
This sequence comes from uncultured Oscillospiraceae bacterium, assembly GCA_964411275.1. GTDB lineage: Bacteria > Bacillota > Clostridia > Christensenellales > CAG-138 > CAYPKG01. Next base: position 7,290 of record CAYPKG010000018.1, on the reverse strand, counting down.
CCGCGCTGCAGCATGTGAATTTATACATCAAGGACGGGGAGTTTTTGACGCTGCTGGGCCCGTCGGGCTGCGGCAAAACCACCATGCTGCGCATCATCGCGGGGTTTGTAATGCCCTCCTCCGGCAAGGTGATGTTCGACGGCGCGGACATGGCGCAAATCCCCCCGTACAAGCGCAAGGTCAACACCGTGTTCCAGAAATACGCGCTGTTTCCCCACCTCAATGTATTCGACAACGTGGCGTTCGGGCTAAAGCTCAAAAAGCGGCCCAAGGCGGAAATCGAAGCGAGCGTCAACGAGATGTTGGGAATGGTTGGCCTCAAGGGCTATGGCAAGCGCTTCATCGAGCAGTTATCAGGCGGCCAGCAGCAGCGGGTGGCAATCGCCCGTGCGCTGGTCAACGAGCCGGAGGTGCTGCTTCTGGACGAGCCTTTGGGCGCGCTGGACTTAAAACTTCGCAAAAACATGCAGGTGGAGCTGAAAAAGCTCCAGCAAAAGCTGGGGATCACGTTCATATACGTGACACACGACCAGGAAGAGGCCCTGACGATGAGCGACACAATCGTCGTGTTAAAAGAGGGCGTGATCCAGCAGATCGGCACCCCCCAGGACATCTATAACGAGCCGAAAAACGCCTTTGTCGCGGACTTTATCGGCGAAAGCAATATACTGCCCGGCACCATGATCCGGGACTATCTCGTGAGCTTCAACGGCCGGGACTACGAATGCGTGGACAAGGGCTTTGGTGAAAATAC
>CAYPKG010000018.1:0-6522 GCA_964411275.1 uncultured Oscillospiraceae bacterium | reverse complement strand
GGTTGAGGTGGTCGTGCGGCCTGAGGACGTGGATATACTGCCCCATAACGACAGCGGGAACGGTGTGACAGGCGTGGTCAAGTCGGTGCTGTTTATGGGCGTGCATTATGAAATTACAGTGCGGGCTGGGGACTTTCTCTGGACGGTACACACCACGGATTTTGTGGAGGTTGGGGAAACGGTCTTCATCGAGATACTCCCTGACGCCATCCATATTATGAAAAAAACGGAAAGGGCGATGAAATGAAACGCACGGTATTCGCGACGCCATACGTGGTATGGATGCTCATATTCATATTGTCGCCCATGCTGCTGATCGTGTATTACGCGTTCACCTCAGACGGCAGCTTTTCCCTTGCGAACCTCAAAAGCGCCTTTGACCCGCTGTATATGGAGGTGCTCTTAAGGTCCGTGTGGATGGCGTTTCGCGCCACCGTCATCTGCCTTTTATTAGGGTATCCCACTGCGTACATGCTGTCCCGGATGAAAAAATCCACCGCCGCCATCCTGTCGGTATTTTTTATCGTACCCATGTGGATGAACTTCCTGCTGCGAACCTACGCCTGGCAAGTGCTGCTGGACAGCAACGGCCTTATCAATGTGATATTGGGGTTTCTGGGCCTGCCCGCGCAGAACATACTCTATACGGAAAGCGCGGTGCTGCTGGGCATGGTGTATAATTTCCTGCCCTTTATGATTTTGCCCATTCACACGGTGCTGATGAAAATGGACCCCGCGCATGCGGAAGCCGCCGGGGATTTGGGCGCCAACGGCGTGCAGACTTTTTTCAAGGTGGTGTTCCCGCTGTCGGTGCCTGGGGTGATTTCAGGGATCACCATGGTGTTTATCCCTGCGATTACAACGTTCGCTATTTCCCGGCTGCTGGGCGGCGGCATGTTTATGATGTATGGCGACCTCATTGAAAACCAGTTCCTGCTGATGCAGGAATGGGGCAACGGCTCCGCGCTGTCGTTTATTCTTCTGGTGCTGGTGCTCATCAGCATGGCCATCATGCGCCGGGCGGAGAACGCAGCCGGGCAAGAGGAAGGGGGCGCTAAGGTATGGTAAAACGGCTGAAAGGCTTTTTTAAGGGCACCTATCTGGGGCTGATGCTGGTGTTTTTATACGCGCCCATATTCGTGCTGATGGCGTATTCCTTCAACGAGTCCAAGACAATGGGCCACTGGACTGGCTTTTCCTTCAAGTGGTTTGAGGCGCTGTTTCACGACACTGCCGTGATGGAGGCGCTGGCGGTGACATTGGTGGTGGCATTGCTTTCCGCCTTGATCGCCACCATCATCGGAACGTTTGCCGCAATCGGCATGCATTCCATGAAAAAGGCACCCAGGGCGGTGATTGAAAACATCAGCCAGCTGCCGGTGGTGAACCCGGACCTGGTGACGGGTATTTCCCTCATGATGATATTCGCGTTCCTGCGCTTTGAAAACGGCTATACCCGGCTGTTGATCGCGCATATTACGTTCAATATCCCGTACGTGATACTCTCGGTGATGCCGAAGCTTCGGCAAAGCTCCAACCAGCTGTATGAGGCGGCGCTGGACCTTGGTTGCACGCCCATGCAGGCGCTTATGAAAGTGGTGCTGCCGGACATCATGCCTGGGGTGGTATCCGGATTGATACTGGCGTTTACACTGTCCCTGGACGATTTTGTGGTGAGCTATTTTACCACCACCAATGTCCAGAACCTGTCCATCTATATTTACGGCATCGCCAGAAGAGGCATCAACCCCAAGATCAACGCCCTGTCCACGCTGATGTTTGTGGCGGTGGTGACGCTGCTGTTGATCGTGAACCTGAAGTCCATCCGCGAGGAAAAGGAAGCGGATATTCAGCGCAGAAAGGTGGCGCGCAAAACCGCGTAAGCCCCTTTTGCATAAAATATCAGAAGTAAAGGAAGAGGAAGCAATGAAAAAAATCGCATTAAGTTTGGTGGTGGCTCTGTTCCTGATTGTGCTGGGCGGCTGCGGCGCCAGCGGCAGTCAGGACAAGGTGGTTTTGAACGTGTTGAACTGGGGCGATTATATCGACGAAGAGCTGATCACCCAGTTTCAGGAGGAAACAGGCATTCAGGTCAAATACCTGACGATGGCCAGCAACGAGGAGATGCTTGTGAAGCTCTCCGCCAGCGACTGTATATTCGATATTTGCTTCCCCTCGGATTATATCATCGAAAAGCTGGTGGCCCAGGACATGCTTTACGAGCTGAACAAGGAGAATATTCCCAACCTGGGGTACATTGACGAGCGGTTCATGGACCTGTCCTTTGACCCCGGCAACAAGTATTCCATACCATATATGTGGGGGACGGTAGGCATTCTTTACAACACCACTTTGGTGGACGATGTTGTGGACAGCTGGGACATTCTCTGGGACGAGAAGTACGCCGGGCAAATTTTCATGTATGACAGCATCCGCGACACCATCGGCATCACGCTGATACGCCTTGGCTATTCCATCAATACCCGGAACGCCGACGACGTGCAAGCCGCCCAGGAAGCGCTGATCGCGCAAAAGCCGCTGGTGAAGGCATACCTGGACGATCCCATCAAGTCCCGGATGATCGCGGGCGAGGGCGCGCTGTCCGTGGTGTATTCCGGCGACGCCATGTGGTGCATGGAAGAGAACCCTGACCTGGCGTTTGCCGTGCCCAAGGAGGGCAGCAATGTCTGGTTCGATAACGTGATCGTCCCCAAAACCTCTAAGAACACGGAAGCCGCCGAGAAGTTTATCAACTTCCTCTGCGACCCCGAGGTGGCCAAGGTCAACACCGAGTACATCGGATATTCCTCCCCCAACAAAGGCGCTATGGCGCTGCTGGATGAGGAGTGGATCAGCGACGAGACGTATAATCCGCCCCAGGAGGTTCTGGACCGCTGCGAGGTATTCCATGACCTGGGGGATTTCGCGGAGGTGTTTAACGCGGCCTGGAACCACATCAAGGGCGCGTAATTACATTTTTCCGGATAAAACAAAAAACGGCGGGGAAAACCCCGCCGTTTTTATATTCCACTGAATTCTCTAAATAATCACCGGTTCCTCCGCCACCGCAAAGGGGCAGGCGGTTTTGAGATACGCCCGGATGAGCCGCAGCTGCTCTAGCAATACCCCGCCGTCAACCCCCTCCACGCCAAAGGCAAAATACACCGCCTCCCGGGTATCCGTGCCCACGCAGGTTTGGGCGTCCGGCCCGGACAGGATGCCGGAAATGATACCGGTTTCATCCCGCAGACAGAGCTCGTCCTTGGCCAAATGCAGCTCCTTGTCATGCATGCCGGGGTACAGCTCGCCTCCCTGGGCTAAATCCACAACCAGGGGCCCGTCAATCCTCCCAAGGTCGTGCACGCCGGAGAGCACCATCGTCTTGAGTTCGCTTAAAAACATGCATTCCACCAGCGGCCCGGCGGGCGGGATCCCCCGGCCCTTGAACAGCACGCTTTCAAGCTGCAGCATGACCATATATGTTTTCTTGAATTTCTTAAAATACCGGGAATAGGCGTTTCCGCTTTGAAACGCCTTGCGGTCATAACCGGCGTTCTTTTCCCGGATGGCCAAAAGCTCCTGTTCCACCAGGGCGTCCCACGCTTCCCGGGCGCGGGGCGCTTCTTCGGGAAAATGCACGGCCATATAGCCAAATGGTATGTTTTTACGGTTGATCCACTGCATGGACGTCATGCCCCCTTGTATGTTTCTATCAGTGTAATTCCTGGCACAGCGGATGTCAATGCGGGCTTTTTGAGGTGTTTTGGCAGGCTGGCAGGCGAAACTTTACGGTTTCTTAGCAGAAAAGGCCCCGATCTTAACGAGAACCTAACACACCTGAAATAAGGTGCAGAAGGCCAGATTTACCTAGATAATCAGGCGAAAAATGGGATTTTGACGCCCGGCTTCACCGTCGCGTAACAGCCTTGACGCATTTGTAAAATCCAGATATGATGTAACTGTCGTTGAGTTCCCGCACATGCGGGCTCAGGAGGACGCCGTTAAGGGGGCGCATATCGTCAATTGATACGCGGAAGGTCGGGGAGGGCCGGAAGCAAAAGCCCCAAAGAGATAATCAGAGCAGCAACTGTACAAAAGAATGTTAATTGCCGGTAACCACGCAAAGCGGCTTGTGTTGCGGCGGCGGCGCAAGCAATCCGATGGTTTGTTACTTGTATTTCCTTTACGCTTTTTTGCTTTGCGTTGGTTCCATATAAAAAAAAGGGAGGTCCTAAGGTATGGAACAAAAACGAGGAGAATGGGGTAGTAATTTTGGTTTCCTCATGGCCGCGGTCGGCTCCGCGGTCGGCTTAGGGAACATCTGGGGGTTCCCGTACAAGATGGGCATGTACGGCGGTTTTGCATTCCTGCTGGTTTACTTGCTTCTGGTCTGCGTGACCGGGTTCTCGGTCATGATCGGCGAGCTTGCCCTGGGTCGTAAGTATGGCCATGGGGCCGTGGGTACCTATAAGCTCATCGCAAAGAAGTATACCTGGGTGGGCTATATGGGCGTTGCGTCCGGCTTCTTCATCCTGGCGTTCTACAGCGTTTTGGGCGGCATGGTATTGAAGTACATGATGGGCTTCCTGGTGGAAATGTTTGGCGGTGTGGGCTTCCGCGGCATGGCTGGCGCGGAGTATTTCGGCACGCATGTGGTGGATACGGGCAATATGCTGCTGTTCTATGCCGTGTACATGTTGATCAACATCGTTATCGTCATGGGCGGTGTTTCCGGCGGCATCGAGAAATTCTCCAAGATCGGCATGCCGGCTCTCGCGGTGATGCTGTTGATCGTTATCATCCGCTCTGTTACGCTTCCGGGCGCGTCCGTTGGCCTGGAGTTCATGTTCAAGCCCAATTTTGCGGTATTTACGGAAAATGGCATAATGGGCTTCTTCGATGTTCTAAGAATGGCAGCCGGCCAGATGTTCTTCTCGCTCTCCCTTGGTATGGGCTGTATGATTACATACGGCTCCTACCTGTCGAAAAAGGAGAATGTGGAAAGCAACGCCGTCATCATCCCCATCGCCGATACCACGATCGCGATCATGGCGGGCCTGGCGGTTCTGCCGGCGGTTGGCGCGTTCATGTCCCAGGGTGTCCCGGGCATCGAATTCAAGAGCGGTCCGGGCCTGCTGTTCATGGTCATGCATGAGGTATTCCAGACCGGTATGGGCGGCTTCATCGGGAACCTGTTCGGCTTCCTGTTCTATCTGCTGGTTCTCATCGCGGCTATCACGTCCTCCATCTCTCTCTTGGAGGTTTGTACCGCATATATCATCGACAAGCGCGTTGACCAGAGCAAGGATCCTGAGCGCAAGAAAGTGACCTGGATCATCGGCGCAATTATATTCGTGGTCGGCCTTCCTGTGGCCCTGGACGGCCTTGGCGGTGGCGGCGTGGTCGGCACCCCTGCGGCGATGCTGGGCATTCAAAATCCGCCCATGGCGTTTGGCAGCTGGCTTGACTTCTATGACTGCCTGTCCGAGGGTATCATGATGCCCCTGGGCGCCATGATCATGAGTATCATCATCGGCTGGATCATTGGCACCAAGACGGTCAAGGGCGAGGTCGAGGAGACGCCCGGCGTCAAGATGAAGGGCTTCAAGTTCTGGGAAATCTGCTTCAAGTTCATAGTACCCATCGTCATGGTCGTGGTTCTCGTTTCCCAGCTCATGGACTTCTTCGGTTAGAAAACCGAACCGATTTAACATCATTAATAAAAGCCCCGGGTCGCATGATCCGGGGCTTACCTTCTTTTGTGTTACGCTTTACAGCGTAAGCTGGAGTCATTGCAAAGAGCATGGATGTCACAATTAAATAATCGGGGCAACTTTTTTGATCTTCATGACAATTCCCTTCTGATATGATTTGTGGTTTCCAAATCAATTCCTTCTATAACCAGGTTGTTATCTTCATATATGTCATATAGCCCATCAATTCTTTGAACTACTACAATGTTGCTGCTTAAAAGTTTGCTATCAGAATAATCAGTATTCTTATATTCTCTTATTGTAAAAAAGCTACCAAAAATCATAGTAGTTGCAATTAAATATGTGATAAAAGATCGATTTTTAAGCGGTTTAGCAATCGATTTTATTCGTCTTTGCAATGTCCTGGGATGGCCAAATGGCACTGCACCGTATATCGTTTTATATGCTTTGCCGGCAAAATATAATATAGTGTTCCCATATGTCAATTTTTGACGATCGGTGAGATTATATGCGATACGATGATCGCAAGCAAGTTCAATCGCCTCATTAAGTTGCCACTGGACAAGGTATATCAATGGATTCCACCAATATATCGCCTGCACGACTCTTCCAAAGGATTTGATCCATATGTCGTAATGTTTAATATGGCATAATTCATAAAATAATACAAAGGCTAGCGTATCAAAGTCTTCCCACGAAATACTTGGCAATATGATAGTGGCATTTTTTCCGTAAAAAACAAAAGGAGAGCCGACTGGAGTGCTATCATAAAAGTGCAGACCCAAAACACCCAAAATCTGATAGAATA
>CAYPKG010000017.1:0-44500 GCA_964411275.1 uncultured Oscillospiraceae bacterium | reverse complement strand
TCTGGATCTTCTTGACGAGTTCCTCGTCGCCCACATAATCCGCGCCGGCTTCCTGTGCTTCGCGGGCCTTGTCGGCCTTGGCAAACACCAATACCCGGACGACTTTGCCGGTGCCGTGAGGCAGGACGACCGCGCCGCGAACCTGTTGATCCGCGTGACGGGAGTCAACGCCCAGACGAACGTGCACTTCCACTGTTTCGTCAAACTTGGCCTTGGCGGTCTGCGCTAGCAGCTCCAGACCTTCGCGGGGGTCATATAGTTTCATGTTGTCAACAAGCTTTTTGCTCTCGACGTATTTCTTGCCATGCTTCATACTTCAATCCCTCCGCTTACTCGCCGACCAGCACGCCCATGCTGCGGGCAGTGCCTTCGACCATGCTCATCGCCGCTTCCACGCTGGCCGCGTTCAAATCCTGCATCTTCAGCTCCGCGATCTCGCGAACCTGCGCCTTGGAAATGGTGGCCACCTTGGTGTTGTTCGGCACACCGGAACCGCTCTCGATGCCGCAAGCCTTTTTGATCAGGATCGCTGCCGGGGGGGTCTTGGTGATGAACGTGAAAGACCGGTCCGCAAAGACGGTGATTACCACGGGGATAATCAGGCCCGCCTGCTTGTTGGTGCGCTCGTTGAACTCCTTGCAGAAGCCCATGATGTTCACGCCGTGCTGGCCCAACGCGGGGCCGACCGGCGGCGCCGGCGTCGCTTTGCCGGCAGGGATTTGAAGTTTCACATAGCCTGTGATCTTCTTTGCCATTGCTGTTTCCTCCTACAAAATTTTGAAAGTAGTTTGTGGTATAGCGGGGTGCCGCCCCCTCCCACATGTATGAAAACCGGTTTTGTCCGGCGTTGCCCGCCAGACGTCCCCGCTTCAATCAAAGCCGTTGCACCTGCACAAAATCCAGCTCCATCGGCGTATCCTTGCCAAACATAGGCACGATCAACGTGATCTTCTGGCGTTCGACATCGATGGCTGTCACCTTGCCCACAAAGTTTTCAAACGGCCCCTTCACCACGCGAACATGCTCGCCCAGCTCGATGTTGATCACGATGGGGATACGCTCCACGCCCATGGCGGTGACTTCCTCATCGGTGAGCGGGATGGGCTTTGAACCCGGGCCGACAAACCCGGTCACGCCCCTGGTGTTGCGCACGACATACCAGGTCTTGTCGTTCATGACCATCTTCACCATGACATACCCCGGATACACCTTGCGCTCGGTGTTTTTTTTCTTGCCCTTATCGTCGATCTCAATGGTTTTTTCCGTGGGATAGTCCACCATGAGAATTTGATCCTGCAGGTTCATATTCTCCACGGATTTCTCGAGATCCTGCTTGACCTTGTTTTCATAGCCGGAATAGGTATGCACCACATACCATTTGGCTTCTTCGCTGATTGGTGTGCTGCTCACACTCCGGCCCCCTTCCCAAACAAAATCAACACGGCATTAACCGCCAATGCCCATAATCAGGCCGATGCCCTTTGCAAATACAAAATCAATCACGCCAATCAGGATTGCCATCCCAACCACAAACGCCAAAACCGCGCCCGTATGCGAGATCAGCTCGCTTCTGGTGGGCCAGGTCAGCTTCTTCAGCTCCGCAATGACTTCCTTGAAGTAGCGGATTGGATGAAAGCGTCTTTCCTTTTTAGGCTTGGCGGGCTTATTTTCTCTTTTGTTTTCTTTGTTCGCCATCGCAATTATCCCCCAATATTGTTGTTTTATCCAGGTTCAGCCTACTTGGCCTCGCGATGGACGGTGTGCTTGCGGCAGAAGCGGCAGTACTTGTTGAACTCCAGCCGGTCAGGGTCGTTCTTCTTGTTTTTGAACGTATTGTAGTTCCTCTGCTTGCACGCGCTGCAAGCCAACGTGATCTTAACGCGCATAACTGTTATCCTCCCTCAATACTGTAACGGAACGGACAAACCGAACCGAACCCATCAAAACCAAGCCCCTGTCGGGGCACCTTTACTAATCTATCATAATCCAATACCGGTGTCAACGATTTTCTTGTACAAGCCTGGGCCACATGTGTGGGCGTTTTGTAAATATAGACCGACAGCATTTATCATACCACGCAGAGGCAAAAAGGGAAACCCTTTTTTTATTATTTTCATAGAAAAAGACCCGCCGTTTTCCCACAGGTCTTCCATCTCAATTCTATATTCATTACGGCCCGAACACCTGTACCCAATATGTGTTGTTCCCCACCCTTTGCCCGGCCATGCCGATGGTGCCATAATCGGCGCTGAGCATATTGGCAAAATGCTCCTTGGAGGTCATAAACCCGTCCGCAATGATCACTGAGTGGGCATTTTGAAACATCGAGCCCGTCGCATAGCCGATATTCTCCCCGCTCATGTGAATGGGATCTACGGTAATGCAGTCCGTCCCGTCCGGCCGCACATGGGAGAATTTCTTCACGATCTCGTTGCAGCGTACCTCTGCGGCGTACGTCAGCGCCTTGCTGGTCTTGAGGGCGCTGAGGCCATACTCGGCCCTCACCTGATTGGTGAGCTTAATGGCCTCCTCCGCCACATCTGTCATGTATCCGCCGCCGGCGGACTGTACCTTGGAATTGTCCACCGGCGCGACTTCCTTTACATGATCGGAATAGACATACCCTGTTTTTCCGGTATACAGCCGCACCTTCGTCCAACCGCCACTTTCACTGAGCCTTTCGAGGGCCGCGTGCTTTTTCATGATGATAATCTTTTGATAACCCGTGCCCGGCCCGGCATAAACATAGGTGTTCTTTTTCATGGCAACATAGCTGCCCGAAGCTGCCTTGCTCCCGTCCGAAACATAACTGGCGCTGACGAACCTGCTTACACCCTTATAAAGAATATTGACCCAGCCGTCCGCTTCCCCCAACACTTCGTACTGAGCGCCTTTTTTAAGCGTACCCACCTTCCCATAGCTGGTGCCGGGACCCTTGCGCACATTCGCCGCGGCAGTGGCCGTTACCTTCCCATTGCCAGTTATGGCTTCCCCGGCGGCGCCGTCTGCAGTTTCGACGTAAGTTTTCACGTAGCCGCTGCTCACATAAGCAGTGCTTCCCAGATACTCCACCGCCGTCCAATCGCCATCCGCGCCGGTGCGGTTGAGCTGTGTGCCCTTTGCAAGTTTCCCCAGGCTTTGATATCCGGTGCCGGGCCCAGTTCGAATATTGACGTTGTTTCCGGTGACCTCCACGGTATCCGCCAGCGCGCCCAGCGGCAGGGCGAAAATCAAAAGCAAAAGCAACAACGCTATTCCACGTTTCATCCAAACCTCACGCTCCCTTTTCAACACTACTTTACAAAAAAAACCGCCGGATGGCAAGCATCCGGCAGCCAATTATATAGTTGCTATTTGTCCTTATTTCGCAAAAAGCTGGGCACATCCAGATTGGCCCTGCGATCCCGCGGGGTGTAATCCTGCACCCCAGCCCCCGGCTGAACCGGCGCGTCATACTGGGTTGGCTGGACAGGCCGCTGATTGCTGTACCGGGACGCGTCCCCCTTGACATAGGGCACTTCCAATTCCGGGCGACGCACCTCGTTGTGCCGCCCGGGCACTGAGTTGCGCACGTCCCGCACCGTGCGGGGCATCTGCTCGTGCTGCGCGGCTTGCACCTCAAATCCTGTGGCGATCACCGTAATGCGCAGGCTGTCGCCCATTTCATCATCAATCCCCGCGCCGAATATGATGTTCGCATCCGGATCCGCAGTGGCCTGAATAAGCTCCGCCGCCTCATTGACCTCCAGCAAGCCCATATCCGGGCCGCCGGTAATATTCATTAAAATGCCCTTTGCGCCGTTGATGGTGGTTTCCAGCAGCGGGCTTTCCACCGCCTGCCGCGCTGCTTCCAGGGCGCGCTTGTCGCCGGAGGCGTTTCCGATGCCCATGTGCGCCAGGCCCTTTTCCTTCATGATGGACTTGACGTCCGCAAAGTCGAGGTTAATCATGCTGGGAACAGCGATGAGATCGCTGATGCCCTGGATACCCTGCCTGAGCACATCATCCGCCACCTTAAGGGCGTCCACCAGGCTGGAGGTCTTCACCACATCCAGCAGCCGGTCGTTGGGGATTGTGATCAGGGTATCCACCGCGTCCTTGAGGTTCTGGATGCCGATCTCCGCGTTTTTCATGCGCTCCCGGCCCTCAAACTTAAACGGCTTGGTGATGACGCCGACGGTGAGGATGCCCATTTCCTTGGCACACTCGGCCACAGTCGGCGCAGCGCCCGTGCCGGTGCCGCCGCCCATACCCGCCGTGATAAACACCAAATCCGCGCCCTTGAGCGCTTCTGAAATCTGGTCCCGGTTTTCCTCCGCGGCCTTTCGCCCGATTTCCGGATCCGCGCCTGCCCCCAATCCCTTCGTGAGCTTTTCACCTATTTGGATTTTCTGATTGGCCCGGGACAGATACAACGCCTGCTTGTCGGTATTTACCGCGATAAACTCCACACCCCGAAGGCCATATTGGATCATGCGGTTGACGGCATTGTTGCCCGCCCCCCCCACGCCCACGACTTTCAATTGGGCAAATTGGCTGCTTTCATATTCCATTTCCAGCATGTTTGGTCCCCCTTAAACGGTCTTTCGCGGGCTCATACCTCCCGCAGCGGGATAAATCTACTTCCTGAAAAAGTCCATTATTTTTTTTCTTGCGCGGCCCAGCTGTACGCCCTCCAGGCGGCCAAGACCGGTATCGTCCGCGGCGTGCAGCAGAAACTCCAGCGTCCCGTATACGCTCGTATAGTTGGGCGAGCTCATCCGGGGCATCCATGGCGTTTCCCGGCTGATCCTAAGCCCCAGCATCCGTTCAAAAAATTCCTGGCTGCCCCGCATCATGGCAACGCCGCCTCCCGTAAGGTGCATGGCGGGCCGGGCATACAAGTCCACGCCCATATCCAGCAGGCATTCATAGATCATGGCGCAAAGCTCCTTCGCCCGCTCTTCAATTATCATCTGAATGAGCTTGCGCTCCACCTGCCTCGTCCCCTCCGGCGTGCGCAAAAGCTCCACGCTATCCTGATAATCCAGGCTGAATGTATACCGGCGCTTCAGCGGCTCCGTGACGCTCATGGGCAGTTCCAGCCCCTGGGAGAGGTCGCTTGCAAAATGCATGCCGCCCATCTCCACCGTTTCCATGGAGAGAAGCGCCTCGTTTTCCACAAGACAAATATCCGTATGCAGATATCCCACATCCACCAGGATGGAGGGTTTTTCCCGCTCCTCGGCGGACATCAGCAGCAATGCCTGTGACAAGGGCGCCGCGATGCAAGCGGAAGGCTCCAGCCCCAAATCATTCATCGCTGCCTGAACGACGGAATAGAAATCCTGCCGCATATACGCGTGGGATACGCCGCCGCTCAGCACCCCGGCTGTAATGCCGATGGGGATCTCTCGTTTTTGTGACCCATCCACCAGGAAGTCGATTGGCGTGCTGTGTGTTAGCAGCCAGTCAGCCTCCACATCTTCAGGCAGGGACTCATTGATTAGCATGTCAATATCCGCATTTGTTATGCGCCGCTGCTTTGCGTTCTTGTCGGATATCTCGATGGAAGCCTGGCCAAGTCGCACCTGCATAAACGGCATTGGCACGGTGATTGCCGCGTCCTTAAACCGGAAGCCGCACTCCCGCTCCGCCGCCTCAACAGCTTTGATAATCGCCGTTTGCGTTTGCCCCGGGTCGATCCAGCGCCCAAACCGGTATCCGGGATGAGATTGGATGCCCGCGCCATGCACCGCCACGCCATCCAGACCAACGCGGCTGCCGCACAGACAAACCACCTTTGAGCTGCCAATATCCAATATTACCGCGTGCTTCAAGGCTTGTCCCCCCTGTAACCATAGCGTTCCCTTTTATAATTCAATCTCCAATACTATACCATATTTTGTTGTACCTGTGCAACCATTCTACCACATAGTGTTACAGGTTCGACATATTTTTTATTATATTTGTTCAAAATCACCTGGAAACGACTGGAGCCCCAGGCTTATTCTGTCGGTTCCTGAGGTTCTTCCGGCTCCTGGGGCACATTCGTGTGACCCGGCTCCTCCGAGCTTCCCGGCTCCTGGGGCACATTCGTGTTGCCCGGCTCCTCCGAGCTTCCCGGCTCCTGGGGCACATTCGGGTTGCCCGGCTCTTCCAAGTTTCCCGGTTCCTGGGGTTCCTCCGGTTCCGCCGGCATCTCCTCCTCCGGCGAATAAATCGCGCCGCCCTTGGCGCTGACGTTCAGCGTGCCCCCCGCCACCCCGCTGAGCCTCAGGGATGGCAGCGTATCCTTGACCCACTGAAATTTTTCGTCCAGCTCGTTGGGCTGTCCCAGCACCACCTGAATGCCATCTCGTGTCATCAAAATGGTCCGAAGGGGATTTGAGACATCCGCAAGGGCTATGTCCTCCAACAGCCCGTATTCCTCCAGCTTGTCCAATATGTTCAAAAGCGTGCGCGTGGCAAAATCCGCGTTGTCGCCAAGTGGCTTATTCACCTGAAATCCCCCCTGGGACACGCCGATCAATTGCACCAGCTTCGATACGTCACCGCCGCTGCCGATGCTTAAAACATGGCCAGTGATATCGATGACGACATCGTACTCCGCGGTTCTGGCCACCGCAATCTCCTTGCGCTCCTCGATTTCAATGCGGATGGTTCTGGGCCATATCCTTGTAACGGCCAGCACCCTGAGGTATGGATTGGTCTGAATTCCCTCCTTCGCGGCCGCCAGGTCGCATAGTAGCATATGCCGCCCCTCGTGTAGCTGCGTCAAAGACACGATGCTCCCGGTGGAATACTGGGTTTCCCCCGCTATCTCCACATCCTCCAGCAAAAACACAAACCACCCCGCCAACAACAGCCCGCCTACCGCCACGCCCACGATCAGCAGCGTCAACAGCCGTTTCACGTCCAACGGGTCTTGCTTCTTCTGCGGCTTTTTTTTCTTCCCGCCACGCCCGGCCTTAGTAGGCTTGTCCCGGCTTTCCTCCCGCTCCCCCAGCACGGGTTCCGCCGGTTCCGGCGGCTTTAGCTTTGTGCGCGCGCCGGCGCTTTGCATCCCCAGCTGTTTGAGCGCCTCGCGCCTGAGCATCTCCTCTTCCACGCCCGCCAACCGGTGTACGCCGGTGTATCCGCCCGCTTTATTCTTCGGGGCTTTCGATGGCTTTTTTGACGCAGCATCACCCGGCTGGCTTCTTTTGTTGCCGCCGGCTTCCTCCCGCTTCTCATGGGTGGGCGCGTACACGCGCCCGCTGCTGCCTGTCTTTTTCGCCATCTTTTGTCCCTATGCTAATCCCGCCGCTCTATATTCGCCCCCAGCGCTTTCAGATCCCGTTCCAGCGCCTCATAGCCCCGGTCGATCAATTCAGCGCTGTGCACGGTGGTGATCCCCTCAGCCCGTAGCCCCGCCAGCACCAGCGCCGCGCCACAGCGAAGGTCCCGCGCGTCCACGTTTGTGCCCATCAGCCGCTCCACGCCGCGAATGACCGCTGTTCGATCCTTGATCGTGCAGTCCGCCCCCATTCGCATCAGCTCCGCGCCATGCTTAAAGCGGCTTTCAAACACGTTTTCCACGATCATGCTCACACCGCTTGCCACGCTTAACAGCGCGAACATCTGCGCTTGCATGTCGGTAGGAAACCCGGGATGGGGCTGGGTTTCCACCAACTTCAGTTCCCTGGGCCGCTTTGGCCCCACAAAGCGCATGGCGTCCCCCGAAAAGGACACACGCGCGCCGCATTCCATCAGCTTGTAGAGGACGCTGCCCATATGGGCCGGCACGGCGTTGGTCAACGTAATATCCCCACCCGTTATCGCCGCCGCGCACAAAAACGTTCCTGCCGCGATCCTGTCCGGCACAATCCGGTGCTCCACCGGGCCATCCACAGGGGATTTGCCGCCCAAGATACGGATTGTGGTGCTCCCCGAACCATATACGCGATATCCCAGCGCGCAAAGGAACCGCTCCAAATCCTGGATCTCCGGCTCCCGGGCCGCGTTCTGGATAATGGTTTCCCCCTTGGCGCACACGGCGGCCATCATGGCGTTTTCCGTAGCGCCCACACTTGGATAATCCAAATGAATGGTGGCGCCAACGAGGTTCCTGCCGTCACAGCGGATATGCCCGTACTCCTCCTCGATCTTCACACCAAGGCAGGAGAGCGCCTTAAGATGCAGGTCGATGGGCCGAAGGCCGATCTCGCATCCCCCGGGAAATGTGGCCACGGCTTTCCCAAAGCGGCTGATTAGCGGCCCAAGCATGAATATGGATGATCGAAGCGCCTTGGATAAATGCTCCGGCATCTCATGCTTTGCGGCATTGGATGCGTCGATCACAAGTTCGTTTTCCCCGGTCCACACCGTCGTACAGCCCAGCGTGCTTAGGATTTCAAGCATGTTATCAACGTCCCTGAGCCTTGGACAGTCCATCAGCCGCACCGGCTTTTCCGACAACAGCGAAGCGGCCAATATCGGCAACGCTGCGTTTTTCGCGCCCGGTACCCGAAGCGTACCCTGCAATGGTGGCCCCCCCGCCACGATCAGATTGGACATCAACCCTTCACCTCCGGAATGCTTTCGCACAATTTCATCTTATGCATCCCGTAGAAAGAGTGTGCGTCAAGAGCCCCTCGCTGCCCGACGGCGCAGCGTAATGCCTACGCGTGGGGTGATTTTGACAGCTTGCATGCAGCAAGGCCGGCAGACGATGCTATCGTCCGAGGCCGCAGCTGCATGAAAAACCCACCGCAGTGACCCCATAGGCAAAGCCGCAGGCTTTACCTATGGTTGGCTCTAAAGGTCAGCGGTATGCCGGCTGATGTTCAGCAGCACGCCCATGGCGCACAGGAATATCAGCAGAGAGCTTCCTCCGGCGCTGATAAACGGCAGCGCCTGGCCGGTTGTGGGCATAAAGCCCGTCACGACCCCGATGTTGACCAGTACCTGCAGGGCAAATACCGTGGTAATTCCCCCCGCCAGCATGGAGCCGAAGCGGTCCTTACAGCGCATCGCCACCCGGAACCCCCGGTATATAATGAACAGATACGCCAACAGCACGATTGTCGCCCCCACAAACCCCAGCTCCTCGCCGACGATGGAAAACACGAAATCACTTTCCCCGTAGGTCAGGTACAGCAGCTTCTGCTTGGAGTTGTTCAAGCCCTGGCCAAACAGGCCGCCTGAGCCCAGCGCGTACAGGGACTGGATCAGCTGATATCCGTCCCCCCTGCCGTTCATGCCGTCATTCCAGGGATCGGTAAACGTCGTGAGGCGTGCCATGCGGTACGGTTCGATCTTCGCCAGCAAATAAAACAGCCCGATGCCGGCAAGAATGAGCAGCGCTACATGCTTGCTGCTTGCGCCGCCCAGGTATAATAGGGCGATGCCCATCATGCCCATGATCACCGCCATGGACATGTTGGGCTGGAGCATGACAAGGCCGCAGACCACGCCGATGACCATCAGCATGGGTACCAGCCCGTGGACGATATCCTTCATCAGGTGCTGCCTTCTGGACATGAAGGCGCACATATAGAGCATCATGCCGAACTTGGCTACCTCCGAGGGCTGGATGCTTTGCCCCCCGATAACCAGCCAGCGCCTGGCGCCGTTCAAATTTTTTCCGAATATCAGCACCAGCACCAACAGCGCGATGGAGATGAGCAGCGCCGGAGTCTTCAGCTTTTCCAGCCGCTTATAATCAAACCGGCTCATCACCAGCATTGCCGGCAACGAAATCCCAAGATATGTCAGCTGCTTTCTGACATAAAACAGGCCGTCATCATTCTGGTAGTTTTGTGCCGAATAATAGCTGGCGGAAAACACCATGACAAGCCCAAAAGCGCAAAGAGCCAGCACCGTGATGAATATGGGAAAATCCATATGCCCCAGCACGGTTTTTGTTTTCTTTTGGGGTCTGATCGCGGTCGCCTTCGCGCTGTGCGTCCGTGATCCTGCCATCGCCCGCTCCATGGACGCCTCCTCTCATGCCGCTGCGCCGGTATAATTCGCGTTTTTCATTCTATGCGCGCGGCCTCCTGCTTATGTCAGTTGGGGTACCCGAGCACGATCCGCTTGAACGTGCGCCCCCGCTCCTCAAAGTTCGGGAACATATCCCAGCTGGCGCACGCGGGGGACAGCAGCACCGCGTCCCCGGGCTCGGCAAGCCTGCGGGCCAAGCCCACCGCCTCCTCAAAATCCCGCTCGGCTCTCACCAGCGGGCCGGCATGTCCCATGCGTTTGGCCGTTTCTATGATCTGTGGAGCCGTGTCGCCCAGCACCACGACCCCCTTGATACGCCCGTCGAACGCCGCAAACAGCCCGTCAAAATTGCTGTGCTTGTCATAGCCCCCCAATATCAAAACCGTGGGCCTATCCATGGCGGCGATGGCCTTTATTGTGCTGTCCGGGTTGGTGCCTTTGGAATCGTTGATGTAGCGCACCCCGCCCCGCTGGCACACGAACTCGATGCGGTGCTCCACCCCCTCAAATTCGATGAGCGTCTTTCTGATATCCGAAGGGGACACCCCGCCAAACAGCGCCATTGCCGCGCATTGCATGGCATTTTCAAGGTTGTGGTCGCCGGGAATATAGATTTCCTTGCGGTAGCACAGCAGCCGGTCCTCCCCGTTTATGCGATAGCGCACCTCATTGCCATCGATGCAATATACGCCCTCCTCAGGCACGGTCTTTCTCGAGAAATGCAGTATTCGCGCCGGGGTCAGCCGGGCCATGTCCCGCACGATAGGATCGTCATAATTGAGAACCGCCACATCGGCGCCCGTCTGATTTTCAAATATCTTGCATTTGGCGGCAATATAGTTTTCCATGGTCAAAAACCGGTCCAGATGATCCTCCGTGATGTTGCACACCGACGCGCCCCTGGCGTGGAACCGCACATTCCCCTCCAGCTGCAGCGCCGCCGTTTCCGCCACGATGATGTCCCCCTCCCGGGTTTCTTTGGCGCATTCGGTGATGGGCGTGCCGATATTTCCCAATACAAATGTATTGCGCCCTCCGGTTTTGAACATCTCCCCCAGCAGCGCCGTGCAGGTGGTTTTGCCGTTGGTGCCGGTGATGCAGTAAAAGTCCCCACGGGAATAACGGTATCCAAGCTCGATCTCGCCAATCGTCTCGATGCCGCGTTTTTTTGCCTCCTGGATGAATGGCAGGAACCCAGGCACTCCAGGGCTCAACACGATCAAATCCACCCCCGCAAGCAGGTTGATGGGATCCCCCCCCAGGCGGTATTCATAGCCCAGCTCCTCCGGCAGCTGTTGGCGTAAGCCGGACACTTCGGCCTTTTTGTCGTTTATGATCACCCGGTACCCGTCTTTATTCAACAGCCGCGCGCTTGCAATCCCGGAAAGGGCCATCCCCACAACCAACGCCGTTTTCATGTAAAACGCCTCCGAATTCCTATTTCCACCGCAAAAGCGGGTTCTGATAAAAAATCCGCCCGGTTCAGATGCTTGGGGCAGCAGAGCCGCTGTTCTCCCCCAAACATCCGGCATTCCCATGCGGCCGTGCCAAGCGCCAACAAGACCACGGCACACAGGAACTCATCCGGGCGGCAACTAAGCTAATTTGCCATGCGATCCGCCAAATGCCCTTTCCGGCGGGTTTGGATTGTTACACATACGCCAGCAGGCAGACCAAACAAAGCACCACCGTAACAATCATGTACATGGCAACGATTTTGGTCTCCGGCACGCCCATCAACTCGAAATGATGATGCAGCGGCGCCATGCGGAATACTCTTTTTTTGCGCAGCTTATAAGACCCCACCTGTAAAATCACACTCACGGCAGAGGCCACAAAACATCCGCCCATAATAGGCAGCAGCAGCACAGCACGGCTGAACACCGCCATCATCCCAACCGCACCGCCCAGCGCCAGGGAACCGGTGTCCCCCATGAACACCTTGGCGGGATAGGAATTATTGCGCAAAAACCCCAGGCACGCGCCGGCGACAGCAGCGGAAAACACCGCCATCCCCATGAGGTTTGCCCCATAGTAAACCTGGCCGAGGTCTTCCGCGGCCACTGACATAAACGCGAATATGACTACCATGGCGGCGGCGTAAATCAACGTCACGCCGGACGCGAGGCCGTCCAGGCCATCGGTGAGATTGACGGAATTCACCACGCCGATCATGACGAACATGACGAACGGAATGTAATAGATCCCCAAATCCCACTCCAGGCTGGAAAACGGCAGGAGTATTTTGGAGCCGATGTAGGGATTGTTATAGGCGTACAGCGCCACGATAAACGCAATGCCAAACTGCCCGATGATTTTCTGATACGCTTTTAAGCCCAAGGAGCGCTTGCGCCTGACCTTGATGAAATCGTCGAGAAACCCCACCAGTCCAAATGCAAACACCACGAACAGCGCCGGGAGCACAAACTCCATGCTTCCGCCGGTAAAGCTCAGCGTCCCCACCAGAATGCCGGCGAGCATCATCATGCCGCCCATCGTGGGCGTTCCGCTTTTCACCAAATGGGATTGCGGGCCGTCTTCCCGCTCCGTCTGCCCGAATTTCAGGCGTTTGAGCATTGGGATCACCAGTGGCCCCAGGACCAGCGTTACCGACATGCCCAGTAGCGCGGCCAGTATTAATTGCTGCATGTTCTCCTCCGGTTCATCATTGGTATGGACGTCGCCGCCCCCAATCGGTCATTTACAGCCTCTTCAGAAGCTCCGCCACGATTTCCTTGTCGTCAAAATGATGCCTGATCCCGTTGATCTCCTGATAATTCTCGTGACCCTTTCCCGCGATCACCACCACGTCGTCCGGTTTCGCGATGGACAACGCGTGGCGAATGGCCTCGCGCCTTTGCTCGATGACCACATAGGGGCAGCCCGATTTTTTCACGCCCTCCTCGATGGCCGACAGTATCATAAAGGGATCCTCCGTGCGGGGATTGTCGCTTGTCACCACCAGCATGTCCGAATACCGGCCAGCCACCTCGCCCATGATGGGCCGCTTCGCCCGGTCGCGGTCCCCACCGCAGCCAAACACGGTGATGATCCGGCTTGTGGCAAACCCCTTTACGGTTTTCAGTATATTCTCCAGGGCGTCCGGGGTATGGGCGTAATCCACAAACACGGAATAACCCTGTTCGCCGGTGGGCAGCGGCTCCAGCCTTCCGGACACCGTCTGCATGGCCTCCAGCCCCTGCTGAATATGCTCCATACCGATGCCCAGCGTCAGGCACACGGCCACCGCGCCCATGGCGTTAAATACGCTAAACAGGCCGGGGATCGGCACATTTGTCCGCACCGTGGCGCCGTCATACTTCAAGTCAAACTGCACGCCCCGGGTGGTAATGTCGATGTCCGAGGCGGACACGTCCGCCCGCTCCCGCACGCCAAACGTGGTCACAGGGATCGTGAGCCCCTTCATAATTGCCGCCGCGTGGGGATCGTCAGCGTTGACAACGCCGTGTTTGCTCATCCCAAATATGCTTTTCTTAGCGGCGAAATAGTTGTCGAATGTTTTATGGTAATCCAAATGATCCTGGGTCAGATTGGTAAATTCACACACCTCAAACGTAAGTCCATACACCCGGTTCTGATCCAGGGCATGGGAGGAAACCTCCATGGACACGATTTCAACGCCTTCCTCCACCATCTGCCGTAAAATCCTATATAAATCCACGCTTTCCGGCGTGGTATGCTCCGCCTCCAAAACCTTCCCGCCGATCATATTACGGATGGTGCCCATTAGCCCAACCTTATATCCCGCGTGCTCCGCGATGGACTTGATCATATAGGTGGTGGTGGTTTTCCCGTTGGTGCCGGTCACGCCCACCAGCCTAAGCTCCTTTTCAGGATGTCCATACCATTTTGCAGCCATCTTCGCCATGGCGATCCTGGTGTTTTCCACCACCAGCTGTGGTACAGGAAGTGGTAATTCCCGCTGCACCACCAGCGCAGCCGCGCCGTTTTCCACAGCGTTTTTCGCGTATTCATGGCCGTCGGAGAATGTGCCCACAATACAGCAAAAGAGGCTTCCAGGCCCCGCCTTGCGGGAATCATAATCTATTGAAGCGATGGATGCATCGCCGCCAATCAATTGGCCCAGACCCTCACCGAGTATTGAAAGCTGCATATTGTCTCTCCTTACAATTTCAATCCGTTTTCATCCATTCCCGGATAAAAAGTCCACCGTTACCTCGGCGCCAACCGGCGCTTTTTCCCCTGCGGCGGGCTGTTGCTTTGTGGCCTTGCCCGTCTGATCCGCAGGATCAATGCGCAGCGTGAGCCCTGCCGCCCTCAGCGCGTCATACGCCTCCAGCTTGGTTTTCCCGATGACATTGGGTACCTTCACCGTATCCTCCGGCTGTGTCCCGGGCTCCGCCCCAGTCATCTCGGTGTACAGCAGCACCCCGCTGCCCTTTACCACAATGCCCCCTGCGGTAGGCGCCTGCCGGGCCACCGTGGCGTCTTCTTCTCCTTCGGTGACCTCGCCGGTCAACCCCAGCTGCTTGAGCGCTTCCTGGGCCTTCTTCGCGCTTTGGCCGGTTACGTCCGGCACCTCCACGGTCTCCTGGGTTTCGCTGGGCTTCACCCCGTAATGCATCAGAGTTTCCTCTAACACATCCTTGACAAAGGGCGCCGCCACCGTGCTGCCGAATATGACGCCAACCTTCGGCTCATCCACCAGTATCAGGCATAAAAGCTCTGGGTCCTCCGCCGGCGCAAACCCGATAAACGAAGCGATCAGCGAACCCGAGGACACCTTCCCGTCCACATACTTCTGGGCGGTTCCGGTTTTGCCGCCCACGCGGTAGCCGGGGATTTGGGCGTTTCTGCCGCTGCCCTCTGCAACCACGCTTTCAAGAATGCTCCGTACCGTCTCAGAGCTTTCTCCTGATATCACCCGCCGCACCACCGTAGGCTTGTTTTCCTTTATCACCGTGCCGTCCGCGCCCAGGATTTGGGCCACGATATACGGTTGCATCAGGTTGCCCCCGTTGATGGAGGCGGACACCGCCGTCACCAGCTGCATGGGCGTAACCGCAATGCTCTGGCCAAAGCCGATGCGGGCGAGATTGTTCTCGCGGATATATTTCTCATGGATCACGATGCCGCCGGACTCACCGGTTAGCCCGCTCTCCGTGGAGCTGCCAATGCCATACTTGTAAATGTAATCGTAAAACGTTTCCTTGCCCATTGCAAGGGCCATCGTCATAAAAGCCGGGTTGCAGGAATGCTGCACCGCCTCCAGAAGGTTCTGGTGCCCGTGGCTTTTCTTCCAGCATTTGATCCACTCGCCGTTAACCTCCCTGCCCCCTGCGCACTCGAATGTGCTGCTCATATTCACCGCGCCGCTGTCCAGCGCCGAGGACAGCGTCAGTATTTTGAATGTGGAGCCCGGCTCATACGCGTCGCTGACAATCCGGTTTTTTACCAGCTGCCGCAAAAGGTCGATGTCGTCCCTGGGCGGGCTGTTGGGGTCAAAGTCCGGCGTGGTGGCGATGGCGATGATTTCGCCGGTCTTGGGGTTGATGATCACCCCCTGCGCGCTGGACGCGTCGTTGACCTTTAGCGCTTCGTCCAACGCCTTTTCAAGGAATGATTGTACCACACTATCCGTGGTCAGCACCAGATCACAACCGTTTACCGGCGGGATATATTCTTCCGTGCCGTACGCCAAGGGCCGGTTGTCCCTGTCCTTCTCCGTTATCAGCCTTCCTGGCTCGCCTGCAAGGTATTTGTTGTATTCGCGTTCCAGCCCTTCCTGGCCTACGCTGTCCACCGTGGTAAATCCAAGCGTCTGGGCCAGCATGCTTTCCATGGGATAATACCGCTTGGAGTCGATGCCGAACGTCACGCCGGTGCCCAGCAGCGCATTTTCGATCTGGTCAACGGTGTCGCGCTCCACCTGCCGCTTTAACACGATCTGCTCCTTGCTCGTGTCGCTGACCTTTGCAAGCACGGAGTTATACTCAAGTCCCAATATGGTGGCCAGCTCCTGGGCGATCCGCGGGCGGTCGGTAGGGTTCTTGCTGTCGATCACCTTCGGGTTTAGCAGTACCGTGTACGCGGTTCCGCTCTGGGCGAGCACCTGCCCATCCCTGTCCAATATCCTTCCCCGGGCCGGCGAAAGGCTTGTATCCATCGTCTGCTGGTTGAGAGCCTTTTCCTGCAACTCCGGCCCCCAAATCACCTGCACATAGAAAAGCCTTCCGATCAATACCAGAAATATCACGCCAATCATTAAAAACAGATAGAACAGTCTTCTTTTGTTGGCGGTATCCGGTGTGCCCATTTTTCTTCATACTCCTAATCGCTGTCCGGCAGGGCGTTGCCCACCTGGACATATTGTTCAGCCGTCGGGTATGTCATCCCCATGCGCTTGGCTGCCGCCTTTGCGTCGTCCAGGTTCACGGCGCATTCCAGCGCAACGTTCAATTCCGCCAACCGAAGCTCCGTTTGGTCGATATCCTTCTTGAGCTGGTTGACGACCTTATATTCAGCCGCGATGCGCTCATATCCCGAAATCACAAGCAGTCCCGAGGCGCTTATCACAAGGATGGACAAAATCAACAGCAGCTTTCCCGCGTTTGTCAGTGGCTGCCGCCGGACGCGGCGCCGCTCCAGCGGCTTTTGTTCCGGTTCCGGCTGCCTTTTTTCCCGCCTTGTGGGCAGCGCTTCCGCCGCGGCGTTCTGGTAGGCATATGCTATTGACCCGTGCATCGGCGCGTAGATCCTTGCACTTGGCGCATATCGTTCCTGCGCTTGTGGATTGGCTCTTACTTCCATATGTTATTCGTCTCCTCCCCTGCGCATGCCTACAGACTCAGTTGGAACCCCGCCCGGATTTTTCGATGGCCCGCAGTTTTGCGCTGCGCGCCCGTGGATTTTCCTGAAGCTCGGCCTCCCCTGCGATGACCGGTTTTTTCGTCAGCACCCTGGCAGTGGGCTTTTTCCCGCAGGTGCAAATGGGCGCTTTGGGCGGACAGCTACAGGGGTTTTCAAACCGGCGGAACGCGGTTTTGATGATCCTGTCCTCCAAAGAATGAAACGTGATCACGCACAGCCGCCCTCCCGGGGCAAGAAGCGCGTGGGCTTCCTCGATGGCTGTATTCAGTCCTGCAAGCTCCCCGTTCACCTCGATGCGCAGCGCCTGAAACGTGCGTCTCGCGGGATGCGGCCCGTCCCGGCGGGCGGGTGCGGGGATAGCGTACTTGATGATATCGGCCAGTGCCGTGGTGGTCTCGATGGGTTCTGTTTCTCTGGCCCTGATGATGGCGGAAGCGATCCGCATGGCAAAGCGTTCCTCGCCATAGTCCCGGATCACCCCGACGAGCTCTTCCTTTGAATATCCGTTGACCACATCCCGGGCGGTCAAAGCCGCCCTGTCGTCCATGCGCATGTCCAGGGGCGCCTCCTCGTGATAGGAAAAGCCCCGCTCCGGCGCGTCCAGCTGATGGGAGGAAACCCCCAGATCCAGCAGGATGCCGTCCACGACATTGACGCCCTGCTCGTTTAAAATGGCCCGCATATCAAAAAAATTCCCACGTATCGCGGTAAACCGTGCTTCGTGGGCAGTGGCCGCTAGCTTCACCGTGGCCGCCGCGATAGCCTCACGGTCCCGGTCGATGCCATACAGGGCGGAACCCTTTGGAAGCCTGTCCATCAAAAGCTTCGCGTGGCCGCCGCCGCCCAGCGTGCCGTCCACAAAAACCCCGCCGCGCTCCGGCTGTAGCAGGCCCATCACCTCCGGGCCCATGATCGGCACATGGTATGTTTCTGTTTTGCTCATATGCCCATCCCAGCCAGCCTGTTCAGCGCCTTGCTATAATCTTCTTCCATGGCCTTGTCATATGCCGCGAGCGTATCCACGTTCCAGATTTCAATCCGGTTGTCCACACCCACCAGCTTTACGTCCCGGTTTAGGTCCGCATATTCCCGCAGCCCATTTGGTATCAAAATGCGTCCCTGCTTGTCCATGTCGCATTCCGCGGCATTGGCAAACATCATCCTTCGGAAGGCCTGGCCCTGTACATCCGTTTCCGGCAGCGCCGAAAACCGGGTGGCAAATTCTTTCCAGGCCACTAGGGACATTCCAAACAGGCAATGGGCGTCGGATCTTTCCAGAATGCCTCTGGTAATAATCATGACCTCTCCCAGGTCTTCCCGCCATTTTGCAGGGATAAAAAGGCGGCCTTTCGCGTCTACGCTGTGCGCATACGATCCAATCAACATAGGCTTTGGCCCCCCTTTCCCGCAAAATTTCTTTTTTACCCGTGGAATTAGATTGATTATACACCACTTCGCCACACTTGTCACCATTTTTATGAATTTTTAATGAATAATCCGCCACAAAAGTATCAACATACCCACTTTTTAGCATAAGGCCAAAAAAACAAAGGGGCGGCATATCTAGCCGCCCCGTACGATGTATCGACAAATTTTACCCTAATTCGCCGCAATCTCCTTCATGCGTTGGTCATAAATTCCACAGGCCCGATCAAACAAGTCATGATACTGCCTGCGATCCTCCAAATTAAGAAGCTCCCACGCCGCCTCTTTCGCGGATTGTAAAGTCTCGAGATCCGCCGCCATGCAAAGCCCGGAAAGCTCGTCCAGCCCATGCTGGCGAGTGCCTAAAAATTCCCCAGGGCCTCTTAGCTCCAGGTCTTTTTGAGCGATTTCAAAGCCATCCCCCGTTTTAGTGAGTATCGTAAGCCGCTCCTGCGCGCCGGGGATGCCTGCAAGCAAAAAGCAGTAGGAGCGCTGATCCCCCCGGCCCACCCGGCCCCTTAGCTGGTGCAGCTGGGCTAAGCCGAACCGCTCCGCGTTTTCCACCACCATGATGGTAGCGTTGGGCACGTCCACCCCCACCTCCACAACGGTTGTGGACACCAGTATCTGGATTTCGCCTGCGCGAAACGCCGCAACGGTCTCCTCTTTCCTCTTTGCCGCCATCCGCCCGTGAAGAATGCCGATGGACACTTCCGGCATCAGGCCGCACAATTCACGGTGAATATCCTGGACGTTTTTCGCTTCCATACCATCCGTCTGCTCCACCAGTGGGCATACAACGTATGTTTGCCGCCCGAGAACCGCCTGGCTTTTGATGAAGCCGTACATATCCTCCCGCTTTTCCCCAGGCACCATCCGGGTGATCACAGGTTTGCGCCCTGGGGGCAGCTCAGAGAGCACCGATACGTCCAGGTCGCCGTATAATATCAGCGCCAGGGTTCTCGGGATGGGCGTGGCGCTCATAATCAGCACGTCCGGCGGCAGTTCTCCGCCCTTTCCGGCGATCCGCGCCCGCTGCCTCACGCCAAAGCGGTGCTGCTCGTCCGTGACGACAAGCCCCAGCCGAAAGAATGTAACCCCCTCCTGCAGCAGCGCGTGGGTGCCTGTGATGGCCTTTACCCTGCCCTCTGCAATGCACGAATATGCTTCCTCCCGCTCCTTCTTTTTCATGCCGCCGATGACGAGACAGCAGTTTTCCTCGCCAAACAGCCGGCACATCACCCCGTAATGCTGCCGGGCCAGTATTTCCGTAGGCGCCATCATCACCCCCTGATAGCCGTTGTCAACCGCTACCTGAATGGCGTACAGCGCAAGCGCCGTTTTCCCGGAGCCAACATCCCCCTGTACCAGCCGGTTCATGGGCAGTGCCGACGCCATGTCACGGGCGATTTCCCCTGCGATTTGCTTTTGCCCCTTTGTCAGAGAAAACGGCAACGCCTCCTGAAGCGTATTCAGCGCGCCTTCCGTCTTGAAAGAAATCCCCGGCCGCCGCTCCCGCTCCTGCCGCAGCATGCTCACCGCCAACATATATAGAAGCATGTCCTCAAACGCCAGCCTGCGCCGGGCCAGCGCCACGTTGTGAAGGCTCTCCGGCCGGTGCAGGTTTTTCAGCGCAAAATTCCGCTCGCACAATTGATAGCGGGCCCGCAGCTCCGGCGTCAGCGTTTCGGGCAGGTTGCCCGCCGCCAGCTTAAGCGCCTCCTGTACGGCTGCGCGCACCGCATTTTGGGACAGCCCCTGCACCAGGGGATACACCGGAAGCAGCCCCGGAAGCTCCCGCACCGCCGTGGGGTTTTGCAGCTTTAGTCCACGGGTGCGATCCGCCCGGCCGCAGAGTATATATGTTTCTCCCATGGCAAACTGACTTTTCCGGTACGGCTGATGAAACCAGACCGCCTGAAACCTAATTCCCGCCTCGTCCAGCAAGCTCAGCGTCACCATATCAAGGCCGCCCCTGGGGCGCAAATGCGCGGGCGGGTTCATCGCCGTTCCCCGCACCGCATAAAGCCTTCCATGCTCCATGGCAGCTGCAGGGGTCAGCGTGGAAAAATCCTGATACTCCCGGGGCATGCGGTATAGCAGGTCCCGGACGCTCCTGACCCCCATTTTTTCAAACAGCGCGCCTTTGGCGGGCCCCACCCCTTTGAGGACGGTCACCGGCTGATTCAGCATACTCTCTCCTTACTGCCGATGGAAAAATCCCTCGCCGCTATGGGTATTTACTTTTCCATCCGTATTACCACTCATATATAGAGCAAGTTTTCCCTATCTTCCCGAATTCAGTATACAATCCCCTTTTCTTTTCGTCAAAACTTCATTACAATGAGGAGTGTATGATAGTATTGAAAGGATTGAAACAATTGTATCAGATTGAAGTCGACCCGCATACCCATTCCATATGCAGCGGTCATTCCTATTCCACCGTGATGGAGCTGGCCGCCTGCGCAAAAGAAGCGGGGCTTCGCGGGTTCGTGCTGACCGACCATTCCCCCAGTATGCCCGGCGGACCGGTCTTCTTCCACACCAGCACCTATACAAGCCTCCCGCCCGTGCTTTGCGGCGTCCGGGTCTTTTATGGGATGGAGCTGGACATCGTGGATTATGAGGGCGGCCTCGGCCTTGGGGAACAATACAGAAGCAACCTGCAATTCGCCATCGCCAGCTTTCACGACTCGGTGATCAACCCCGGCTCTCCCCCGGAGGTTACACAGGCGGCCATTGGCGCGCTGAACACCCCCTTAGTGGACATGCTGGGGCACCCCGGCAACCCGCGCTTCCCAGTGGACATTCCAGCCGTAGTCCGCGAGGCGAAGCGGCTGAACAAACTCATCGAAATCAACAACCACTCCCCCGAAGCCCGCAAAGGCAGCCGGGAACGGTGTCTCCTGTTTCTCGAGGAATGCAAGCGGCAGGATGTGCGCGTGGCGCTGTCAAGCGACGCGCATATCGCCACCAGCATCGGGCATGTGGAGAAATGCTTTGATTTGCTTCTTGAGGCAAATTTCCCGGAGGAACTCATCGTCAATCTCACATTAGAACGGTTTCAAGGCTATATCGAAGAGCGCGCCGCGCGGCTTGCGGCGCAGGAGGGCGCAAAGGTATGAAGTACAAAGCATTGTTTTTGGATATCGACGATACACTCCTCTCAAAAAGCCACTCGCTGTCCGAGCGAAACCTCACGGCCATTTCCCGGGCTCAGGCCGCCGGCATATTTGTCACCATCGCCACAGGCCGGAATTTCTTGGGCGCAACGCCCATCTGGCAGGCATTGGGGGTGCAAGGCCCCATCATCGTATACGGTGGGGCGATGGCTGTTGACACGAGAACCGGCGAAACACTGTATCAGGAATTCATGGAGCCGGCCCTGGTGCACGAGGTGCTCTCCTACGCGGATCAGCTTGGCATTCACGCCCAGATCTATCAAAACAACATGGTCATCGCTGGGGGTGAAAACGAGTTTACGGCCCAGTATACCGCCACGCAGAGGCTGCCGTTTCAGGTTGCGGAAGATTTCCTTTCCCGGGAATGGGACACCCCAAAGGTGCTGATCTACGTAGATCCCGCGGAGGAAGCCCGGTACCAAGCTTTGTTTGTGGAAAAATTTCAGGGACGGCTGGAAATTGCCTGCAGCAAGCCCGGCTTTATCGAGATCAACTCCCTGGGGCACCATAAGGGCTCCGCGATCCTCCGGGTGGCGGAGCTTATGGGCATCTCCCAGGAGGAGACGGCGGCTGTGGGCGACAACACCCTGGATCTTGAGATGCTCAAACAGGCGGGATTAGGCGCCTGCGTCGCAAACGGGAACGAGCTTGCCAAGGCAGCGGCGGACATCATCATCCCTGCCTGCGATGAGGACGGGGTCGCCTGGTTTATCGAACACTATCTATTGGAGGGTTGAAGGCATGGTTTCAATTCAGATTGCCGTGGACGAATTTGCACAAAGGCTGGGGTTTCAAATCTGCGCCCGGGGGCGGGGCGTCATCCCCGTCACCGATGGCGACACAAACCGCCCCGGACTGCAATTTTCCGGTTATTTCGGGCATTTCACCGCAAACCGGGTGCAGCTCATCGGCAATGCGGAAATGCATTATCTCCTGGAAATTCCCGATCATATCCTCTCGGAGCGCACGGAGCTGTTTTGCAGCCAGGAGGAAATTCCCTGTGTGGTATTCGCCCAGGGCTTTGATCCGTTACCCACGCTGTTGATCTGCATGGAACAACATGGTATCCCGGTATTTCGCAGCGATAGAAGCACCACGAAAACCGGCCACGCCATCACCAATTATCTGGACCGGCTTCTGGCCCCCACCATAACCCGCCACGGCGTGCTGATGGACGTGTACGGCGTGGGCGTGATGCTTTCCGGAGAAAGCGGCATGGGCAAAAGCGAAACCGCTCTCGAGATGATCAAACGCGGCCACCGCCTGGTGGCGGACGACGTGATGGAAATCCGCCGGGTAGCGGAAAACCGCCTGTCAGGCGCAGCCCCGGCATTGACCCGGCATCTCATGGAAATCCGTGGGATCGGCATCATCGACGTAAGATACATGTACGGTGTGGGCGCGGTCATTCCGGAAAAATCCATCGATCTGGTGATGGAAATGGAGATGTGGGAGGAAGGAAGGTCCTACGAACGGCTGGGCCTTGACGAGGATTTTGTGGAAATACTCGGCGTAAAGGTTCCAAAGCTCATCATGCCCGTGCGCCCCGGGCGAAACCTCGCGATCATCGTGGAGGTCGCCGCCCGGAACTACCGGCTGAAAAAGCTTGGCTACGACGCCGCAAGGGAATTTGACAAGCGCTGGATGCAGGAGATCGAAAGCAGATAGCCTTTCAAGGGGTTAAGGCCCCCTGCCAATCCCCATAGAGAACTTTTTAGGAGGATCATATATGCTGCAAGTTGGTTTTGACGTAGGAGGCACCAATATCGCGGTGGGCGTGGTGG
Organism: uncultured Oscillospiraceae bacterium; assembly: GCA_964411275.1. Lineage (GTDB taxonomy): Bacteria > Bacillota > Clostridia > Christensenellales > CAG-138 > CAYPKG01. Next base: position 21,291 of record CAYPKG010000017.1, on the reverse strand, counting down.
ACGACAATAAAAAGATCATCGTCCGGCGCAGCGTCCCCTTTCCCACGGGCAGCCCCAGCCGCCAGACGGCGGCGCTGATGGCGGCTTTGGTGGAGGACATGGCCCGAGAGCTGAAAGTTCCTGTGGGCACCTTCGCCTCCGTCGGCATTGCGGTGCCGGGCAGCATTGACCCCGCCTGCGAGAACGTGATTAATGCCTACAACCTGCAATTTCACAACGTACCCCTAAGAGCGCTGGTGAGCGAGTATCTGGACGCGGGCGTTCCTGTGTATCTGGCAAACGACGCCAACGCCGCCGCTTTGGCGGAGCTTCATGCCGGTGCGTTTGTGGGCAAAGAGACGGCCGTGCTCATTACATTGGGCACAGGCGTGGGCGGCGGCGTCATACTCGGCGGCAGGATGTTCAACGGCGGCCTTGGCCACGGGGTGGAGTTGGGGCATATGATACTTTCCCACGACGGCCCCCTGTGCACCTGCGGCACCCGGGGCTGCATTGAGGCTTCCTGTACCGCCACGTGGCTGGTGCAGCAGGGGCGGCGTGCGGTGGTGGATTACCACACCTCAAAAATCACAACGGACGCAGAGGGTAATTTGCGCAATGTCACCGCTAAAATGGTCGTCGACTGCGCCAAGGACGGGGATACCATCGCCCTCGACATATTTGAGCGGTATGTGGATCAGCTGGGCAGCGCCCTGTGCTCCATCATCGTGCTGCTGGACCCAGAGGTCATCGCCATCGGCGGCGGCGTCAGCCACGCGGGGGATTTCCTGTTCGAGCCTCTGCGGGAAAACGTCAGGCGCAAATGCTTCTTCAAGGAATACGGCGAGATCGTCCCCGCCGTGCTGGGCAACGACGCGGGCATCATCGGTGCTGCCATGCTGGGCCGCAACTGATATGGAAGCGCCTTGTTTCCTTTGTCCCAGGCGGTGCGGCGCTAGAAGAGATCACGCCCCCGGACTTTGCGGCGCTATGGAAATTCCCCTTGTGGCCCGTGCTGCGCCCCATTTCTGGGAGGAGCCCGTTTTTAGCGGCACGCGGGGTTCCGGCACGGTGTTCTTTTCCGGCTGCAACCTCGCCTGCCGCTTTTGCCAGAACTACGAGATTAGCGCCCGGCCTCTGGGGGAACCCTGTACGCCACAGCGGCTGGCGGAGCTGTTTTTGCAGCTGCAAGCGATGGGCGTACACAACATCAATCTCGTGACCCCCGCCCCCCATGTGGAGGCGCTTCAAAAGGCTATTCCCCTCGCGAGAAGCCAGGGGCTGACGCTGCCGATCCTCTATAATACCAATGCTTATGAGCTGGTGGACACGCTGCGGTCTTTGGAGGGGTTGATCGATATATATGTCCCGGACTGCAAGTATGTGGACAGCAAGCTTAGCGAAAGGCTTTCCGGCGCGGCTGATTATTTTGAGTTTGCCGCCCCCGCCATTTTAGAAATGTACCGGCAGGTGGGCCTCCTTGCGGTGGACTCGGATGGGCTGGCCATCCGGGGAATTCTCGTCCGGCATCTGGTGTTGCCGGGGTGTTTGTCCGACACCCGGGCTGTGCTGCTGTTTCTGAAAAGCGCCCTCCCTCTCGATACGCCAATTTCCCTCATGGGGCAATATGTCCCTGCGGGGGACATGGCCGCCCTCCCCGCTATGCTGCAACGTCCCCTGACCCGGCGGGAGTACCAGCGCGCCATGGAGTTTTGTAAAAAGCTCGGTTTTACGAATGTGCTTATTCAGGGGCGAAAAGCGGCGGACACAGCCTTCACCCCTCCCTTTTCGTCAAAATTGTGATTTGTTCATAATTTATTTTCATTTATTTGTAATATTTTCGATAAAAATGGCCTATATTTATGAGGTAGGGGGTTGTTTTCCCCAAGATGTGGTGTTATAATATAGGCGAGGAGTAAGTGAGACCGTTTTCTTTCGTCCGGGAAACAACAGTATTCTTCATTGACTGTTCTTCCTCCTTAAAAGACATAAACGAACTACTTTGTATCTAATTCCTCGCGACCTGAACGGATGGGGCAACCGGGCAGCAAGCGAGACCCGGACGAAAATTTTGATAAGCGGGAACCGCGTGGTTCCCGCTTTGTTTTGGTTTTTTCTATTATGCCATTCATAGGGACAAACAAAAAAAGCGGCAAAAGCCGCTCAACTAATTTCAATTATCGTTTTTTGTTTATTTCCCGTTCACCTGCCGCAGGCTCTCCCGCAACGCCTGGACAAGCGGCGTCAACTCCCGATACATGGACAGTGTTCGGTTGAAGGCAGGCACCGTCAACTCCTCCGCCTGGAGGCCGACATATCCCTGCAGGGGATTGATGGGGAAATAATACGACTGTTTATCATCCGGCCCTTTTTCCAGGAAAAACAAGTAATAGCCCCCTTCCACGAGAGGTGCGGCCTGGCTTTCCTGCAGGCCCTTAGGCTGCAGCGTGGCCGCGTCAACCAATTCCCCCATCCGGGCCGGGCAATGCACAAGCTCAATGCGCTGGGCATAGCGGAACGTGCCCTTAATGGAGCCGAAGGCTTCCACTACGGCAATCTCCGCCGGAAACTGCGTCTTTTCCGCAACGCCGCCGTTGCGGATGGAAAAGCTCTGTTCCGTCTGTCCTGACAGGCTGATGACACGGCCGATGAATATCTCCTGGGCCGCAAAAGCAAGGCTATTGAGCGTATCGTAATATTGAAGCGGCGCGGGTGCGCTGATCACCTCGGACAGCCGGGCGATATCCTCTTTCAATGCGGAAAGGGGAACCCGGGCGCCCTGCCAAAACACCTCGCTGTCCAATATGGGCAGCGGCGCTTCGGACAGCAGGATATATCCAGCCGTATCCTCCGCGTAATTCACTTCTTCCATGGACTGGCCTAGATACAGCAGATACTCGCTTCCAACGTCCATAGAGCCGGACGCGCAATGAATGAGGTCCCCCGCGCCGGCATCCCCTGCCAGCACCTCGGAAACCAAAAGATCAAAGCAGTTTTCACCTTTGAGGTTGATATGGGACTGTATGCAGGTACCGGCCACGATAATCGACGCATTGCGGTATTGTACCCTTGCGTTGGACAGCACGCGCGCGTCTGTCTGCTCAGTCGATACAGGGAGCGCCGCCGGGGAAATCGCGCAGGCGCACACAAAAAGCACACACATCAAGAGCCCAACGACCATTAGTTTTTTCGCCATATTGCGTTCCCCTTTCTTTCGTTTACCCCTGCGGAGCCCATCATGACCGCAACCCATGCAGTTTTTTTCTTCTCTCATAATAGACGATATTGATGACGTTTTGGTTGCAAAATTCTAAAAATTTACGAATATTTTTTATTTCACCGTCAATTCGTCCAGTTTCCAGGGATATTCTCCCTTCCCTGTACATGGTTTCCATTTTCTTGCCTAAATATCCCGCCGCCCCTCCAGAGCTTTTGCAAGCGTCACGCCGTCGGTGTACTCCAAATTTCCGCCGATGGGAATGCCGTGGGCAATGCGGGTGGCCTTTACGCCGGGAATTTCCTTCAGCTGCCGGGCAATGTAATTGGCGGTTGCCTCCCCCTCCATGTCCGGGTTGGTGGCCAATATAACCTCCCGTACGCTTCCCGCGCGCACCCGCTCAATGAGTTCCCTGATGCGGATATCCTCCGGGCCAATTCCGTCCAGCGGGGAAATTACCCCCTGCAGCACATGGTATTGCCCGCGAAACTCCCTCGCCTTTTCCATGGCGGCGATATCCCGGGCGTCCCGTACCACACAGATGACGCTTTCATCCCGGGACCGGTCGGTGCACATGGCGCAGGGCACCACGTCGGTATACCCGCCGCACACCGGGCAGCCTTTCACGTTTTTGCGCGCGTCCAGGATTGCCTTCGCCAGCTCCTGGGCCTGCGCTTCCGGCACGTCCAATAGAAAATATGCCAGCCGCCGGGCTGTTTTCGCGCCGACACCGGGCAGCCTGCCCAGCTGCGCAGCCAGCCGGACAATGGGTTCTATATCCTGTGACATACGCCCTTAAAACCCCAAATTCATGCCGCCGGTGACTTTGCCCATTTCCGCCTGGGTGGTTTCCTCAGCGGTTCGAAGCGCCTCGTTGACCGCCGCAAGCACCAGATCCTGGAGCATTTCCACATCGTCCGGGTCCACACAGGCAGGGTCTATCTCGATGGCCTTCACCATTTTTTGTCCGGTGACCGTGGCCTTTACCATGCCGCCGCCAGCCTGGGCCGTGAACTCCCGCGCCGCCAACTCTTCCTGCATCTTCGCCATGTCCTGCTGCATCTTCTGGGCCTGTTTCATCATCTGCTGCATATTCATGCCGCCCATTCCTCCGGGACGATAACCGCCTCTTGCCATCTCGTAACATCCTCCAAGCGAAATTCCATTTGGATCAATTATATCATATTTGTTGGAAAAGGAGAACTGCCCTTTTATATTTCAGCAATATAAAAACGTCATTCACAGCAAATCGAAGTTTTTAGCCGTCCCTCCCCCCCAGGGAAACATCCTTCGCAACCGGTTGCTCATCAAAACCCGCCGCCAAAACAGAAAAGCGCTGCCTCGCTTATGGCGCGGCAGCACCTTTGTCGTTTTTAATCACCATTTATCCACAACTGTGGAACAAAGGGGATTTGTGCTTACATACCTCTGCGCTGCTGGAAGCAGTTGCTGCAGTAGATCGGACGGTCGTTCTTGGGAACGAACGGAATTTTGGTGGGCGCGCCGCACTGTGCGCAAACCGCATCATACATTTCACGCTCGCCACTGCGCTGGTTCTTGCGGGAATTCCGGCAATCACGGCAACGAACGGGCTCATTCTGGAAGCCCTTCTCAGCATAAAACTCCTGCTCACCCACGGTGAATACGAACGTTGCGCCACAATCCTTGCATACCAACTCTTTGTCCTGGAACATGTGTTAAAATCCCCTTCTGGAAAATTATTTTTGTGTCCGTTCTTCGGCTGACCTGGTCTTTGCCCCCACACTCGCCAACAGGAAGGTTCGCTCATAGCCCGTGAAGGCCCCCACTACTACCTCTCTCAGGAACGTTTTGAAATTTGGCTTTTGGCTTTCATAGATCTTTCTTGAAATGACAAGAAGTGACGCTACATAGGCTAAACCCTTTTCAATATGCTCTCTGGTTGGTCTTACATCTAGGCCGCACCATGCTCACCGGCATATCACCGGCTTACGTGGATCGTTTCGCCTGCGACTGGCATCGATTTTCAACCACAGACCCGAATCTCGGGCACTGGGTTTATTATAGCCCCCTTGTTTGCAAAACGCAACAGTCAATTTTCCAATAAACCCCGCAAAGACAATCTTTTTTCGTAGATTTTTGTCAAAATGGAGAAAAACGCGGTCTTCAACGGGCAACTTCGATATGGTATACTGATTGCATTGAATAAAGAGGAGTGTGCTCATGAAACTGGTTAGCTGGAACGTAAACGGCCTGCGCGCGTGCCTCAACAAAGGCTTTTTGGATTTTGTTGCAAAGGAAAACCCGGACATTCTTGCCCTCCAGGAAACAAAAATGCAGCAGGGACAGGCCGAGGTGGACCTTCCTGAATATTTTGAATACTGGAACAGCGCCGTAAAAAAGGGATATTCCGGCACGGCTATTTTTACAAAAGCAGAGCCCCTCTGCGTCACATACGGCATCGGGATTGACGAGCACGACCAGGAAGGCCGGGTGATTACACTATCCTACCCGGATTTTTATTTCGTCACCTGCTACACGCCCAACTCCCAGCGGGAGCTAATGCGCCTTGCCTACCGCATGGAATGGGAGGATGCGTTTTTGGCGTATCTAAAAAAGCTGGACGCTGAAAAACCCGTGATACTCTGCGGCGACCTCAATGTGGCGCATCAGGAAATCGACCTGAAAAACCCCAGGACAAACCGCAACAACGCCGGATTTACCGATCAGGAGCGTGAAAAAATGACCGCGCTGTTGTCTGCGGGATTTGCGGACACATACCGCCAGCTCTATCCCGATGCCACAGGCCGCTACACCTGGTGGAGCTATATGTACAACGCCCGGAAAAACAACGCCGGATGGCGCATCGATTATTTTATCGTATCCGACAGGCTGATGCCCGAAGTGCGGGACAGCCTGATTTACGCGGACGTGATGGGCAGCGACCACTGCCCGGTGGGCCTTTTGTGGGAGGGCAGCCTTTCATGAACATCATACTCGCGTCCCAGTCCCCCCGGCGGCGGGAGCTGCTGTCTCTCATGGGCTTGTCCTTTCATGTCGTGGTAAGCCCGGTGGAGGAAATCACCCCCGCCCACGCCCAGCCCGGCGCGCTGGTGGAGGAGCTTGCCCGGCAAAAGGCTCAGGCGGTGGCCGACCTGTATCCCGGCGACTGCGTCGTCGGCGCGGACACAATCGTCTACATTGACGGCACCGTCATCGGCAAGCCAAAGGATCAGGCGGACGCCCGCCGCATTCTCAAATGTCTGCAGGGCAGAACCCATACCGTATATACCGGTGTCGCTGTATTCGCAAAAGGCCGGGCGGACATCCGCCACGACGAAACCCGGGTGACGTTTTCGCCCATGACCGGGGACGAAATAAACTGGTATATCAAAACAGGCGAGCCCATGGACAAGGCTGGGGCCTATGGCATTCAGGGCCCGGGCGGCATGTTTGTGAAAAAGGTGGATGGCAATTATTTCACCGTGATCGGTATGCCCTTGCCCCTTTTATACCAAATGCTCCGGGAGGCCGGTGCGCTGCAGCTTGCGTAGCCGGGCGATTGCCGCTATCTATATGGAACAATATTTAAGGCGGACCGGCCCTGCTCTATAACATTGCTGTAAGGAGAAGACCTTGAACCAGATCATTGAAGAAAAACTAAAGCTCCTCCCCCCCACCCCAGGTGTTTACATCATGTACAACGACGGGGGCGAGGTCATCTATGTGGGCAAAGCCGTGTCTCTTAAAAACCGGGTGCGCCAGTATTTTCAGTCCGGCAAAGGACAATTGCCCAAGGTGGCGGCCATGGTCAGCCACATCGCGGATTTCGAAACCATCCTCACCTCCAACGAGACGGAAGCCTTCACATTGGAGAGCAACCTCATCAAGCAGTACATGCCCCGATACAACATACTGTTGAAGGACGACAAGCATTTCCCCTATGTGCGCATCAATCTCAAGCAGGATTTTCCCAGGGTGGAAGTGGTGCGAAAGGTAAAGAAGGACGGTGCGAAATACCTGGGGCCGTATCTCTCAGGCATCGCGCTGCGGGACTCGCTCAACGTGGTGCGGGAGCATTTTCCTGTGCGCCATTGCAAAAAGGACATCGCAAAAGCCATCGCCCGCCGGGAGCGCCCCTGCCTGATGGTTCAATTGGGCAAATGCTGCGCCCCCTGCTCCGGCAACGTCAGCCGGGAGGAATATCACGGGCTGTTGCACGCAGTCAGCACGTTTCTAGAGGGGCATACGGACTCTGTGATCGCGGAATTGACAGAGGAGATGCAATCCGCCTCGGCAGCGCTGGAGTTCGAGCGGGCGGGCATTCTTCGCGACCGGATCGCCGCCATCAACGCCCTTGGGGAAAAGCAAATCGCCATCGCCGCCAAGGGTACGGATCAGGACGTCCTTGCCCTTTGCGCCAGGGAGGGGAAAACACTGGTGTTTGCCCTGTTCGTCCGAGGCGGCAAGGTGGTGGGGACAGAGCGCTTCAGCCTGGGCGGCGCGGAGGGCAGCGGCGGCGAAGATGAAGCTCTTGGCGCATTTTTGAAACAGTATTACTCCCAAACGGACTCCATCCCCCCCGAAATACTCCTGTATCAGCCCGCAGCCGACCAGGAGGCCATCGGCGCGTGGCTTTGCGCCCGCCGGGGCAAGGCCGTAAACCTACATGTGCCCCAGCGTGGGGAAAAACGGAGGCTGACAGAGCTTGCGCATCACAACGGCATGGATCAATTGGAAAAAGCGGCCGTGCTGCAAAAGCGGGCCTGGGAGCGGGGCGAAGGCGCGCTTTCCGCCCTAAGCGTCGCCCTTGGTCTGGACGCGCTGCCCAGCCGCATGGAATGCTTTGATAACTCACACATACAGGGCCGGGACACGGTTTCCTCCATGGTGGTGTTCATCGACGGCCAGCCCGCGCCCAAGCTGTACCGCAGGTTCCGCCTGCGCACGCCCACCGGGGGGGATGATTACGCCGCTATGGCAGAGGCCCTGAGACGCCGTTTGCAGCATGCCCTGGACAAAGATGACCGCTTCGGCGCGCTGCCGGACCTTCTCATCGTGGACGGCGGCCGGGGGCAGTTGAACGTAACCCTTTCGGTGCTGGACGAGATGGGTTTTTCCCATATCCCCGCCATCGGCCTTGCGGAGCAGCATGAGCTCATATACCTTCCGGAGGAGCCGGAGCCTCTTAGCCTAAACCGCAACAGCCCGGAGCTGCATCTCCTGCAGCGCATCCGCGACGAGGCCCACCGCTTCGCCATCAGCTATCACAGAACCCTGCGCTCGAAAAACGCGCTGTATTCCGTGCTGGACCAGATCCCCGGCGTGGGGGCCAAGCGAAAGCGGGCGCTGTTTGACGCGTTTACCACGCTCGGTGCCATCAAGGCAGCTACCGTAGAAGAGCTTTCTGCGGTTTCCGGCGTAACCCGCCCGGTGGCCCAGGCGGTGCATGATTATTTTCATCCGCCGGAAAATGCGCCGGAAACGCAGGAAAATGATTGACAACACCAGACCCCTTGGGTATAATTAATCGGCAATAGGAAAATTGGCGATGACCGGGAGAGTAGCGGGAGACTACGGGCAAAAGAGAATTGCGGCCCAGGCTGAAAGCCGCATGTGCGCGTAACCCGTCGAAAGACACCCGGGAGCCGTCCAGCTAAACGGCGCAAATGCGTTTAGTAGGCTGGGCCGTAGCGCCGGCGTTAACGGCAGGAGTGGGATTAGCATATAATCCAAACAGGGTGGTACCGCGGGTCTCCCGTCCCTCGTCATTGGGATGGAAGACCCTTTTTGTATCCAAAATGATCGATTGGAGGTTCATCATGGAATTGCAAGCGCCCAAGGGCACGCGGGATGTACTCCCACAGGACAGCTATAAGTGGCAGTATGTGGAGGGGCTGGTGCGTGAAATCTGCTCCAAGTACGGGTACCGGGAAGGCCGCACCCCCGTGTTTGAGCATACGGAGCTGTTTTTGCGGGGCATTGGCGACACCACAGACGTAGTGCAAAAGGAAATGTACACGTTTCTCGATAAGGGGGAGCGTTCCATCACATTAAAGCCGGAGGGCACAGCGGGGTTTGTGCGGATGTTTGTGGAGCATAATATGTTCAACGACCCCCAGCCCACCAAGATGTATTATCTCAATTGCCCGGTATTCCGCTATGAAAAGCCCCAGGCAGGCCGTTTGCGGGAGCATCATCAGTTTGGTGTGGAGATATTTGGCGCGCCCAAAGCAAGCGCGGACGCGGAATGCGTTGCCATCGCGCTGGAGCTGTTTGAGCGGGTGGGGGTCAAGGAACTCGAGGTGCACATCAACTCCATCGGCTGCCCCGACTGCCGCCCCCAATACCACACGGCGTTAAAGGCGTATCTTCAGGAAAATTATGACAGCCTTTGCCCTACCTGCAAAACCCGTTTTGAAAAAAACCCGCTCCGAGTGCTGGACTGCAAGGAGGGGGGCTGCAAAAAAATCGCGAAAGACGCGCCGGTGATCATCGACCACCTGTGCGATAACTGCAAGGATCACATGTCGGAGTTTGAGGCTTGCCTCTCCGGCATGGGAGTCAGCTACAGCATCGATCCCTTTATCGTGCGGGGCCTGGATTACTACACCCGCACGGTGTTTGAGATCATCTCCAGCCACATCGGCGCCCAGGGCACGGTGTGTGGCGGCGGCCGGTACAACGGCCTTGTGGAGGAATTGGGCGGCCCCGCCATCCCGGGCATGGGCTTTGGCCTGGGGCTGGAGCGGCTATTGCTGGTGGCGGAAAATCAGGGCGTGCAAATCCCGGAACCGCCCCTTTACCACATCTACATCGCCACAATGGGCGAGGAGGCAAGGCGCAAGGGCTTTGCTTTGGCACATGCGCTGCGGCGGCTGGGCATCAAGGCCGAATGCGACCATGTGGGCCGCTCCATCAAGGCGCAGTTCAAGTACGCCGGAAAGCTGAACGTGGGGTATGTGGCCACCATCGGCGAAAGCGAGCTTTTGCAAGGCGTGTTAAATCTTAAAAACATGGAAACCGGCGAGCAACGCAGCATTCCCTTAGACGGGGAAGCTGTGGCCGAAGCGATGAAACAATGAATTTGATTGATATAAAGGACGGTAATAGCGATGTCTGAATTTTTACAGGGTTGGAAGCGAACCCACCGTTGCACGGAGCTGACCAAGGCGCAGGTTGGCCAGGAGGTTGTGGTCATGGGCTGGGTAAATGTCCGGCGGGATCACGGGGCTTTGATATTTGTGGATGTGAGAGACCGGACGGGGCTCATGCAGATCGTGTTCGAAGAGGGGGACATGCAGCCCGGACAGTTTGAAAAGGCGGAAACCATCCGCAACGAGTATGTTCTCGCGGCAAAAGGTAAGCTTGTGCTGCGTACCCCGGAGATGGTCAATGTAAAGATGCAGACGGGCGAGCTGGAGATCCGGGTTTCCGAGTTTAAGATACTCTCGAAATCCGAAACCCCGCCCATCGAGATCGACGACAACATCAAGACAAACGAGCAGACCCGGCTCAAATTCAGGTATCTCGACCTGCGCCGCCCCTGCATGCAGAAAAACCTGATGCTAAGGCACAAGCTATCCGCCATCACCCATAGCTATTTTGACGCTGAGGGCTTTTTGGAGATCGAAACCCCCATGCTGGGCAAGTCCACCCCCGAAGGCGCCCGGGACTATCTGGTGCCCAGCCGCGTGCACCCCGGCTCCTTTTACGCGCTTCCCCAAAGCCCCCAGCTGTATAAGCAGCTGTTGATGCTTTCCGGGTACGACCGGTATATGCAGGTGGCCCGCTGCTTTAGGGACGAGGACCTTCGGGCCGACCGGCAGCCGGAGTTCACACAGATCGACCTTGAGATGTCCTTTGTGGATGCGGACGATGTGATGCGCATCAACGGAGGCTTTATGAAGCGGGTCTTTAAGGAAATCCTGGATGTGGATATCCCCCTGCCTCTACAGCGGATGACCTGGCAGGAGGCGATGGACCGCTACGGCTCCGACAAGCCTGACACCCGGTTTGGCCTGGAGTTACAGGACATATCCGACATCGTGCGCGATTGCGGGTTTAAGGTGTTTACAGGTGCTGTGGCCATGGGCGGCAGCGTGCGGTGCATCAACGCCAAAGGCTGTGTGGAGCATCTCGCCCGGCGGGAGCTGGACGCCCTTGGCGAGTTCGTCAAAATCTATAAGGCCAAGGGCCTCGCCTGGATCAGCCTGAAGCCCGACGGCTTGCAGTCCCCCATCACGAAATTCCTGACGGAGGACGAAATCAACGCCATCCTCCAGCGTACCGGGGCACAGACAGGCGACATCCTGTTCTTCGTGGCGGACAAAAACAGCGTGGTATATGCGGCCCTGGGCGCGCTGCGGCTGGAGCTGGCGAAAAAACTCGGCTATATCGACAACAGCAAGTTCAACCTCCTGTGGGTGACCGAGTTCCCGCTGCTGGAATGGGACGAGGAGGCGAAGCGCTATACCGCCATGCACCACCCCTTCACCAGCCCCATGGACGAGGATGTCCACAAGCTCACGACCGATCCCGGAGCCGTCCGGGCCAAGGCCTATGACATCGTGTTAAACGGCACGGAGCTGGGCGGCGGCTCCATCCGCATCCACTCGCAGGAGTTGCAGGAAAAGATGTTCTCGGTGCTGGGCTTTACAAAGGAAAAGGCATGGGAAAGCTTCGGCTTCCTGCTGACCGCATTCCAGTACGGCGTCCCACCCCATGGCGGCATCGCCTATGGCCTGGACCGGCTTGCGATGCTGTTGACCAATGCCCCCTCCATCCGTGACGTAATCGCCTTCCCCAAGGTGCAAACCGCTTCCTGCCTGATGACGGACGCCCCGGCGCCGGTGGAGCAAAAGCAGCTTGACGAGCTGCGCATTGCCACCTTATCGGAAGAATAGGCGATTTTCGACAAATTGTCCCGCCGGTTGTTTCGGCCGGCGGGGTTCGTGGTATTCTTAGCCTAAACAATGTAACCCGAACCCGGATTCGGATTATATTGCTTAGGCTAGGATAGCGCGAAACGCCTCATGGCGGAAAGGAGTTCCATGGATCAGTCGGCGAGAGTTATTGCCGTGGACGGCAAAAAGGCGACGGTGCGCTTTACCCGTTCCCAGGCCTGCGCCCATTGCGGGGCTTGTATCCATTTCGGGTCGGATCAGGCGGAGGTGGTGGTCAATAATCTACTGAACGCAAAAGTGGGCGACCGGGTGGTGCTGGAGCTGCACGCCAAGAGCTTTTTACAGGCCAGCCTGTGGGCCTACGTTCTGCCCCTTTGCCTGTTGCTTTTCGGCGTTTATTTCGGAAGCCGCCAGAGCGATCTTTTGGGCGTGCTGCTGGGACTTGGCGGAGCGGCCGCCGGGTACCTGATCCTGCGCCTAAGAGAACCCAAATTTTCGCGCATGTCTAAATTTAATCCGCGCATGATAAGCTTTGACTACACAAAGGAAGAACCAGACATCGACCGCAAAGGAGAAAATGTATGAGCGAACAGGTATTGCATGTAACACAAGCGAGTTTTGACGAGACGCTGAAAGCTGCGGGCGACAAACCCGTACTTGTGGATTTCTGGGCCAGCTGGTGCGGCCCCTGCCGGATGATCGGCCCTTTTATCGAGGAATTGGCCGCTGACTATGCGGATAAAGCCGTCGTGGCCAAGGTAAACGTGGACGAGGAGCAGGCGCTGGCCGCCCGCTTTCAGGTGATGTCCATCCCCACGGTATTGGTGTTCAAAAACGGCGAGATCGTGGATAAGTCCGTGGGTGCAAAGACCAAGCAGGCGTTTGCGAAGGTACTCGACCAGTATCTTTCATAAGGAGTACGTGAACCAACCGGCGCGCTTTTTCTGCGCGCCGGTCTTTTTTATGCAAGCGGTGATATCCAATCTCACACATACCTGTCATGGAAGTTCAGGTCCTTCAATGGAATATAGTCAAGCCTCTCATTCCAGCCAAGGCATGTTGCCCAGCCATCCTTGATTTCAATCAATGGCCCCGGTTGATGCCCTTTATTCATCCGTCGCACGATCTTTCCGCTGGTGGAGGGCTGGTCATAAATATTGCCCTTGCGCACAAGCAGGCCGGTTATGCCGCGATAGTTTACCCGGGGGCTAAAAAGCTTGACATTGTCCCCGTGTACAAAGCCAAAGTCATCGCCATAGCAAATCTGCATCCAATCCCCAAACAGGGCGATCACGGACATCTTCCCATCCTTTTTTATCTGCCCAAGCTGCTTGAAGTCGTCACCGGGGCCTGCATATACCGTGCAGTCAGCAGTGGCAATGCTTCTGTCCTCATCATGTACAAAAACATCTACGCCCATGGTTTTACCAATTGCGTAGTCCCGCCGCTCCTTCCAGCCATAATCGGTGCCGTTAGAGCCGCGCGGCGCGGTGCTGTCCGTGGCAGCCGCCTCCGCCTCGATGGCGGGATATTCCGCCTTTTCAAGCCTTACATACGAGAGGGATACAAATCCCTTCACACCCTGATACGTGATCTGCCCCCAGTCCTCGTTGACCGCCTCGATGCTGATGGATTGGTTTTTGCTTAGCTGCCCCAGTTTTTCATACGAAGTCCCCGGGCCGGAGCGCACGTTCACGCTCCCGGTCGCCACAGAATCGTCAACGGCGGCAAGCGCCGTCCCTCCCAGCATGCAGGCTACCAATAGTACTGCCATTGTCATCATGATCCTGATTTTCATATCCGTTTCCTCTCTTTTTTTCTTTAGCCCCGATTACCAATCCTAATTCCAATAGTCTAAATAAAAATCCACCTGCGTTTTAAATCCCATTTCAAACACATCAAACCAGGCCCTGACATTGCCCGCACGAATGATGCCCCAGGGCAGGCGGCTTCCCTGAACGTCCATGTCTTGTACGGACGTTTCGCCGCTCTCGTGAAGTACCCCATAATACTCGGCAAACCGAAGCAGCATTTGCTGATACGGCTTTATGTCGTCAAACGGCGCAACATCCACGGTATACTGCATGATAAACCCCGTCACGGCGTCCAGCATAACGGCAATGTGGTTTGCATCGTCCACCGGTGGTTCTGCGGCGGAAAACCAAACCAGCCAGCGGCCTCTTTCGCGGCCATCAACGGTTTTCGACTCAAAGTACGCAGACTCAAAAATGGCGTTTTCGATATCGGTTTGTGGCAATGCGCCCTTCTTGATCAGCGCGCGAACGCCCTCGCGCGCCCGGGCTACCGCCGTTTCCATGTCATATTCGGTTTCCATCGGCTCTCGGATTTCCTGTTCTTCCCAATCTGTGTTCCAGTCTTTCAGATACGCCTCAATCTGTGCATAGGACGGCGCCTGCATCTCATCTTCCACGGGCTTTTGCGTTTCTGCCGGCTTTCCGGAACGCTCCAGGAACACCTGTGTTTCCTTCGCAATGGGTTTTTGCGGCATTTCCTCCCTGGCGCTTTGCCGGCAGCCTCCGGTAAGTAAGGGCAACAGCCCAATGAGCACCAGCAGCAACGCGTTGAGTACAACACCAATCATCGTCAGTCCCTTCTTTCTTCTCATAAAAAACAGCCTCGCTTCCATCGTTTTCTTTGATGATAGCAAGGCTATGTCACCGGGTTGTCCTTGGGATGTAACCGGGTTGTAACTTTAATCAATATAATCTAAATAAAAATCCATCTGGGTTTGAAAGCCCATCTCGAAAAGGTCATACCACACCTGCACGCGCCCCACATCGATAAAGCACCAGGGCAGGCGTTGTCCCTGTTTGATCTCCTTACTCACGGTCATCTCCGCGTTCGTATAAAGCAGGCCGTAGTAATCCGCAAACTGAAACAGCATTTTCTGATACGGCCCCACGTCGTCAAAGGGCGGCACGATGAACAAGCACTGGCTAATCAGCCCCGTTTCTGCATCCATCGCCACCTCCATGCGCGACAGCGCGTCCGCATCCGTTTCTTCAGCGGAAAACCACACCCACCAGCGCCCCCGGTCCCGTCCGTCTATGTGGATGGCCTCGAACCGCGCGCTGTCAAACGAGGCGCTTTCAATCCCAAATTCCGGCAGGGCTCCCGCCGCGATCAAAGCCCGGATGCCCGTCCGAGCATGGGCCTGTGCCTCCTCCATCGTGTACTCATGCTCCATCGGCTCCCGGATCACCTCTTTACCCCCGGAAAACAGCCAGTCCTCCAGATACGCCACAAGCTCAACGTAGGAAACCGGCGATCCGTCCGCTATAACCGGCGTATCCGCAGTCCGCGCCGGCTCCTTCAATGCGCCCTGCCGCCTAAGCGGGTATGTCTCGGGCGAACGGACGATCTCCCGCTCCTGTTGCTCCAGCAGGCGTACCGGCAGCAGCAGGCCCGTAGCCGCAATGCATGCCGATAGCGCAAACCCCAGCAAATCCATCCAAACCTTTTTCATACCTGGGCCTCCTTTTTGCCCTTCGTCCCGCCCGGCGGGCACAGCGTTATTTCCACCACGGTCCCCTGGCCCTCCCGGCTTGTAAACACAAGACTCGCCCCATGTAATTGCGCAATCCGCGCCACGATTGCAAGGCCGAGGCCCGCCCCATGCTGCTTTCGGGACCGGGACTTGTCCACCATGTAAAACGCCTCCGTAATCCGCATGAGCTGTTCTTTCGGGATGCCCCGCCCGTCGTCGGAAACGCTGATCCGGTAGCCTTTCTCCACGGCCAAGCCCGTCAGCGCAACCTTGGCGCTGTCCGCCTTCACCGCATTGTCGACCAGGTTAAGAACCAGGGTTTTCATGAGGTCGCATTCCATCAGGGCGTAGGCGGGCTCTGCCGCTATGGACAGGGTAGCCCTGTGATTGTGAATAAGCGGCCGCAGCGTGTCTTCCACATCCTTAAAAAATGCGGGCATGTATGTTTCCTCCATCGTAAACGCCTGCCGGTCCAGCACGATCAGATCCATGAGCTTCAGCGACAGCGCCTCCAGGCGCATCCCCTCGTTCATGATATACCCCGCGGCGTTTTTGATCTCCTGACGGGACAGATCCCGCCGCTGATAGATCATGTCCGCGTATCCGATCACCGACGTCAGCGGGGTTTTCAGCTCGTGCGCGAAGTTTGCCACAAAATCATCTTTCTGTTGCGCGCTCAATGCAAGCTCTCCGATTGTCTGCTCGATGGTGTTGGCCATGGCGTTAAAGCTTCGCGCCAATTGTCCAATCTCATCCCCGCTTTTTATCCGCGCCCGCTCTTCATACCGCCCCTTCTTAAACTGCCGCGTGACCCGGGCAAGCGCCTTGAGTGGCCTGGTCAACAGCAGCGAAAACAAAAGCGTCACCAGCGCGGCCACGCAAATCACAGCAAGAAACGTCAGAAGAAACTGGCTTTGCATCTCCCGCCTTTCCGCGATTACAGGGGTAATGTCCCGGCCGGTAAAAAGATATGCCGTCGTCCCGCTTTGGGAGAAACGGCCGCCCAGCGTGATCCTGTATTGCCCATGGGTTTCCTCGATCACGTACTCGAGGGCGTCCTCTTTGAGCTCCTCCAAAAGCGAAAATGTGTACGCCCCGGGAAACGTGGAATATACAAGCTGCTTCTGCGCGTCGAATATGGCCGTCACATTCCCCTCCGGCGCAAACTCCGCGGTTTGCACCGCCAGCGGCAAAAGCCTTTCGGCGTCCCCCGACGCGGAAAGGATACCCGCCTGCAGCGTATATTTTAAAAGCTGGTATTCCTCCACGCCCCGCTGGATTTCCCGTTCCATGGCGTTGTTGAAGCTTCCCGAAATCATCCGGTAACCCATAAAGGAAAGGGCGGCGGTCAACACGGCGATGGTGCAAAGGAATATTTTTGTATAAAGCTTCATACTACACCTCTAGCCGGTAGCCGACGCGAAACACGGTTTTGATATGCTCCTCCCAATTGAGTTTCTTTCTGATCCGCTGGATATGCGCGTCCAGCGTGCGGGTTTCCCCGGTAAACGGCTCGTTCCATACGGTTTCATACAGCCTGTCCCGGTAAAGCGCAACATTTTGATTGCGAATAAGCGCAACGAGCAGGTCAAACTCCTTCGCGGTCAGGTCGATGGCCGCGCCGTCTCTTTTTACGGTGCGCGACTGGATGTTGATCTCCACGCCCAGCAGACGGTATTCCGTTTCCCCTTTTCCCATCCGCCGCAGCAGCGCGTTTACCCGCGCCACCAATTCCCCCACCTGAAATGGCTTTACGATGTAATCGTCCGCGCCCAGTCTTAGCCCCCGGATGCGATCCTCCACCTGGCCCTTGGCGGTGATGAATATCACCGGAATGCCCATTGGCCGGATGTATTCCAAAAGCGCGTATCCGTCGATCTCCGGCAGCATGATGTCCAGCAGGATGAGATCGTAGACATTGTTTTCGATCAGGTTCGCCCCCTCCAGCCCGTCATAAGCTAAGGCGCAGGCAAACCCCTCGTGCCGGAGCGTGGCGCTGATTAAATTCGCGATTGCCGCTTCGTCCTCTACGATGAGAATCCTGTTCAAGCCGTATCACTCCCTTAAATCCTAATCCGGTTTACGGCGGTGGATTATAGCTTACCAAACCGATGTGACAAAGTTGTAAATTTATTATATCATCATGCACGCCGCTCTACAAACCAGCGATCCTCCTCCAGAAACAAATATGTCTCCCGGCCGCCGATGTCCACGGTATACCGCATCCCCGCGCCCCCAGCCTTTAGGCTCGCGGCCCGGCGCACGTCCAGCACCCGGTCGACATCAAAGCGCCTCCCATCCTCCCACTCCACCGTCAGCGGCCTGAGCCCGCCTCCCGGCCCAAACCGGGCCGTCACACCCACATACACCCTGTTTCCCATGCGCTCTCGCCCCTCCTTCGTTTATAAAAAGAACCCCACCGGATGAATGGTATGATCCCCCTTGGGATTGATCATTCCCAGCTTTGGATCCTCGTACAAAGCCCCTTTGAGCACCGACCTGTGCCCAAACCGGCGGCGCAGGTCGTCTATGGTTCGCTCCAGCTCCTCTTCCCTGCGTAGCCGCTCCACCGCCCCGTCAAACAGGCTCATCTGCACCGGCGCACCCTCCGCTTGCAACATCGCCGCCCGAAGCCCCACGCTGCGCAGGGGCTGCCCCTGCCAGTTGTCCTCAAAAAGCGCCATCGCCCCCTGAAACAGCTCTCCGGACAGATTGGTGGGCTGTCTCAACTGTGCCTGCCGCTCGAAGGAGTTGAGGCCGCTGTCCCGGAGGCTAATCTGCAACAGCGCCGCCCGAAACCCGTATTCCCTAAGCCGCGCCGCCACGCTGTCCGCCAACACCGTAAATACGATCCGCGCGTCCTCCCGGTTGACGATGTCCCGGGGCGTGGTGGTGGAGTTGCCAACGCTTTTGATAACGCTCCTCTGATCCATCCGCCGCACAGGGGAATGATCCTCGCCGTTGGCGAACCTGTGCAAAACAAGCCCCCATTTGCCCAACCAGCCCTGTAAAAGCGCCGGATCCATCCGCGCCACGCCGCCGATGGTGGTGATGCCCCTGCGCTGGAGTTTCCGCCGGGTAGCGGGGCCAACATATAAAAGATCCTGCGCCGGAAGCGGCCACACCCGCTCTTTGTAATTTTCCGGCGTCAACACGGTCACCGCATCCGGCTTTTTCATGTCCGAGCCCAGCTTGGCAAACACCTTGTTGTAGGACACGCCTACGGAGACGGTCACCCCCAGCTCCTCCCGCACCCGCTTTCTAATCACCTGTGCAATGTGTACCCCATCCCCGAATGCCGCCCGGCTGCCTGTCACGTCCAGCCAGCATTCGTCCAGTCCAAACGGCTCAATCTGATCGGTATAGTCCTCGTAGATGTCCCGTGCCAACCGGCTAAAGCGCAGGTACCGCCCGTAATTCGGCGGCAGCATAATGAGCGCCGGGCATTTTTGCCGCGCCTGCCACAGCGCCTCCCCCGTCCTCACCCCCGCCGCCTTGGCAAGCTGGTTTTTCGCGAGGATAATCCCGTGCCGCTCCTCCACGCTGCCCCCGACCGCCACCGGCTTTCCCCGCAAAGCCGGGTCGTACAGGCATTCAACCGAGGCGTAAAAATTGTTCATATCCACATGCAAAATTGCCCGCTGCCGATCCATAAAAATGCCCTCTTTCCCGAATGCGAATATTTGTTCGTATCACTAGTGTACACCATATTTCAGAAAAAGAAAAGAGGAATTTACTGACAAAAT
This sequence comes from uncultured Oscillospiraceae bacterium, assembly GCA_964411275.1. GTDB lineage: Bacteria > Bacillota > Clostridia > Christensenellales > CAG-138 > CAYPKG01. Next base: position 1,956 of record CAYPKG010000017.1, on the reverse strand, counting down.
AATAACCGCCATCGCGAAACGCGATGGCGGCCATAATGAAAACGATATTAGGCTATTTATCTTCCCCGGCGTCTGCGGTTGCGTCCGCCGCGGCCAGAATAGATGCTGTGGAAGGACTGACCGCTGACCTTGCCGTAAGAGATTGTTGTGCTACGCTCCGGAAGGGGCATCGAATCGTCTGTGGGCGTCATTTCAATCTTCAGATGTTGAATCATCTTGCGAAGCCGGTCCGCCTCATCCTCGATGATCAGCGAATAGGCAAGGCCGTCACGCTCGGCCCGGCCGGTGCGGCCGATCCGGTGGACATAGCTTTCGTCATCCAAAGGTAGGTCGTAATTGATAACGGCGTCGATGTTTTTCACGTCGATGCCCCGGGCGGCAACATCGGTGGCCACAAGGGTATCGATCATCCCCGCGCGATATTGCTGCATCACCCGGTCGCGCTGGTTCTGGTTCATGTCGCCATGGAGCGCGCCGGCCTTGAAGCCGCTCTTTTTCAGCTGGATCGCCAGCTTATCCGCCCGGTGCTTCATATTGACAAACACCAATGTCTGCTGGAAATCATTGTTGCGCAGCAAGGGGAACAGCACATCATTTTTCCCGCCGGTGGGCACCACAGAGTAATACTGCTTGACCGTTTCCACGGTCAACGACTCCTGCTCCACCCGGATTTCCTTCGCCCTGCGCTGATACTGGCTGGCGATGACATAAATGTCCTGGGGGATGGTGGCGGAAAACATGACGGTTTGCCGCTCTGTGGGCGTGGCGTTCAAAATCTTTTCGATGTCCTTGCGAAAGCCCATGTCCAGCATGCGGTCCGCCTCGTCCAGGACAACAGTGCGGATGTTCATCAACTGAACGGTTTTGCGCTGCATATGATCCAGCAGGCGTCCGGGCGTTGCCACGATGATCTGTGGCGTCGTCCTCAGCCAGGAAAGCTGCTTGTTGATATTCTCGCCGCCATAAACCGTGGCGATCCGGATGCCCGGCTTGCTCTGGGCGAGGTTTCGCAGCACCACCGTGATCTGTAACGCCAGTTCCCGGGTGGGGCTTAAAATAAGGGCTTGGGTGGTGCGGGATTTTGCGTCGATCTTCTGGATGATGGGCATGCCGAATGCGCCGGTTTTTCCGGTGCCGGTGGGCGCCTGTACGAGTAGATCCTGCCCCGCTAAAAAGGGCGCGATGGCCAGGGATTGTACGGGGGTCGGTTTTTCGAACTTCATTCTGTCGAGGCTTTTTTGGATATCATTCGATATTCCAAGGTCTTGGAAGGCTGTTGTTTGCATTCATTATTCTCCTGTTTTCTTCATTTCTTTAGGCCGTACAGAAAACAGAGTGGAATGCGCTTTCTTAACAGCCCTCGTATCTTTGCGCAAAATAAAAGCACATTTTCGTAAACCATACATGACTTACAAAAATATGCGAGACAGTGCGGAATTAGATACTCCAAGCAGTATACCATAAGGATTTGGAAATGTCAAAGCTCCCGATTATTCATTAGGTGCGAGTAACTTTTCAGTAACTTTTCAGCTCAAATTCCACAGTTGACGCAGAGGTGGAGGCAAAAAATCATTTGCTTTCATCCGCAATTATGCTATAATGCTTAAGGCAACATGTGCCTGTAGCTCAGCTGGATAGAGTATCAGACTCCGACCCCAGTGCTCGCCCCTGAGTTTATACGGCGATATGCAGAAAAACTTCATACTTGTGCCTGTAGCTCAGCTGGATAGAGTATCAGACTCCGACTCTGAGGGTCGCACGTTCGAATCGTGTCAGGCACGCCAAAACTCCCCGGAAATAGGAATTTTCGGGGAGATTGTTTTTGCACGAAATCAATTTTAGTCTCAGGATTCTTTGCAAAAGTTTTTATGCAAGGTATGCAGCAAAATGAAAACATATGCATTGGAATAGTCAAGAAAAGTGCAGTCTGCAAACACCCTAAAAGTGAAACAGCTT
>CAYPKG010000016.1:0-44528 GCA_964411275.1 uncultured Oscillospiraceae bacterium | reverse complement strand
AAACAGAAGGGATTTATACTCGGTTCACTTTTTGTCCCTATGAACCCCCGCCTAATGGCCGGGGCGGCTTATTTGTGCCAAAAAAACCGCAGTTCATCTATCCCGCGTCATATTCCGCGAGAATGCGGTCGATTGTGGAATACAGTCCCGTGTCCTGGAGCATGCAAACCTGTTCCACCAACAGCGCGGCGGCCTCGTCGGACGGGTGGTAAAGAAAATCCAGCGTTGTTTCCACGCTGCCCGCCGCGTAAAAATGCGCAAAGAACCGCTTGTGCCCCTCTGGAAACGGGCGATTTGCGATATAGGAGTCGATGAGCCGGATGTAATCATCGATCATGGTGGAGAAGTAGTGTTCGCGAAAACTGTTTTGGCTGTCGTCCTCAATGGCCTGGATAAACAAGGACGCGTTCTGCTGCATGTATTGTAGCGTGTTGAGGTAATTCGCCCTGAAATTCTCCCGCCGGATGTCCTGCATAAATTGCGTTCGGTCCTCCGTGAACATCCAGCTGACCAAATCCCGCTTGTCCATAAAATGGTAATAGAAAGTATGACGGCTGAGCCCGGACTTTTCCGCGATTTCATTTACCGTAATCCCCGCATATGGCTTTTGCGCACAAAGGGCGCGCAGCGCGTTTGCAAATGCTTTTTTCGTTAAATTAGGCTTCGCTATAGCCGCTCACCTCCATTCCCATTCATTATAAGAAAAAGGTCGGATTTTAACAAGTGGACTTAAAAGACAAATAAAAAATGTGTCAAACCTGCAAACCCTTTTGAAAGCGAATGAGGCTTCATTGCGGGGCCTGTGGCGTTCGTGCTATAATGAGCCATACTTGAAAATGGAGGAATGCGCGCTTTGCGCGACAGACTGGAATATGGGATTATTTGACAGGCTACTTGGAAACACGCCGGAGGCAAAGCTCAAAAAGCTTCAGCCCACTGTGGATCAAATCAACTCTTTGGAACCTAAGATGCAGTCGCTTAGCAACGCTGAGCTTCGGCAAAAGACCCAGGAATTCAAGGACCGGCTTTCAGCAGGAGAAATGCTGGACGATATTTTGCCGGAGGCATTTGCTGTTGTGCGGGAGGCCGCGGTGCGCACGGTAGGCATGCGGCATTTCGACGTGCAGCTCCTGGGCGGCATCGTGCTGCATCAGGGCCGGATCGCGGAAATGAAAACAGGCGAGGGCAAAACTTTAGTGGCAACCCTCCCGGCGTATTTGAACGCGCTGACCGGCAAAGGCGTGCACATCGTCACGGTGAATGATTACCTCGCACGGCGCGACGCCCAGTGGATGGGCAAAATTCACCGGTTTTTGGGGCTTGCGGTTGGCGTGATCGTCCACGACATGGATAACGACGAGCGGCGCGAAGCGTACCGCGCGGACATCACCTATGGAACAAATAACGAGCTTGGCTTCGATTACCTTCGGGATAACATGGTGGTCTACCGGGAAAACATGACCCAGCGGGAGCTTGCCTATGCCATCGTGGACGAGGTTGACAGCATCCTCATCGACGAGGCCCGTACCCCGCTCATCATCTCCGGCCATGGGGAAAAATCCACAGAACTGTATGAAAAAGCCAACCGGTTTGTAAGGCGGCTGACCCGGGGCGAGGACATCGAGAAAAAGACCCGCACGGAGCTGGCCATGGGGGAGGAGCAGCCGGAAAGCGGTGACTACATGGTGGACGTGAAATCGAAAACCGTGCAGCTCACACAGGAAGGGCTAAGAAAAGCGGAGCAGCATTTCAACGTGGAAAGCCTGGCGGATCCGGAGAATATGGAATTGAACCACCATATCCTCCAGGCGTTGAAGGCCAACGCCATTTTCCGGCGGGACGTGGACTATGTGGTGCAGGATGGCCAGGTGCTCATCGTGGACGAGTTCACGGGCCGGCTGATGATCGGCCGCCGTTTCAGCGAAGGGCTGCATCAGGCGCTGGAGGCGAAGGAAGGCGTTAAGGTGGAGCGGGAAAACAAAACCCTGGCGACCATCACCTTCCAGAATTTCTTTAGGATGTATGAAAAGCTTGCGGGCATGACAGGTACCGCCAAAACGGAGGAAGCGGAGTTCCAGGGCATATACGGCCTGGACGTGGTGGAAATCCCCACCAACCGCCCCATGATCCGCGCGGACGAAAACGATGTGGTGTACACCACGGAGGTTGGCAAGTACCGGGCTGTGGTGGAGGAAATTGCCCAAGTACACGCCACCGGCAGGCCGATCCTCGTGGGCACCATCTCGGTGGAGCGAAGCGAGTATTTAAGCCATCAGCTTACGCGCCGCGGAATAGAGCATGTGGTGTTGAACGCGAAGCAGCACGCCAAGGAAGCGGAAATCGTGGCGCAGGCGGGGCAGCTAAACCGGGTTACCATCGCCACCAACATGGCCGGCCGCGGCACGGACATCATCCTGGGCGGCAACCCGAACTATATGAGCCGGCAGAAGATGCGCCAGGAGGGCATGGAGGACGCGCTGATCGAGGAGGCTACCGGCCATGCGGAGACCGAGGATCAGGAGGTGCTCTCGGCCAGGGAGACCTATCAAAACTGGTACGACAGCTTCAAGCGGGAGACGGACGCGGAGCACGACAAGGTGGTGGCGCTGGGAGGCCTGCACAGCATTGGGACAGAGCGGCATGAAAGCCGCCGGATCGATAATCAGCTTCGGGGCCGCGCGGGCCGCCAGGGAGACCCCGGCAGCACCCGGTTTTACGTGTCACTGGAGGATGAGCTGATGCTGCGCTTTGGCGCGGACCGCATCAAGGGCATGATGGAAAAGCTCACCCCAGACGACGATATCCCCATTGAAATGGGCATGATCTCCAAGCAGATCGAAAGCGCCCAGAAGCGGGTGGAGGCCCATAACTTCGACATCCGCAAAAACGTTCTCAAGTACGACGACGTGATGAACAAGCAGCGCGAGATCATATACGGCCAGCGCCGCCGGGTGTTGATGGGAGACGACATCCATCAATCCATTTTGGAAATGCTCAAGGGGACGATGGACGCGCTGGCGGACCGGTATTGTCCGGGCAGCCAGTATCCGGAGGAATGGGATCTTTCGGGGCTTTGTGAGGCTGCGGGGGAGCTGTGCTTTGTAAAAAACCCGGCGCTGTTTTCAAAAGAGGAGGCGGAGCGGCTGACGGTCGCCGCCGTGAAGGAACGGCTTTCACAATTCGGTTTGGAGCGGTATGCACAGAAGGAAGAGGAGATCGCCGGCGCCGGGGTGGACATGCGGGAGATCGAGCGCATCGTGCTGTTGCGCGCGGTGGACGCCCGGTGGATGGATCACATCGACGCCATGGATCAGTTGAAGCAGGGCATCGGCCTTCGGGCCTATGGCCAGCAGGACCCCGCCAACGCCTATACTCAGGAAGGCTTCGATATGTTCGACGCCATGGTGGAGGAGATTAGAGAGCAGACGGTGCACGCGATGATGGGCGTGCAGCTAAAATCCGCGCCCATGGAGCGGGAGCAGCTGGCAAAACCCGTGGACACCCCGTCACAGGAGGGCAGAAAACCGGCGAGAAGCAGCGGCGCGCCGGGGCGCAATGCCCCCTGCCCCTGCGGTTCCGGCAAAAAATATAAGAATTGTTGTGGCAAAAGGTAAGTTATCGATGTGGTCAGGATGACTACAGAAAAAACTTTTCAGAAAAGAAAAAGAAGGAAGTGAGAACTTTGATCCAACTCGACGAGTACAAGCAGCAAATCACGGCGTCGATACAGACGCTCAAAGAGGCAGGTGACTCACTTTGACCTGCCCGGATTAAAGGGCGAGTTAAAGGAGCTGGAGGATCAGATGGGCGCGCCGGCGTTTTGGAACGATGTAGAGGCGGCCAACAAGGTCAACCGGAGGGCCAAGGGCCTGCAAACCAAGATCACGGAATATGAAAAACTGGTTTCGGCGGCGGAGGATCTGGAGACGCTGATGGAAATGATCGCTGAGGCGGCGGACGAGGAAATGCTGCCGGAGCTGGAGGAAGAATATAATGGCTTTGCTAAGCGGGTGGAGGAGCTGCGGCTTTCCACGCTGCTAAAGGGCGAGTATGACGGCCAAAACGCCATATTAAGCCTGCACGCCGGCGCGGGCGGTACGGAAGCCCAGGACTGGGTGCAAATACTGTACCGGATGTACACGAGGTTTTGCGAGCGGCGGGGCTGGACGGTACGGGAGCTGGATTTGCTGGACGGGGACGAGGCGGGGATCAAATCCGTCACGTTCGAGGTGGACGGCGACAGCGCCTACGGGTATCTCAAGGCTGAGAAAGGCGTGCACCGGCTGGTGCGGATTTCCCCCTTCGACAGTTCCGGCAGGCGGCACACCTCCTTCGCGTCGCTGGACGTGACGCCAATTTTCGACGACGACATGGGCGGCATCGAGGTCGACCCGGACGATTTAAGGGTAGACACCTATCGAAGCTCCGGCGCGGGCGGGCAGCATGTGAACAAAACGTCCTCCGCCATCCGCATTACCCACGCCCCCTCGGGGATCGTGGTGCAGTGCCAGAACGAGAGAAGCCAGCTACAGAACAGGGAAATGGCCATGCGCATGCTCAAGGGCAAGCTCTTGGAGCTGCAGGAGCGCGAGCGCATGGAGCAGATGGCCAACATCAAGGGCGAGATGAAGAGGATCGAATGGGGCAGCCAGATCCGCTCCTATGTGTTCCAGCCGTACACGCTGGTGAAGGATCATCGCACAAACGTGGAAAACGGAAACATACAGGCTGTGATGGACGGGGATCTGGATGCGTTTATCAACGCGTTTTTGGCCCAGTCTTAAAACGATAAAGCCTTTCGCTTTGTGGATGGCCTAAAGCGCGGATTGCCGCGTTTGGGTTTGCATTCCCCCAGTGGCGAAGGAAGGACAATGGGTTATGCCAAGCAACTTAAGCAATATTCTCCACGCGGCCATACGGGGATTTCGGCCCCTCTTGAACAATTTAAGCCTGGAGATGGAGCGGGCGGGGCAGGATATTCTGGCCCGCAACGAGCTCAAAAAACTGCCGGAAAACATGGTGGTGGCCCCTGTCATGATCGGCGATATGAAAGCGGAATGGTTTCATACCCTTGGCGGGCCTGAGGACGAGGCGGTGATCTACTTCCACGGCGGGGCGTACATGGCGGGCAGCATCATCAGCAACCGGCCTCTCGCCGTGGATTTTGCCCAAGCCACAGGCCGCAATGTGCTGTCATTTGAATACCGTCTCGCGCCGGAACATCCGTACCCGGCGGCGCTTGAGGACGCCATGACCGCATACCGGTATGTGCTTAATAACGGCGTGGAACCAAAGAACATCGCGTTTGTCGGGGACAGCGCGGGCGGGGGGCTGGAGCTTGCCACGGCGCTTTTGGCGAAAGAGCAGGGCATAGAGTTGCCAGCCGCGATTGTGGCCCTTTCCCCCTGGACGGACCTGACGCTGCGGGGGCGAAGTTATATTGAAAAGCAGGCGTCCGACCCGTTGCTGGAACGGGAAAAACTGATCCGGGCGGTGATGTACTATGCCTATGGCCAAGACCTCACAATCCCCACCATTTCCCCGCTCTACGGGGACTTTACGGGCTTCCCGCCGACGCTGATCCATGTGGGCACGGACGAACTGCTCTTAAGCGACGCCCAGGGCCTTTGTGCTGCCATGGCCCGTGACGGCGCGGATGTATGCCTGGAGGAGTGGGAGGGCATGTGGCATGTGTGGCATGCGTTCGATACGATTGAAAGCAAAGAGGCGATGGAGCGCATCGCGGATTTTATATTGACGAAAATTCATATGCCGGAGGATCCATCCTGAACACATGAGCAAGCGCGAATGGTATCCGCTGGACAATGCGGCCAATATTTACCCTGTCATCCGCAACCGGAACTGGACGCCCATGTTCCGGATGACTGCGGTGCTCAAGGAAAACGCGGACCCCATCCTGCTGCAACAGGCGCTGGACAAATGCGCCCGGCGGTTTCCGCATTTTTGCGTGCGCCTGAAGACGGGGATGTTCTGGTATTATCTCGAGCACAGCCCAATACGCCCTGTGGTGGAGGAGGATACCCACACCCCCTGCCCGGCGCTGCAGCCGGGAGAACTGCCGTTTCGGATCAAGTACTGGCGAAACCGGGTATCTGGGGAGTTTTCCCACATGATCTGCGATGGCGGGGGCGCCATGGCGTTTTTTAAGGCATTGATGGCGGAGTATGTGCGCGGCTTGGGGGCGGAGGTGCCCTTGGAATGCGGCATTTTGGATCTCGACGCCGTCCCGGATCCGGAGGAATGGGAGGACGCGTTCGCCCGGTATTCCCGGATGGGCGCCACCCCCAGCAGGGTGGAGCCCCGGGCCTACCATCCAACGGGCAGTAGGCTTCCTGCCGGTATGCGGCTTGTGACCACGGGCAGGCTGTCGGTCAAGGAGGTGGCTAAGCAGGCGAAAAGCTACCGGGCGTCCATAACCGAATACCTGACGGCAACGCTTATGTACGTGCTGTATTGCCAGCAGGCGGCGGAGCGCTACCGCTACCGGCAGCCGGTGAAAATTTCGGTGCCCATCAATCTTCGCAAGTATTACCCAACCCGCACCATGCGCAATTTTTCCCAGTATCTGAACCCGGGGATTGACCCGAACCTGGGGGATTTTACGTTTGAGGAGACGCTACAGCAGGTGCACCATTATTTCCGGTATATGTTCACGGAAAAGAACATGAACGCCCGGATCTCCAAAAACGTCAGCGACGAAAGAAACTGGGTCCTGCGGATGGTGCCGCTGTTTTTGAAGAAAATGAGCATCAAGCTGGTGTATCTCATGACTGGGGAAAAACTCTTTTCCACCGTCATCTCCAACGTGGGGGTGGTGGACCTGCCTAAAAGTATGCAGGGGTATTTCGATCATTTTTTCCTGACGCTTTGCACAGCCCGGAAAAACGCCGTGGAGTGCGGGTTGCTGAGCTTTCAGGATACCATGACAATCACGTTTACCCGGTCCATTGCGGAGCCGCATGTGGAACGGCTGTTTTTCCGCACGCTGGTGCAGCAGGGCTTACATGTAATGGTGGAAAGCAATCAGGGCTAATGCCATGCCATCGACAAAGCCTAAAGGCCGGAATATATCGAAATACATACACTGCCGCAAAGCGACAGTGCAGCCTGTCGAAAAAGCGCAAGCAGCTGCGGTTTTTCGACTGATGCAAAGCGACAGTAAGGAAGGGAGGAACAACCATGTCTTATTGCGTAAATTGCGGGGTTGCCCTTGAAAAAAGCCAGGAACAATGCCCTTTGTGCGGTTTAGAGGTGCAAAATCCGAGGGAGCCGTACGACCCCTCCTATCCCAAGCCGTATTCCTCCCGGATTGCAAACGTGCAAAGCAGGGTGGAGCGCCGGTACGCGGCAATCATCGTGTCGGTGCTGCTGCTTTTAGCCTGCTGCGTGTGCGTCATGGCGGACCTGGTGTATGCTGGGGAGGACGGCCTAACCTGGTCTGTGTATCCCGTGGGCGCGCTGCTGCTGCTCTGGGTGCTGATCCTGTTTCCCATGTGCTTTGCGGGGGTGCATCCGGCGGCATATGTGATGCTGGACGCGTGCGCGCTTTTGCTGTATCTTTACGCCATCAACGAAATGCATCCGGAGGTGGACTGGTTCCTTTCCCTGGCAGTGCCCCAGGTGCTGCTTTACGGGCTGCTGGGGCTGATTGACGTGCTGCTGTGGCGCACCAGCCGCATCCGGGGCCTGGAAAAGCCGGGAGTGGTGGTGGCCTCCCTTGGGGTGGCGCTGATGGGGCTTGAAATCATGCTGGATCTGTTTAACGATATGGAGATCCATCTGGACTGGTCTTGGTTTGTGATCATCCCCTGTATGGCCATTGCGCTCATACTGTTTATCATCGAGCGCAAGCAGGGGATCAAGGATGAGATTTTCAGGCGGTTGCGGGTATAGCACCGCAAAGTAACACAAGCAACCGGAATGTGACGATTGTGCAACATATTGCTAAAGGCATTTGAGAAGCGGTTTTTTTCGTGTTAGAATGGGTGGAATAAAGAGTAGTTTGCCTGCGGGTCGTCCGCGGCGCGGAGCAAAGGATGCCGATACAATTCACGCCGGGCATGGACGCGTTGCATCATTCCCGGCTGCTAACTTACCGGATGCCCCAGGGCGCGGTGCCCAAGGGCGAGACCGTTACCCTGAGACTGGACGCAGCGCCCCGCTTTGAGCGGGCGCTTTTAAGGCTGTGGGTCGCGGGGGAAGAAAAAATCATCCCCATGCAGCGGCAGGCTGGGGAATATGGCTGGCGCTATGAGGCCCGGGCACAGATGCCGGACGTGCCGGGGCTCTGCTGGTATTTTTTTGTGCTGGAGGCAGAGGGTGGGTTTTTATGCTATGGCGGCGACAGCGGCATCGGCGCGCTGTACCCCCACGAGCCGCCGGGCTACCAGATCACCGTGTACGAGCCGGATTTCACCACCCCCCGCTGGTACCGGGAGGGGATATTATATCAGATATTCCCGGACCGGTTTGCCCGGCTGGAGCCGCCGGAGCGTGGGATGGAGTATCATCGGGCCCTGGGAAGGCGGGTGCGCTATCACGAGGACTGGACGCAGGAGCCCTGTTACCTCCCGGAGCCGGGAGAGGCCCATTATGCCCCGGACGATTTTTTTGGCGGAAGCCTCAGCGGGATATTGGAAAAACTGCCGTACCTTGCGGACTTGGGGGTAACCTGCCTGTATCTCAACCCGGTGTTCGAGTCCGCGTCCAACCACCGGTATGACACCGCGGATTATCGGAATGTGGATCCCATCCTTGGCGATAACGAGGATCTCGCGCTTTTGTGCCGCGAGGCTGGCGCATTGGGGATACGGGTGATGCTGGACGGCGTGTTTTCCCATACGGGGGACGACAGCCTGTACTTTGACCGGTATCAACGCTATGGCGATATGGGTGCGTACCATAATGAAAACTCGCCGTACCGCCAATGGTATTGTTTTTCTGACGAGTATCCGAAGACCGGCTACCGCTGCTGGTGGGGGTTTCCCAAGCTGCCGGAAGTGGACGAAACGGCGAAAAGCTATCGGACATTCGTGTACGAGGGCGAAGATAGCCTGATAGACATTTGGGCGAAGGCCGGCGTGACCAGCTGGCGGCTGGACGTGGCGGACGAACTGCCCGACGAATTTATCGCGGGCATCCGCACAAAGCTCAAGGAGCTGGACCCCGACAGCGTACTGCTGGGGGAGGTCTGGGAGGACGCGTCCACCAAGGAGGCCTATGGTGTGCGGCGGCAGTACGTGTTCGGGCGGGTGTTGGACAGCGTGATGAACTATCCGTTTCAAAACGCGGTTTTGGATTTTTTTATCAACAACACCGACGCCTATGCCCTGGACGAAGTATTGCAGCGGCTGCGGGAACGGTATCCGAAGCCCTTCTGGTACGCCGCTATGAACCTGCTGTCCACCCATGACAGCGTTCGGGCTATCACCTTTTTAGGCGGTGCGCCCCACCGCGCCGCGCTCTCCCGGGAGGAGCAGGCCGGGTTTGCGCTGACGCCGGAGGCGGAGGCGCTGGGAAAGCGGCGGCTGCGGCTGGCGGCGGCGCTGCAAATGGCACTGCCTGGGGTTCCCAGCATATACTATGGAGACGAGGCGGGGGTAACGGGCATGGTTGACCCTTTCAACCGCAGAACATATCCCTGGGGGCATGAGGATCAGGCGCTGCTTGACGATTATCGAAAGCTTTGCCGGGCGCGAACACAAAGCGCGGCGCTGAAGGCTGGGTTTTGCCGCATGGGCGCTTTGTCCCCCGATGTGTACGCGGTGTTGCGCTTTACAGGGGAAACGGACGCTTTTTTCAATCCCGCCGAACCCCAAACCGCTCTGCTGCTCATCAACCGGGGGGAGGCAGAATGGGCGGGGCATATAGGCCCGAAGGCGCTCCCGGAAGGCCCGGACGGGATGAGGCTAATGTCATTTGCCGGGGATTGGAAGGACGCGATTTCAGGCGATGGGGCGCTTGGTACGGAGGAAGGCTTGGATGTGGTAATCCCACCCCTTGGCGCGCAGTTGCTGCTAAGATGAAATATTTTTTATTGGTCGTGTGAAAAAGGGAATTTGGTGGTACTATAAAGGAGAGATGTTCCATGTTTCAGGGACGGTATGGTAACGACTTTTTTAATCAGAGGCTGAGCATTGCCACAATCGCCATCTTGGTGTTGAACATGGCAATCCGCCTGTTTTGGGGCGTTACAGTGGTGTCTCAGGTGTTAAGCCTGGTTTCCATGTTGCTGTTTATCGTTGTCCTGTTCCGGATGTTTTCCCGCAATTTTGAGGCGAGAGCCCGGGAAAACGAAAAGTATATGCGCTTTCACGGGAAAATGAAACAAAAATGGGCGGACTTGACGGGCAAGAACCCACATAGGGCCAAAACCGCCAAGAACAACCCCACCTGGGAGGAACGGCGCAAATACAAATATCTCATTTGTCCGCAATGTACACAGCGGCTGCGGGTGCCTCGGGGAAAAGGCAAGCTTCGGGTGACCTGTACCCGCTGCGGCAATAAATTTGACGTAAAGTCATAACATACGAGGAGGATACGACCAATGCAGGTAACAAAAGACATGACCATTACATCCATCATTGAAATGGATCAGGGGGTTGCGGAGATTTTAATGGCGTCCGGCATGCACTGCCTGGGCTGCATCATGGCCCATGGCGAGGACCTGGCGCAGGCGTGCGCCGTGCACGGCGTTGATGCGGATACACTGGTGGGACAGATCAACGACTATCTTGCTACAAAATAATATTATTCTTGGAGGTAGGTTTATGAAGTACGTTTGCACAGCCTGTGGTTACGAGTACGATCCCGCTGTTGGTGATCCGGACAATGGCATCGCCCCCGGCACATCCTTTGCGGATATCCCGGACGACTGGACCTGCCCCCTGTGTGGCCTGGGGAAAGATTTTTTTGAAGAAGCATAAAAAACGTCGACATGGTCAGGGCCGTCACGAAAGTGGCGGCCCTGGTTGTTATTGTGTCTAGTCCTTTGATCTGGCAAGCTTCGCATCCCGCTATTTCAAATGCTTTGCGATGTCCGTCACAAACCAGATGTTGGCGATGGCGTCAAGCACCAGGCAAATCCCGGTGAATATGGTGAGCGCGCTGGACGCGGCAAATGGATTGAACAAAAGGACAAGCCCAAGCGCCAGCATGACGAGGGCGAGCACAAGCGCGCGCACCCAGGCGGAGGAGCCCAGCCGCCTTAGCTCCAGCGCGAACTGCAGCTTAACGATACTGTCCAGCGTGACGGCGATGCCCACCACAACCCCGAATATATTGAGCAGCATGTTCGGCCGCAGGACGAACAGCAACCCCAATATCAGCAAGGCCATGCCCAGCACAAAATCAAACCGCAGGGCTTCACTGCGCTGATTGACTGAGAAATAGGAAATCACCCGGATGACACCAAACAAAAGCAACAGTCCCCCCAGCGCGTAGCAAATGACCTGCTTGGACGCGTCTGGCCAGAGTATCATGGCTAGCCCTATGATGAGATAGATGGCGGAGCCGCCGAAAAACGTATTGCGCAGGGATTTATTCATTGCTGTTCCCTCCTGTTTTTGTTAGCCTAGGCAATGCAATCGCCGCCCCCGGCGGGTGACAGGCTGCCTGGCTACCCGATCTTATATATATTGTACCACCCTTTTGTCACAGCTACACAACCAAATTGTGAAATTATTGGAAGCGAAGAAATCCTTAAAATCCGCATTTATTGATGACTTCCCGGCCACGTTATAGTAAAATGGGACGAGTAGAAAAGGCGGTGGGATTTAGGTACATGAAAAAATGGATAGCTGTAATTCTCGCGCTCATCCTTATGCTGGGCTGTTTTCCAAGCCCGGCGTATGCGCTGGATGAGCTAAAAAATACGGACCCGGACCGGTATTATATACTCTTGGATTGCAACAATCAGGTGGTAACCGTGTATGAAAAGGACGACGAGGGGGAGTATACCCGGATCGTCCGGCGCATGGTTTGCACCAGCGGCCGCATTAAAATAGACGAAACGGACCCGGAGGATCAGGGAACGCCCACCCCAGGCGGCGTATGGAAGATCGGCGCCCGGGAGCGGTTTGGCAAATTTGCCTCGTTTTCCGGGGAATACGCCCGTTATTGGACACAGGTGGTGGACGGGGTGTATTTCCATTCCATCATGTTCAGCCGGCGTGACATCAATAAATTGAAATCAAATCCTTACAGGGTGCTGGGCAATGCCGGCTCTCACGGCTGCATCCGCCTGTATGTGGAGGACGCAAAATGGCTTTACTACAATGCCTGCCCGGGAACCACCGTGGAGGTTTCTTATAGTAAAAAACGGAATGCGTCCCTGACAAAATCACTGAAATCCAAAATGTCGTTTTCACAATATAACGCCTTTCAAAAGGGGATTTATGACACGGAGCCAATGCCGGACAGGACGGCTTGGGTGATGGTGGACGGCGCGACCTTGCGAACCGGCAACGGCTCCAACGACAGGGTGATCAAAAGGCTGCCCATTGGTACTCAGCTCACAGTGCTGCAGGAGGGAGACCCCTGGATTAAGGCTTTGGCCGACAAACGTGAGGGGTATATCAAGCGCGCGTATGTTTCCTATCAGAACGGGGTCATGGAATCCTATGAAAATGGGCCGGTATTACGATCCACCGTTTATATGTACGCCCAGCCAGACAGCAAATCCCGGCGGATTTGCAAGGTGCCCCATGACACCAGCCTCATCGTGCTGGAGCCGGGGGAAGAATGGGCGAAGATCCGGTATTTTACATCCATCGGATATGTACAGACCCGGTTCATCAAAGAGGACTGGGCCGTGAAATATGAGGATGAGCAATGAAAAAAACGCTTGTGTTGTTTTGCTGGATGCTGGCCCTTGCGCTGCCGACGGGCTGCGGGCCTGTCCGCGAGGCTGGGGAGACGCCGAGGCTGGAGCGCGGCGCGGTGGAGACTCCTGTCCCTACGCCGGAACCGCAGGGGCTGCGCCGGATATTTGGCAAAGATGTGGTGACAATCGCTTATCTGGGCGAGGACGCGGGGGCTTTTTTGGGCGCCCAGGCTGAGGCAAAGCGGCTGGGGGTTCCACTTTTAGAGGTTTTTAGCGTTGAAGAGGCCAACGGTGCGGACGTGGTAATCGCCGACAATGCGGATGTGAAGCTGTTTACCAAGCTGACGGTTCCGGTGATCCTCCTGGCGGAGGAAAACGAGGAAAACGGCGGGGCCCAGGCTACGATCGCCTATGAAAGGGAAGGCGCGACAGACGGCTCCCTTGATGCACTTTTGGCGTATTCCGGCCACGAGGCGCCGGTGCGGGTGCTCGGACTGTTTACCGGGAAGGACAGCGAGGCTGCGGGGCTTTACCGGGATATGGAGGACGAGGGCAAGCTGTACAGCCGGGGCGAGTTCGGCGGGGCGTCCCAGGAAGCCGGGGAATGGACACTGGAAACCCTGGGGGACATTCCGGTGGGGCTATTGGACAGCATTTACTGCGAAACCCCGGAGCTGGCAATGGCCGCGTTTCAGGCGCTGCAAGAGGCGGATCGAAGCGGCGCGGTGGAGGTGATCTGCTGCGGCGTAACGGGGGATGTTTTGAGCGCCATGCTGGAGGATCATTTCCTGATGGGCGGGGCGGTTGGCCCTAATATCATAGCCGCAGGGGCGTTGTCGGTGCGGATGGCGGTGGCGTATCTCGCCGGGGAGCCGGTGGAGGATGTCGTTCTTTTACGGGAGGTATTCCAGTCTGAGGAGCTGATTTTAGCCAGCCGGGCGGCTCAGGGGGACTTGACAGAAATCCTGCTGGAGCGGGACGAAGCGCTGTTCGGGCTCTATCAGGGCGAGGCCGCCCAATACCTTGCCGCGTGGACTGCGGTAGGTGGATGACAGATCGGGAACTGTGTAGTACAATAGATTGCGATATTGCTGATAGGCAAAGCCATGTAAACCGAACCCAATCATTGCTTTGGCTAGCCTAAGCAATACGCCAAATGGTACCATTTTCGGCGGGTTCGGATTATATTGCTTAGGCTAGCTGGAGGAACCATGAAAGTGAAACTGCTGGCGGCGGCGCTTTTGCTGCTGTGTCTGGCGTCCCTGTTGGGATGTAGTGCGAAAGCCATTCCGGGAACGGAGCAGGTGATTTTATTTGATGCGCCTGTCATTACCCCTGCCGTGACCGGAGCGGATCCGGTAACCGCCACTGGGGAACCCACAGCGCCTACCCAGGAGCCAATGCCGGAGCTTGTGGGCCCTGCTGCGGAGAGCACCTCGCCGTACTATCTGTATATTGAAAAGGGTTCGTTTACGCTCACAATATACGAGCGCGACGAGACGGGAAATTTTACCAAGGTATACGCCGCCTACCGGGTTGCCCATGGCGGCAACAAAACCCCCGCCGGGAAATTTACCCTGGGGGACAAGGATCGGTGGCATGAATTTCCGGACGGTGGCTTTGTGCAATACGCAACCCGGTATCATGCCCGGCTGTATCTGCATTCCCCGCTGTATGGTGAGGAGAATGCCGGAAAGCTTTGGCCCAAGTATTACGATGGGGAGCTTGGCATCGGCGGGGAGAGTACCGGCGGCTGCCTGCGCATGGTGACTGAGGCGGCCAAATTTATATATGACAATTGTCCGGAGGATACCATTTTGGAGATCGTCAACGGGGCGCCGCTGGGCACCACGTCGGAGGAGGTTCCAAGCCGTAACGGAAAGCGGTTCGATCCCACGGATGAGGAATATCTGTCGCGTTAAGAATATTGAAGCTCAATTATTAGGAGGCGCTGTATGCGGAGTAGAATTTTCGCCCTGTTGATCTGTGTTTTTGTCCTGGCGGCTGCCTATGGCTGTGCCGCAGGCGCATTGCCTGCTACCGCCCCTTTGGAGGAGGCGGACACCCCCGCGCCGGAGGCCACGGTGGCCCTGGCGGCTGCACCCGCTGCGCCTTCCAAATTAACACCCGCACAAGCAGCGGCCTCCCAGCCGCCCGCGCTTACGCCGGAACCCGCGCCGGAACCCGCGCCGGAAGCTGCGCCAAAGGCTGCGCCCAAAGCGCTAGAAAAAGTCAAGACGGCGGCGGTGAAAAGAAACACGCCTGTGCCTACGCCGTCGCCGGAACCTACGCCCACGCCTGAGCCGAAGGAGCTGCCCTATTATATCTACGTAGAAAAGGGCTCCTATACCATGACCGTCTATGAAAAGGACGAGGATGGGGAATATACGAAGAAGGTTCGCAGTTACCGGATCGCCCACGGAGGAAACAAACCCCCCACCGGCACATTCACGATAGGCGGGAAGGAGTGCTGGCACCAGTTTGGATCGGGCGGATATACCCAGTATGCCAGCCGCTATCACGGAAGCCTGTATTTTCACGCGCCGCTGTATAAAGAGGCGGACGCCACAACCCTCTGGCCCAAGTATTATGATGGGGAGCTGGGAATTGGCGGCGCCAGCACTGGGGGCTGTATCCGGATGGTTACGTCTGCCGCCCGGTTTATCTACGGCAACTGCCCCCGGGGAACCGTGGTGGAGATTGTAAATGGCTCCCCCAAGGGAACCACGTCCAGCGGCGTGCCGGACCGCAACGGGCTTCTGGTAGACCCCACGGATAAGGCGGCCCTTGAAAAGCTCAAAGCGGACGAGGCGGAAAAGGCCACGCCAACGCCGGAACCGGAGAACCCTGACGAAGCCGGAGAATGGAAGGACTGGGATGTGGAGGACGGACGGGAGGTATTGCCGGACGTGACCCCAACCCCTGAACCCACGCCTACCCCAACGCCCACGCCCACCCCAGCGCCCACCCGCACGCCCATCGTGCTGGTAATAAAGCAAGGAGGCACATGATGAAAAGGATCGCTCTGCTGCTGTTTTTAGCGGCTGCGCTGCTGGCTTCGGCCTGTCAGCCGGGGAGCGAAATTGCTAAGGAGACGCCGGAACCGACACCGAGCGGTTTGGAGATTTTGACTACGCCGGAGCCCACGCGCTCACCGGCCCAGATCCCCACAGCGGAGCCGGCGCCGACCCCCGCTCCTACGCCGGAAGAGCCGCCGGGGGTGTCCTATAAATCCAGGGTCCATTCCTTGAACGTGCGCTCCAGCCCCAATCAGGACGACAAGTCCAATATCATCGGGGAGATCGGCTTCGAAGATCCCATGTACCTATTAGAGGACTGCGGAGAATTTTCCCATGTCCAGTTCCCGGACGGATCAAAGGGATATTGTTATTCCGAATTTATCGTCCCGGCGGACGCTATGCTGTACGCTTACCTGTCCGAGGAGAAGGGGCAGAAGATCGACATTCCCACGGGGAACCCGGTGTATGAAAACGACGGCATTACCCCTGTGATGGTGAAAAACGAGCTGGTGGATTTACGGTTGTATCTGCCGGACGCGGAGTATGAGATGCTGTTCGCTACGGATCGAAACATCATTGGTGAGCCGCTGTATCCAAAGGCCATCCCGCTGATCCAGAGGGACACCGCGAAAAAGCTGCAAAAGGCCTTCGAGCGGTTTCAAAAAGACGGCTACACCCTGAAGATATATGACGCGTACCGGCCCATCAGCGTGCAACGGCGGCTGTTCAAGGTGGTGAAAAACCGCCGCTGGATCGCGGACCCGGACACCACAGCCTCAAACCATAACCGGGGGGCGGCTGTGGACATCGCGCTGCTGGATAAAAACGGAGAGGAATTGGAATTCCCCACGCCGATGCACACATTTACGGAGGAAAGTGCCCGCACAAGCGACACCTGGAGCGAGCAGGCAAGGGCGAATGTGGACTATATGACCAAGGTCATGAAAGAAAGCGGCTTTAACTCCATCACCAGCGAGTGGTGGCATTATTCGGACACGAAGTCCGGCAATTTTATGACGACGGACATCGATTTGGGGCGGCTGACAATGCTGCCCAAGCAGGATTAACACGGGATATAGGGAGGAAGAAAGGGTATGAAGAAGTCTATTCTGTCCATTGCGGTGGCGCTTACACTGGTGTTGGCCGCCTGCGCCCCAGGGGAAAGCACAGATGCGCCGGTATCCACCGCACAGCCCACGGCGGAAGTGGTGGAGCCTGCTGAACCCTCCGTGGCGGAACCCGCCGCGCAGGAGGCTGCAGCATTTGGCGAAAAGGATTTGGGGCTTATGATCGACGGCGTGACCTACTATCTTAGGGACGACAGCGCCCCGGTGATCGCTGCGCTGGGGGAGGATTATAGCTTTTCGGAAATGGTCAGCTGCGTGTATGACGGGCAGGACAAAACATACGCCTATGATGCCGTGACCGTGTCCACCGTGCCAGTGGACGGCAAGGACATCATCGAGATGTTTACTTTAACAGGCGGAGGGGTTGAAACCCTGCGTGGCATCAAGGTGGGGGATACCAGGGAGGACGCCATTGCGGCCTATGGCGAAGATTATTTCGACGACGGGTATCTCACCTATTCCATCACAAACGACATGGCGGACATCCAGTCGGAGCGCATTCAGTTTGAGCTTGCGGAGGACGTCATCACAGCCATTTACATTTACTCTCCCAGCTATTAGAGTTTATAGGAGGGCATAGGGGTGGTATTTAGCTCGCCCACGTTTTTATTTCTGTTTTTTGTATTGGTGTTTTTACTAAACCTGGTGTTTTATAAAAGCATTCCCATACGCAACGCCCTGCTCACCCTGTTTAGCGTATTGTTTTACGCTTGGGGTGAGCCGGTCTATGTGCTGCTGATGCTGTTGACCACATTTATAAACTATGCCCTGGCGCTTTCGCTTTCCCCGGGGAAAAAGCACCGCAAGCCCGCGCTGTGGGCGCTAATTGTGTGGAACATCGGCTCGCTGATCGTATTCAAATACACCGATTTCCTGATCGGCTCTGTCAACGGGCTGTTGGGCACCGCAATCCCGCTGACAGGCATTCCGCTGCCCATCGGCGTGTCGTTTTTCACGTTTCAGGCCATGAGCTATGGGCTGGACGTGTACCGTGACGTGACAAAGGCGAACAAGAACTTTCTAAATATTCTGCTATACATCAGCCTGTTCCCTCAGCTAATCGCCGGCCCCATCGTCAAGTATCACGATGTAGCGGAGCAGATAAAAGACCGGAGCATGTCCTTTGAAAAGACGGCCCAGGGATTGCGCCGTTTCGCGGTGGGGCTTGGGAAAAAGGCGTTGCTCTCCAACGTGCTCGCCATGGCGGCGGACGCGGTGTATGCCCTCGACGTGGGGCAGATGAACGCGCCTATCGCGTGGCTGGGGGCCATTGCCTATCTGTTTCAGATCTATTTCGATTTTTCCGGGTATTCCGACATGGCGCTTGGCCTGGGCAAGATATTCGGCTTTGATTTCAGGGAAAATTTCAACTATCCCTATGTGGCCGCCACCCTGCAGGATTTCTGGCGGCGCTGGCATATCTCCCTGTCCAGCTGGTTTCGGGAGTATGTGTATATCCCCTTAGGGGGCAACCGCAAAGGAAAATGGCGCACGGGCGTCAACAAAATCATCGTGTTTTTCCTGACCGGGCTGTGGCATGGGGCCAGCTGGAATTTCGTGCTATGGGGATTGTTTCACGGCGGGTTTCTCATGCTGGAAAGCTACGGGGTTTTGAAGCCGGGAAAATGGTGGAAGCCTCTGTCCCATCTGTATACATTGCTGGTGGTGACGGTGGGGTTTGTGCTGTTCAGGGCGGAAACACTTGAAAAGGCCATGGGCGTGCTTTCCATGATGGCCACGGGCTGGACGTTCTCCTCCACCCAGGTGGCGACGTTGAGCATGCTGACCCCCCCTATTCTCGTGGCGGTGCTGGCAGCATCCGTGGTTGCATGCTTGCCGCTTGGCACCCGGTGGATGGACGGGCTTTGCCAGCGAAGGGGGATTGTCCAGGCGGTACCATATGTCCTGTGCGCCGCGCTGTTTCTCTTGTGCGTGCTGAACCTCTCCACCGCCGCCTATAACCCGTTTATCTATTTCCGCTTTTAAGGGGGTGCATGAAATTGAAACAAAAAAAGAGGAATGATGGCACCCGGAAGCGGATGTATGGGATATTCATCGTGTTCTGTATGGGGCTTTGCGCCCTGCCGCTCCTCGGCATGCTGTTTGGCTATACCGGAAAAAACCTAGAGAACCGGCCGTTGGCGCGAATTCCGCCGCTTTGGGATGAAGCCGGCTTTAATTCGCTATTTCCCGGGAAATTTGACGATTATTTTGACGATCATTTTGGATTTCGTGAGGAAATGGTCACGGCCTTTCACACACTGACAATGGAAACGCTTGGGGACACCGTCAACGAAAAGGTGGACGTGGGCAAGGCAGGGATGCTGTTTTATGCCGACGCCCGCAATGATTATATTAAGATCGATCTTTTAAGCGGCCGGGACATCGGCCGGGCGGCTGTTTGCCTAAGGCTGCAGCAGGAGTATTGTGAAACGCAGGGCGCAGCATTTGCGTTTGCCATCGCGCCCAATAAAAGCAGCGTTTATCCGGAGTACATGCCCTCATATTTAACGCCCGCCGAGGGGGAAAACAACAGAGAGCGGCTTCTGGCGGCGCTCACCGCAGCAGGGGTAAACACAATCGATTTTACCGCCGCTCTTACAACAGCCAAAGCGGGGGGAGAACTTTTATACCATCCAGAGGATACCCACTGGAACGCTCTGGGCGCGCTGATTGGCTACCGGGCTATTATGGAAGGCGTGTTGCCGGGGGTTGGAAACGCCTATCAGGACGCTACATTCACACAGGCCAACGATTATGGCGGGGATTTGCATAACTTCGTGCTTCCCGCTGTGGCGGGCGCCAACCCAAGGCCGGTTTTCCAGGAGGAGCTCGCATATGAGACGGAACCCCAGCGCCCTGGCCGCAGCGTGACCACAATCACCAACAGCACAGCCAATGAGAAGATGCTTTACTTCTTCCGGGATTCCTTTGCTGACGCGCTGCTGCCATATTTAAGCGCCAACCTGGGCCGGGTGGTGTATGACGCGGAGTTTCCGTATAATTACCTGAATGTTCCAACAGAGCAGCCGGACGCGGTGGTGATCGAGCTTGTGGAACGCAACATCCCCAATCTCCTCTTGAAAGCGCCGAACGTACCGGCACAGGAAACAACGCCAAGGGGTAGCGTGGCTGGGGAATTGACGGCGAGCGCCGCGGCCATCAAGAGAAACGGCAACACAATGCTCATCGGCGCGTTTGAAGGGGCGGGATATGCCCCTGATACAGACCGTATTCTGGTTTCCATCACCGGTCATACAGGCACAACCCTTTGCTATGAGGCGTTCCCCATACTCGAGGAGGAGGCCGCGCAGCTTATTGCCGGGCAGGCGGACCCCTGCGGGCTGAGCCTGACGCTGCCCACGCTTCATTCAGGTGCGTACACCGCGCGGGTGATGCTGGAAACGCCCAGGGGGCTGTATGAATGGGGGGGGCAGCTGGAGTTTGGGATTTAGGGCTTACAAAAGGTCCACCAGTTCATCCATTTCCCGCTTGCTGCGCACCATCCGGGCGCGGGAAATCACTGCCTCTTTTTCCCGGTCGGAAAGATATGCGAAGCGGGCCATGGCGCGGGTGTTCCGGCCAAGGGCCATCAGAAAACCCTGGGGCATTTGTTCGTCCAACATGAAAATCACCTCCCTTCCTTGCTAATATGTGAAAGAAGGGCGGTTTCCATCCAAAATGGGAGAGAAAGGAACCATTGCTATGAAGAAAAAGGGTCTGTTGATTATTGACATGCAAAATGATTTTGTGTCCGGCGCCCTGGGGACGCCTGAGGCGCTGGAGATATTGCCTTATGTGGCCGCGCGGATCAGCGATGCCGCAAAGGACCCTCAATATTCGTATATCGCCTATACGCTGGATACCCACGGCGAGGACTATTTGAGCACACAGGAGGGCCGCCGCCTGCCTGTGAAGCATTGCATTCATGGAACACAGGGCCACGCGCTGGCAGAGGATGTGGCGGGCGCAATGCCGGCGTGGGCTGTGGGATTTGAAAAGAACGGATTTGGCTCAGCGCAGCTGGCGCGCGCGTTGCCGGAGGATTTGGATGAAGTTGAATTGATTGGCCTTTGCACGGATATCTGTGTGATCGCGAACGCTATGGTGATAAAAAGCATCCGGCCTGAGCTTGGGGTTTGCGTGCGTGGGGGCTGCTGTGCCGGCGTGACGCCCGCAAGCCACGAAACCGCGCTCAAGGCAATGGCCGCGTGCCAGATCGATATTGTATAAGACGAAAACAAACAAAAACGGCCGGGAAGCATTGCTTCGCGGCCGCAGCGTGTCAAAAAACCGCAGCTGCTGCGCAGCTAGCGTCTTTTGAGGATTCGCGCTTCCCGTCCTCGCATGCCGCGTCCACCGTGCTATTGTCCATATTGAATGCTGCGGTTTTAATCTTTTTCATCTGTGTTAGCCTTTCTGTGAGTATTCAGCAGCTTGGGCTGCGGCGCATCCTGCGCCAACATATATTTCAGTTCGCCATCCTGCATAGCCTCAGTCAACAAATCTACTGCATCCGCTACTTTTGCGGAGAGATCATAATACATGGTTTTATAGTCTGTCATGATATCCTCCTTCCAAATTGACATCCAGTACGTGTCATGCATGTGGACAGTTTAGCATATACTCATTTTATTGACAAGTAGTGAATGTCATTTTGGAGGCATATATGTTTAAAAACAAAGCTGCGGATGGAAAACTGAATATATCGGGACAAAAAATGGCTTTATTGCGTAACGAGAAAAAGATGTCTCAGCGTGCATTGGCTGACGCTCTGCAAGATGTGCAGATTGACCTAAATAAAAATGCCATTCAGAAAATCGAAAGCGGAAACCGCTTTATAACGGATATTGAATTAAAAGCCATCGCTTGCTTCTTTGGCGTAACCAGTGATGAATTGCTACATGATTAATCTGAACCGCCGCTGGATTGCCGGGATACTGTCAGGAAGCGACTTTCCTCATAAGCACACCGAGCTACCATAAGCAGGGGCCGTAGCTTATTGCTGCTACGGCCCCTGTCTTGCTTGACTTTTCTTATTCCATCTTGTTATTTGACCGCCTTCAGGAAGAAGTACAGCCGGGACTGCGCGGTAGAGGAGTCATAGTTCGTGCCGCAGGTGTAGATTGTCAGGAATATGTCGTCCGGCGATACGCTGGTGTTCAGCTTGATCTCGGAGCGGTTCTTCTGATAATCGATCCATGTCTGGATGGTGGAGTTGCTGGAGGAGGCCAGATGCTGGTAGTTGTAGGAAAGCGTGCTCTTAGGCTCGTTGGCCTTCACCTCATACATGGCCCAGACTTCCCACTGGTTGTAACCGAACAGGGAGACCTGCCACATACGGTCTGAAGCGTTGTTCAGGTTGGGCGTGGTGCTGGGGATTGCATGCTTGTGCAGTGCGCAATCGGTGGACTTGGCTGCCTGGCACTTGGAATGGCCCACGGACTTTTCCTGAATGTGGTGCAGTTCGTGGAGCATGGTGCCGCTCACGCGCATGTTATGGCCCGTGATGACGTTGTTCCGGGTCAGCACATTGTAGAAGGAGTATACGCTGCCCTTGGAGTCGGATTTCTTTTTGATGTTCTTGTCCGCGTAATAATGGTTTGCGCCGTACAGGATGGGCTGATCCACATTGGTGCCCGGAATGTAGAAATAGCCGATTGTGTCGCTGTTGGTTTTCTTAGCGGCGGCCATTTTTTCCTTCACATAAGAGGACGGGCTGGAATTGCCACCCGCGACGCTGGTGCCGGAAGCCGTGCCGGAGGAACTGCCAGAGCCGGAGGACGGCGTGCCTTTGGCGACGTACTGCTTGGAGACGTAACCGGTCTTTCCATTGGCTTCCACCTTATAGTAGCTGCCCTCGGTGCCGAGGATTGTCACAGTGGTGTTTTTATTGAGGTTGCTCAGCTTGGAGGAGGAGGAAGAAGCCCCGCTCCTGAAGCTGACATAGCTGTTGCAATTGGTGATGTAACCCGCTTCCCCGGTAGAGGAGCCGGTGCTTGTGCTTCCGGTGCTTCCGGTGCTCCCGGAAGACGGGGTTCCGGCGGCAACATAGGAGGTGGACACATAGCCGGTCTTGCCATTTGCGGTCAGCTTGTAGAAGCTGCCCTCGGTGCCCAGGATGGATACCACCGTGTTCTTGGACAGGGTGCCCAAAAGCGCGCCGGAGGTGGAGGCGGAGGCACGGAAATTCACATTGCTCTTGCAATTGGTGATATAGCCCGCTGTTCCGGTGGTGGTGCCGGTGGTGGTCCCAGTGGTCGTCCCGGTAGTGGTGCCGGGAATGGTGCCTCTGGGATTGATGGTAAAGCCATCGGCGGAGGTATCGGTAGCACCAAAGGCAGAACCGCTGCGCAAGTTGCTGGAGTTGATGGGGCTGCTGCTGATCGCGCTGGTCCGAAGGTCCTTCACGCTGGACGTCAGGATGTATGCGCTGCTGACCGAGCCGGAAGTCACGATGCAGTAATAGCCACTGGACTGGCTGGTGATGGAGACGGTAGCGCCCGCAGCGATTGTGCCAAGCTGCTTGCTGGTCGCACTGGCAGAGGCGTACATGGGCGTAACCCCGGTGGTGGTGGCGTAATAGGTTGTTGCCGCCATTGCGGGGGCGCACAGCGCAAGCGCCATGATCAGGGTCAGCGCAAGCGCGAGAATACGAGAGGTTTTTCTGGTATGCTTCATGTGTGTGGATCCCTCCTTAAGGTATCATCTTAAAATCTTTGGAGCCCGTTTTGGGTGCATCATTATATGAAAAACGCTGAACCAGCGCTAATCAACGCATTTGAGAAACACAAACAGCCGGGAATTGGCGGTGGCGCTATCGTAATTGGTGCCGCAGGTGATGATTGTCATAAGGGTATCCCTGGGCGAAACGGACACGCCAAAGCTTATTTCCGAGCGTTTCAATTGCTTATCCAGCCATTGCTGTACGGCGGCGTCGCTGCTGGCGTAGAGGCTCGACCAGTTGTTGCGAAGGGTGCTTTTCGGCTCGTTTGCCTTGACCTCGTACATGGCGAACACTTCCCATTTGGTTTTCCCGTAGATGGAAATGTTCCAGACGCGGTTATCCTCGATCCAGTCCTTATGCTTGCTGCCCAGCGACCTGCCGCAGGCGCTTGACTGGCATTTTGACTTACCAAGGGCAGTCTCCTGCATGTGGTGCATCTCATGAAAACCGGTGCGGCTTTTGCGAAGGTTGTGCCCGAACAGCACAACGTTTTTCGTGAGGTACCCATAGTAAGGGTATACGCCCTCAAGGGAATTCTTCTTGTTAATGTTACGGTTGGCGTAATAAAAGTCTCTGCCGTAGAGGATCGGATAGTCGATGTTGGTATTGGGGACGCTGATCCAGCCAACGGTATCCTTGTTTTTCGCCTTGGCGGAAGCAATCTTATTCTTGTTGGGATCCTTGCTGCCGCTTGCTTCGGGTGCGGGTGCGTCGCTTGCCGTTGCTGCTGGGGGCTTTTCCTGCGCCATGGGTGCTTGGATTGCTGCTGCTGGGGGCTTTTCCTGAGCCGCGGGTGCTTCGCTTGCCGCAACGGACGCGTCATAATCGAGGAAACTGCTGCCGACAAAGCCCACGGTGTCGTCATACGAAACCTTGTACCAGTCCGGGTTGCTTTTATCCAGCACGTCCACCACGGCGCCTTTGGGCAGTGTTAGCAATGACGAAAATTTCGTCCCCGTGCCCCGTAAAAGGTTGGCGTTGTCCGCGTTGACGGTTGCCTGCTTGGCGAATGCGGCGGGGGCGGATGCCAATACGATTGTCAAGGTAAGAATAAGCGCTGCGATGCGCATCCTGCGGGTTTTTGTCATGGTAGGCTCCCTCCAACGGTTGTTGTGTTCGGCACAGAATTCCACTCCCCTGGAACGATGTGCTATTCCGGCTTGCTTTTAGCCTCTGGCTCGTCAAATTCAAACGCGGCGCGGGGTATGGCAGGTTGGGCGTTATTGCGATTTTGGGCGGGACGGCTGCGGTCCGTAAGCCGATAGGTGCACACGGCCATTGCGATCACGCCGATCATAACAATTACCCATAGTACAATGGAAACGGTGTACAGGGCGGGTTGATACGCTTCTCCGCTTCCCTGCATCAGATCCACAACGCCTTGGGTAAGCAGCAGAGGCGCCAGCACCCAGGAAAAAATGCGCATGGTTTTTTTATATTTTTCCTCCATGCCTTTTTTGATGTTCTGGGCCGTATACAGCTGGCCCTTTCCCGTAATGGCGCCGTATATGAGATAAACGCCCAGTAACAATTGAAACATCCCGAAAAATCCACCCATGGAATATCCTCCGTTGCCGATTAAAAACATTAATCGAATTTGATTATATCAGTTTTGGAAAGCCCTATGCAAGCCGTTGGGAACATCTGGCGCATTGTTCAAAAAAAGTTTATAAACTCAAGGGAAAGAACTTGGGCACATGGGTTCTTCTCTGCTTACAAACCCGGTTTTAGGCGGCGGATTACTGGCCGCTGCAGCGTCAGCGGCCCATGCCGTGGGGTTTCATTGCTGCCTCGCCAGGCATTTATCGTTTTTGCTTCGTTCCCTTCTTGGGCTCCTCAGGCTCGTCGTCGAAATAGAACGCCGCGCGGGGGGCTACCGGGCGCGCGGACACGGTTTTCTTTTCCTTGTCGGTCACGGCCTGATACAGCACAAAAAGCGCTACCAGCACCGTCAGCACCAGCACGCCCAGCACGGTGGACGCTCTGTACATGGATTGAAACAGGCTGCTTTCTTCAGGTTGCAGGCTGCCGATCAGGTTGACTATTCCCAGCAAGCCCATGATGCCACCCGTAACGAAAAGCCCAATGCGCAGCCATTTTTTGTAAAACTCCGCTTTTCCCTTTTTGATAAAGCGATGGGTAAAGAGCTTATGCTTTGCAGGTATGGCAATGACGATCAGGTATACGGCTAACGCGATTTGTATGAGCGACAGAAAGTTGAACATAGCTTCTCCCTCTTGCCTGTAGATTAGATTTCCCTTTATCATATCATGCTGGGGAGGGATGCGCAAACGCAAAACCGCCGGCGAAGCCATGGGCTTTGCGGGTGTGTCAAAAAAGCGCCGCTGCTACGCAGCTTGCGCTTTTTTGAGGGTCTTCCGCCTAAAGCCACCTTCGTTGCCGACGAGGCCGCGTATACTATATCTTTTTGAGCTTAGGCCCCTGGGCGGTGTCCTCCACAGCGAACCCGAGGTCTTTGAGGGCGTCCCGAAGCCGGTCGGCCTCAACCCAATCCTTTGCTTTCCGGGCGGCCTGCCGTGCCACCAACAGCTCCTCAGCCTCTTTGGGGAATTCCTCTTCCTTTTTATGTACGAGAAGGCCAAGCACGCCGGTGAGTTCTGAAAACACCTTGCGGGCTTCCTCCACCGCCTTTTGCCCGCGGGGAACCGTCACGAACGTGTTGGTGGCCCGGGCCAGCTCAAACAATACGCCGATGGCGTCCGCGGTGTTGAGGTCGTCATCCATGGCCCCGCAGAAATTCTCCTTGTATTGAGCCAGCTCCAGAAGGAAGGCCTCATCCTCCGGCGCGGCGGTTGGCGCGATCTGCGCCTCGTCCAGCCGCTCCCGGGCGGTGCGCAGCCGGGCAAGGGCGGCTGTTGCCTGCTCGATGAGATCCCTGGAGAAATTCACGGGGTTGCGGTAATGCGCCCCCAGCATAAACAGCCGCACCGCTTGGAGGTCGTACTCTTTCGCGATGTCCCTTACGGTAAAGAAATTGTTGAGGGATTTGGACATCTTCTGGTTGTTGATGTTGATATAGCCGTTGTGCATCCAGTAATTGGCAAATGGCTTGCCTGTGGCGGCCTCGCTTTGCGCAATTTCGTTTTCGTGGTGGGGGAATACCAGGTCCTGTCCGCCTGCGTGGATGTCAAACGTATCCCCCAACAGGTTCATGGACATGGCGGAGCATTCGATGTGCCAGCCGGGGCGGCCCATGCCCCAGGGGCTTTCCCAGGCGGGTTCCCCGGGCTTTTGCGCCTTCCACAGGGCAAAATCCAGGGGATCCTTCTTCTGCTCGCCGGGATCGATGCGCGCGCCGCTTTCGAGATCGTCGACGCTCTGCCCGGACAGCTTGCCGTAGCCGGGGAAGCTGCGAACGTTGAAATACACGTCCCCGTCTTCGGTTGCGTAGGCGTTGCCCTTTTCGATGAGGGTTTCTACCAGGTGGATGATGTCCCCGATATGCTCTGTGGCCCGGGGGTTTATGGTGGCCCGCTCCACGCCAAGGGCGTCCGCGTCCACATAATATTCCTCAATAAACCGCTCGCCAAGTTCCTTGACGGTGATCCCTTCCTCATTGGCCCGGCGGATCATCTTGTCGTCGATGTCCGTAAAGTTCTGCACGAACGTGACCTGATACCCCCGATATTCAAGGTACCGGCGCAGCGTGTCGAACACGATAAAGGGCCGGGCGTTGCCGATATGAAAAAAGTTATATACCGTGGGGCCGCAGGCGTACATGCTGATGCGCCCGGGGGTCACGGGCACAAGCTCCTCTTTTTTGCGGGTCATTGTATTGTAAATCTGCATAAAAACCTCCTCCGTTTTCGTCATAGCATCTGATTAAGTATCAACCCCCGCGCGGGCGTTCAAACTGTCATTTTATATCCCCAGGGGCTGTGGCGCTGGGGGCATCCGATTAATTATTTTGCTGCTGCTCAAACCCGCTTGTGCCGTTTTTGAGGTCCGCCATCTCCTTCTCCAATTGGGCGAACTTTGCGTACAGCAGCCGTATCTCGATTTCCACAGGGTCGGGCAAATGCACCTGGTCGAGGTCGACGCCATCCTCGCCCTCCGCCTCATGGGGGGTCTTTGTCATGCGCACGATTTCAAAGGGCCTGTTGCTGACCGCGGGGCAGGTGCCCCGGATATCACAGGCGGTTTCTCCGTGTTGGATGCAGGCGGGCTCGCCATCGCTGCTGTTGGGGCATTGGGAAACCTTCACCACCCGGCCGGGCACGCCCACCACTGTGGAATAGGGCGGCACCTCCCGAAGCACCACCGCGCCGGAGCCCACCTTGGCGTAATCCCCCACCGTGAAGGGGCCCAGCACCTTCGCGCCGCTTGAAATCACCACGTTGTTGCCGATGGTCGGATGGCGTTTGCCGGTTTCTTTGCCGGTGCCCCCAAGGGTGGCGCCCTGATACAGGGTCACGTCGTCGCCAATTTGGGTGGTCTCGCCGATGACCACCCCCATGCCGTGGTCGATAAACAGCCGCTTACCGATGGTTGCGCCGGGGTGAATTTCGATACCGGTGAAAAAGCGGCTCAGCTGGCTGATAATCCTCGCCAGCAGCTTGCAGTGATGGGTGTGAAGAAAATGGGCCAGCCTGTGGGAGCGCACCGCGTGAAAGCCCGGATAGCAGAGAAATACCTCCAGAGCGCTACGGGCGGCGGGATCCCGGTCCAGTATGCAGCGGATGTCGCTGCGAAACGTATGAAACATACGAAAAACCTTCCTTCTAAATTTTTTCAATATAAAAAGCCCACCCGTCTACAAAGACGAATGCGCTCCGTGGTTCCACTTTGTTTGGAACCCTGCTTTGGGTTCCGCTCGATGCCGTAACGTGGCTGACGGTTCAGGATAATCGCCCTCAAGGCTTTCACCCGAACAGCTCGGGGAACGCACTTCGCCATTCTTTCCTCTGGGCAGGCTCACAGCCGTTTCCGGCCCGCCCTCTCTGATAGAGGCATTGTAAGCATGGCTACTCTTTTCCCGTCGATGCTTTTCATATTTCTTTGGCTCCAGTGTAGTGTATGCCCCGGTGCTTTGTCAAGTGCGCCGCATTGTATATTTTTCTGACAAGGAGGGCAGCAGGCCTTTTAAGCGGCTTGCCCAGATTGTGGTAAGCCTGTAGCCCACAACAGGAGCAAGGCGGACGCAGACATGATCTCTTCCATAAAAGAGCAGCTCCCCCGTAGGGGTAACGCAGTAGATGCCCTGGAGCCGGAGAAGCCCCGGCACCGTCATGTCCCCATGGCGCTTGATCCGGCCCCCGGGGGCTCGAACGCCCGAAAGGCATTCCCCCTGATGGCAGGCGCAGTTGGGGTGGGTGTGGACCACCATGGCGCTTTTTACAAAGAGGCTCCCAAGGGAAAGCAATAATACCGGAAGTATTACGTTGTTGTGAAAGCCTAAGCATGGGCGGGAAAGCCGCCAGCCATCCCTCCCGCGCCATAAAAGCGCCGCCATTTCCCGGCCGGTTTTGTCGGTCTTAGGCATGGCCAAATGGGCAAACGCCACGACGGCGGCCCGCTCGCTTTCAAATATTCGCTTCATTGGATCTTGTCGGACAGGCCAAGCAGCCGCAAGAACGCTTCCAGCCCGTACAGCAGCGCCTTTTCGTTGAAATTAAAATGGGGGCTTTGCAGCGGGGGAAATCCGCTGTATTCGCTGATGCCGATAAAAAAGAACAGGCCAGGGACTTCCTGCTGGTAAAAAGAAAAGTCCTCCCCGATCATTTGATGGCTCATGGGCTGCACGCCGCCTGCCATCAGCGCCTCAAAGGCGTTTGTGATGTCCGTGGGATTTTCCACGGAATAATATCTTAAAACCTCTTCGTATTGGGTTTTTACGCCGGTTGCCAGCTCAAAGCCGGACAGAATGTTGGCAATCCGCTCGTTTACGAAATCATAGGAGGCGTTGGAGAACGTGCGAAGGGTGCCGTTTAGCACGACCTTGTCGCAGATGATATTGCGAACTTCGCCGCCATGGATCTTGCCGATCGTCAGAACCACCGGCTCATCGGGGGTGGAAATGCGCGAAACCAGGGTTTGCAGCATGGAAATTAGTTCTGCCGCGGCCACCACCGCGTCAATGCCCTTGTCGGGGTTTGCGCCGTGGGCGGATTTCCCGATGATGGTCAGGTCAAAACCGCTGGCCTGGGCCATAAATGCTCCCCGGCGCAGGCCAAGCTGAGCAATCTTCAGGTCCGGGCAAAGCTGCAGGGCGTATATGGCGTCGGGCTTGGGGTTTACGAGTGCGCCGTCTGCAATCATACTCCGGGCGCCGTCATTTTCCTCGGCGGGTTGAAACAGCAAAACCACATTTTTTGTGAGCCTGTGGCGGTGCCTGCTCAGGATGGTGCAAAGAAGCAGCAGGATTGCCATATGCCCGTCGTGGCCGCTGGCGTGCATCAACCCAGGGTGGGCGGAGGCATAGGGTGAGTTGGTCCACTCATCCACCTGGAGTGCATCCATATTCGCCCGAAATGCGATTGTTTCTATGGCGCTCTTGGCGTAAAACACCGCCTTCACGCCGGTGCCGGCTATCGGCATGAGGCTGTCCGGGCGCAGGGGGGCTAAATAATCGAGAATGTAGGCTTGTGTTTGGAATTCCTGATTTGCAAGTTCGGGAATGCGGTGCAGGTCCCGGCGGACCGTAACTAAGGCTTCCTCCATGGATTGCGCAAGCTCACAGAGCTCCATATTCGTTTCCAACCTCCAATGCTAAGCGGCGGTAATTGACGGCGTTCACCGCCTTTTTTCAGTATAACCCCAGCAATTGACACCGTCAACAGCATCGATCACGATGGGCACAGAAATCAAAATAAATATGTGTTGACAAGGATTATAATCCTATTGTATAATACAAATTTATTGACATTGCGGCCTCGTTTCGTTATGATAAATAGGTAGGACTACGAAAGGAGGCGCGCTATGTTTCGGGTTGGCGAACGGGTTTATTATCCCATGCATGGGGTGGGGACGGTGGAAGCCATTCAAGAGCAGCTTGTGCTGGGCAAACTGTCTTCATATTACATGCTTCGGTTTTCTACGGGGAAAATGACCGCTATGGTGCCCGTGGACACGGCGCAGGAGGTAGGCATTCGCAGCGTAATCAGCGGCGACGAGGTGGACAAGGTGATGGAATATCTTGCCGCGGAGATCTGTGAAGAAAGCGATAACTGGAATCAGCGGTATCGGGATAATTTGGAAAAGCTTCGGCGCGGAGAGGTGTACGGGGTGGCGGACGTGGTCAAATGCCTCATTCGCCGGGATAAGGAAAAGGGGCTGAGCGCGGGGGAGAGGAAAATGCTTTTGACAGCGCGGCAAGTCCTTCTCGCGGAGTTAACCGCCGCCAGCGGAAAGGAGGAGGAGGATTTCCTGGAGCTTGTGGGTAATTACTGATCAACCAGAGGGTTGAAAGCAAAACTACATTGAAAAATGAATACGAGGTGATTGTTCTTTGGCGCGTAAAATTCTAAGAACAGTGTTGGCGCTTGCGGGCGTTGGAATTGCCTGTGGCATTGTCGCCCTGGTGGGAAGCATCCCGGTGGCGTCGCCTACGGATCCTGCCCGCACGGTTGATATTTCTGTGTTGTTCGTGCCTTGGGGCTGGGCGCTTATCTACGTCTTGAGCGGTTTATTATTTGCAATTATCTTTTTTTATATTTCTCCCAAGCTCATAGATAGAATAAGCCATATCCTGAAGGCAACGGAAGACCAGCTCACAAAAATGCCCCTTGCCCAGGTCTTTTTTATGATCGCGGGATTGATACTGGGCCTTTTGGTGGCGCTACTGTTAAGCACGCTGGTACGGCTGATCCCAATCGGCTGGCTGGCGGGGCTTATTAGCGTTGTACTGTATGCGCTATGCGGCTATTTTGGCGTGCTCGTCGCCCTGAAACGGCGGGGCGAGATCGGCGAGGGCGGTTTGTTTGCCCGGCGCGCAGGTAAGGAAAAGGCCGGCCAGGGCATCGAGTGGGCCAGGCCCAAGGTCCTGGATACGTCCGTCATCATCGATGGGCGGATTTTTGATATCTGCAAAACAGGGGTGATTGAGGGCACGCTGGTGGTGCCGGAGTTTGTTCTGCGCGAGCTTCGGCATATCGCCGACAGCGCGGACGCCATGAAGCGCAGCCGGGGGCGGCGGGGCCTAGATATCCTGAACAATATGAATAAGGATCTGGAGCAGACCATCCGGGTGGACGAGCGGGACTATAAGGACGTGCCTGAGGTGGATCTGAAGCTGCTGCGGCTTGCCCAGGAGCTAAAGGGCGTGGTTGTAACAAACGATTACAACCTCAACAAGGTAGCCACTGTGCAAAACGTGCCGGTATTCAACATCAACGAGCTGGCAAACGCCATCAAGCCCGTGGTGCTGCCGGGGGAAGAACTCCGCGTGAGCATCGTCAAGGAAGGCAAAGAGACGGGGCAGGGCGTGGCATATTTTGACGACGGTACAATGATCGTGATAGATGGGGGGAAACGGTATATCGGAGAGGAGATTGATACGGTGGTGACCAGTGTTTTGCAGACCGCCGCCGGACGCATGATTTTCGCGAAACTTAGTTGAATAACCTTGACTCTTGTCCTGCATAGTGATATTATTATAAACTGCACATGTATGGATAGTGCGGACGTATGCCCATTTTTCGGGCTATTCCCATGGTATGGAACGTAGTTTGCTGGGAAATAATTCATTTTATGCCTGTGCGCAGGGAATGCGCGGGATACATTTGTTTGGATAGTTACCAAAATCTCCGGTGGACGCCGGTTTTGTACGGTTTGGATCCACTTGGATACGGGAAACAGCGAGTTCCCGGTTGATACAAATTTGGATTACAATTTGATGCGAGAGCATCGGTGAGGAGTGAACGCCATGGTGCATGAGGTCAAAATGGGCAAGCGTACGCGCATGAGCTTTTCCCGGATTGAGGAAGTACTGGATATGCCGGATCTGATAGAGGTTCAAAAGAACTCATTTCGGCGGTTCATCAAAACGGATCTCCGGGAAGTCCTGAATGACATCTCACCCATTACGGACTATTCCGAAAAGTTGGTGCTCGAATTTATCGATTATTATATCGATATGGAGAATCCCAAATACTCCGTTGAGGAGTGCAAAGAGCGGGATGTGAACTATTCCGCACCATTGAAGGTCATCGTTCGCCTTATTAATAAGGAAACGGGAGAGGTCAAGCAGCAGGAAGTATTCATGGGAGATTTCCCGCTGATGACGGAGCAGGGTACATTCATCATCAACGGCGCGGAGCGGGTTATCGTCAGCCAGCTGGTGCGCTCCCCCGGCGTGTACTACTCCAAGTCCATCGACAAGGTGGGCAAGCAGCTGTTCTCCACCCAGGTCATCCCCAACCGGGGCGCCTGGCTGGAATACGAGACCGATTCTAACGAGATATTATGGGTTAAGATCGACCGGCAGCGCAAGGTACATATTACCGCCCTGCTGCGGGCGTTGGGCTATGGCACCAACGCGCAAATTCAGGATCTTTTGGGTACTGACGAGCGCTTGACGGCCACGCTGCAAAAAGACGGCACCGCCTCTGTGGAGGAGGGCCTGATCGAGATTTACAAGCGCCAGCGTCCCGGCGAGCCTCCCACGGAGGAAAGCGCCCGGTCGCTTCTAAACGCGCTGTTTTTTGACAAGCGGTATGACCTGGCCCGGGTGGGCCGGTATAAATTCAACAAAAAGCTGTCCCTCGCCCGGCGCATTGCCAATCATGTGGCGGAGGAGCATGTTGTGGATCCCATCACAGGCGAGGTCATCGTGGAGGCGGGCGAGACCATTTCCCGCGCCAAGGCCCAGGTCATTCAGGATGCGGGCGTGCCATACGTTTGGCTGCGGTTTGTGGAAACCGGCGCGGAGACAAAGCGGCTGAAGGTGCTGGGCAACCAGTTTGTTGACCCCAGGAATTTTCTCACGTATCCGCCGCTGGAAGCCGGGCTCAACGAAAACGTTCACTATCCCACTTTCAAGGCCCTTTTGCAGAAAAGCGAAGGGATGAGCGCGGAGGAACAGAAAGCGTTTTTGAAGGAGCACCAGCACGACCTCATTCCCCGGCACATCATCACCGACGATATCGTGGCTTCCATCAGCTACCTCATCGGCCTTCCCTACAACGTGGGCTATGTGGACGACATCGACCATCTGGGCAACCGCCGCATCCGCTCCGTGGGCGAGCTGTTGCAAAACCAGCTGCGGGTTGGCCTCACCAGGCTGGAGCGGGTGGTGCGCGAGCGCATGAGCCTCCAGGATATGGATGCGGCAATGCCCTCCAACCTGATCAACATACGGCCTGTAACGGCGGCGATCAAGGAGTTTTTCGGCTCCTCCCAGCTGTCCCAGTTTATGGACCAGACTAACCCATTGGCGGAGTTGACCCACAAGCGGCGTCTGTCCGCCCTGGGCCCCGGCGGCCTGAACCGGGAGCGCGCCACCTTTGACGTGCGCGACGTGCACCATTCCCACTATGGCCGCATGTGCCCCATCGAGACCCCGGAAGGCCCGAACATCGGCCTCATCAACTCCCTGTCAACATATGCCCGTATCAACGAGTACGGGTTTATAGAAGCGCCTTACCGCTGGGTTGACAGCGTGAACCGGGTGATCACAGACCAGATCGTGTACCTGACCGCCGACGAGGAAGACCCCTTCATCGTCGCCCAGGCAAACGAGATCATAGACCCCGACACCAGATGGTTCGCCAAGGGCCGGGTTTTGGCGCGGTTGATGGATCAAATCATCGAGGTAAAAAGCGAAGAAGTGGACTATATGGACGTTTCGCCCAAGCAGCTGGTGTCTGTGGCGACGGCCATGATCCCCTTCCTGGAAAACGACGACGCGAACCGTGCGCTGATGGGTTCCAACATGCAGCGCCAGGCGGTTCCCCTTCTGGTGCCGGAAACGCCCATCGTGGGCACGGGCATGGAGTACAAAGCCGCCCATGACTCCGGCGTGGTTATACTAGCACTGGAGGACGGTACGGTGGAAAGCGTATCCTCCCGGAAGATCGTGGTGCGGGCAGACCGTGACGGCTCCGCCCAGACATATCAGCTGACAAAATTTCAGCGCTCCAACCAGGGCACCTGCCTCAATCAGCGGCCCATCGTGGAAAGGGGCGAGCATGTAGAAAAGGGCCAGGTGATCGCCGACGGCGCCTCCACCGACCAGGGCGAAATCGCCCTTGGGCGGAACATCCTCATCGGGTTCATGACCTGGGAGGGCTATAACTACGAGGACGCGGTGCTCATCAGCGAAAAGCTTGTTCGGGAGGATGTATTCACATCCATCCATATCGAGGAGTATGAGACCGAGGCCCGGGATACCAAGCTGGGGCCGGAGGAAATTACCCGGGAAATCCCCAACGTGGGCGAGGATGCCCTGGCAAACCTCGATGAAAGCGGGGTCATCCGCCCCGGCGCTGAGGTACGCTCCGGCGATATCCTGGTGGGCAAGGTAACCCCCAAGGGCGAGACGGACCTTACCGCGGAGGAAAGGCTTCTTCGCGCCATATTCGGCGAAAAGGCCCGGGAAGTAAGGGACACCTCCTTGCGCGTTCCCCACGGCGAGGGCGGCATCATCGTGGATGTGAAGGTGTTTACCCGGGACAACAAGGATGAGCTTTCCCCCGGCGTCAATGAGCTGGTGCGGGTTTACATCGCCCAGAAGCGCAAAATCTCCGTGGGCGATAAGATGGCGGGCCGCCATGGAAACAAGGGCGTTATCTCCCGGATTTTACCGGAAGAGGATATGCCGTTCCTGCCGGACGGTACGCCGCTGCAGATCGTGCTCAACCCCTTGGGCGTTCCCTCCCGTATGAACATCGGGCAGGTGCTGGAGCTGCACCTGGGCCGTGCCGCGAAGGCGCTGGGCTGGCATATCGCCACCCCGGTATTCGACGGCGCGACAGAGGATGATATCCAATTCCACCTGCGGCAGGCGGGGATTGACGAGGACGGCAAGAGCGTGCTCTACGACGGCCGCAGCGGTGAACCCTTTGAAAACAGGATCAGCGTAGGCTATATGTATTATCTGAAGCTGCATCACCTGGTGGATGACAAGATCCATGCCCGCTCCACCGGCCCGTACAGCCTCGTGACCCAGCAGCCGCTGGGCGGCAAGGCCCAGTTCGGCGGCCAGCGCTTTGGCGAGATGGAAGTCTGGGCGCTGGAGGCGTATGGCGCTGCCAACACGCTCCAGGAGATACTCACCATCAAGTCGGACGACGTGGTGGGCCGTGTCAAGACATACGAGGCCATCGTGAAGGGCGAAAACGTGCCCCAGCCGGGCGTGCCGGAGTCCTTCCGGGTACTCATCAAGGAATTGCAGAGCCTTGCCCTGGACATTCGCGTGCTTTCCGACACCCGTGAGGTCATCGAGATCGGCGAGAGCGTGGACGAGGACGAACCCATCATTATGGACGTTAACATCGCGGGCACCGAGGATGCTCCGCCTATCGTGCCGGCGGCAGACGACTTTGCCGAGTTTGACGAAGAATTCGAGGAATTCGACGACAATGTTGAGCCGGACAAAACCGAGGACATTGTGCTGGATGACGAGAGCGGCGACGAGTGAGCGGTGAAGGGAGAGACGAGAGTTGTTTGAATTAACCAATTTTGACGCCATCCAGATTGGGCTGGCGTCCCCGGAAAAAATACTCGAATGGTCCCATGGCGAGGTAAAAAAGCCGGAGACCATCAACTACCGCTCCTTAAAACCGGAACGAGACGGCCTGTTCTGCGAGCGGATATTTGGGCCCACAAAGGACTGGGAGTGCCACTGCGGCCGCTACAAGCGGGTGCGGTATAAGGGCGTCATCTGCGACAAATGCGGCGTGGAGGTCACCCGGGCAAAGGTAAGGCGCGAGCGCATGGGCCATATCGAACTGGCCGCGCCGGTGTCCCATATCTGGTATTTTAAGGGCATTCCCTGCCGGATGAAGATGCTTTTGGACATGTCCCCGAGAGTGCTTGAAAAGGTGCTGTATTTTGCTGCCTTTGTGGTGATTGACCCGGGCAACACGGGGCTTGTGCATAAGAGCCTTATGACGGATAAAGAGTATCGGGAGGCCCAGGCCAAGTACGGCGTGAAGGCGTTCAAGGCCGGCATGGGCGCGGAGGCCATCAAAGAGCTGCTAAAGCAGCTGGATTTGCCGAAGCTCAATAAGGAACTCAGAAAAGAAATCGCGGACAGCTCCGGGCAGAAGCGGGCCAACGCCATCAAGCGCCTTGAGGTTGTGGAAGCGTTTTTGAAATCCGGCAACAAGCCGGAATGGATCATATTGGACGTGGTGCCGGTGATCCCGCCGGAACTGCGCCCCATGGTGCAGCTGGACGGCGGCCGGTTTGCCACCTCCGACCTCAACGATCTGTACCGCCGGGTGATCAACCGCAACAACCGCTTGAAAAGGCTGTTGGAGCTGAAAGCCCCGGATATCATCGTGCGCAACGAGAAGCGGATGCTGCAAGAAGCGGTGGACGCCCTCATCGACAACGGCCGCCGCGGCCGCCCGGTTACGGGCCCCGGCAACCGTCCGTTAAAATCCCTGTCCGACCTGTTGCGGGGCAAGCAGGGCCGGTTCCGCCAGAACCTGCTCGGTAAGCGGGTGGACTATTCCGGCCGTTCCGTGCTCGTCGTCGGGCCGGATCTCAAGATGTTCCAATGCGGCCTGCCCAAGGAAATGGCGCTGGAGCTGTTTAAGCCCTTCGTCATGAAAAAGCTGGTGGAGGAAGGCCTTGCCCACAACATCAAAAGCGCCAAGCGCATGGTGGAGCGGGTGCGCCCGGAGGTATGGGATGTGCTCGAAGGGGTCATCAAGGACCATCCGGTGCTCTTAAACCGCGCGCCGACCCTGCACCGCCTGGGCATTCAGGCCTTTGAGCCGGTGCTGGTGGAGGGCCGTGCCCTCAAGCTGCATCCGCTGGTGTGCACCGCGTATAACGCTGACTTTGACGGCGACCAGATGGCCGTCCACGTGCCCCTGTCCGTAGAGGCACAGACAGAGGCCCGGTTCCTGATGCTTGCCAGCAACAACATATTAAAGCCCCAGGACGGCAAGCCGGTAGTGAGCCCCACCCAGGACATGGTTATCGGCTGCTATTACCTCACCATGGAGCGCCCCGGCGCCCTGGGCGAGGGGAAAATATTCTCCAGCGAAAACGAGGCGATCATGGCCTATCAGACTGGCGCGGTTGCGTTGCAGGCCAGGGTCAAAGTGCGTATCGAGCGGGAGTGGCAGGGCGAGAAGCGCCGCAAGGTGATGGAAACCACTGTCGGCCGGTTGATATTCAACAACGCCATTCCTCAGGACCTTGGCCATGTCGCCCGGGAAACCGTGGATGATATGTTTAAGCTGGAGATCGACCACCTGGTGGTGAAAAAGGATTTGGGAGTGATCGTGGACCGCTGCTATCGCAAGCATGGCCCCACCAAGACCTCTGAGGTGCTCGACCAGATCAAGTCCCTGGGCTTTAAGTTTTCCACCAGGGGCGGCATCACCGTAGGCTTCCAGGACATCACCGTCCCGGAAGAAAAGAAAGCCATACTGGCCCAGGCGGAAAAGGAAGTCGTCAAGGTCGACAACCTGTTCCGTAACGGCTTGTTCTCCGACAGCGAGCGGAAGCAACGGGTAATCAAGGTGTGGGAAAAGGCCACGGCGGACGTCACCGACGCGCTGATGAAGAGCCTCGATCCCTTCAATCCCATTTACATGATGGCCAACTCCGGCGCCCGTGGTTCTACCGCCCAGATCCGCCAGCTGGCGGGTATGCGCGGACTGATGGCGGACCC
This sequence comes from uncultured Oscillospiraceae bacterium, assembly GCA_964411275.1. Classification (GTDB taxonomy): domain Bacteria; phylum Bacillota; class Clostridia; order Christensenellales; family CAG-138; genus CAYPKG01. The sequence goes on along the minus strand of CAYPKG010000016.1, from coordinate 5,998 downwards.
CTCCGGCCAGATCATAGAGGTGCCCATCCGGGCCAACTTCCGTGAAGGCCTGACGGTTCTGGAGTTCTTCGTCTCCTCTCACGGCGCACGTAAGGGCCTGGCGGATACGGCCTTGCGTACCGCCGACTCCGGATACCTGACACGCCGCCTGGTGGACGTATCCCAGGACGTGATCATCCGGGAGGAGGATTGCTTTGCTTCCCGGGGCGAGGTGGTAAAGGGAATGCTCATATCAGCCATTGCCGAGGGCAATAAGGTGATCGAGCCTCTGGACTCCAGGCTGCTTGGCCGGTATACCGCGGAGGATGTGATCCATCCCGACACCGGCGAAGTCATGGTGCCCAACGGCACGTTGATGAGCATTGAGGATTGCGACGCGATCATCAAGGCCGGCATTACCGCTGTGATGTGCCGCACGGTGTTCACCTGCCGGTCCGAGCATGGCGTGTGCGCCAAATGCTATGGCACGAACCTGGCCACGGGCACCGACGTGAACATCGGGGAAGCGGTGGGTATCATCGCCGCCCAGGCCATCGGCGAGCCGGGCACACAGCTCACAATGCGTACGTTCCATACCGGCGGCGTCGCCGGCGACGATATCACCCAGGGTCTTCCCCGTGTGGAGGAGCTGTTTGAGGCGAGAAAGCCCAAGGGCCTTGCTGTCATCTCCGAAATCAACGGTACCGTGAAGATCATGGACAACAAGAAAAAGCGCGAGGCCGTGGTCTCCAACGACGATGGCGAGACCGAAAGCTATCTGATCCCCTTCGGCTCCAAGCTCAAGGTGCATGACGGGGACGTGGTCGAGGCCGGTGAGGAGCTGACGGAAGGCTCCATCAACCCCCATGACATTCTGAAAATCAAGGGCGTCAAGGGCGTGCAGGCATATATGCTCAAGGAAGTGCAAAGCGTGTACCGGCTCCAGGGCGTTGAGATCTCGGATAAGCATATCGAGGTTATCATCCGCCAGATGCTTAGAAAGGTGCAGATCGAGGACGCGGGCGACACGGATATGCTGCCGGGCGAACTCGTTGATATCTTCCGCTTCGAGCTGGAGAACGAGAACATCATCGTAAACGGCGGGCAGCCTGCCGTGGCAAAGCGCAAGCTTCTGGGCATTACAAAGGCATCCCTGGCCACGGACTCGTTCCTGTCGGCCGCTTCCTTCCAGGAAACCACCCGGGTGCTCACCGAGGCCGCCATCAAGGGCAAGATCGACCCGCTGGTGGGCCTGAAGGAAAACGTCATCATCGGCAAGCTCATCCCCGCCGGCATCGGACTCAAGCGGTACCGGAACGTGGAAGTGCAGGAGGCGCGGCCTGAGGTATAGCGCCCGGCCATCATCAAAGCCAGGACGCGGCAAGGGAAAAGGGAGGTTTTATGGCAAGGATCGTGGACAACAGCAATTGCAAGCTGTACCATACCCGGTATTGCGATATGCTCAACATGCCTTCCTGCGGGGAGTGCGCGTTTTCCGGCAAGCAGGAGGAATGCGACCGGGTCATGGAGGATTTGGACGTGCTGGAAGGACTGTTGCCGGAAGGGGGCATTACCGCGCTGTTTGAGGCTAAGGAATGCCAGCTGTGCAAGGGCCCCAACAAAAAGAAACGCAGCTGCTATGCCATGGTGGACATGGCTCATATTGAGCCTGTGCGCACCAAGCGCAATGCCATCGGGATGAAGACAAGGACCAATGTAGGCTCGCTGCTGCCGGTGCAGGCGGCCTGCTGTGACGATTGCCGCAAGCGGCTGCGCCTGGTGGAATATCTGCCTGTTGTGTTGCCGGTGGCCGTGGGGTTTCTCGCGCTGCTGCTGGTAAGCCTTGATGTGGTGAACGGGCCGCTAAAGCGCATAAGCATGGCCCTGCCGCTTCTGGTGTTTGCCGTGGTGGTGGTGATGGCGATGCTGGCTGGCCGGCTCATCGCAAAGGGCATCGTAAAGCGAAATGCGCCGAATATGACATTCGACATGATGGAGCTTGACACCCTAAGGAAGATGACCGAAAAAGGGTGGTTTCCCCTCAACGCGAAAAAGAGGGGGCGGGTGTCGCCGGTGTTTCTCAACAAGCGGCTCAAAGCCGGCGTGGGCACCGGAACATTGGCGGACGCGGTGGCGTTTGACGCCCCGGCCCCTCCCGAAACACCAAAAACCGTTTGACATTCTAAGAAGTGGATGTTAAAATACGCATGTTGCGCTTGGCCCGAACCCGCTAGAAATGGAAGTATTTGGCGGATTGCATTGTTTTCATCGCAGTAGCGGCGCTACGAAAAGGCGATGACACAGTTGCGGCCTGCCATTCATTACATTGCTTAGGCTAAGGCGTATCATGCGCTTGTAGTTCCCCATATAAGAAGGAGGAAGCAATGGAGGACATCAACGGCGCTGCCATAGTGGGTACAAAACAAGTACTCAAGGCTGTCGTGGCAGAAACACTCAGGTGCGTGTATCTGGCGGAGGACGTGGACGCGTTTCTCGCTCACAAGATCAAAACCGCCTGTTACGAACATGGCATTGAGGTGCGGCCCGTACCTACGATGCAGGAATTGGGCACGAGTTGCGGGATTGATGTGGGCGCGGCCTGCGCCGGCGTTCCTGCAAAGGAATAAGAGAAAATCTCCCTTCAAGGGGTTGCAGGGAGCTTCTTCATAAATAGATGCGGCAGTTTAACCCGGCCGCGAACGTTGCCTGACGGCAGCAGCAGCTTTTTTGCTGGAAGCGCGCCGCCGTCCCCAATAGAATTTGACTTAGATTTGAGAAAGGAAACACACTATGCCGACAATTAACCAACTAGTCCGCAAGGGCCGGGAGCAGGTGGTGTATAAATCCAACGCCCCGATCCTAAAGCAGTGCCCGCAGCGCCGCGGCGTTTGCACGGCAGTGCGTACCATGACGCCGAAAAAGCCCAACTCCGCGCTTCGCAAGATCGCCCGTATCAAGCTGACGGACGGACTCGAGGGCACCGCATACATCCCTGGCATCGGCCACAACCTACAGGAGCACTCTGTGGTGCTGATCCGCGGCGGCCGTGTCAAGGACCTGCCCGGCGTGCGTTACCACATCGTTCGCGGCGCACTGGATACCGCTGGCGTTGCCAAGCGGATGCAGTCGCGTTCCCTGTATGGCGCCAAGCGCCCGAAGAAATAAGGGGGTAAACAACTATGTCGAGACGTGGATTTATCCCCAAGCGGGAAGTGCTGGCCGATCCTATTTACAACAGCGTCGTGGTGACAAAGCTCATCAATCAGGTCATGCTCGACGGCAAGCGCGGCACCGCCCAGAAGGCATGCTATGGCGCGTTTGATATCATCCGGGAAAAGACCGGGCGCGAGCCTTTGGAGGTTTTTGAGCAGGCAATGGGCAACATCATGCCCGTGCTGGAGGTCAAGGCCCGCCGTGTTGGCGGCGCTACCTACCAGGTGCCCATCGAAGTTCGCGCTGACCGCCGTCAGACCCTTGGCCTTCGCTGGCTTGTCAGCTTCGCCCGCAGGCGCGGGGAGCGGACCATGATGCTGCGTCTGGCCGGCGAGATCATGGATGCGGCGAACCAGGCCGGCTCCGCCTTCAAGAAGAAGGAAGACACCCACAAAATGGCCGAGGCCAACAAAGCTTTCGCCCATTATCGCTGGTAAAAAAGCGGCCGCAGGGCCCTTTGGGCCTGCGCTGCCCCGCATAGCGCGCGCGGATATAGCAGATGCTGTATCCGCGCGTATTCGCGAAATGCATGTTTCGGGGAATGCCGCAGGATTGTATGGTAATAATATTGAAAGCTGAAAATTTTAATCCCAATAAAGATTGTTCCATCTTTTCGGGAAAGGAGAGAGACCATGCCTAGACAGACAACATTGGATAAGACCAGAAATATAGGCATCATGGCGCATATTGATGCTGGTAAAACCACCACGACCGAGCGTATATTGTTCTACACGGGCAAGATCCATAAGGTTGGCGAGACACACGAAGGCGCAGCCACCATGGACTTTATGGTGCAGGAGCAGGAGCGCGGAATTACCATTGCGTCCGCCGCGACCACCGCGTATTGGCGGGATCATCGCATCAACATCATCGATACGCCGGGTCACGTAGACTTTACCGTAGAGGTGGAGCGTTCGCTGCGTGTCCTCGATGGCGCGGTTGCGGTGTTCTGCGCCAAAGGCGGCGTAGAGCCCCAGAGCGAGACCGTATGGCGGCAGGCCACGAAGTATAGCGTACCCCGGCTGGCGTATGTGAACAAGATGGACATTACCGGCGCGGACTTCAATAACGTGGTAAACATGATGCATGACCGCCTTGGCGCAAACGCGGTTCCCATTCAGCTGCCCATCGGCAGCGAGGGGGAATTCCGCGGGATCATCGACCTTGTGAAGATGAAAGCCGAAGTGTATTATGATGACGCGGGCAAGGATGTGCGCGAAGAGGAAATTCCATTCGATCTTCTGGAAAAAGCCCAGGAATACCGGGCGAACCTGGTGGAGGCCGTGGCGGAAGAGGACGAAGGCTTGCTGGAAAAATATCTTTCCGGCGAGGATTTCACGCAGGAAGAGATCAAAGCCTGCCTGCGCGCCGCCTGTATCGCCAACAACGTGGTACCGGTTTGCTGTGGCACTTCGTACCGGAATAAGGGCGTACAGCTGCTGCTGGACGCCATCGTGGACTACATGCCCTCCCCGCTGGATGTTCCTGCGGCCCATGGCACCCATGCCAATAACGGGGGCGAGATCATCACCAAACCCAGCGACGACGCCAGCTTTTCGGCGTTGGCGTTTAAGATCGTGTCCGATCCCTTTGTAGGCAGATTGGCGTTTTTCAGGGTTTACAGCGGTACGCTCAAAAGCGGAAGCTATGTGTATAACGCAACCAAGGGCCGCCGGGAGCGGGTGGGCCGGATCCTTTTGATGCATGCCAGCGCCCGTACCGAGGTGGACGAGGTATACGCAGGCGATATCGCCGCAATAGTAGGCCTGAAGGACACCACCACCGGCGACACGCTGTGCGACGAGCAGCATCCGCTGCTGCTGGAGTCCATGGAGTTCCCGGATCCCGTCATCAAGGTGGCAATCGAGCCCAAGACAAAGGCCGGGCAGGATAAGATGACCATGGCGCTGGTAAAGCTGGCGGAGGAAGACCCCACATTCAAGACCTACACCGACGAGGAAACGGGCCAGACCATCATCGCCGGCATGGGCGAGCTGCATCTGGAAGTCATCGTAGACCGCCTCATTCGGGAGTTCCGTGTGGAGGCCGCCGTGGGCAAGCCCCAGGTTGCCTACCGGGAGACAATCACGAAAACCGTCAAGGTGGAGGGACGCTATGTCCGGCAGACCGGCGGTCACGGCCAGTATGGCCACTGCGTGGTGGAATTCGCGCCCCAGAAGCCGGGTGAAGGCTATATGTTCGAGGATAAGATCGTGGGCGGCGTGGTTCCCAAGGAATACATTCCCGCCATCGACAAGGGCATCCAGGAAGCGTCCCGTTCGGGCGCGCTGGGAGGCTACGAGGTGGTGGATTTCCGGGCGACGCTGGTGGACGGATCTTACCACGATGTGGACTCCTCGGAGATGGCGTTCAAGATCGCAGGCTCTCTCGCGCTCAAAGAGGCGATGGCCAAGGCCGGTTCGGTTCTTCTGGAGCCGGTGATGAAGGTGGAGGTCATCATGCCCGAGGATTACATGGGCGACGTCATCGGCAACCTGAACGGGCGGCGCGGCCGCGTGGAAGGAATGGAAGCCCGTGGCAACGGCCAGGCCGTGCACGCCATGTGCCCGCTGTCCGAGATGTTTGGATACGCCACCGACCTGAGGTCCAGAACCCAGGGACGCGGCACGTTCACGATGCAGTTTGACCACTATGAGGAAGTGCCTCATAACGTGGCGGACAAAATAATCGGCAGAATAAAATAACCAGGCAGCGCCTGTATTAACAACAAGATATCGACGGAGGAATTCATAATGGCAAAGGCAAAATTCGAGCGGACGAAACCGCACGTAAACGTAGGAACGAT
>CAYPKG010000015.1:0-45116 GCA_964411275.1 uncultured Oscillospiraceae bacterium | reverse complement strand
ACCTGTACGTTTTCCCCGGAGGAAGACGAGGCGGCGGTGGAGGCGTTTCTTGCCCGGCATGGGAATTTTTTGCTTGTGAGCGCCCGCCGGTTCTGGCCGCACCTGCACAGGGGAGAGGGGCATTTCATGGCGCTTCTCATGAAAAACGGCGGCAAGGAACAGCTGGCGGCCATAGGAGGAAAAAACGAAAAGGCGCAGGCTCCCGCCGCCTGGACCCGGTTTGTGGAAGAGAATATGACCGCAGCGCCAGGGGGGATCCCCCGGCTATTGCCCGATGGGCGTCTGATGCTGCTGCCGGAGGGATTACCCCCCGGGTATGAAGCGTTTCGGATTGCCGCCTGCGGCGTGCACGCAGGGGACATGAAGGGGGACCGGTTCGCCCCCAATCACGGGTTGTTCATGGCATATCCCGTTTCAGCCTTTCAAAGGCGGGTGTATTGCGGCGACGAGATGCTTGGGGCGTATTTCGCGGGAAACACGGTCTTGTCGGATTTGCCGGGGAAGGGCTTTTGCGCCGTAACCGGCTTGAAAATGAACTGGCCGGTGGGATTTGGAAAGCTCGTCGACGGCGTGGTGAAAAACCATCTGCCCAAGGGGTTGCGGCAGTGAAACGCCCCGGGCATCTTGTGTATTTTGCTATCCATATAATAATGGGCATGACCCATTGCAAATTGGAATGACGGTCTACAAATGCTTGTCATTCGGGCATTTTTGTGATAATCTTAACGAGTTTTGACGAACAAATATCGTTAGGAGGAAATGAAATTGGCAAAAAAACTGACCGCTTTGGTCGTGGCCCTTTTGATGGGCTTAATGGTTTTTGGCTGCGCACCCGCTGCGGCCCCGGCCGATACCCAAGCGCCCGCAGAGGCGACCCCGGAGGCCCCGGCTGGAAAATTCACCCCCGGCACATATACCGGCGAGGGCACCGGCTTTGGCGGCAAGCTGGCGGTTGAGGTTGTGCTTTCGGCGGACAAGATCGAAAGCGTGACAATCACCGAAAACAGCGAGTCCGCCGGCATCGGCTCCAACGCAGTAGACCAGCTTCCCGGCAAGATCGTGGAAGCCCAGTCCATCGACCTCGACGGCATCAGCGGCGCCACCATGTCCAGCAACGCCATCAAAGAGGCTGTGACCGCAGCCCTCATGGCGGCGGGCGTTGATGCGGCGACACTGGAGAACCAGGCCTCTGCAGAAGAAACCGGCGAAAAAACCATCGATTGCGACGTGGTGGTTGTGGGTGCGGGCGGCGCGGGCATGGCGGCGGCCATCCAGGCTACCGACGCAGGCAAAAAGGTGGTCATACTTGAGAAAACCGGCATGACCGGCGGCAACACCAGCCGCTCCACCGGCGGCATGAACGCCGCGTCCACGCCGGAGCAGGCGGGGGTTGAGTTCGCTGAGGAAGCGGGCCTGGAAAAAACCCTGAGCACCGCCGCCACCACCTATCCCGAACTCCAGACGCTGGTGGACACCGTGTCCGCCCAGTATGAAGAGTGGAAGAAATCCGACAAAAGCACCTACTTCGACAGCCCGGAGCTGTTTATGCTGGATACCCTGGTGGGCGGCAAAAACCTGAACGATCCCGCGCTTGTCAAGGTCCTGGCGGATGACTCTGCGGCCGGCATCGCATGGCTGCACACAATCGGCGCTGACCTCACAAGCGTGGCGAGCTTTGGCGGTGCGTCCGTCAAGCGCATTCACCGCCCCCTGAACGCGGAAGGCAAGGTTGTGTCTGTGGGCGCGTACCTGGTGCCCATACTCCAGGCGGCGTGTGAAGAGCGTGGCATCGAAATCCTGTTTGACGCCCCCGCCGCCGAGATACTCATGGCGGACGGCAAGGCGGTTGGCGTGAAGGCCGAGGGCTATACCGTAAACGCCAAGTCCGTTGTGCTGGCCACCGGCGGCTTTGGCGCGAACCTCGAAATGGTGGTAGGCTACCAGCCCTCTCTCGCGGGCTTTGTCAGCACCAACGCCCCCGGCGCCACAGGCGACGGCATTAAAATGGCCCAGGCGGTTGGCGCTGCCACCGTGGATATCGAGCAAATCCAAATCCATCCCACTGTGGAGCAGAACACAGCCGCTTTGATCACCGAAGGCCTCCGGGGCGACGGCGCGATCCTGGTCAATCAGGAAGGCAAGCGCTTTATCGACGAGGTGGGCACACGTGACGTGGTGTCTGCGGCGGAAGTCAGCCAGCCCGGCGGCTATGCCTATCTGATCGTGGATCAGGTGATGGCGGACGCGTCCAGCGTCATCGCGGGCTACATCACCAAAGGATTTACCGTGCAGGGCGGTACCGTTGAAGAGCTCGCCAGCGTCATCGGCGCGGACGAGGCGGCATTGGTGGAAACAATGGCCAATTGGAACGCTGCGGTGGAAGCGAAGAATGACGCGGAATTCGGCCGCACCAGCTTTGCCAGGCCGCTGGACGCAGCTCCCTATTATGCCATCAAGGTATCCCCTGGCGTCCACCACACGATGGGTGGCGTGAAGATCGACGTAAATGCGCAGGTCATTTCTGAGGCAGGCGAGGCCATCCCCGGCCTGTTCGCGGCGGGCGAGATTACCGGCGGCGTCCACGGCGCAAACCGTCTTGGCGGCAACGCGGTGGCGGACATCGTGGTGTTTGGCCAGATCGCGGGCCAGTCCGCGGCGGATTTCGCAGCGTAAGCAGGTATTGAATGTATAATAAGGGGGGCTGTAGCGCTAAGAAACGAGGCGCTACAGCCCCCCTTTACTATTATGGGAGGAACGCGATATCAGTCTTTTTTAAACCGGATGCATTTATCGGTATAACCAATCCGCTCCATGTACGGCACCCATACGCCCCACCAATTTTCTTCCGGGGTTTTAAACCAGTTTTCATCCACGGCAATGGCGCCTACAGCGACCTTCATGCCCTTTTTCACGTCTGCGTTGGTCAGCGGAAGCCCTGCGGGCACATCCCCAAACGCCTCTGTGGTATGCATGCAGATGATGTCCGGCACGGTCATGTACGGGATTTTCTTGCCGTCCTCGATCTTGGAGATCAGCAGGTTTTCGTTCTGAAAATCCATTTGCCAGAGCACGCCGTCTTCGTCGGTGATCATCACCCGGCCCACATCAAAGCCGGAAACGGTCTCGGTGATCATGTCGGTGATGGTTCCTTTGCAGACGACTTTGCCGACCACGATGCCCTGCGCGAACAGCGTGTCAAGCACGGTATTTTTGTCCGCGTGGGCGCGGAACACCCGGCCGATGTGCTCCGCCAGCGTGATGGAGCCGCAAACGATGTTTTCTTTAATCTGCTCTTTGGTTACCATCCAGCCGGACAGACCGGATTTCATGCCGAACTCGATGCACACGTCACGGCCAAGCTTTTCCGCCAGCACGGCGTTACGCGAATCGGCAAGCTCGATGGAAATCCTGTCGTTTAAGCTGTTTGCCATGGCTAAAGGCGACGTGTCGCAGCCGTTGACGTGGAGCATCAGCGTTTCAAGCGCTGGAACCGCGCGGCCTGCACCGTCGCAGTCCACAAACTTGATCCCCTCGCTCATGGAGATGAGCATGGGCACGAACGTATTAAATCCGCCCATTTCCACCGGGATGGAGTATGCGAGCTTCTTCCCCGAGCGGGCAGCCATCTCCTGTAAAAGCTGAAAGGCATTGATGGCGTAGGGCGAAAAATCCTCGCCGACAATCGCCTGGGGCGCGCCCATGCCGGCTGTCACAGCGGCGTATGCGCCAGGGGCCATATCCTCCGCCTCAACCAGCGTCAAGGTCGGGTTCGGGTGTGCCGCCTCATAGGTGTCAAGCATTTCAATACCGCTTTCCAAAGACCCGCCGCCGCCGCCGCCCAAGAGCGTCGCGCCGTAAATGACGTCAATAATCGCTTCCTTGTTCAAAATCCGTTCCATTGTGTTTCTCCTCCTTTTATTAATAGATGTGCTTGCCGTTGTCGAGTATCATCACCCCGTCCACCCATACGGTGGGCTCGTTGATGATGCAATCATAGTGGATGTTGGACTTGCGGACGCCGCCGATTGAGGTGTTCATACCAAAGGCGATATGGATCGTGCCCCACACCTTTTCGTCCACGAGAGGATGACCGATGATTTTTGCCCCAGGGTTGGTGCCGACGCCAAACTCCGCGATGCCCATCGCCTCGCTGTCCTTGTCCGCAAGGAAATCGCGAAGCTCCTGTGCGCTGACGTTGCCCTCAATGCTGATGATCACGCCGTTCTTAAGCGTCAAAATGACGTCATCCTTGCAGGGGCCTACATACGCGATGCAGCCGTCCACCACGATTTTCCCGGTGCCCACGGTCTCTACTGGGGCGAAATACGCCTCGCCCGCGGGCAGGTTGCCCAGCGCGCTGGCTTGCGTCAACAGTCCGGTGTCCGCGTGACAGGTCCGGCCGACAGCGCTAAACGTGATATCGGTGCCCTTTTTCGTGGACACCCGCACGATTTCTCCCCGGGTCATGATGTCCGCGAGCTTTTCGCTGACTTTTTTGATAAACGGATAATCCGCATCGAGATAGTTTTCCGCGATATGGGTGTTCATCATGGGCATGGACGCGATGCGCGCGCCTTTATCCGTCGCGGCGATGCGTGCCTTGACATGCGAATAGCTCATGGAAGTGAGCAAAAACTCCACGTCCGCCGCCTCCATAGCTGCCGACACTGGCGCGGGGGGTTCGCCCTTGCCCTGGGCGGGGGCCTCGACATAGGTGGTTTCAATGCCGCATTCCCGGCCCGCCACGGCAAATCCGTAGCCAAGCTCGGAGGTCTTTTCGTCCGCCACGATCAGCAGGCGCTCGTCCTGTTTTGTACCCATGCAATTGATGATGAGTTTTTTGGCCGCTTCAACGATGCTTCTGTTTTTCTGCATACTGTACACCTTCCTGTCTTACTCTTTGATTTCTTCGAGCACCATCGGGCCACCGCCCGCCAGCTTTGTTTTGCCAAAGGCATAGTGGAGCACAAGGTACACCACGGCGCAGACCAGGATGCCGTCCAGGGCGGGGCTAAAGAAGCTGAAGAACACCGCCACCACGCTTCCGCAAACCCAGGCGATGATCCCGCACCAGTTAAAGCCCTTGACGGGATGCCAGTTGTGGGGGTTGCCCTTGCAGATGATCCAGTAATCCGCGATTACCACGCCAGCCACCGGCGGCACAAGGCTGGCGAGCACCGAAATGAAGCTCTCCAGTACCGTCGCAAGCCCCAGTATGGCGATCAGTGTGCCCACAGCGCCGCACAGCATCGTGACGAGAGGCCGCTTTTCGTCCTTGAGGCTAAACACCTTCATGGCCGCAAGCCCCGCTGTATAGGCGTTGCCGGTGTTTGTGGTCCAGGTGGCAAGCACCAGTACCAGCATGCTCAGCACCGGGAGGCCCATGCTGGCGAATACCACCGTGATGTCGTAATTGCCAGCAGAAAGGGACATCACCGCGCCCACCAGGAACATGAACACTGCGGCGGGCAACACGCCCAATACCGTTGCCAGCACTGTCGCCGAGCGGTTTTTCGCGTATCTTGAGTAGTCGGAGTTGATGACGGTTCCCACCGCAAACAGGCCGATGACAAGGGAGACGGCGGACGCCATGGGCATTGCCTGCTCTGGCGTGTTGGAGACGAGGGTAGCCCAGCCGGTGGTGGTGATGGCGTGTATGACGCCGTAGCCGCACATAAGGATCAACGCAGGCACCGCGATGTAGTTGAGTATTTTCATGAACTTAAAGCCGAACACCGCCGTAAATAGCATCAGTGCGCCCCAGATGATGCACGAAAGCCAGAACGGGAACGCGATGCCCATGTGTGCCATCAGCGCGTTAAACGCGGTGGCGCACGTTGCGGTTTGCACGCCGAACCAGCCGAGATGGGCGATAAATATCACCAGGCTGGTGATGAAGGAGGAGCCCTTGTCACCGAAGGCTTTTGTGGCGCACATGCTCGACGGCAGCCCCAGGTCCATGCCCTGAATGCCCCCAAGGCACATGATCGCACTGCAAATGGCAAAGCCCAATACCGCGGCCAAAATGACGTTTCCAAAAGTCATCGTCGAGGAGAGCAGGCCGCCCACCATCAGCATGGGGATGCAGATCATCGTCCCGATCCAGATAAATGCGATACTGGTCCAGCTTTGCCGTTCGCTTTCCGGTATCCTGCTCAATGCCTTACGCTCAACGTTTGCGCTTTTTGTTACTTTAACTTCCATATACAATTCCCTCTCTTTCCCAACAGAATTTGCGGTGTAGCCATTTTGTTAATTTAGACAAACGAAAACCATTTTTGGCACAGAAAATACAGCCTTATAACTGGCCCCATTCAGACGATATAATTTTCAATCACAATGAGTTCTACATGGCTACAGCTGCTTACTATAACCATTATATTGGCGGTAACATAAACTGTCTGTAGCACAGGGGTTAAAAAAAAGACCGTGTTTGTTGTCAGTTTGAACAAACATGGCCTATATAAGCAGGAATTGGATGGGGGGTCAGGCCACCAGCCTTGCCAATGCCAGCGCCGTATACAAATCGATGGCTTGTGGCATCTTCTCTATAGAGTAGCCCAAAAGCCCCTGGGCTTTTTTGATCCGGTATTTGACTGTGTTACGATGAACAAAGAGGCTTTGCGCCGTAAGCGGGATGTTGCCCGCAGAATCAAGAAGATAGACGCTAAGCGTTTCGATCAGCTCCGGGCCGGCTTCCGCTTCGCGTAGCGGGTCAAGAAGGGACAAATACGCCATCAGCGCGCCTTCACCCTTCTCTATAATTTCCCCGCATTTGCGGGCGAAGAGAAACTCATGTTTTCCAAGGATGCGCAACCTCGGGAATATGCAGCGGGTTGCCGGGAAATTCTCCTCGAGAAGCAAATACGCGTCCCGCACGTCTGCGGTGTTGCGCAATTGTGAGAAACTTACAAGGACAAAGTCCGCGCATACGCCGGCAAGCTCCTCGAGAAACAGATTGCACACTTCCGCAGGGTCGACAGAATATCGCCCCTGATCCATGAAGGAAATTACCGTCCGCTCGAACGTGTCCACCAGCACGACCTTGTGATAGCCTTTTAAAAATCCGTTCAGCTTTGCGGCAGCCCTGTCTAGCAGGGTTTTGCGTTTTGCCTCGTCCCGGTCGGGATTGGCGTCTAAGATGGCCCACATGCGGCAAAGGGACTCCACATCGATACAAAGTTGGCGCGCGATACGCCGCATTTCCCCGGGCTGGTTGCCCAGTATGGTGCGAAGCAGTGCGTCCGGGCCGTTGCGGACGAATTCATAATCCCAAATGCTGGCCGAAAGCTGCAACACCTCCACAGCCTGGCGCAACAACCCCTCGTCCAGCGTGCCGTTTTCGGCGAACACGAACAGTCTGAGGCTTTTGAGCTTGTCCCCCTCCAGGGGCAGGCTGGCGATTTGCATGTCGTGTCCCTGTATGGACAGCGTGACTGGGGAAGCGGGAATAAGCCCCGCCTGTTGCTTTTCCATTATTTCGCTTAACGCCTCCTCCGTCCAGTGGGCCGCCATGGGCCAACCCGCGAAGGAATACACATGCCGGCCCCGGTCCGTCAGCAATAGGGACTACCTTAGCCGGTCGCTTAACAGCCGGAGCACGATGAACGGTGTGCGCTGCCGTTGCTTTAACTGCGCCGCCTGGTCGAGAACGCTTGCCACAAGGTCCGTTTCCAGCCGCCGGTCGTTGACGATAGCGGTCATCACGTCCATGATCACCTCACTGTACCGGTAACTATAGACGTTGGGTGGCATTATAATCAGAGGGAAGTCCAGCTCGTCCGCAAGCTTGATGAGCCGTTCGTCCACCTGGGGCAGATAAATACCGACATAATAAAGGACAAGCGCGACTTCCCCGGCCTCGTGCAGCCGGCGCACGGCCTTGCATTGGGCGTCCACATCGTCCTTGACGGAGACAAATGCGGAAATGATCAGCTCGTTTCCGAAAAAGAGTTGCGGCTCCAGTGCCTTTAAATCGGCATATTCCAGCACGGAGATACAGGAGACGATTTTGTTAAGCCCGCTGTGCCCGCCCAGTACCCGCGCCTCTTTTAAAGAGGGCAGCTTCAGGCAATCAGAAATGGTAACGCTCATGTGGTCCCCTTTCGTTTGAAAGCCGCAAGGTATGTCCGCTACTTCTTTTTACACTCCCCGTCCCAATTGATATCCTTTTTGTTTACCAGCATCCGGGTTTTTCCGTTTGCCCCCGGCCCTGCCGGGGCAAAGCCAAAGCCGCCGTAATAGGCAAGGTACGCCTCCGGCGTTTCGATGGAGATGATTGGCTGCTCCAACTCTGCCGCCTTGAATAGCAGCAGCCTTGCGCACAAATCCCCATATTGCTGTCCGCGCCTGTCAGAACGCACGCAAATGCTGTCTAATCTGGTGCTGTCGGGAAGCGGATACATTCTGCCTGCGGCCACTGGCGTAGCGTCCCCTTCCTCGAATACCAGCAGGTGCGCGGCGATCTCGTCAAACCAGTCGAAGGCGGCTTCCTCGGGATAATTAAGCTCTGAGACGAACACGTCCCGCCTTAGCCTAAGGCAGGGCTCCGCCTCCTGAAATCCCATAATCCATTTTGTGTGAAACATAAAAAACCCTTTCCCGTATTGCGTTCTTTTTTCTACCATGTTATAATAACCACAGATAAAAATCAATATTTGACTGGTAGCTGCAAGGAAGTGCTATGCGCACGGGCTGTAACTATCACTCAGACGCTGCTCAAAAGCGGTTGTGAGTGTTCTCCATATCAGGAGAGACACTCTTTTTGTTTCAAAGGAACATTTTTAGAAACTGAATACGCAAGGAGGAATGGATTATGCTGCTGATCGGAAACGGAAAAATAATTACCCGGGACGAAACACAAACCTACCTTGAGGACGGCGCGGTATTGGCCCAGGGCAATGCCATTGCAGAACTTGGGAATACGGCGGATATGCGAAAAAAATATCCCCAGGCACAATTCCTGGACGCCCACGGCGGGATCATCATGCCGGGACTCATTAACGCCCACAGCCATATCTACAGCGCTTTGGCCAGGGGCCTGTCCATCAAAGGCCATAACCCCACGAATTTTCTCGAGATTTTAGAGGGTATGTGGTGGAACATCGACCGGCACCTTACAATCGAGGGCACCCGCTACAGCGCCTATCAGACCTACATCGACTCCATAAAGAACGGGGTCACAACCCTTTTTGACCATCACGCCAGCTACTGCGAGGTGGAGGGCAGCCTGTTCGCCATCGCGGAGGTTGCCAAGGAGCTGGGCATGCGCACCTGCCTGTGCTATGAGGTGTCCGACCGGGACGGGGAAGCCAAGCGGGACGCGGCCATCAAGGAAAACGCGGATTTCATCCGGTATGCGTCGGCGCAGACCGGCGACATGGTCAAGGCCATGTTCGGCCTCCACGCGGCATTTACTTTGTCGGATGAGACGCTTGAAAAATGCGTCAGGGAAAACCCCGGCGCCGGCTATCATATCCACATCGCCGAGGGCATGAACGATGTGTACGACAGCCTGCAAAACTACGGCAAGCGCACCGTGCACCGGCTCCACGACATGGGCATCCTTGGCGGGAAGAGCATTGCGGGCCACTGTATCCACGTAAGCCCCTCCGAAATGGACCTCTTAAAGGCAACGGACACAATGGTGGTCAATAACCCCGAAAGCAATATGTCCAACGCAGTGGGCTGCTCTCCTGTGCTGCAGCTGTACGCCAAAGGCATCCTCATGGGCCTTGGCACCGACGCGTACACCAACGATATGCTGGAAAGCCTGAAGGCGGCCAATTGCGTCCAGAAGCACAACGCCGGGCTGCCCAACGTGGGCTGGGGCGAGGTGACAAGCATGCTCTTTGACGGAAACCGTAAAATCGGCGGCCGGTTTTTCGATGCGCCCCTGGGGGTGTTGGCGCCTGGGGCGGCTGCGGATATCGCCGTGTTCGACTATAGGCCATATACTCCTTTCGACCATTCCAATATCGATGGGCATATGATGTTCGGCATGTGCGGCAAAGAATGCATCCATACCGTGGTCAATGGAAAATTGCTGATGAAGGACAGGGAACTGATCTGCTGTGATGAAGAGGAAATCAACAGGAAAACCATGGAAGAGTCGAAAAAACTATGGAAACAACTCAACGGATAAGCGGTATAAAGGGAGGAAAATTACAATGCCTGATAAAATGACGCCCATCCCCTTTGGGGACATGATGAACTGGATTTTGACCGAGCGGGAAACCCATGGGTCGGTGTTCTCAGTCGAGCGGCCGTTCCGGGCAGATGCGGAAAAAACCCTGCCGCTGTTTCAGGAAAAGCTGGAAACGCCCTTTGGCCCGGCAGCCGGGCCGCATACCCAGCTTGCACAGAACATCGCCGCCGCATATTATGCGGGGGCCCGGTTCTTTGAGCTCAAGACCGTGCAGATCATGGACGGCGAGGAGCTGAGCAAATGCGTGCCCAAGCCCTGTATCCTCGCCGAGGACGAGGGCTATAACTGCGAATGGTCCACGGAGCTTACCGTGCAGGAGGCGTTTGACGAGTACGTTAAGGCCTGGTTCCTCTGCAAGCTCATGGCCCGGGAATTCGGCCTTGGCAGCGAGGACGGCTTCATATTCAACATAAGCGTGGGCTATACCTACGACGGCATCCTCTCCCCCAAGATCGACAATTTTATCGAGGGGATGAAGGACGCCGCCAACACCCCCATATTCCAGGAATGCAGGAAATGGGCGCTAAACAACCTCCGGCTGTTCGAGCATGTCAGCGCCAAGTATATTGAGGGGATTTCCCCCCATGTCTGCGCCTCCATCACCCTGTCCACCCTCCACGGCTGCCCGCCAAAGGAGATCGAGCGGATCGCCGCGTATCTGATCAATGAAAAGGGGCTGAACACATACGTCAAATGCAACCCCACAATTCTGGGTTACGAGACGGCCCGGCGCATCCTAAATAAGATGGGCTACGGCTATATCGCCTTCGACGACCACCATTTCAAGGAGGACCTCCAGTACCGGGACGCGGTGCCCATGTTCAAGCGGCTGCTCGCTAAGGCGAAGGAAAAGGGCGTGGAGTTTGGATTAAAGCTGTCCAACACATTCCCTGTGGACGTGAAGGCCGGGGAATTGCCCAGCGAGGAAATGTACATGAGCGGCCGCGCCCTGTATCCCCTCACGATCGAAATGGCCAACCGCATCACAACAGAGTTTGACGGGCGCATGCGCCTGTCCTTCTCCGGCGGTGTGGACGCGTTCAACATTCAGAAGCTGTTTAGCGCGGGCATTTGGCCCATCACAGTTGCCACAACCGCCCTCAAGCCCGGCGGATATCAGAGGATGAAGCAGCTGGCCGAAGGGCTTTCGAAAATGGAATACGCGCCCTTTACCGGGGTCAGCGTCGCCAAGGTTCAGGGGCTGAGCCAAAGCGCGCTGGCGGACGCCCACCATACGAAGCCCGTCAAGCCCGCGCCCACCCGGAAACTCACCGGGGAAAAGGTGCCTCTCACCTCCTGCTTTACAGCCCCCTGTAGAGCGGGCTGCCCCATCGAACAGGACATCCCGGAGTATATCGAGCTGGTGGGCAAGGGCAAGCACCTCAAAGCGCTGAAGCTCATCTGCGAAAAGAACCCCCTGCCGTTTATCACCGGCAAAATCTGCTCCCACCGCTGCATGGACAAATGCACCCGGGGTTTTTACGAGGAGCCGGTGCGCATCCGCAACGCCAAGCTGGAAGCGGCCCGGGGCGGGTTTGAGGCGCTGCTGGGGGAACTGGAAACCCCGGTCATGACAAGCGGCAAGCGCGCCGCCATCATAGGCGGCGGCCCAGCGGGGCTTGCGGCGGCGTATTTCCTGGGCAGGTCAGGCATGCCGGTAACGCTGTATGAACAAAAAGAAAGCCTGGGCGGGATCGTCCGGCATGTGATCCCGCAATTCAGGATTTCCCATAACGCCATCGACAAGGATGTGCAGCTGGTGTCCAAGATGGGCGTGCGCTATAAACTCGGTGCGCCTGCTCCTAGCGTGGCGAGATTGAAGGAAAAGGGCTATGACTATGTATTGCTGGCCACCGGCGCGTGGGTGCCTGGGAAACTACCCCTCGCAGAAGGGGAAGCCGTCAATGTCCTCGATTTCTTAAGCGCCTGCAAGGACGGCAGCATCGGCGAAATCAGCGGTACGGTCTTAATAGTAGGCGGCGGCAACACCGCCATGGACGCGGCCCGGGCGGCAAAACGCCTGCCTGGGGTGGAGAGGGTGTGCATTGTTTACCGCCGCACCCGCCGGTATATGCCTGCCGACGTGGAGGAATTAACCCTGGCACAAAAGGACGGGGTGGAGTTCCTGGAGCTGTTGAGCCCGGTATCCTTACAGGACGGCATGCTCACAGTAAACAAAATGAAGCTGGGCGCACCCGACGCGTCCGGCCGCCGTGCGCCGGAGGAGACGGGGGAACGCATGACGGTACCCTGCGATCTCCTCGTGGCTGCCGTGGGAGAAAAGACGGACGCGGCGCTCTTAAAGAGCAACGGCGTGGAATTAACAGACCGGGGCCGTGCGAAGGTGGACGGGACTACTCTTGAAACCAACCTCCCCGGGGTATACGTCATAGGCGACGCGAACCGGGGCCCTGCCACGGTGGTGGAGGCCATCGCGGACGCGCGAAAAGTTGCCGACCATATTCTAAACGAGGAACGGCAGGTGGATATTCCCAGCTATGCCGTGCCCCCCGCGGAGGATTGCCGGATGAAACAGGGCATACTAGCGGAGTACGAAAACGCGTCCAAGGAAGCCAACCGGTGCCTTCATTGCAACGTGTCCTGTGAATGCTGCGTCAGCGTATGCCCCAACCGGGCAAACGTGGCAATCCTGGTGCAGGGCTATGACATGCGGCAGATCGTGCATATCGAGCGGATGTGCAACGAATGCGGCAACTGCGCGTCCTTCTGCCCCTATGACAGCGCGCCGTATCTGGATAAGCTCACGCTGTTTCATACCAAGGCGGAGATGGAGGCAAGCGAGAACGCGGGCTTCCTGCGCGTTGACGAGAAGAAGTTCCTCGTAAGGCTCCCGGAGGGGGTCAAAGAGGTGGATCTTGACGCCGCAGACACCGGCATCCCTTCGGATGTGGAGGATATTCTCTGGGCGCTGGTGAGAGAGTACGCGTATTTGTTTTAACGTATCGTAAAGGAGGCCTGCTATGTCTACGTTCATAGTGAATGGAGCAATCGTAACGGTTGAAAAAAACCAAAAGGCGATCCATTACCTACGGGATGTGCTAAAGCTGACCAGCGTGAAAAACGGATGCTCCGAGGGCGCGTGCGGGGCGTGCATGGTGCTTCTAAACGGTAAGCCCACCCGCATCTGCGTGCAAAAAACGGATCGGCTGGACGGGAAAACCATCCTGACGCTGGAGGGATTGCCGGAGCGGGAGCGGGAAATCTATGCGGAGGCATTCGCCCAGGCGGGGGCTGTGCAGTGTGGGTTTTGTATCCCCGGGATGATCATCAGCGCCAAGGGGCTGATCGACAACTGCCCGGATCCCACGCCTGCGCAGGTAAAGGAGGCCATCAAATTCAATATCTGCCGCTGCACCGGCTATCAGAAGATCGAAAAGGGCATTCTGATGGCCGCCAAATGGCTGCGGGAGGGCATGCCCGGGCCGGAGGAATTGCCCGCTGAAACAATGGGCGCGAAAATCAAGCGGGTGGACGCGCTGCCAAAGGCCCTGGGCGAGGCCATGTATGCCGACGACATTCACCTGCCCGGAATGCTTATTGGAAGCGCCGTCAGGAGCGCGTATCCCCGGGCACGGGTGCTGTCCATTGACGTGGCGGCGGCGAAAGCCGTCCCGGATGTTGTGGCGGTGCTCACAGCGGAGGATGTCCCGGGCGCTAAGAAGATCGGGCATTTGAAGCAGGATTGGGATGTGCTGATCCCGGTGGGCGGGGTCACCCATTACCTGGGGGACGCCATCGTGCTGATTGCCGCGAAAACCCGGGAGGCTTTGGACGCGGCCAAGGCCTGTGTCCAGGTGGAATACCAGCCGCTTAAGCCTTTGCGAAACCCTGAGGAGGCTCTTTCCACAGGCGCGCCCCTGGTGCATGAAAGCTTCGGCACAAATGTGTTATCACAAGAGCATCTTGTCCGGGGAGACGCCGAGGGGAAGCTTGCAAAATCCAAGTACGTTGTCACAAACCGCTACAGCGTCCCGTTTACGGAGCACGCGTTTTTAGAGCCGGAGTGCGCGGTGGCGCTTCCTTCCAAGCTGGATCCCGATTGCGACGGCAGCTACGATATCCGGATCTATTCCGGGGATCAGGGGATTTACCAGACCCGGAAGGAATGCGGGGCAATGCTGGGCTTGACAACAGACCGCGTCCGGGTGACGTCCATGATGGTGGGCGGCGGGTTTGGCGGCAAGGAGGACATGAGCGTGCAGCATCACGCGGCGCTTCTGGCATTCCATACAGGCGCGCCTGTGAAGGTGGCGCTCAGCCGCCAGGAAAGCATCCTCATCCATCCCAAGCGCCATGCCATGGAACTGGAGTTTACCACCGGCTGCGACGAAAATGGCAGGCTCACCGCCATGAAAGCGACGCTCATTTCGGATACAGGGGCATACGCGTCCTTGGGCGGGCCTGTATTGCAGCGGGCATGCACCCATGCAGCGGGACCGTACAATTATCAGGATATCGATATACTGGGCAAGGCGGTGTACACCAATAACCCGCCTGCCGGGGCGTTTCGCGGGTTTGGCGTGACCCAAAGCTGCTTTGCCACGGAATGCAACATCAACCAGCTGGCGAAGCTGGCGGGCTTAACGCCCTTTGAATTCAGGTACTTAAACGCCATCCGGCCAGGGGAGGTGCTGCCCAATGGCCAGATCGCGGACGACACCACATCCCTAGTGGCCACCCTGGACGCAGTGCGTGAGGTGGTGGAGGCGAACCCGGACTGCGGCATCGCCTGTGCCATGAAAAACAGCGGGCTGGGCGTAGGAGTTCCGGACGTGGGCCGTTGCCGGATCGAGGTTCGGGACGGCAAAGTGCACATATACAGCTCCGCCGCCTGCATCGGCCAGGGCATGGGCACCGTGCAGATGCAGTTTGCCGCCCAGATGAGCGGGCTTTCGCCGGATTTGATCGTATATGAAATTCCGGATACCCATACCTGCCCCAACGCCGGAACCACTACCGCGTCCCGCCAGACGGTATTCACAGGAGAGGCGGTGGTGCACGCGGCAGAGCAATTGAAGGCCGCGCTGGACGCCGCGGGCAGCCTAGACGCGCTCAATGGGCAGAAGTTTTACGGTGAGTATGCCGGGATTACGGACAAACTGGGCTCCGACAAGCCCAACCCCGTCAGCCACGTGGCCTATGGCTATGCCACCCACGTGGTGATCCTCAATGAGGAAGGCCGCATCGAGAAGGTGGTGGCAGCTCATGACGTGGGCCGGACGGTGAACCCCACGGCGCTGTCCGGGCAGATTGACGGCGGCGTGGTGATGAGCCTGGGGTACGCGCTGACGGAGGATTTTCCCCTCGAGGACTGCAAGCCCACGGCGAAGTTTGGGACGCTGGGGTTATTTAAGTCTACTGAGACCCCAACCATAGAGTCGGTGGCGCTGGGGGTATATGAAAATGGCGGGAGGAAAGACGGCCCAAGGCCGCTTGCGCTGGGGGCAAAGGGGGTTGGGGAAATATGCGCGATCCCCTCGCCGCCGGCCGTGCAGCTGGCGTACTACAACCGGGACGGTATTTTCCGCACAAAGCTTCCGCTGGAAAATACGCCGTATTCCAAAAAGAAATAGCATCACAGAACCATGTAAGCGAAGCCAAATTCTACATACCAACAGGACTGACCCAAAACACCAGGTCAGTCCTGTTATTGATACAGCAGTTATTTATCGGCTTTCTTTTGTTTCTTTTCTTTCTCCTGAAAGAAAAGAAAACGTCCCCCGTCCCCTCGTCCTCCCGTACCCCTTTACGTGACTTTTAAGCCATCGGTTAGCTCAGCCAGGGTAGTGAGCACGGACAGGTTAACATCCTCGTCATCGCTGGCGCAAAGGATCATGCCCCGGCTTTCCACACCGCAGAGGGTAACGGGCTTGAGGTTTGCCACCAGGATAACGGTTTTGCCCACGAGATCGTCGGGCTGGTACCAGGGTTTGATGCCGGAGACCACGGTGCGCTCCTCGTCCCCCACCTTTAAGGTAAGCTTCAAGAGCTTTTTGCTGCGCTTGACCTCTTCGCAAGCCAATACCTTCGCAAGGCGCAGATCGAGCTTTGTAAAATCCTCATACTCGATTTCCGCAGGGGTTTCCGGCGCGTCGAGGCCCTTCTTTTCGGCCTCGGCTACGGGAGCGGCCGGCTCTTCGAGGGCGGCTTTCGCAACAGCCTGAGCCGCCAGTGTTTCCGCCTCCAGCTCATCCAATTCCTTTTCCACATCGATCCGGGGGAACAGCGCGTCGCCCTTGTTGACCTTTGTGCCGGGCTGGATGCCGCCAAAGGCTCTGAGGCTATCCACGTTTTTCAGCGCTTCGTCAGTCACCCCCAGCTGGGCGAACATCTTCGCCGGTGTGCTGGTAAGGAAGGGGGAGATCATGATGGCGATACAGCGCAGGCATTCCGCGAGATTGTACAGCACCGTCTTGAGCCGCTCACTGCCCTCTTCGGTCTTTGCCAGCACCCAAGGCGTGGTGACGTCGATATACTTGTTGCTGAGGTTCACCAGCTTCCAGATCTCGCTCAGGGCCTCGGGCAGCTTCAGCTCTGTCATGTGCAGTTCCACTGCCGCGGGGAGCCCCTGGCATAAAGCGATCAGCGCGTCGTCTTCCTCCGGCACAACCTTATCGGGCGCGGGGATTTCGCCGCCGAAATATTTGTCGATCATGGCCACCGTTCTGGACAGCAGGTTTCCAAGGTCATTGGCGAGGTCGCTGTTGATCCGGTTGATGAGCGCTTCGTTGGAGAATACGCCGTCGGAACCAAAGGGCACTTCCCGAAGCAGGAAATACCGGATGGCGTCCACGCCGTAGCGGTTGCACAGCTTCACAGGGTCCACGATATTGCCCTTTGATTTGGACATTTTCCCCCCGTCCAGCACCAGCCAGCCGTGGCCAAACACCTGTTTGGGCAGGGGTTCGCCCAGGGCCATGAGCATGATGGGCCAGATGATGGTATGGAAGCGCACGATTTCCTTGCCCACCAGATGGATGTCGGCGGGCCAGTATTTTTTGTACATGCTGTCGTCCTCGGAATACAGCCCCAGTTTGGTTGCGTAATTGGACAGCGCGTCCAGCCAGACGTACACCACGTGCCGCTCGTCAAAGTCCACGGGAATGCCCCATTTGAAGCTGGTGCGGCTCACGCACAGGTCTTCAAGCCCCGGCAGCAGGAAGTTTTGCAGCATTTCGTTTGCCCGGGACGGGGGCTGGATGAATTCCGGGTGATCCTTGATGTGCTGGATGAGCCGGTCCGCGTACTTGCTCATCTTAAAGAAATAACTTTCCTCCTCCACCATTTCGGTGGGGCGTCCGCAATCAGGGCAGCAGTCCCCGTCCTTCAACTGCCGGGGCAGCCAAAAGCTTTCGCAGGGGGTGCAGTAATGCCCGGTGTAGGAGGACTTGTAGATATCCCCCTGCTCATAGAGCTTTCTGAAAATCTTCTGCACGGATTTTTCATGGTATTCGTCTGTGGTGCGGATAAACCCGTCGTTGGAGATATCCAGCAGCTTCCACAGCGCCGTGAACGTGTCCACGATCCGGTCCACGTATTCCTTGGGGGTTTCCCCGTTCTTCGCCGCCACCCGCTCGATCTTCTGGCCGTGCTCGTCTGAGCCGGTCAAAAAATACACGTCATAGCCCGTCTGCCTCTTGTAGCGGGCGATGGCGTCCGCCGTCACGGTGCAATACGCGTGCCCGATGTGCAGCTTGTCGCTGGGGTAATAGATGGGTGTCGTGATATAAAATGTCTTCTTCGCCGCCATGTTCGTTCCTCCCTTACATGCCTAGTATGTCCTATGAACCTTTCGTCCAATAAAAAACTGCCGTCCCGCATAGAAGGGACGACAGGAACATTGCTTGCCGTGGTACCACCCTACTTCCCGGATTTCCTGGCATACGCCAAAAAACCGGCTCATAAGTTCGCGCTGTATCGGGCGCGGCCCGCGTGGACTAAGAGCAAATGAAACCGTTCGCCCAGCGGCGCTCGGGAGCCATGTTCAGTCGGCTCTTCGTGACCGGGTTCCCAGCACCCCCGGCTCTCTTAGCACATCCTGCCGACCTACTCTTTCCGTCATCGCGCATATGGAATTGCTTCGATTGTACCCATTTCCCGGGCGTTTGTCAACAGTTTTACCGGATTGCCTGATATAATCTCATTATTTCTCCAGCACCGCCTTGATACGCCGCACGCCGGCAGACGAGGCCTCTTCCTTTTTTATTTTGAAGGCGCCCATGGTGCCGGTCCGCTCCACATGGGGGCCGCCGCAGATTTCCCTGGATACGGGGCCGATGGAGTATACTTTGACCTTTGCGCCGTAGCGGGCGTCAAACACGCCCACCGCATCCGCGGCCTTGGCCTCCTCCACCGTCATTTCCTCGCAGGTGACGGGATAGTCCGCCTGAATGGCGGCGTTGACCTGGTTTTCAATGAGGTCAAGCTCTTCTCTTGTGACCTTGCGGTCAAAATTGAAGTCAAAGCGCAAGCGTTCCGCCGTGATGTTGCTGCCTCTTTGCTGGATATTCGGGTCTTTAAGCACCGTTTTCAAAGCCGCGTTCAACAGATGCGTGGCGGAGTGTAGCGCAGTGGTGGCCTCGGTGTTGTCCGAAAGGCCGCCCTTAAACCGCTGCTCCGCGCCGGCCTGGGATTTCTTCTGATGCTCCGCGAACGCCGCGTGATAGCCGGTGACGTCCACAACAAAACCCTTTTCCCGGGCCAGCTCCTCGGTAAACTCGATGGGGAAGCCGTATGTGTCGTACAGCCGGAAGGCGGAAGGCCCGTCGATTCGCCCGTCCGTTAAAGTCCCGGTCAGCCTGTTAAACTCCTTGATGCCCTTCTTTAGCGTCCGGGCAAAGCGCTTCTCCTCCTTGTTGAGCTCGTCCATGATCTTGTCCTTGTTTTCCACAAGCTCCGTGTAAAACTCGCCGTACTGGCTGATGACAGCCTCAGCGACCTCTAAAAGCCCGCCGTCGGCGATTTCCAGCTGCATAGCGAAGCGGATGGCCCGGCGGATCAGCCTGCGCAGGATATATCCCTGGTCGGCGTTGGAGGGGGTTACGCCCCGGCGGTCGCCCAGTATGAATGTGGCGCAGCGGATATGGTCCGCCACGATGCGAAACGCCTTTGTAATTTCCGGGCTATCCCTATACGCTTTGCCACAAAGGCGGCTGATGACGGCGAGGATGCCGGTAAAGGCGTCGGTGTCGTATACGCTTTCCACGCCCTGTAATGTGGCGATGGTGCGGTCAAGCCCCATGCCGGTGTCCACGTTTTTCTGGGACAGCGGTTCAAATTGGCCCTCGCCCACCTTGTTGTATTCCATGAACACATCGTTCCAGATTTCCAAAAACTTGCCGCAGTCGCAGGCGGGGGAGCAGCCGGCGCCGCAGGCGGGCTTGCCCGTGTCGTAGAATATTTCCGTGTCCGGGCCGCAGGGGCCGGTCATGCCCGCAGGGCCCCACCAGTTGTGCTTCTTGTTGAGGTAATAAATATGGGAGGGGTCCGCCCCCATCTTCACCCAGCAATCATGGGCCACGGTGTCCCTGGGCGCGTCCGCATCGCCTTCAAAGCAGGTGAAATACAGGCGGTCCTTGGGAATTCCCAGCCATTTTTCCTCCGCCAAAAATTCCCAGCTAAAGGCGATGGCTTCGTGTTTAAAATAATCCCCCAGGGACCAATTGCCCAGCATCTCAAAGAAGGTGCAGTGGGAGGCGTCGCCTACCTCGTCGATGTCGCCGGTGCGCACGCATTTTTGCACATTGCACAGACGCACGCCCTCAGGGTGCTTTTCCCCCATCAGGTACGGCACCAGGGGATGCATTCCGGCGGTGGTAAACAGCACCGTGGGGTCGTTTTCCGGGATCAGGGACGCGCTGGGGATGATGGCATGCCCTTTCTCCTTGAAAAAGTCGAGATATAGGCTGCGAAGTTCTTTTGAGGTCAGATTGCGCATGGTTGCTCTCCTTCTTTGTAGCTGAAAATAAAACACCTCCGCCCAGGACTTCTGGGACGAAGGCGCAAAGGCTTCCGCGGTACCACCCAAATTGGCGGAAAATCCCGCCCACTTCATGTCCGATAAGGCTGGACCTGCCCGTTCGCTCCGGGGATGGCTGTCCGAAGCTTCCGCCCGCAGGCTTGCACCCTCCGCCTGCTCTCTGTTGGGCTGCTGTCGGCTCGTTCCCCATCATTGCGGACGTACCTTATTGTAGTATATCCCATGGAAAAGCAACCCGTCAACCCCCAGCGCGCCTTTGACAGCGGCTTGTTTGGATGGTACTATTAAGGGAGAAAACGAACGTTTTGAAGGAGAAAGCCGCATGAAAAAACGCCCCACCGCGATCCTTTTTTTGTTGGCGCTGGCGCTGCTGGCGGCCGCTTTCATGGGGTGCGCCAAAGAGGAAGAGCCCGCGCCCGTGCTGGATATAACCGGGGAAGCTGCGGAGGGGGAAGGCGCTCAGGGTGGCGAAGCAGCCACAGCCTCGTCAGGCGCTAAGGTGGAGGTGGGCAAAACCGCCGCCTGGACATTTGACGGCACGCTGTATGGCGCGGCGGAGGTAACGAACACGGGCAACACCAATGTGATTTTGACGGAGGCCACGTTTAAGTTTGGCCTTCCGGATGGGGAGCGGAAGGAAACATTTATTCCGGTGCTGGCGGAGCATGACGTGCTCAAGCCCGGACAAACGGGCTATTGCACGCTGTTTCTCCCGGTAGAGGGGCTAACCCCGGGGCAAACTCCCACGCTTACCGCAGAGGTGGCCTGTGCGAAGACGGATGAGGAGCCCCTTGCCCTTAAAGTAAGCGACGCGTATCTCGTTTCCAACTATCCGAATTTTGCCACGCTGTCCGGCGCATTGGAAAACCCGCAAACCGCAGAGGAAAGCTGCTCCCTCAACATGGTGCAGGCGGGCTTTTATGACGAAAGCGGCGAATTTCTGGGCGCGTGGTATTTCTCCCGCAACGCGGTGTTGGCGCCAGGGGTACAAAAACCCTTTGTGGTGCACCTAAAGGCGCTTCCCATTCCGGAGCTGGCGGACCGCTGCAAGGAAATAAAGACACGGGCTTTTGGTGTATAAAAGCAATCCCCAAAGGACTTTTTCGACAGTCTGAAGCGGGCTAAAACCGGCCCGCTTTTGTGTGCGTTGAAAACCGTAAATTCTTTGACCTTTTTCTATATATTCTTTATAATGTCAATATAGCGTAAGCAATGTAAATTGTTGAAAAGAGGAGGGCATGTATGGCACGACACAAGCGCGGACGCCAGACCCGACGCAGCGTGCGCATCCGGTGGGGCAGATTTATTTCATTTCTTGCCGTGCTGCTCGCCCTCGGCGCAGCTATCTATTTCTTGATACAGCTTTTAAGCGGCAATATGCCCCCCGGCGGGGTGAAGCCGACACCGCCTCCCACAATCCCATTGGTAGAGGCGCTGCCCACCCCCGAGACTACGCCAGAGCCCATACTTGGGGATGTGACGATTGCCCCAGGGGCGGGGACAAGCCCGGCGGATTTCGGGTTTTCAACCGGGATCATGGCAAGCGGCGAGGAAGTGGAGGAATACAGGCGCGAGGCGGATATCCGCTTTGGCACGGGCGCCGGGTATACTAGCGTCCCCGGCATCCTGACGTTTGGCGGCAACAATTACCGCAATACATTCACCTACGGCACCCAGACCCTTTCTGAAAAGACGCTGGAACGGGCGTGGGAGCTCCCCACCGGAAGCCTCAACACCTCCCTTGGCACATGGACTGGGACAGGCTGGACAGGCATGCCGGTGATCGTGGAATGGCCGGAACAAACCCGGCGTGTGCTGGGCGTGTATGACGAGTTTCAGGAAAAGGACGGGTTTGTGGAGGTCATTTATCCCGCCATGGACGGCTATATTTATTTCATGGAGCTGTCCACCGGCAACAAAACCAGGGAGCCGCTGAAGCTTGGCGTCACAACCAAAGGCACGGCCAGCCTGGACCCCCGGGGATACCCGCTTTTGTATTCAGGACAGGGCATCCCGGAAAGCGACGGGGCCTGGTTCCGGGTGATTGACCTCATTAAAAACGAAGTGATCTGGCGGTTTGGCGGGGTGGACGGCTTTGCGCACCGGAAGTTCCAGGCCTACGACTCCAGCGCGCTTTTGGACGCGAATACCGATACGCTCATCGCGCCAGGGGAAAATGGCGTGCTTTACACGGTAAAGCTCAACTCCCAATTCGATCCCGAATTGGGCACAGTCTCAATCGATCCCGAAGGGCTTGTAAAATACCGGTATACAGGGGATGGATACGGCTTTAACGACGAGGAGGACAGGCGCTGGCCCGGGATTGAAAACTCCATCGCCATGTACCGCAATTACGGGTTTTTTACCGACAACGGCGGTAGGCTCCAGTGCCTTGACCTCAACACAATGGAGCTTCAATATGTGGTGGACGTCACCGACGACAGCGACAGCAGCATCGTCATCGAGGAAAATCCGCAGATGGGGACGTTTTACTTATACACCGCCAATGAGGTGGACAAGCAGCAGGGCGCTGCCGCCGCCGGTACGGGAAAGAGCTATCACAGAAAGATCGATGGCCGCACAGGGAAGATACTCTGGGAAAAGGAGTGGGACGCGGGCTATGGCGGCACCTCCTCCAATGGCGGAACGCTCTCAACCCCCCATGTAGGCCGGGAAAAGCTTAAGGATATGGTGATATACAACTCCACCCTGGTGCCGGTGACGGTGATCAATGACGCGGGAGAGGAAGAGCAGCGCAAGATCGGTGGCCGGATCATCGCCTATGATAAGAACACAGGGGAGGAGCTGTGGCGCTACGAGCAGGCGGATGGCTATTGGAGCTCCCCAGTGGTGGTGTATGATGAAAGCGGCAATGGATATCTCGTCCAGTGCGACCGCTGGGGCATCGTGCGCATTCACGACCCGCTCAATGGCGGCAATGTATTGGCTGAGCTGGATCTCGGCTCCCGGATTGAGTCCACGCCAGCGGTGTTTGGCGATTATCTGGTGGTGGGCACCCGGGGCACCCATGGCGCGGGAGAAAAACAGAAGATATTCGGAGTAAGGATCAAATAGCCATAGAAATATGCCATTATCGGCCCGATGCCTTCGTGGGCTTTGGGGACATGAACGCCGGGGGCTATCTCCACAGGCTGTATGTGCATTGCCCATATTTAGTCTCAGGGCTTAAAAGGCGCGCCCGCGTATTATGTCGTCCGTTTCCCTAATATTCATAAAATGATCATAGCAAAGACTCCGGGGTTTCGCGCGGACGAAAAATGGACGGGAATGGCTTCCAATTCTTGAGGGAAATGTGATATACTAAAAAATACTGATTTTACGCAAGAAAGAGGAACAAAACCATGGATTTTCGGGCAGAACTGGCAAAGGCGCTTGCGCCTCTTTGTGCAATTGAAGCGGAAGAACTCATCAACTGGCTGGAGACCCCGCCGGAGCCTAAAATGGGCGACTTCGCGTTTCCGTGCTTCCGCCTGGCCAAATCCATGAGAAAGGCCCCGCCGGTGATCGCTAAGGAGCTTGCCGCAGGCATCAGCCTGCCTGGGTTTATCGAGAGGGTAGAAGCTGCCGGCGGATACCT
Source organism: uncultured Oscillospiraceae bacterium (assembly GCA_964411275.1). GTDB lineage: Bacteria > Bacillota > Clostridia > Christensenellales > CAG-138 > CAYPKG01. Next base: position 21,311 of record CAYPKG010000015.1, on the reverse strand, counting down.
GAACTTTTTTATCAGGCCGGATGCGTATGCAAAGGCGGTTTTGACTGCGGTGTTTGACGCTGGCGACGCCTATGGCGGAAGCCAAGTGGGTGCCGGGCACAACATCTGCATCGATTATTCCTCCATCAATATCGCGAAGCCCTTTCATATCGGGCATCTAAGCTCTACTGTGATCGGCCACAGCCTGTACCGGATTTACGAGCATATGGGCTACAACAGCGTGGGCATCAACCACCTGGGGGACTGGGGCACCCAGTTTGGAAAGCTGATCGTCGCCTACAAGCGCTGGGGGGATCAAGCCACGGTGGAAAAGGGTTCCATCCGGGCGCTGTTGGAGCTGTACGTGCGCTTTCATGACGAGGCGGAGCAAAACGAAACATTAAACGACGAGGCCCGGGCCTGGTTTAAGCGCATCGAGGATGGGGACGAGGAGGCGCTTGGCCTGTTCGATTGGTTTAAGACACTTACGCTCAAAGAGGTGGGCCGGGTTTATGATATGCTGGGCATCCAATTTGACAGCTATGCCGGGGAAAGCTTTTACAACGATAAGATGGGCCGGGTGATCGAAGAGCTGGAAGACAAAAACCTTCTGAAGCTGGACAGCGGCGCGTATATCGTAGACCTTGAGGAATACAAAATGCCCCCCTGCATCATCCTGCGCTCCGATGGCGCCACGCTGTACGCTACAAGGGATATCGCGGCGGCGCTGTACCGCAAGGATACCTATGATTTTGACAAATGCCTGTACGTGGTGGCGTATCAGCAGGACCTGCATTTTCGCCAATGGTTCAAGGTGATGGAGCTCATGGGCTATGAATGGGCAAAGGATCTTGTCCACGTGGCCTTCGGCATGGTCAGCATGGCGGAAGGGACGCTGTCCACAAGGAAAGGCAAGGTCTTGTTCCTCGAAGAGGTGTTGCATGCCGCTGTGGAAAAAACCCTTGCCATTATCCAGGAGAAAAGCCCGGACTTGGAGGGAAAGCCAGAGGTGGCCAAGGAGGTTGGCGTGGGCGCGCTGGTGTGGAACGCGCTTTACAACAACCGCATCAAGGATGTGGTGTTCAGCTGGGACAAGGCTCTCAACTTCGATGGCGAAACGGGCCCGTACGTCCAATACACCCATGCCCGCTGCTGCTCGGTGCTAAGAAAGGCCGCTTATAAACAAACACGGGAGCTGGACTTTAGCGCCCTCAGTGACGATGCGGCCCAGGCCGTCATCCGCGCGCTGGCGGCGTTCCCCCACGCGGTAAGGGACGCAATGGACAAAAACGAGCCGTATCTCGTGTCCCGGGCAGTGGTGGCCATCTGCCAGGCATACAACAAGTTCTATTATGAACAGCGCATCATGGGCGTGGAACAATCTCTGCAGGATGCAAGGCTTGCGTTGACGGATGCCACGAGACAGGTGGTCAAGACAGGGTTATACCTGGTGGGACTGACCGCGCCTAAGAGAATGTAATAAGAAAAGAGGCAATTATGGGACTCATCCAACCCTTGCCTTTCATGACAAGGGTTTTTATCGTAAACTATTCGCGGTAACGCTGCCAATCCTGGTGCAGCAGTTGATCAGCACCGCCCTTTATATGGTGGACACCATGATGATCGGACAGCTGGGAGAGGTGGCCCTGTCCGGCGTTGGCGCGGCCAACCAGCTTTCGTTCCTTGTGGACATCTGCTTGTTCGGCGTGACGAGCGGAGGCAGCATTTTGTGCGCCCAATACTGGGGTAAGCGGGATCAACAGGGGGTGCGCGCGGCCATGGGCCTCAGCTTGGTTCTGGGGCTTGTGACCACGGGCCTCTCTCTGGCCATTGCCCAGTTTTTGACCCCCCAGGTGGTGGGCATATTCAGCAGTGACGCTCCGGTGATCGACCAGGGCGTGCGGTATTTGCGCATCGCCTCGTATGGGTATCTGCTCAAGTCCGTGACATATGCCTATGGCACGGCGCACAAATCAACGGAGCGGCCAACGCTGCCTATGATTACCGGGCTTGTGGGGATTGTCACAAATGTAATACTCAATTATTGCCTGATCTATGGACACTGGGGATTTCCCCGGCTGGAGGTGGAGGGCGCCGCCATCGCTACGATCATCGGCATCAGCCTGGACGCGGCATTGCTGATACTGTTGACATACGCGAGAAAAACTCCCGCCGCTGCCAGGCCAGGGGAGATGTTCCGGCAATCAAGGGCGGATGTGCGCAATTACGCGCGGCTGACCGCGCCCATGTTCCTGTCGGACCTGGTATGGGCGCTGGGCATCAATCTTTATAATTATTTGTATGGGCAGATGGGTACCGACGCGTTCGCGGCGATCACCATTTATTCCACAATTGAGAAGCTGGCGTTCGTGAGCTTTATCGCGGTAGGCTCCGGTTGTGGCGTCATGATCGGCAATATCATCGGCGAGGGCCGCATGGACATGGCCTATCCGTATGCGAAACGGTTTCTCGTGCTGACGGGAAGCATCGGCGTGGTCACAGGCGTTTTGCTGATGCTGTTTGGCCCGGGCCTGCTGGTGTTTTTCGAGGTGTCTGCCGCTGTAAACAAAATGGCGTCGGATATGCTGCGTATTACAGGGTGGCTGATGATGCTCAACTCCATCAACCACTGTGTGATCGTGGGCATACTGCGGGCGGGCGGGGACACCCGCGCGGCGCTGGCGCTGGACGTGGGGCCTATGTGGCTTGTGGGCATTCCCATCGTCGCCGTCACCGGACTGCTGCTGCACTGGCCGCCCCAGGCCGCGTTTCTTCTTTCGTCGCTGGCGGATTTGGTGCGTATGGTGTTCTGCCTGCTTCGGGTAAAGCAAAAAAAGTGGATTAAGGACGTGACCGTGGCGCATGGGCAGGACGGCGCTGCCCCAAGCGCCCCCGCTTAGGGGCGCGTGACGCTAAGAACCACTTTAACGACCTGGGGAATATATTCCCCTTCTGCATGTTGATTATAAGCCCCATAATAGAAAGAAGCAATAGACAAATTCCGTTATGGGGTTGGAGTTATGATTTCATTCGATAAACTGTGGAAAACCATGCGAGAAAAAGGCGTTTCAACGTATACGCTTCGTGAGAAGTACAACATAGATACCCGTACCATACGGCGGCTGAAAGCGAACCAAAATACAACAACGCAAACGCTGAATACCCTTTGCGAAATTCTGGACTGTAGGCTACAAGACATTGCGGAATATAGAATTTTGTTGGGTTTCCAAAGGGCAATGGCCCTTTGGTGGGAGTTTGAGGGCGAAGCCCTCAACGTCCCCCCTGCTCAACTTGAAGCCTTTTGCCGTCCGAAGTGACGAGTATATCCCCATTGCGGGTTTCATACACGATTGTTCCCGCCTGCTCGAGGGCCGCCAGGGTGGCCTTCGCGGGCGGGTTTTTGTCTGAGCAGGTGATGATGGCGTTTTCTGGCTGGACATGGGCGAGAAACGGGGCTGTGGCCTCGTGCTTTTTCCCATGGTGCGGTACCTTTAACAGGGCGTAGGGGCCTTTGGGGATTTGCCCGATCAGCTCCTCCATGCGGTCGTCCTCGGCGTCCCCAGGAAACAAAAACCGTTGCTCATCATAAGCGAGCACGATGGCAAGACTGTTGTCATTATCGCTTTCGTGGAGCTTCACCGGCGGGTAGATGGTGATTGTGGCCGCTCCCCAATCGATTGTGACCGGGCCGCTGCCTGGGACGAGAGAGGTTTTGTCGGTTATCCCCGCGATGGCCGAAAGATATTGCTTGTAAGCGTCCCCTTTGGCGGGATACTCAGGCTGGTACAGCGCGCCTTCCTCCACCGCGCCGGCGATGGAAGCCATGCTGCCCACGTGATTCCTTGTCAAAATGCGTTATGATGATGGGGTCCAGGTGTGTGATGCTCAGAAGCGCGAGATTTTCCATCAGCTCCTGCCCATCGTCCTCCTCACCCGCGTCGATGAGGGCGGCCTGCCTGTCGAGCCTTATTAGGATGCAGTCCGCGGCGCCGATCTTGGGCACGGATACCGTAAGCGTTTTTGGGCGCGGGCCGCATCCCGGCAGAACGAGAAGAAAGGCCCAGGCGATAAATAACAGCGCACGTTTCAAGTGATTTGCTCCTCTCTTGATGCTTTCCAGTCCCTTCTAAGCCGCAGCGCGGCGGGGATCAGCAGCGGCAGGCAAACGAAAAACGCCAGCGCGTCCGCCACGGGCTGCGTAAGGGTAAGGCCGGTCAGCCCCCATACACTTGGCAGTATCAGCACTGCCGGAATGAAGCACAGCCCCTGGCGGGCCATGGCCACCAGCGTGGAGGGGATCGCTTTGCCAATGGACTGAAACAGCATGGTGGTCACCATGACCGTGGCCATCAGCGGCAGTGTAAGCGACTGATAGCGCAGAATTTGCGCCCCCACCCGGATGACATAGGGATCGTCCCGAAACAGGCCTACAAACCATGGGGCAAACGCAAAAAACACCATGCCGCAGCAGGCGGTGAACAACAGCGTCGTGGCAAGGGTAAATCGAAGCGCGGTATACACCCGGTGGTTTTTGCCAGCGCCGTAATTATACCCCGATATGGGCTGATATCCCTGGCCATACCCAACAACCACTGCGTTTACCATCCACATCAGCCGGTTTACGATGGAAAAGGCTGCGATCACACCATCCCCAAAAGGCCTGGCGGCGTTGTTGAGCAGGATCGACGCAAGACTGCTTAGCCCCTGCCGGAAAAACGAGGCGATGCCCACCCGCACAAGCTCATAGTACATACTCCATTTGAGGGTGATCAGCCGGACGCTTAATTTGAGGGCGCTTGCTCCGGTGAGATAAAAACGCAGCAGCAGGCAGAAGCTGACCACCTGACCGATGGCGGTGGCGAGCCCCGCGCCAAACACTCCCATATCCAACGCGAAAATAAAAATCGGGTCCAGTATCACGTTCAACACCGCGCCGGAGGACATGCCGATCAGGGATTTGACCGCGCTGCCCTCCGCGCGCAGGCAGTTGTTGAGCACATACGAGCCCGCAAACACCGGGGCTGCTACATAGATGGACACCGCATAGGACCTCGCGTAAGGGAGGATCGTTTCGGTGGAACCAAACAGCCTTAAAAAATCGTCGAAAAACAACAGCCCCACAGCGCCGTAGAGAAGGCCCAGCACGATTGCGGAAAAAAGCGCCGTGCTGACCACGCGGGAGGCATATTCCGTGTCGTCCTTTCCAAGCAGCCGGGAAATAAAGCTGGTAGCGCCGTGTGCGAACACGAATCCCAGCGCCTGCAGCAGGCTCATAATCGGGAACACGATGCCCACCGCACCGGTGGCGGAGTTGCCCAATTGCCCCACAAACAGCGTGTCCGCCATATTGTAAATCGCGCCCACCAGCATGCTGATGATGGAGGGCAGCGCCACGGACGGAATGAGCTTATTCATGGGGTCGTTTAGCATATGCGCCCGCCGTGCAGACTGGTCCACCGCTTGCAATTTGGTCTTACTCCCTTGCATGGCTAAAGCTCCAGCACAATCCCTACCACCGCCGCAAAGGCGATATACACGATAGGGTGTAGGTTTTTGAGCTTTTTCCACTGGATGCAGCCCAACATCGCCGCAAACAGCAAAAGGCAGCGCCAATCGAATATACCTCCGGGCAGCAACGCCAGCAGCAGCACGGAATACCCCGCCGCCGCGATCAGCCCGGTTACCGCCGGGCGCAGGCCGGCAAACCCGTTTTGCACCAGCGGGCTGTTGTTATACCGGTCCAGCGCCTGGGCGATCAGCAGTATGATGATGATACTGGGGATGATCAGCGAGACCGTTGTGAGGATTGCGCCGGGAATGCCCGCCACGGTGTATCCCACATAGGTGGCCATGTTGATGCCGATGGGCCCTGGGGTGGACTCGCTAACCGCGATCATGTCGGTCAACATCTCCAGGGTATACCACTCAGGATAAGCCACCGCAATCCGGCTTAAAAACGGGATGGCGGCCATGCCGCCGCCCACGGCGAACAGCCCGATTTTGAAAAATTCATAGCATAATAACAGCAGGTTCATTTTGCACTCCCCCACTTTCCCCACGCGATGCCCGCAAGCACCGCGCCCACGATCACATACACCGGTGATGCCCCCAAAAGGCCCACCAGCACAAACGAAATTGTGCAAAGCGACAGGGCAAACCAGTTGCGCTTCCAGAACCCGCCTGGGTTATCCTCCGTGGCTTTTTGCAGGACATTATTGCGAAACAGCCGGATCACGGCGGACACGATCAATGCCGTCACTGCCACGCGTATCCCCGCGAACGCGTGCTGCACCGCCGGATAATGGGCGAAATTGGACAATAGCGCCGCGATAATAATGATGATGATCAGCGAGGGCATCACAACACCCAGCGCCGCTACAATGCCGCCCAATACCCGCCGCTTGTGATAGCCCACAAAAACAGCGGTATTTACGGCGATGACCCCCGGCGCGCATTGGCCCACGGCGAAATAATTGAGCAACTCCGCCTCCGTTGCCCAGCCGTGCCGCTCCACGACTTCCTTCTGGAGCATGGGCAGCATGGAATATCCGCCGCCGAATGTAAACGCTCCGATCCGGAAGAAAGCCGAAAACAACAACCATAGTTCCTTCATCGTTTTTCTCCCTTATATAAAATCTTGAAAAAGGTGGTCAAGTACTCGACGCGCCTTGTTCATTCGTTCTGGGTTGCCGCCCGCAAGAAGGCCTATTGTCCGCTGGCGGGGCTGCGCTTCCAGCGCGCAAAGCGCGCTAAACAGCACAAGCCCATGGTCGGACGCCAACGCTTCGGCGTTGCGCGGCTGCTCTGGAGCGGCGGCATATGCGCCCAATGGGTCAAACCTGCGCGCGCAGTCGTTGACCAGGGTAACGGGGCCCGCTTTGAGCGTCATGCGAAACACCTCTGCCGGCGCCGACTGGGCCATCAGCTTCAGCCCGATCGTAAACAGCCCCGCGTCAGCCGCGTCATCCCCTGCGCGGGGGGAAAGGGTGCCAAAGGCTGCGACGGCGTAGTGGCCCACCGTGATCACCCGGGTGCGGGGATCCCGGTCCGGGGCGCCAAACGTCCCAAACTGCCGGAATGTCAGGCCGCTTAGTCCTGTTTCCTCCTGAAGCTCACGCTTTGCGGCTGCGAGAATGTCCTCGTCCATATCCACAAACCCGCCGGGCAACGCCCAGGAATGAAGAAACGGATGGTCACCCCGGCGCACCAGCAGCACGCCCAGGGCATAGTCCTGAGGGCGCTTCTGGTTCGGCTGCAGCAGCGTAAAAACCGCCATGTCCACCGTGACGGACGGGCGGCGGTATCTGTTTTCGTCATAATCCGCCAGAAACTCCGTTAAAGTCTGGCCCTTCGCGTTTCGTGCTTGCATGGTTTCCCTTTCAGGCAAGCGAACTTATCCGCCGCCGCCGCTTGCCTCGTCAATAAATGGGGTATCCGGCGACATACAGATACAGGTACAGAACCTGCAACACCAGGAATAGGGCTGTCAACAGCCCATTGACCCATCGCCGGGAGGTGATGTGCCCAAGCGCCAGAGAAAGGGGCGCTGCGCAGGTGAGATACCGCGGCGCGCTCAACAGCCATGTGGCGCCCATGCTGAAGAAATAATAAACGAGGAAATACACGGCGTAGCTGGCCCGAAGCGGCCGCCGGGCAAACGTGTCCTCGGGATCGTCATTTTTTTGCGGGAACAGCGATGGCAATAAAACCATCAGGCTTCCGAACAGAAACACAAGGTTGGGAAGCCACAGGCCGTATGCCTCACGGGGACTGCTGATTGTCGTTTCAATCAGGCGGTTTGTCTGATACGCGGCCGTATTGAAAAACCAGCCCATATTCTGGCCCCAATGCTCCTTTTGATAAATCATAAACTGGAACGGGTTTCCCGTCACGTCATAGTTGATCCAAATATACAGCAGAAGCCCCAGGGGGATGACGAGAAGCAGGGCAAACCGTCCGGCCTGCCGCAATACAAACCGGCGGCCCCTCGCGCCTTGCGCCCGTTCGCGCAAAAGGGCTCCGATCATTTCCACCGCCACGGGAGCCATCAAAAGCGCCCCCTGCACCCGAGTGAACGAGGATAGCGCGCCGATGACGCATGCGCTAATAAAATGCCCCTTGCGAAGGAGATACAGCGTTAAAACGCTCAGCAACAAAAACAGGCTGTCGCTCATGGGCGCGCACAACAGGAACGCTGCTGGCAGCAAAAACTGGAATTTCAGCGCGCGCAGCGCGCCCGCCCGGTCCATGTCCAGCATGGCCAGCTCGTACAGCAGATACCCTGCCGCAATTGCCGCCAGGTTGGAGACAAACAGGCCCGAAGCGAAATAATTTGAGTTTGCCACGATCCGGACAAGCGCCGGATAGAACGGGAAAAACACGATATGAAACCGGGGATCCCCCTCAGTCACATACCAGTTTTCGGCGATGCCCAGATAATGGGGCGCGTCGCCCTTCAACCATAGGGACATGGTGTTCAAAAGCCCGCCGCTGTAGCCGGACTGCCAGATGGAAAACAAATACGCGATCACATATACCGCCAGCCTTGAAAGCAACAGCGCAAGACATATCTTCAATACCGGATGCCGCACGCCGGGGCGCAGGCTGCGCCGCCCTAGCCCGGCCTTGGGGTCGTATTCCGCCTCTCCTGACCAGGACGCCAGCACAAGCTTAATGCAGTACACCCCGCACCAGCCGAACAAAACACAAAGACCCGCGCTGGCTATGGCAGAGGCCAAATTCAGCGCGGTTGTGGCGGCAAACGCCCATATTCCATATACGGCGGCCAACACAAAAAGGAAGGCCGCGCTTAATACCGTCTGAGGTTTCATTTTCTATTAGCGCTGCAGGGCTTTGGGCTTTCCCAATATTTCCGCATACAGCAAGCCGGCCACAACGGCAGGCTGATCGAACTTCAGATTAAGATTGCCGGTCTGAAAACCAAGGGCGGTTGCGGCAGTCTTTGGCGCTGCTGCCGTCGCAGCTTCCGGGGGACAGGGTTTGCCTTGGCCGGTGATGCTGGTTTCCATATGGGAGTGGCCAGTGAGCGAGGACGCCTCCAGGGTATGCCGCCGTCCCTTTGTCTCTTCCAACCGGGTGCCCACCGACTCGGTTATGGGCGAGACGCCGGGATGGCTGGTTTCGCCCTCGGCCACAGCCGCTACGCGTTTAGCCGCTGCTGCCTGGGCGTCCCTGCGGGCCTGCGCCATTGTCTGCCTGCGGGCCTCCGCTTTGCGCTGCTGCTCCTGAAGGTCAACCTGGGTTGCCTGCTTTTCGTGGGTGCGCTCCTCCTCATAGGAAGAAAAGTCCGGGAAGCGCGGATCCACTGGACGCGCAGCTGGCCGGGCGGGCTGTGCGGGGGGCGCCGGCGCGGCGGACCGCGTGGCATCTGCCGCCTGCTTGCGCCGGGCTGCTTCCTCCTGCTTTTGTTTCTTTCTTTGTAAATTGCCCACAATCGCAATGATAATGAACAATATTGCTAGAAAATCCATGATACCCTCCTGACGGCGGTTGGGCCTAAGAAAAAAGGGGCAGGGGCGCGAAAGAAGCTTTTTTCTTAGCGCCCCGCTAGATTACTGCTTCGTTGTATCCTGGGCAGGGGCCGCGCCCTTGGAGATGGCGCCTCTCATCTGGGTGTCGGAAATCACGTTTTGCATGTTGTAATAATCCATCACGCCGAGTTTGCCCTCGCGGAATGCTGCCGAGATCGCCTTGGGAACTTCGGCCTCGGCCTCGATGACCTTGGCGCGCATACCCTGGACTGCGGCAACATTTTCCTGCTCCTCGGCCACAGCCATGGCGCGGCGCTCTTCCGCCTTCGCCTGGGCGATGCGCTTATCCGCTTCCGCCTGGTCGATCTGGAGCTGCGCGCCCACGTTTCGGCCTACGTCCACGTCCGCGATATCGATGGAGAGGATTTCAAACGCAGTACCCGCGTCCAGGCCCTTGGCGAGAACGGTGCGGGAAATGCTGTCCGGGTTTTCCAGAACCTCTTTGTGGCTCAAAGCGGAGCCGACTGTGGTGACGATACCCTCGCCGATACGGGCGATGATGGTTTCCTCACCCGCGCCGCCTACCAGACGGTCGATATTGGCGCGCACGGTAACCCGCGCCTTGGCGCGAAGCTCAATGCCGTCCTTGGCGATGGCCGCGATAATGGGGGTTTCGATGACTTTCGGGTTAACGCTCATCTGCACGGCGTTCAATACGTCACGGCCTGCCAGGTCGATGGCGCAGGCCCGTTCAAAATCCAGGGGAATGCCCGCGCGCTGGGCAGCGATCAGGGCGTTGACCACGCGGTCTACGTTACCGCCTGCCAGGTGATGAGCCTCAAGCTTATTGATGGGCAGGCTGAGACCCGCTTTCGTAGCCTTGATCATGGGGTTTACGATGCGGGAGGGGATAACCTTACGCACCCGCATACCGATCAATTGGCCGATGCCGACCTTGACGCCGGACGCCAGCGCCGCAATCCACAAGCGCAGGGGGACAAAGCTAAAGAAAATGGCGAGGAAAATAATAACAGCTACGATTACAATGATTGGGATAATGAGTTCAAGCATAAATTGCTCCTTTCTGATCCCGGCCAGCCGGGCTGTTGCGTGTAAAAATTCCTTCCGGCCGCGCCGGCGGGGAGATGCTTCGCCTAGCTTAGGCGGGAGATCATATAAAACATTCCGTACAGAAACAGGATCAACGCCGGGACCCCGATGAGCAATTGCAGCCAGCTGCGCCGCCCAAGCATACCGGCGTCCTCCTCTTTCATCTCCTTGGGCGCCACCGCTTCCCGCCGCTCCAGCAAAATTTCATCGGCGTTGCATTTGGGGCACACGCCCAAGGACTTTGGGTAAAACGTACCGCAGGTTTTGCAAAACGGCATAGGTTACGCCTCGCTTACGACCGGGCGCACCACGATGCGCAAGCCCTCGACAAAGGCGATTTCAATTTCGCGGCCTTTGAGGATGAATTCGCCTTCTGTGGTGACATCCAGCAGTTTTCCATCCACCATCGCTTTGCCGGAGGGGCGAAGGATGGTTTCCGCAACGCCGGTTTTGCCGACGAGAGCCTGGTAATCCGGGCGCTCAAACTCATTGCTGGCGGACTCGATGCTGTCCTTTAAAATAAGCTTGGATTTGTCGAACTTGCCCTTGGTGCCAAGTCCCAGAAACAGCAGCAATGCGATCGCCACAATAAACAGAACCAGCGCAATCATAAACAGAATGCCGATCGGGTTTCCGATCTGCAGCAATACCGCCCCCAGCAGCGCCAGCGCGCCCAACGCGCCCGCGGCGCCAAGGCCGGGGGTAAACATTTCCACCACAAGCAGTATCAGTCCAATCCCCAGACAAATCAAGGTTAAGGTTGAAGTTAAGCCTGCTCCCATATTGATCCCTCCTTTTCCCTCTGCCGCCCATGCGGCAGATTGTTCGCCCATTCGTTCATATATAGTATAGCATATTTTCAGCAGATAAAATGTAAAATTTACAGGGCAAATTTGTTTCAGGGGTTGGCGGATGGCATTGACATGGGCGCTGTGATTGCGTATACTGATGTTGACAAAAGAATATCCAACCGCTAGGGGCGCTGTCCGGCATGCCGGACAGCTGAGAACGACCCTTTGAACCTGTTTAGATCATCCTAACGTAGGGAAGCGGAGCGCAGCTGAAAAGTTAAACGCCCGTATCCTGCAATGGATACGGGCGTTTTATCTTGACAGTTGATACCGGCGGCTGGAAAAAAGAAAGGGGTTTTTCAATATGACATTTTCCCTGTTTGAAGAGCTTTCAGGCCTGCCGTCTATTACGTACATCAGCCTAGGGCTGGCTGCGGCGCTGATTGCCGTGCTGGTGGTGGCCCTCGTCCGCGCCAGGAGAAGCGCCGCCGATCTGGACGAAACGCAAAAAGGATTTTCCACCCAATCCCTGGTGTATGGGGCCATGTGCGTGGCGCTCAGCTTTTTGTTGAGCTATCTGAAGCTGTTTGAACTGCCACAGGGCGGCTCGATTACAGTCTGCAGCATACTGCCCGTATGCCTCTACGCCTATTGGTTTGGCTGGAAGCCGGGTTTGCTTGCCGGATTTGTATTCGGGTTATTGCAGTTTTTGCAGGAGCCCATCGCCATCCATCCTGTGCAGCCGTTTCTCGATTACCTGTTCGCGTTTGCTTGCCTGGGCCTGGCGGGACTGTTTCGAAAAAGTCTGCCCCTTGGCATCGCCGTGGGCGGCATCGGCCGGATTTTATTTTCCTTAGTGTCCGGCGCGGTGTTCTTTGCCGAGTACGCCCCCGAGGGCATGAACCCTTGGATCTATTCCTTCGGGTATCAGATGATTTCCCTGGGGCCGGACGCGCTCATTTGCGTGGTGGTGGCGGCGCTGCCGGTTATGAAGCGCCTGTTTGAGCGCTTGCGCCCAAGAGTGATTGCTGGGAAAAAACGTATGGTAAATGTGTAGGTGCCTATCCTTTAAATGCAATGGGCAGAGTAAAATCCTGTCAAAATCAGCGACACACCCCAGGGTGTCCTCTCTTGCCGCTTCGCGGCAATTCACCAGTGCGGTGATTTTGACACCTTGCATGGGGCAAGACCGACAGACGATGTAATCGTCCGAGGTGGCAGCTGCATGGAAAACCCACCATAGTGACACCATCGACAAAGCCAAGGCTTTGTCGATGGTATAGCGAAGCCACTACCAGGGCCGCCTTGCGCAGACGAAATGGCTCTTCCAATGGGAGGTCAGGCAGCTTCTGCGCACGACCTTGCCGTTGGAGCTGGAAGCGTCCACCATTTCACCGTTGCCGATGTAGATGCCCACATGCCCAACCTTGGACATGGCGTTGTTGTAGAAGAACAGCAGGTCTCCCTTTTTAAGCTTTTTGGTGGATAGCGTCGTGATCTTTTCCCAATCGCTGACCGAGGAGTACCCTGCGGCGTTCAGCCGCCGGCGGTTGGAGCCGGCCTCCTTCAGGCAGTAATACACCAGGCCCGAACAGTCGAATGTCTTGGGGCCTTCCGCGCCGAGGACGTATTTGTCGCCCAATTGCTTTTTTGCCACCGAAATCATGGTGTCGATGTTGGCGTTTCTTCGCTTTTGCTTTGCAACGTTGGGATGGGGCTTGGCCTTGTCTGAGTTGATGATATTAAATGTCTTTTCTCCGGCTTTGCCATCCTCGCTTAGCCTGTTTTGCTTTTGAAAGGACTTGACCGCGTCGATTGTTTCCGTGCCGTAATAGCCGGTCACCTTGGAAAGGTAGCCAAGCTCCTTCAACTGCCGCTGGAAGCTGTCCACATCCGTGCCGGAAAAGCCCTCCAAGAGCGCATAGTGTTTGGCGTCGCTGGAATAAATCAGATCAAGCGTTTCCGGGCCGGCGATGCCGTCCTGCTGGATGTCATACTGCCGCTGAAACCGCTGGACGGACGCCTCCGTCACCGGGCCGAACAGCTCGGTTGGAATATCGTCTGACATGTACCCCAGCTCCATCAGCCGCGCCTGTAATTTTGAAATTTCCTCGCCTTCCATGCCCCGCTGCAATGTGGGGTCTATAGTGGGTTCCGGCGTAGGCTCCGGCGTGGCGACGGGGGTGGGCGTAGGCTCCAACGACAGCGTAACGGCGCCAAGGTCCTCATCCGCGGGGTTTCCGCCCGGCAGCGATAAAACCCGGCTTTCCGGCTGCACAGCCGCTGTTGGCTCGTTTTTGTTTTTTCCGGGCAGGGTGCACAGCAGCACGACCCCCGCAAGCACCACCGTAAGCCCGCCAAGGGCGAGGGCCCGGCCAGTGGGATTTAGCCGGCGGAACACACGAACGCAGTTTGTAAAAAACCGGTCGATGCCCGCGATGCATTTGTATAGCGTCCTTTTCAGGCGTTGGGAAAACCGTATATTTCGCCTGCGTTTGCGTTTTGGCATGATGTCACTCCGTTTATTATCGCGGAAACGGCCTGTCCCGCGAAACTGTATTCTCTATTTTAGTATGTTTGTACCGCTTAGGCAATGAAACCCCTTATATATTTATTTCCCGTTCACATATTGATATACCGTACATACGGGCTTTTCCCACAATTGTATGGGATATACTTTCCTTTTGCACTTTACCATGCTATCATAATAAAAGGCGCCGTTTGCGCCGGAAACGCGCGAAACACGCGCGAAAAAGAGGTGCGTTTCATGGGAAATATGATACCTATTTTGTTGGGAGGCCTTGGCACATCGCTAAAGCTGTTTTTTTTCGCATTGCTGTTTTCGCTTCCGGTGGCGCTTCCGGTGGCGCTGGGGCGGATGTCAAAGCGCTGGTACAGCTATCCGGTGCGGCTTTATCAATTGATCATGCGCGGCACGCCTCTGATGCTCCAGCTGATGGTGGTGAATTACGGCCCATATTATATTATCACCGCGCTTAACACCCTGGGGCTGAACCTTACCGTGTGGACCTGGCCGGATAAATTTACGCCTTGCGTGGTGGCGTTTTCCTTAAACTATGCGGCGTATTTCGCGGAAATTTACAGGGGCGGGATTGAAAGCATCCCCAGCGGACAGTACGAGGCCGGGAAGGTGCTGGGGCTGACAAGAAGCCAGACATTTTTCCGGATTGTGCTGCCCCAGGTGGTCAAGCGCATCCTGCCTGCCTGCTCCAACGAGTTTATGACATTGATAAAGGACACGGCATTGGCCATGACAATCGCCCAGTCGGAACTTTTAAGAAAAGCGGAAACAATCGCCAACCGGGAGGTGAGCCTGGTGCCCTTCCTGGTGGCTGGATTGTTCTATCTAGTGGTGAACACCATCGTGGAGCAGGGCTTCAACCTGGCGGAAAAGAAGCTCAGCTATTATCAATAGGAAGGGGGTACGCATATGCAGCCCATCGTAACAGTTGAAAACGTGGTCAAAAGCTTTGGGACGCAGGAGGTATTGAAGGGCGTATCCTTTACCATGACAAAGGGAGAGGTATTGTCCATCATCGGCCGCAGCGGCAGCGGGAAAAGCACGCTGCTTCGCTGCATGAACCATCTGGAGCTTGTGGACGGGGGCAGCATCCGCGTGTGTGAAAAATCCCTGGTCATGGACGGGAAATACGGCACGAAGCTGGAGATTGGCGAGGCGCTTTTGCACCTGGGGCTTGTGTTCCAGAATTTCAACCTCTTTCCCCATATGTCGGTATTGAAAAACATTATGGAAGCGCCGATGACCGTCCGCAAAATTCCGAAGCCCCAGGCGGAGGAGAAGGCAAGGGAGTTGCTGAAGAAACTGGGATTGTCGGACAAGGCGGAGGCTTACCCATGCCAGCTTTCCGGGGGCCAGGCCCAGCGGGTGTCCATCGCCAGGGCGCTGGCCATGGATCCCGACGTGCTGTGCTTTGACGAGCCCACCAGCGCCCTTGACCCGGAGCTCACCGGGGAGGTGCTTTCCGTCATCCGCAACCTGGCGAATGAGGACATGACAATGATCGTGGTTACCCACGAAATGGCCTTTGCCCGGGATCTGGCGGACAAGGTGATATTCATGGACGGCGGCGTGGTGGTGGACAGCGGTACGCCCGAACAGGTGCTGGTCAACCCCGAAAACGAGCGGACCCGGCAGTTTCTCAGGCGGTATTTTGAACAGTGAAAATAGAATTATTTGATAGGACCGGTTCCGGTATCGATTGTGTTTGCAGCCAAAGTTTGTTCACAATTCAGTCAAATTTTGCAAAAATAGCTGGAGCTATGCACAGTATCCACAAGGTTATACACTAAAACGCTGGTTTTTGGGGACAAGCCCTTTTTGCAAATGTGCATAACGCTGTTGATAATTTCCCGGCAAAAGCCTTCTAATGCAGGAAGACTTGCACCGCTTGTCAACAAGGGGAAATGGCGCAGGGGTTATCTTGCGTACATGCGGGTCAACCGGAGAATTTGAAGGGCCAGCGCCTCGTCAAGGGCGCCGGGAAGCAGCCGCCAGCGCCAGTTTTCCCCCAGGGTGCTGGGGGTGTTCATGCGCGCGCTTTCATCAAGATTGAGATAATCCTGCATCTGGGCGATGAAGAGATCCGCCACAGAGGAAGCGCCGCCCCGGATCAGCCCCCAGTTGAGCCCTTCCGCTTCGTTAAGCCCCAGGTATTCCCGGGCATAGGCCGCCTCCCGGGGGCTGTTTTGCAGCCATCCCGCAGCGGTGTTGTTGTCATGGGTACCGGTATAGCACACGCAATTTCTAGGATAGGCATGGGGCAGATAGGCGCTGGGCTCATTGCGGTTGAAGGCGAATTGCAGCACCTTCATGCCGGGATAGCCCGCCTCATGCAACAGCGCGTGGACAGCGGGCGTCAAATCCCCAAGATCCTCTGCGATGATGGAAAGGGAAGGAAACGCTCGTTTGATTTCACGAAGGAAGTCCATGCCCGGGCCTTTTTCCCACGCGCCATTCATGGCCGTGGTTTCGCCAAAGGGTATTTTCCAATAGCTTTCAAGCCCCCGGAAATGGTCGATGCGGATCACGTCGAATAGGTTTGCCGCCGCGCCAAGACGGTTTTTCCACCAGGAATAGCCGTCCAGGGCCATAAAATCCCAGTCATACAGGGGATTTCCCCATAGCTGCCCCGTGCTGGAAAAATAGTCCGGCGGCACCCCTGCCACATAATAAGGGCGGCGGTCCTCCTGAAGAAGAAAATTTTCCGGCCTTGTCCATACATCCGCCGAGTCCAGCGAGACATAGATGGGCAGGTCGCCGATCAGCCGCACATTTCGCTTCAACAGATATTCTTTCAGCGCCCTCCACTGGGAAAAGAACAGATACTGCACATAAATATAAAACGCGATGTCCTGATGTAGGAGCGCTTTGTATTGCTTGATGGCGTTTGGCCGCCGAAGGCGGATGTCCTCGTCCTCCCATGTAAGCCAGGAGCCCATGCCGAAATGCTTTTTCAGGGCCATAAACAGCGCGAAGTCGGGCAGCCACCCCTCCTGCTCCGCAAAAAAAGCCTCTACGAGGGCCTTGTCCCGGGCCCATCCACGGCGAAACGCTTTGCGAAGCACGCCCTCCCGGTTTCGATAGATGGCGTCATAGGAAATTCGCTCCGGGCAATCGCCCCAGGTAATGTGCTGGTATTCCTCTTTGAGCAGCAGGCCGTCCTCAAATAGCAGGTCAAAATCGATGAGATATGGGTTCCCCGCGAATGTGGAAAAGGACTGGTAGGGCGAGTTGCCATAACCCGTCGGCCCTACGGGCAGCATCTGCCAATAGCTTTGCCCCGCCGCGCAAAGGAAATCCCCGAAAGCGTAAGCCGCCTTGCCCAATGTGCCGATGCCATAGGGAGAGGGGAGCGAGGTAATATGAAGTAGTATACCGCTTGCCCTGTTCATTGCCGCCTCCAAACCCGATTACCGCAAAGCCAGATGCTCTGTTACGATGGCGTTCACCGCCGCCCAGTCGCCATCCCCCTTCGCGTATGCCGCAAGGGCGTCTCCAAGGGCGGCAGCGGATGCTTCAAAAAGGCAGGAAACCGGCGTTTTAGAATTCGTTGCGAGATAGAAGGAGACTTCCCGGGAAAGGGGATCGATTGGCTCCAATTGGGGGAAGGGCGCCGCGTCGCAATAGGTGTTCACAAACTGCCGGCCAGCAGAAGATGTGTATAACCAGTGGAGAAACGCCAGCGCCGCCTGCTGCGTTTCGGGGGAAAGTCCGGAATTGACGGCAAAATAGCCCGTCACGCTGATGGCAAGGCC
Source organism: uncultured Oscillospiraceae bacterium (assembly GCA_964411275.1). GTDB lineage: Bacteria > Bacillota > Clostridia > Christensenellales > CAG-138 > CAYPKG01. The sequence goes on along the minus strand of CAYPKG010000015.1, from coordinate 3,643 downwards.
CCGGGCTTCCTCGCCGGGAATGCCCATGTAAATGGGCAGGAACCTAAAATCCTCATCCAGTACGGTATTGAAGGACACCCCTTTGATTTTTTCTCCATCAAGGCTTGTGCATTGCACCATAGCGCAGCGGCCCTGGGCGAATTCCTCCATGGAATTCTCCTCGGTTTTCGCCTGCAAGCGGGACACCTGGGTGCAGGCATTGTTGAGATACAGATCAAACAGGTTTTTCATCTGATCCCCGTAGAGGAAGGAACGCTCCCCCTCCGGTTCATGAGAAAGGGTGATGTTCAACAAATCATGCTCCCAGCGGCCCCGGCTGTCCGGGGAGAGGGAGGTGGAGGCGAACACCCCCTGAATGCCCAGAAGATGGCTTTTTTCCTGCATGTCCAGCACAAGGGACTCGAACGCGGCGAAGGAGTTTACCTGATCCATGGAAGAGACCACTGCCCCGGGCAAAGAATGGTATTTTTCCAGTATTGCGTTGTTATAAAGAATGCCATAGCCGGTGATTGAATAGGGGATGCCGTATATGCTGCCGCCGCTCCCGGTAAGGGCGATCTCCTTTTTGGTCAGCAGCTCATAAACACCGCTGTCCCGAAGATCCAGGCAGCTGTCGTACGCCCCGGCATCCGCCATATTGGACAGGGGGAATATGGCCTGCACAGGGGGCTTTTGTGCTGTGGCAGAAGGGGTCTTCTCATCCACCGTTATGATAACGCCCGTTTCAGCCTGATATTCTGCGAGCAGCGCGGCAAGGGGCACGCTAAGCGCGGGTTCGGGGTTCAGGATGGAAAAAGTCAGGGGCTCCGGTGTGGGCGCGGCAGTTTGGATTGCGGTGGGCAGCGCCGCTAATTGCGCTTCGGGTGCGTGGCCGCAGCCCGCCGTAACGACAAGAAGCAGCGACAGCAGTAATAACAGATTTTTTTTCATACGCGTACGCCTCCTTCCTCATTTTGACCGTCGGGTTGGGGCGGCGGCGCCGCAGAACCGCCCTCGCGCAATGTGGTTTCAAATATGACGTGGCGGGATTGACAACCCCGCTCCAGGCAGTCGAGCAATACCTCAACGCTTTCTTTCGCCATCTGCGCGGCTGGCTGCACAAGCGTGGTGAGTGTTGGCTGTATATAACTCGTAAGCTCGAGCCCGTCGATGCCGATGACGGAGCAATCCTCCGGCACCCGGCGGCCATGATCGTTAAGCACTTTGATGGCGGCGATTGCCATCATGTCGGAGCTGGCGAACACCGCCGTAAACTTAGCGCCGCTTGTGATCAGCTTCTTCATGGCTGAATAGGCTGGGGCCATATCGAATGTCCGGGAGCAGGAAACCAGCGCCGGATCATGGGCAAGGCCATGCTTCTTCAGGGCGTTTACATACCCCTCAAACCGCAATTCGCTCACTGAGCCGTCCCGCTGGCTGGGGATCAAAGCGGCGATGCGCCTGTGGCCAAGCCTATAGAGATAGTCCACCGCCCGCTCCGCCTCCCGGCGGTCGTCTACCGCCACAAAGGAATAAGCGCCCTCCGACAGGGAGCCAAAGCGGTTGGAGTAGGTGCAGCACACGAAAGGAACCGCGATCCCAGCCACCTCTTCCGGCGTATACGTCAGCCGTCCGCCGAGGAACAAAATGCCTTTGAGCCGCCGCTCCTTGACCAAAATCTTGGCCTGTATGAGCTCATCCTCCTCCCCTGGGATGATCCTGAGCGCCATTGAATAGCCCCGGGCGTAGAGAAGCCGCTCAAACTCCCGGACAAATCGAGAGAAAAAGGGATTTTCCACGCCATGCACCAGCACAGCAACCGCGTCCGAGGTGGCGCGCACCAGGTTTCTTGCGCTGTTGTTGGGGATGTATTCAAACAATTCGATGGCGCGCAGCACCTTCGCCCGGGTTTCGTCGCTGACATCCGGATGATTGTTGAGAACACGGGATACCGTGCTGACGCCCACGTGGCAGTAGCGGGCAATGTCCTTGATGTTTTTCATAATGCTTTCCATTCTTGCACCGGATGGATCGGTAACGTTTCCGGTCAATTTCATGGTAATTCGCCCTTCCCGCGTTGTCAAGGGCGAAACGGGCGTGAGTGGTTTCGTTTTAAAAAAGTTTTTATTTGTCAGGCGGATGGACGCCTGGGCTTAACGAAAAAAAGGATTTGGGAGCTACATTTCTTTTGGCTTTTTCTTATGGCATCGTTTATACTAATATTAATTTAAAAAACTAGTCCCAAAGCGGGGGGAAAGGAATGGTGATGGATGTTGGACGGATGTAAAAAAACGCCTCTGTATGAAACCCATTTGAAACTCAACGGGCGCATGGTGGACTTTGGCGGTTGGGCGCTGCCGGTTCAGTATTCCTCTATCCTGGAGGAGCACAGGGCTGTGCGGGAGAACTGCGGCCTGTTTGACGTATCTCACATGGGCGAGGTGTTTGTCCGGGGTTCGGGCGCGCTGGACTATCTTCAGAATATTATGACAAACGATTTTACGAATATGCTCCCAGGGCGCTGCCGGTATTCCATGATGTGCTATGAAAACGGCGGCTGTGTGGACGACGTGCTGGTGTACAAGCAGCAGGACGGGGACTATCTCGTGGTGATGAACGCCGCCAACACCGACAAGGATTTTGAATGGATGCTGGTGCACGCGAAAGGGTATGATGTCACCCTGACGAACTCCTCACCGCATATCGCGCTTCTTGCGCTGCAGGGGCCGCTGGCGGAGGAAATCCTCGCCCCCCTGTGCGACCGGGAACTGCCTAAGAAGAATTATACGTTCGTCCCCCATATGTTTGTGGTGGGGGTTGGCTGCCTCGTGTCCCGCACGGGCTACACCGGCGAGGACGGGTTTGAGCTGTATTGCGCCGCTGCGGACGCTGCGGCGCTTCATGCCGCGCTCATGGAAGCGGGAAAGGACAAGGGGCTTTTGCCCTGCGGCCTGGGCGCCCGGGATACCCTCCGCTTTGAGGCGGGGATGCCCCTGTACGGCCATGAGCTGAGTAAGGACATCACGCCCCTGGAGTGCGGGCTGTCCTTCGCGGTCAAGCTCAATAAGCCGGATTTTATCGGCAAGGCGGCCCTTATGCATCCCCCGGCGCGGGTGCGTGTGGGGCTTAAGCTGATCGACAGGGGGGTTGCCAGGGAGCATTGCGAGGTGCAGGACGGCGGGGAAACCGTGGGGATCACAACGTCGGGTTCCCCCGCGCCCACAGTGGGCGGGAATTGCGCCATGGCGCTGGTAACGGTGGAAGCGGCAAAAAAGGAACAGCTTAGCATCATCGTGCGCGGCAGGGCGCTTGCGGCGCAGGTGGTTGCGCTGCCATTTTACAAACGGACAAAATAAAAGGAAAGAAATATGAGGAGGGATATGGTATGACGCCAAATGATCGCAAGTATACGAGGGAGCATGAGTGGGTTTTGTTGGAAGGCAATATCGCCAGGGTGGGCATCACCGATCACGCCCAGGACGAACTTGGGGACATCGTGTTTGTGGAGCTGCCCGCTGTGGGGGACAGCTTTGTGTCGGGGGACAGCTTCGCGGTGGTGGAAAGCGTAAAAGCGGTTTCCAATGTCTATACGTCGGTAACCGGTACAGTGGTTGCTGTGAACGAAGCGCTGGACGGGGAGCCGGAGCTTTTAAACGACGCGCCG